>CAYYWG010000016.1:0-107168 GCA_964475335.1 uncultured bacterium
AATTTGCTAGAGGAGTTCGTAACATCTTACATTTAATTGCAGCCACCTACTTACCTGCTGAATCGCATCTACTTGCTGTTTGGCATTCAACGAAATCTGTTCACTACTATTCGCCACGTTGTCCACCGCCTCCACCACTCGCATAAACGTTGTCGCCGTTTCTTGCACCATTTTTGCGCCCTGTTCCACCGTCAGCCGACCATCCGCTGCTGTTTCCACTGCGCCCGTCACCGTGACCTGAATCCGCTTAATCAGATCTTTAATTTGAGCTGCGGACCCACGGCTTTGATCCGCCAGTTTCCGAATTTCCCCAGCCACCACCGAAAACCCCCGGCCATTTTCGCCCGCTCTCACAGCTTCAACGGCTGCATTCAGGGACAGCATATTAGTCTGATTGGCCAAATCACTCACAATATCTGTGATGCCAGCAATTTGTTGTGCTTGCTCGTTCAACAGCCGAATTTGCACCGCGATCGCCTCCACCTTCTGGCACACAACTTCCATGTCAGACAAGGTATGGTTGACCACCTGGGTTCCCGCATTCGCCAGGGTCATCACCTGTTTAGCCGCCGCCGCCGAAATATCAGCATGCTCCGACGATTGCAACGAAGAGGCTTTCAGCTCATCCATTGTGGTGCTCGTTTCTTGCACAGCGGCAGCCTGTTGCTGGGCGATCGCTTGTTGATCCTGCACAGTGCTCGTCATATCCGACGCGGAATCTGCCAGAGAGGCCGCCACCGCGTGAATGGGTTGAATGATCTGCCGTGCAATCACCAGCAACAGCACAGTGCCCGTCCCAATCGCCACAAGCGTGCCTCCCAGGGCGATCCAATAGCCCAGTTGGGTTGCCTGTTCAGCCTCGCGATCGCGCATTTGCAGCAAGTTTTCCTCCGTCGCTTGCATTTCACTCAACAGCACCCGAATTTCATCCATCAGCCGTTGCCCCTTCCCCGACAACACCAACACCCGAACTTGTTGTTCTTGTCGCCGTTGCTTGAGAGCAATCGTTTGCTTTAACTCAGCCACCTTTTGATCAATCAATCCATGCATTTGCCCCAGTCGCCGCTGCTGGGTTGGATTATCCTGAGTCAACACTTTGAGCTGAACAAAATGCTTTTTAAGATTGACCAAAGCCTGGTTATACGGCGTTAAAAACTGCTCATTTCCGGTAAATAAAAATCCCCGTTGACCAGTCTCCGCGTCAACCAGATATTTCTCCAACAATCGCAGATCACCAATGACCTGAAACGTATGTTTGACCCAATGGGATGTATCAACAACACGCACCATTGACAACTTTGAGGAAATACCCACGCCCAAAATCATGAACACCATCGCACCGAAACCCAACCGCACAACTGGGCCTAACTTAAACTGACCGTGGAGTAAAGACTGACTTACCATCGCAACCATTTCCATCCAGACGAAGGAACACTCAGCGTAGCGTTATAGAGCATCACTACAATCCTCTCGAACCCTGTCGATACGGGGCTGTAAAAATCTCGCTTCCGGGCTTCCTGTGGCCAGGGAGATGAGGGGAATCCAGCTAACCTTGCCCAGGTTGAACAAGACCTGCCCAACCCCACTGGCCGATCCTGATTCCGCAGCAGTTGAACATCACGTTTGGAGGTCGAGCAAAGGCTGCAACCCTTTCACCAAACCTTGAATTTTCTTCTGCAACTATTGGCTGGCAGGGGAATCGCTGCTTGCACAATGGTGCGCGATCGCTGGGGCTGCGGCTTCAGGATCATCAGCGCTAGACTTATAAAGCCCTGTCTTCCTGTCAGGCGCTACACTTGTTTTAAAAGTTAAACGTTAGGGGCTTCAAGTTGGATCTGTTCCCTGATCGTTGGCTTGCTTCCGTTACTCTTTGGTGCCAGATTCCCTCTGATGCCAGACTGGTTTGATTAGCAAATTTTCAGGTGTGAATTCTATGGGTCAATGCTGTGGTGAGGGGTATGGGTTTACTCCGGGGCAAATCGATGCGTTGAAGAAAAAACCAGAAACCATTCCGCCAGCCCCAAAAAGCAATGGGAGCCGTTTACCGTGGTTAATTTTAGCGGCGATCGCGGCGTTGTTTCTCAGCTTTTTTCTCGTCAGCCAAGCGCGGGAAAGACAGACTTCTACTCCTGGCCCAGCGCCATCACCCCAGACCTTTAATCCACCGCCCGCCGGTTCTAACAATCCCCCGACTGAGACAGCACCACCATTACCGACCCAACCAACACCACCCCGCCAATGGTGGTAAAGGCCTTTTACTATCTCTACTTATTTGTTGGTTGATGGGTAGCGCGATCGCAAACGGGAGCATGTTAAGAGCGCACTTGCACTGGCATGACCAAATAGGTAATTTTGGGGCCGCTGATGGGGGTGAGGATGGCGGGACTGGTGGCCGTGTTGAACTGCAATTGCACTTCGCTAGTGGAAAAAGATTTCAGGCCATCCAGCAAATACCGAACGTTAAAGGCAATCACCAAGTCTTCATCACCACTAATTTGGGCAGGGACGGTTTCTTCACCGCTGCCCACATCGGGCGCATCGACTGAGAGCGCAATGTTGCCTTCCGCCCGGTGGAGGGTCAGTTTCACAATATTGTTTTTTTGGTCAGCCAGGATGGAAATTCGCTCCATTGCCGACAGCAGCGATCGCCGTTCGACCGTGGCCTGATAGGTAAATTGTCGGGGCACCAATTGGCGATAGTTGGGGTATTGCCCTTCGAGGAGGCGCGTGGTGAGGCGTTGGTCGCTCCATTCAAAGACAGCCTGGGTGCGATCAAACTTCACAGCTACTTCGCTTTCGGCTTGGCGATCCAGTAATTTGATCAACTCCTGCAATGCCTTTGCCGGAATGGTCACATCCAATCCGGCTTGCTCGTCAGCACTCCCAGCTTCGGCTTCTGGGGTAACGGTTTCTACAACCGCAAGGCGATGCCCATCGGTAGCCGCAAATTCCAGGCCCGCCGGACTCATGGTCAAATGCACCCCGGTCAAGACTTGCTTGGTTTCATCGCCACTGGCGGAAAAGAGCGACCCCCGCAACCCTTCCATGAGAGCGATCGCGGGCAGATCTCGCATTTCTCCTTCTTCCACAACGGGCAATGCCGGAAACTCATCAGCACTCATGCCACGAACCTGATAATGCCCAGAAGCGCAGGTAATGGTGATCAAGTGGCTGTTATCTTCACTGTCGTCTTCGGCCACTTCCAGGGTGATATCGCCATCGGGCAAGCGAGAAATGATGTCGGTAAACAGCCGTGCGGGCAGGGTTAAACGGCCCCCCAGATCAACGGCAGCGGGCAAACTGGTTTGGATGCCTAGACTCAGATCAAACGCACTGATAGTCACGGTTTGGGTGGCTTCATCGGCATTGACGAGCACATTGGCTAAAACCGGGTGCGAAGGGCGGGTCGCCACGGCTCGACTAACCAGAGAAAGGTTGGAACTGAGTTGAGTTTGGGCGCAGACCAGTTTCATGGGGGCGATCAAAATTCATTGCCACGAGATCCTACCACTGTTGCCTAAAACGATCCACCAGAAAGGCTTTCAGCGATTTTTGTGTCTGTGCGATCGATCCGTTAGTTAAGAAAAACTTATTTAAAAGAGCAGTAGTAGGGATTGTGGAAACTGGGGAAAAGATCCTACGATCGCACCATAGGAGTGATCAGAGCCGATCTACACTTGTGGAAAAGTTGGGGAAAAATTTGGGGACTTTCCACAGCGCATTTATACTCATTCCACCTTTCCACGATCGCTTGATCGTTATGCACTGATTTTCCACCGAGTTTTCCCCAGTAAAATACCTAGTTTTCCACAGGGCGATCGCGGATTTAAAGTCTGTAACCTGATTTAAACGCAAAAATTGACAGACTCACGAGTCTCAAATGATCGAGTACGGACGATCTCCACAGGCTGTTTAAATCCGTAGACCTGGGGAATTCGGTGGGAAACCTGGGGAAAAGCGGCAATGGACGACAATAAGTAAATGTGATCGATGGTAGATTCGTTCTGATCCCCTCGGCGATCGCCCCTGGATGCCTTGCTCAACCGGGCGATCGCTCCAGCGTTAAGGGTGGATTGGTTGAGTTGAGATTAGCTGGGTTGAGGATTGGCTGGGTTTAAACAAGTCAATTGAGCCGACCCAGTGTGCCTGAGTTGACCCAGTGGCTTGCGCCAAAATCGCGACATAGCAAAACAGGAACGGCAAGAACCATTCCTGAAGTCGCTTAAAGATGCAGTTGTCAGCAGACAGACTCGCCTAGCTTTGAGCCCGTTCCTGGCTAGCCTGGTTGATGCGATCGCTCAGTTGTCGCAGGGTTTGAGCCATCGACGGATCATTCTCTTTGAGTTGGGCAATTTTGTCGCAACCATACATCACCGTTGTATGGTCTTTCCCGCCAAACACCTCGCCAATTTTGGGCAAACTCAGGTCGGTATGTTGCCGCATCAAATACATGCCAATTTGCCGTGCCGTGCTGACTTCGCGCCGCCGAGAGCTGCCTTTCAGGTCTTCCAGGGGCACATTAAATTCTTCGGTAATCACCTTCAGCACGTCTGCGGGCGAGGCTTCGACTTGTTCCACAGGGGGATTGAGCACCGGCGCAATGTTTTCCACGGTCATCGGGAGGCCCGCAATGGAAATGTAGGCCACAGCTCGGATGAGCGCTCCTTCGAGTTCCCGAATGTTGGAGGTGTAGCTAGAAGCGATGTACTCAATGACCTCGCGGGGCAACCGAATGTTTTCGTATTCGGCTTTTTTCTGCAAAATTGCCATCCGGGTTTCCAGGTCGGGGGTCTGGATATCGGCAATAAGCCCCATCGAAAAGCGTGAACACAACCGTTCTTGTAACCGAGGAATTTGATTGGGGGGGCGATCGCTCGCTAGAACAACCTGTTTCCCAGCTTCGTGGAGGGTATTAAACGTATGGAAAAACTCTTCCTGGGTATATTCCTTGCCTTCGATGAACTGAATGTCATCGACTAACAAAACATCCGCAGCCCGGTAATGTTCGCGAAAGGTTTGCATACTGTCCCGCCGGATGGCCGTAATCAGGTCATTGGTGAACTGCTCAGCAGAGACATAAAACACCCGTGACGATGGGCAAATTTCCAGGCGATAGTGACCGATCGCTTGCATCAGGTGGGTTTTGCCAAGTCCAACTCCGCCACACAAAAACAGCGGGTTGAATTCTCGCCCAGGGGATTCGGCGACGGCCAGAGAGGCGGCATGGGCCATGCGGTTATTGGAACCCACAACCAGGCGCGAGAAGACATATTTGGAATTGAGATCCGTCGATCGCGGTTTTTCCGTCGTCGCGGCGGGATCAGCGACTGGACTGGGCCGGGAAGGCTCGGCAGCAAACGTCACTGGATCCGGTGGTGGGGCCGCTGGGTTAGACTCTGACGGCAGCGCCCAGAAAAAATCGGAATCAACGGGGTTACCCTCGTCATCACAGGCGACAGTCATTTGGATCTCAATCGGACGACCGAGAATTTCCTGAATGACATCGGTAATCGTTTTGAGGTAATACTTTTGGAGCCACTTCCGCGCAAAGGGATTGGGCGTGCGCAAGACCATGCGCGTGTCGTCTAGTTCTTCGACGACGGCAGTTTTGATCCATGCTTCGTAGGTCGGACGGCTTAACAAGAGCTGCAATCGCTCTAACGCCTCGGCCCAAAGATTGTCGATCGCTGTTAATTCCACGGCTGACCTCATTCCGATACCCAATCAATACGCTCCTGATAGCAAACCCGTGATGGCCAGCATACCAAACCCACGCTACGCCCCACGCACCCATAACTGCCTGCGCAGCGATCGCCCCCTGGCCACTGCGTTTGTCACACTAGATGTAGAGTGTCACCTGCTTGCCTGACTCACATATAGTGTATCAGGTCATTCCCCACTGCCAAGGTTGATACGTACTAATTCATTCAGCCGTTTTCCACAAGCTGTGTTCAGGCTGGCACAAGGCTGCAAGCAGTCTATCTCATCTCTGGGAAGGGGAGAATCAACTCGTAATTGAACCTTAAGATTCTTGTCGTTCGGCAACGCTGAACTGCACTAACCCATGACACGCGAAATCGTGGCAACTGAGCGATCGCCCATTGCCACAACCCTGTCCCTACAAGTGGGAGGCTTTAGCCTTCTTTGCCGGAAAACGTTGGAGTTGGTGGTTTAGCTTCGGGCAGGCTCGCTTCCATTTTCAGGCAATTGCGGCCATTGACCTGTAAGCGATATTCCACCCGATCCATCAACCGATTGAGGATCAGCCAGCCATAGCCATTTTCCTGTTTATCCTCTGGGGTGGGCGGCAGGTAAGTTGACAGGTCAAACCCATTGCCATGATCCCAAATTTCTAAAGCAATGTCCTGTTGTTTCAACTCTAGGCGAATGAGAACAGGCAGGTTCGGTTGATCTTTATGGGCGTGACGGACTACGTTAGAGTAGGCTTCGACGAGGACGAGGCGCAAGCGGTTGGACTGACGGGGCCAATCAACATGGGCACCTAGCTCGACTTCCAAACTGCCCAATAACCAATTCTCAACAATCGTTAAGAATTTTAGGTCGCTGGGGACGTGAAGCTCAGTTCTCATTGACTACAGGACCTCCAGAGAGAGAATCGTTTGGTCGTCTTCCTGAATTGTATTGTGTGCTCGAATATGAGACAGCAAATTGGTTAGATCCAGGGGTTGTTTTTCATTCAGCAGCAGTTTCCATAACCCTGCTTGTTGCAACATGGATTTGCTACCTGTGCCAGGTGTGCCATCAGCGGTTGCAGTGGTTTGTACAGTCGCTTCGGTAATGCCGTCGCTAGTGAGGAGCAAAACTTCGCCAGAATTAAGGTCAACGCTCCCTGCTGCTGCTTTCCAGTTGGGGAGGATCCCCAGGGGAATGCCTCGCACTTTGAGGTAGTTGGGTTCTGGTATGTTGCCTTCTTCAATATGCCCATTTTGCCGTGCCGCGATCGCGTCATGAGACCAGACTAAGGGATAAATGTGCCCCGCGTTGGCATACACCAGCTTGCGGGTCGTGGGGTTGTACTGGGCCAAAACCATTGTAATGAAGCAATTGGCGCTCATGAGGTCATCGGATAGCCCTTGATTCAAATTTTGCATCACGATGTGGGGCGACGGTGGCGATTCCTGAGAAAGTTCGCGCCGCAAGACGGAGATGGCGCTGGCCATGAATAAAGCTGCGGGAACCCCTTTCCCCGATACATCCCCCACTGCGAGCCAGATATCGCCTTGGGGGTGGGTATAAACCTCAAAAAAGTCACCACCGACCTCGCGGGCGGGATAGCAACAGGCTTGGACTTTCATGCCGTCGAGATCGGGCCAGCTTTGGCGGAGGAGGTTGCCTTGGATTTGCCGTGCCACTTCGAGTTCGGCCCGCATTTGTTCTGCTTGTTTTTGGGTGCGTTGATACAGGCGGGCTTGGGAAATGGCAAGGGACGCTTGCTCGGCCACGCCGGTGATGAGATCGGTATCTTCGGCTTGCCAGGACAGGTGGTCGGCGGTGCGATCGAGGGCCAGCAGGGCAAGAAATTCTTGTTGATAGATGAAGGGCACAACCAGGCGATGGGTGCCTGTGGTTGCATCTAGGTGGAGTTGGAGGGCGCGATCGCGCAAAACGGTTTGGATCAATGGATCGCTATTGGTCAGTTGGGGTGGGGGGCCATCGGTGGCAGCATCGGTAGCGTAGTAAAACACCACTGGGGACAATTGCTCGTCTTCGATCGCTTGCAAGAGACAACAATCTGCCGCGAAGGCTTGGCCCACCGTGGCGGCGATCGTGTTGAGCATACTTTCGTAATCCAAGGATTCCCGAATTGCCGTTGTAATTTCGTTGAACAACGATTCGCGCCGCAAAGCCCGTCGCAATTCATTGGTGCGCTGTTTCACCACCCGGTATGTATCCGCCGCCTGTTGCACCACGACTTTGAGCTGATCTGGCACCCAGGGCTTGGTGATGTATTTGAACACTTTCCCTGCATTGATGGCTTCCACTAAATCTTCCACATCGGTGTAGCCAGTCAAGACAATCCGAATGGTGTCTGGAAAGCGATCGACGGTTTTGCTCAAAAATTCGGTACCCAACATTTCAGGCATCCGTTGATCCGAAATGATGATAGCAACTTCACCCTGTTCATCCAAAATTTTGAGCGCTTCGATCGCGCTCTCTGCCTTGACTACACTAAAATCACGGCGAAACGTGCGATAGAGTAAAGCCAAATTGTCTGGTTCGTCGTCAACCACCATCAGCTTTAGTTTGCTGTCCGTCCCCTCAGTCATTCCGTCTCTACCTTCCATGAATTGGAATTTTGCCAGACTGTACCTTGTCCGTTGTGTTCCGTGCTTTGGCTCCTAACTCAAAGTACCCCAGATACAAAGGGCGCTAACAGGTCAGCGCGGCCAAATCTGAGAACTCGCCATGCTCCCAGCCGCTTTAGGGGGGGGTGAGTGGTCGCCGAAATTCATAAGCGTCTGACCGTGCGCCCCAAACTTGCTTCCCTGTCTGATCAAACCCCCGATCCCAGGTGTTCATCCCAGCGGGAAACAGTTCAATCTCATTGGTGATGCGGGTTGCGCCTCGATAGTTGGCCGGACAACCGGCGGCTGGCGTTTTTCCCAGAAAGCCTGCTGTGCCCGGTTGGGGAGCCAGGATAACCTGGCAGATGGGCTGGCCCAGGTTGGGGCTGGCGATGATGCGTTGGGCTTTGGGTTTGTTGCACAAGCCAATCAGCGATTGGGGTGTCTCTGGTTTGAAGGAGAGGGATTCCACTGTGTTCGGTGTTTGCCCTGCCTGAAGTTTGAGGACGCGCTGACGATAGGGTTGATCGAGCTTGGCGGCCAGGGCTTGTTCCTGATACAAAAAAATGGCGGGTTGGGCCTCTGATGCAGGAGGCGCGATCGCGATTTCACAGGTCGTCATGCGCACACTGGGCGCTTTGGGATTACTGGCAGCTTGTTGGGTCGTATCCATCACCCCTTCGAGTAACGTGGCGACGGCACGAACTTGGGGCGGTGGTGCAACGGACTCAGCCCTTACAGGCCCGATCGCCCCGTTCAGACTGCCGATAAGGCTGCCAATCATTAACCCAAGGCCCCATTGCGATCGCCGATTGACTCCCATAGTGCGCTACTCAAATGACGATTTAGAACTGAGGCAATTTTAGCGTGAACCCTAGAGTGCAGTCTTGACCCTGCCCCTAGGGCGTGGCTGGCAGGGCTGGCCCAGTGGGAGTAGCCATCTTGCCCAGGCTGCATTTATTGCCGAGCGATTTTCAGTTCACTGTGTTGGAGGGCGGTTTGCCAGGTGGCGTAGCCTTTGGGGTTTAAATGCAAGCCATCGGTGGTGAGGTCGGCCCGCAAGGCTCCCGTTGGATCGACCATGTGTTGATAGACATCAAGGTAATAAACCCGGTTGGGGGTGGCGATCGCCGCGAGTTGGCGGTTCAAATTGGTGATGCGATCGCGGGTCAGGCCAAAGCGGCGGGTCGGCAAAATCGACTGCAACACAATTTTGGCCTGGGGGTGTTGGCGCTGAAGTTGCGTCACGATTTGGGTCAGGTTGGCAACGATTTCCTCATCGGTGATGCCATTTTTCAAATCATTGACTCCGGCCATCACATAAATGACGCGGGGGCGGATTTGGGCAAAGTCGCCTAAACGGTTCAAAATTTGGCGGGTCGTTTCGCCGGAAATGGCCTGGTTCAGCCAAACGTGCTCGGTGGTATTCAGGGGGAGGCGATCGCTGGGAAACCACAGACTCAACGAATCCCCTAACAGGATGCTGACGGGGCGATCGTCGGTTTTGCGGGCGACGACTTTGGCTTCTTGCGCCAGTAAATGCCGCCACTGCTCGTAGGTGGGGGACTGGGTGGCGCTTTGCCACGCGGCTAGAAAGCTCTCTTGGGGCAGGCGGGTGTAGAGTTTCCCGGTGCGGAGGGCGGCGAGGCGTTGGAGATACAACTGGCTCCCCGATTGGGGCCGCAGGCTGGGCGGGTTGGCCGCAGGCGTGGGGGCAAATTCCGGGCTGGGGGCTGGCTCGGGCTGGGGGGTGGGGCGGCGCAGGTGGCGCAAAAGGGAATTGAGGCGCTCTTTTTCGGTTTGTACGGAGGCGATCGCTGCGGGTTGGGGGCGATCGCTCGGTGCGACTTGAGCGATCGGGGGAGACGCTTGGGCGAGAACCGTCGCCGCAACGAGAGATAAAGGATCAGTCATGCGGAGAATCACTGAATGGGGATAAGGGCTAACGAAAACGTTATTTCATTGATTCACACCAGCGGGGCGATCGCTCAGGACAGTCCGCTGAAAATGGCGCAAACTTCAAGGAAGGGAAGCCCAACGATAGAATGAACAAGGCGCATGGGCGTGGTTTTTCTGGGAAGTCACAGCGCGTTGTGCCACGAGATTAAGCCATGACTTGCGATCGCTGTTTTTGTAAAGGTTTAGTTGGTGAAGGTTTAGATAAACGATGGAAAATATAACGGTTGACTGTGCGAAAGACTGTGTGGATGGTTGCGTTTTGGGCGATAACTGCCCCAACCTGGAGTACAAATCGCAAGCCATGAAGTTTGTGAACGAAACCTCCCTCGACAAAATGCACGAAATTGCGGAGGCCGCCCGCTTGAAAAAAATGACCGCTCCCCCCCAGTGGATTTTGCCCGAAGACTAGGCTAGGTCGCCAGGGGGAAGGCCAAAGGACATTCATTCTCGGCGATTTCCCCCATCCGGTTGGTGACTGGGTTCTAAGGTGCTAGCGATGGCCAGCAATGGCTTTGGCGTTGGCTCCGTCGGGGGTGTCATTGTCGGGTTGCAACACTTCGCGCACCCGGTAAATGGGTCGCCCTTGGGATTCGTGGTATGTCCGCATTAGCAATTCGGCCAACAGCCCGAAACTGAAGAGTTGCACCCCGGCCAAGAGCAGCACAACTACTAGAATCAACAGCGGTCGGTTGATGCTTTCACCAAAGCCCAGTTTGAGTGAGGTGAGGTACAGCCCTAAAATAAAGCCGATGAAGGTGGAAGCTAACCCCAGTGAGCCAAAGACGTGCATAGGGCGGGTCAGGAATTTCCGCATAAAGGCGACGGTCATCAGATCCATAACGACGCGGAAGGTGCGATCGAGCCCGTATTTACTTTTGCCAAACTTGCGGGCGTGGTGGCGGACGGGCATTTCGGTGATGCGTGCCCCTTCGATAAAGGCCAGGGCTGGCAGGAAGCGGTGGAGTTCTCCATATAGGTTCATGTCGGCGACCAACTCTGCTCGGTAGGCTTTGAGGGAGCAGCCATAGTCGTGAATTTTGACCCCGGTGACGCGGCCAATGAGCCAGTTGGCAATTTGGGAGGGGACTTTGCGGGACAAGGTGGCATCTTGGCGGTTTTTGCGCCAACCGCTGACCAGGTCGTAGCCTTCGTTGAGTTTGTTAATGAGCAAGGGAATGTCGGCAGGGTCGTTTTGCAGGTCGCCGTCCATGGTGATGACGACGTTCCCCTGGGCAAACTGGAACCCGGCGGCCATCGCGGCGGTTTGACCATAGTTCCGCCGGAAAATGACGGCCCGGAGATCGGAGCGATCGCCCACGAGTTGTTTTAACAGGGTGGTTGTGCCATCGCTGGAACCATCATCAATACATAGAATTTCGTAGCGGTAGCCTGTGGGCTGAACGGCGTTGGCGATCGCATCGATCAACCGGGGGAGGCTTTCATACTCGTTGTAGATTGGCACGACAACTGATAAATCCAGGCTGCTGGTCGGTGCGCTGTTGGAACGAGCCCACAACTGGCTGGGTGCAATGCTCAAAGGGATAGTCATAAACGGTGATCAAACTGATGGAACTGTGGATTAGGCGGGCAGTGTGGAGGAAACCAGCGGTCGGAACGGTAACAGTTGGGCGGCTCAGCGGGTGGCGATCACTTGGGGTTGGTAACTTTGCAGAATGCGGCCTGCCCCCCGGAGTTGGGCGTAATAGGTTTGGCTAACGGGGCTGCCATCGGCTCCCAAGACGTCGATCGCAATGCCATTGTGCCCCTGGTCTTTGCCGGAACTGTGGATGTAGCGGGCATTGCCTAAATAGAGCCCAACATGAGTGGCTTTGTGGGGCGGGCCAAAAAAGACTAAATCGCCCGGTTCCAGGTCAGCGATCGCCACGGGCTGGGTAAAGGCTTCTTGTTGGTATGCATCCCGGGGTAGCCAAACGCCAACGGCAGCAAAGGCCGTTTGCACCAGACCCGAACAGTCAAAATTAGGCCCAAGCGTTCCGCCCCAGAGATAAACATTGGGCTGGGCCAGAGCCGTCTGGGTAAAGGCGATCGCGGCTGGAATGCGAGAGATAATATCAGCCCGATTTCGCACCACCGGGGTATAGGGCGTTTCGGCCACCGTGAGAGCGGCTAAATCCCCAATGGCCAGCCATCCAGGATAGTCATCCTCGCACAGGCAAACTTCGACGGCACTGTTGGAGGAGACTGACCCTTCGGGGAGATAGCGAATCCGGAGGTAGCGATCGCGCGCGGCCTGGGTGGCAAGGCTAGATAGCGTCGGCGCATCATAAAGATTTAGTGGCGCTTGACAGCGATAGTGGCGATCCGCCGTTTGGGTTGTGGCGGTCATCGCGTTGAAAGCGTCGATTGCTGGATTCACAGAATTCACAAGGCCCGGTCACCCCTCCACACATCTTGCGAGGATCATAGCAGGCCAACGCCCCTAAAACGGTGCACCAAAATTCTCAGTGGTTTCTCCGGATGGATGATCGTCCTCCCGGAAGAGAGGAGTGGTAGATGCACCCTGATTGTCACCCCCGGCCTTCAAGCTGGGGGTTTTTTTAGCAAAAAATGGATGCTCTGGTTGCTCCTGGTGGCAGTTTAGGGATACTGGACGATCGCCCCCTGATGATCGACTTGCAGAATTTTGGCCTTAGCTTGAATCCCTTGGGTGGCCCAAGCCCGGATCATTGCCTCCTGCACCTGGGTCGCCTGGTCAGCCTGGGTGAGGGCAAGGATGGTTGGCCCTGCACCGCTGATGACGACACCGTGGGCTCCCGCGGCGATCGCCTCAGCTTGCACAGTGTCATACCCCGGAATCAGAGTTTGGCGGTAGGGTTGGTGGATGCGATCGCTCAACGCGGTTTGGAGCCAAGCAACCTTTCCTGTGCCCAAGCCCCGCACCAACAGACCTAAGTGGGCCGTGTTGAAAATTGCATCGGCTCGACTGTATTGAGTGGGCAAAACCTGCCGGGCCGCTGCGGTAGACAGTTCAAAATTGGGAATAGCCACTACAGGCACAATCTCCGGGTGCCAGGGAATCTCGCAAATCTCCCAGGTTGCGGCGGGGGTTGTTGCCGAGAGTTGACATCCCCCAATCAACGCTGGCACCACATTATCGGGATGGCCTTCCATCGCGATCGCCAGTTCCATAATTGTTTGCCGATTGAGCGGAAAATCTGCCAGAGCGTTGGCCCCGACTAACCCCCCCACGATCGCCGTGGCCGAACTCCCCAACCCCCGCGCCAGAGGCACATTCAGATCAATCTCCAATTGCAGGGCTGGGACGGGTTGTTGCAAATAGTCATAGACCTTGATGAAGGCTTGGTAGGCTAAATTTTGGGCATCGGTTTGGACGCGATCGCGCTCAGCTCCGGTGGCCTGAATCACCAAGGACACTTCCCCATCGGCGGCCAACCGGGTAAAGGTGAAGTGGTTGTATAGGCTGAGGGCTGCCCCCAAACAGTCAAACCCAGGGCCAATGTTGGCTGTTGTTGCGGGAACACTGATGCGTACTGATGCGGCTTGAGACATCCCTATCCTTGTGCAAACGCGAAAAAAGCAAGCCCAGAAGAATGGCGGGCGAGACTTGCTCTGGGTTTTCCTGCTGAACAGCAGCCAACCGGGAGCGACAGAAACCCAAAGTTTATAGCACTGCTCTTGCGGCGGCAAGGGTGCTTTTGGAATCAGTCGATCGGCTTAGGGGGCGATCGCGATGGGTGCGCCCAAGCTGCTGGCTAAAACCTGGGCTATATCCATGCAATGAATAAGTGAAATTGCGGTTTTCAGCGGGCAAAAAGCAGCGTCAACGCAACATAAAAACAGATGGTGCCTGCGCCATAACTCAGCAAATTGACTCAGCTTGATCAGCAAATTCAGGAACTGGTACATCGTGCAGAGAAAAGACTAAAAACCCTCGCGTATACTATTGACTATCAACACAGTTGCTTACTTGATCCGTTTGTAGGAGAACCAAGCAGGTCAGGCTGTATCTGCCAGCGCGATCGCCACGGCTCAACTGAATTGGGCGTTCTATGCCATCTACCATTGCGGCTAAAGTTTAGAATCAAATCGGAAAGCGACGATGAGACTTTCCTGGCGATCGCTGGAAGTAGGGTAAAGCTGAGTAGGAAGCAGGGTGTTGAGTCTAATTTCCTGTTGATTGAATGAGCAATGTTGAGCCGTCAAGACCATCGATCGTCAGGGGTTGATTGTCTGCAATGATGCGAACTATGACAGGGCGCAAAATGTGCGTAAAAACGTTGCTAAATGGCGTGGTTTGAGTTTTTGGCTGAAGTGCAACACGTGACAAAAGCTAGATGCTAAATTTTGATGAACCCGTGCAGGATTCCAATGCGACTTGGTTGGCTGGTCAGCGATCGCCAAAATCGGGTTCGGCCCCTGTGGATCTTGCCTCCCCTGAATGGCTAATGGTCAAGCAAAACCCCGATGTTCAACTGCTGCTTCAGGCTGAACGCACCGTCAATCAGTTGGGGCTGCACTGCTGCCAATTGGTAACTCAGTATGGTGTGGCCGCGCAGCACACCTTGGCCGATCGCACTCAGCCACCAGAATGCCAAGTGGCCAGGGCCTTGGCGATCGCCCTGCAATCCATCTTCAGCGATTGCCAGATTGGGGTGTTGGTGCGGCAAAATCCCCTTAGCGAAGGCGATCGCTCCACTCCGTGGCACCATTGGCTATCCTGTCTAGACCAAACGGCGGCCTGTCCATCGGAAAGCCCAGTTTGGGCGATCGACGGCACCGGACAGGGGATTCCGGCCTCGGCGTCTGCCCAATGGCGGCCCGCCCAAAGTATCCCCCTGACGGGCACCCAAGGTGGTTGGGGTTGGGTGTTGCTGTTGCCCTCCACCGGAGGCCCGAACCCACTGTCGGGGCTAACTGCGGGCGATCGCGATCGCTACCTGCAAACCTGTCTGCAAGCCAGTGCAGCAGCTCTGGATCAAATCACCATCCTGCGGCAACACCAGCGCCAGATCCAAACCTTGCAGGTGCAAAACCAGGAGTTAACCCAATCCAACCAGCGCAAAAGCCAATTTCTTGCCAACACAAGCCACGAAATCCGTACCCCGCTTAGTTCTATTTTGGGGTTTACCCATCTCCTCCAACAACAAGGCTTTACCCCCAACAACTTGCGCCACCAGGAATACCTCAAAATCATCCTGACCAGTGGGCAGCATTTACTTGCATTAATCAACGATATTTTGGATTTGTCGAAAATTGAAGCGAACCAGTTGACCTTGCATTGGGAATCTGTCCGCATTACGGATGTCTGCCAGACGGCCATTACCCTGGTGCGCGAAAAGGCGTCGGATCAAGGACTATCCCTCAATTTAGATATTCACACCGAAACCGAAACCCTGGTGGCCGATGGGCTGCGGTTAAAGCAAATGTTATTCAACCTGCTGTCGAATGCGGTGAAATTCACGCGCAGTGGTGCCGTGGGGTTGCAAGTGACGGAAACAGCAGAGACGATGGCCTTTACCGTGTGGGATACGGGCACTGGAATGTCGCCAGAGCAGCAAAAACTGTTGTTTCGGCCCTATTTTCAAATTACGAATGACGCGGTGGCCCGGGGCGAGGGCACGGGGTTGGGCCTGGTGTTGACGCAAAAATTGGCGGAATTGCACAGTGGGTCGGTGGCGGTTGAATCCCAGTTGCATCAAGGATCGCGATTTACCATTGTGTTGCCCAAGCGGTTATTGCCTGTGCCAGAGGGCAGTGGAGCAGGGGGTGAGGATGTCCGGTTGCCAGCAAAGGAGAAGGTGACTCCCGCAGAGCCAAGGGGGGAGGGACTAGGCACGGTTTCCCTGGCTTGTGACGGGGGTGACGGGTTAGGGGACGGGGGCCTGGGGGTACGGCCCAATGGCTTGCTGCTGGTGGAAGATAACCATCACAATGCCAAGCTGGTGCTGACGTATTTGAGTCGGTTGGGGTATGAGGTGACGTGGGCGAAAAACGGTAAGGAGTTGTGGCAAGCGTTGGAGCGATCGCTCCCGGCTATTATTTTGATGGATATTAATTTGCCCGATACGGATGGCTTAACTCTGATTCGCCAACTCAAGCACCACGACGAGTACCGCCAGATTCCGGTAATTGCCCAAACGGCGATGGCGATGAAGGGCGATCGCGATATTTGTTTAGAAGCGGGGGCCGCCGACTATATTTCCAAGCCGATCGCCTTAGATCGGTTGGAATGGATGATTTCCCAGTATTTGCAGTACATGGCCTGATGGGGTTTTGGGATAGGGGAACGGGGGGAAGCCCCGTGCGATCGCCCGAAAACGCTAAGGTAAGAAATGTAAATCGGCTTGCGGCGCGAAGAGTAGAGAGTTGAACAGCGTGATGGAAAAGTTAGAACAATTGCGGGTGTTGTTCGCCGAGATGGATCGGGCTTTGATTGCCTACTCCGGTGGCATTGACAGTACGCTAGTGGCCAAAGTCGCCTTTGATGTGTTGGGCGATCGCGCGCTGGCGGTGACGGCGGTATCCGCTTCCCTGTTGCCAGAAGATTTAGAAGACGCGTGTTTGCAAGCGGCGGCGATCGGCATTCACCACGAATTGGTGGAAACCCATGAGCTTGAGAATCCCAACTACGCAGCTAATCCGGTGAATCGGTGCTATTTCTGTAAAAGTGAGTTGCACGATACGTTGAAACCCCTGGCTTTGGAGCGGGGCTATCCTTACGTGGTGGATGGGGTGAATGGGGACGACTTGCAGGACTATCGACCGGGGATTCAGGCCGCTAAGGAACGAGGTGCGCGATCGCCCCTGGCGGAAGTCGGGTTGACGAAACTGGAAGTCCGGGAAATGGCAAAATACTTGGGGTTGACCTGTTGGGATAAGCCCGCTCAGCCCTGCCTCAGCTCTCGCTTTCCCTATGGCGAAGAAATTACTGTGGCCAAGCTCCAGCGTGTCGGACGGGCAGAAGCTTACTTGCGGAAGTTGGGGGTGAAACAGTTGCGGGTGCGATCGGCTGGTGATGCGGCCCGGATCGAGCTTCCGGCTGAAGCCATCAAAGAATTTATTTTGACGACTGATTTGCCTACCCTGGTTGCCCAGTTCCAGGCTTTTGGATTTCTCTACGTCACCCTAGATTTGGAAGGCTTCCGGAGTGGCAAGCTGAATCAAGAATTGCCGCTGGCGATCGCCCAAGCCTAATCGTTTCGCGCTGACAACCTGGTCTGCATGGCTGGTGTTGTGTGGTCTCAGGGTTGGTGAAATAGGGTTTCCCCAATCAGGATAAAGGCGGCCCAGTCTCGGGGGCGGGGATATTGCTTGAGGGTGGTAAGCATCGCTTGGCGCAAGGCTTGGGCTTTGTCTGGGGTGCGTTGCAGGGTTTCGTAAAAGGTCGTCATCAACAACGCGGTGGCATCGTCGGGAACGGCCCAGAGCGAGACGATAATGCTCGGTGTGCCAGCCGCAATGAATGATCGCGATAGCCCAATCACGCCATCCCCGGTGACGCGACCCAGGCCCGTATCGCAGGCGCTCAGCACCACCAGTTCGGCCTGGGGCAAGGACAGGTTCAAAATTTCGCTCGCCGTCAGCAAGCCATCTTCGCGATCGCCGGGGGCCAGGGCTAAGGCACCGGGAACGCCCAGTCCCCCAAGGTCATCGAGCAGACCGTGGGTCGCCAGGTGAATTAGCCGAGCTGTTGGGAGTTGTTGCTTGATGGCGGTTTCAGTGGCTTGGGCTCCGGTCACGGCTTTTGTTTTGAGGAGGGAGGCGATCGCGATCGCTTCTTTTTCGGCAAAGGGTAAGGGGTCGAGGGGGGCAGGGGCTTGCCCTACGGTCGGCATAGTGGGATTGCCAACAACCAACTGAGTGGCTTGGGCGGCGGTGCGCCGTTGTTGTTCCTGGGCTTGGGTCAGGGCGAGAACCTGGATGGATGGTGCAGTGCGGAGGGTGTGGCGTTCAATCAAAAAGGTGCCCTGGTCATCTTGCAAGGCGGCAAAGGGCACGAGCAACAGGGTGCCTTGGGGAATGAAAATGACATGGGTTTCGGGATTGGTGGGCAGGAGATCGGCGATCGGCATGATTAAAAATTGATACATCGATCGCAATTTACGGTTCCAGAGTCGCTCGGCGCTTTCCGGGGTGGAGGCTGGGTTTGGCTGAGCGGTGCCGGGGTTCGGGTTGGGCGTGGTGATGGCGGCGCGGGTTGCCTGAACTGTGGCCCCCAGCAAGTTGGTGGGGTTGGGCGATCGCCCCCGGCCTAAAACTGCCCCCAGACGAGTGGCTTCAGCTTTTTCCTCAATGGAAATATCGTTCGTATCCAGGGCTGACTCGCGGAAATGCACAGTGCCATCGGGTGTAATCACCCAGACCGCCAGTTGGGTATCCGTGAGTTGGGAATAGGTGACGAGGGTAGCTTTTTGTTGATGGGCGATCGCTTGAATCTCTTTCAGCGTAGGGGGAGGCGTTTGGAAGCTTTTGGCCTGTTGCACCGAGAGGCGCTGGGCAATGAGTTCTACAAAAGCGCGGGCCCGACTTCGTTCAGCAATTTCTAGGGCCTCCCCGTGGCGTTTGAGGTCAATGAGAACCCGCTGTAAGGTGCGGTAGGTGGCAGCCTGGGTCTCGAATAAGGAGACTTGATCGCCATCGCTTAATCCCGGTCGCAAAGATTCCCAAATGGCGATCGCCTCTAACAGCGTTTGGGCGGCGGGTTCTAGCTGGCCAGCGTCGTATAGTGCCATCCCGAGATTGGACAAGGCTGTGCCTTCACTGGGGCGATCGCCTATAGCCCGCAAAATCTGAATGGCTTCGCGATACCGGGCGATCGCGGCTTTTGGTTGCCTGGTCAGTTCCAGCAAAATGGCCTGGGCTCCGAGGGTTTGGCCTTCCCCAGGGCGATCGCCCAGTTCCCGTTTGAGGGTCAAACTCGTTTCGTAGGCGAGTTGCGCGCGATCGTATTGCTTCAACGCAACATAGGCATTGCCCAAGGAGAGTTGCAACGTGGACTGTCCTGCGCGATCGCCCAACGCTTGCATGATGCTCAAGGCTTGTTTCAGGGATTGAATTCCCGCTTCCGGTTTATCGGTGTTGAAGTAGACGCGGCCCAAATTGCCCAGGTTGTAAGCTTCCAGGCGGCGATCGCCCAGTTGACGCGCTAGAGCCAAACTTTGAGCGAAACGTTTTGCGGCTTCTAGTCGATTTCCCAGATTTGCATAGAGTGACCCCAACCGTTGTAAGACTGTTGCTTCTCCCACAGTGTTTTGGAGCGATCGCATCAACTCCAGGGTTTGGTTGTAGTGTTCCAGGGCGGTAGGATAGTTGCCCTGCTCGGTGTAGGTGTTCGCCAGATTGCCCAAGCTATTCGCCACACCCTGGGCATTATTTTGCTGGCGGGCCAGGGTCAAACTTTGCTGCAACTGAGCGATCGCCGCCTCATATTGGCCCAAAGCTCGATAGCCAATACCAAGCTGGTTCAAAATTTCAAATTCACTTTCTGGATCTTGGCTTTGTCGCGCCAAGGGTAACGCCAACTGAAGTTCCGCGATCGCAGCTTTGAACTTGCCCTGATTGCGATAGGCATAGGCCAGATTGCTCCGCGCAAAGATTTCGCCTCGGTTGTCTTTCAATTCCTGGGCGATCGCTAAACTCGCCTGGAAAAGTTCCAGCACTTTGGAAGTATTCCCCAAGGCATCCTGAATGGCGGCCAAGTTACCCAACACGCGCCCCTCTCCCCGGCGATTGCCTGCTGTTCGGTAAAGCTGGAGTGCTTGCTGCCAAGCGATTTCGGCGGCAGCCCACTGCCGTTGTTGAAAGGCGGCGGCCCCCTGTTTCAACAGTTGATCAGCCTGCTCGTTCAGGGCATCAGGAGGCGTTTGGGCTACTTTGGGGCCAATTTTGGGGTCAACCGTAGCGATCGCGGGTGTTTGGGACAGGTTCACCACACTGCAAAACAGCAAGCTAGAGAGCAGGGTTAGCCCCTGGAAATATGTTCTCATAAGGTACCAAAAAGGCTCAATTGGGGACGTTTGTAACCAGATTGCAAGGCGAGGCGATCGCGCCAAGGCCCATTCTGTTTAGTTTTCCCCTGCCCCGCTGGGGAGCGACAGTCAGTGGGGTAGATGCCTGTAGGACGGAAGCGCTAGATGAAGCTACAGGTACCGAATCTGGATTGCATCCCAGTCGGCTTTGAATTGGTTTGTCACTTGAAACAACACTTCCACCTGTCGCCCGGTGCGATCAATCCCGATGACCAGAAGGCCACGACTGGTTTGTTCCTCTGCAAAAATTCCTTGTAGCTCTGAGTATTTCATGGCTACCTCCCAGAGATGTTCGGGTCAACGAAGTGGCGCGGTTAACGAAGCAGGCGCGCGGTGACTGGCTGTGGTTTCGCCGTGAGCTTGAGGGGGGGGCGGGGGCTTAGTGTGACTAAAGGAGCGGTGGCTTGTTGGAGACTTTGCACGATATCCAGAGTTTGGAGGCCATCCCAAAGGGCGTCCCGAATGACCGAATCTTCTTCGCGACTGAGCATCAGCCGAAAATAGTCGGCAATTTCCTGGCGGGTCGGAGTTTTGCCAGGGCCGCGCAGAGTTTGAGGCTGCTCATCCAGCACGGAAATGGTGTCTGTGAGTTGGCGGATGGCAATGAGCCGTTTGAGCGGGTCAGAGTGGGCTAAGTCTTGGATAAGTTGATGGTGTTGGACGCGATCGCGACTGGCTTGGCGATTCACGGCTTGGTTGATCAACCACAGCAAAACGGTGAGGGTGCCCATGCCTTGTAAAATCGTGGCGGTGGCAATCCAGGCACTATCCGATTCAGCCCAGACGGCGGCAGCAGTGTAAGTGGTCAGGGTAGTGATCGCCCCAGCTCCGGCAGAGAGGGCAAAGGGTTGGTTCCAGCCCTGGAGGTATTTGCGGAGTTGAGCGAAATTCACATCCAGTTGCCAGTCATGCATCAAGTACACCAGCACCATGACGCTCAGCCCTGCGCCCAGCGCCAAGATGAGTCGCCCATTCCAGTAAAACAAGCCCGCCGCCCCGGCCAAAATCACAATCCACCGCTGCACCCGCGATCGCCGACCGTGAGTAAAATCCTGAATCACCTGATTGAGCATGGTTTCAAACGGCAACTGTTGCAGCGATTGCACCAACAACCGCCACTGAAACGTTTCTGTTGCCACACGGGATGAACGTTTGGCCATGTTACCTAGCCGCTGAGAAGTCATTGCTACTGAATCAGTTCCGTCTAAATTCTACAACCACAAGCCCAGGCCTTGCCGCTCTTTGCTAACAACCATAGCGTGATTCTGGGAGTCCGGCGTGGATCTGGAAGGCTTTGTTTTTCGTTACAATCAAGGGCGAATGCATCAGCGGGAGATTGGGCGTGCCAACACTGGGAGTCAATATTGATCACATTGCGACGATTCGACAAGCACGGCGGACGGTAGAGCCTGATCCGATCGCGGCAGCCGTTTTGGCTGAGTTGGCCGGGGCGGATGGTATTACAGCCCATTTGCGGGAAGATCGGCGGCACATTCAAGAACGGGATGTGCGGTTGTTGCGATCGATGGTGCGCACCCACCTCAATTTGGAAATGGCCGCAACGGACGAAATGGTGGCGATCGCCCTGGATCTGCAACCGGATTATGTGACCCTTGTCCCTGAACGGCGGGAAGAAGTGACGACGGAAGGTGGCCTGGATGTAGCAGGGCAGCAAGCCCGGATGGCCGAGGTGGTGGCCACATTGCAAGGGGCCGGAATTCCGGTGAGCTTGTTTATTGACGCTGACCCCAGCCAAATCGAAGCTTCGGCGGCGGCACAGGCAAAATTTATTGAGTTGCACACGGGCCAATACGCGGAAGCCAAGGGTGAGGCCGCTCAGCAAAAGGAATTGCAACTGCTGGCGGAAGGGTGCGAACGGGCGATCGCGGCGGGCTTGCGGGTGAATGCGGGCCACGGCTTGACCTATTGGAATGTGTATCCGGTGGCGTGTTTGCCTGGGATGGAAGAACTCAACATTGGGCATACCATCATCAGTCGGGCCGCGCTAGTTGGGATGGAGCGTGCTGTGCGGGAAATGAAACGAGCGATTTGGGGTGAGTTTTAGGGCCAGTGGGGAAGATGACTCCTGCGATCGCCCTGTGGTCAACAATTACGAAGTTACATAACGGCCCACACTTTGGGGCCAGACTTTCTTTACAATGATTTGTTTGGAGAGCCAACACAGTTTTAACCATGCAGACTTATTATTTTGTCGTTTCCAGCCAAAAGTTTTTTGCCGACGAACCGTTGGATGAAGTCTTAAAAGAGCGGATTCGCTATTACAAAGAGCAAGAAAAAGAAATTGATTTCTGGCTGGTTCAACAACCCGCTTTTTTGGATGCGCCGGAACTGAGCGCTGTGAAAGCCAACTGTCCGCAGCCAGCGACGGCGGTGGTTTCAACCAATAAGCAATTTATCACCTGGTTAAAGCTGCGGCTTGAGTTTGTCAACACAGGGGAATTTCAAGCACCCTCTGCTCAGATTCCCGATCCGTTGGCTTCCCTCGCCACTGCCGCTTAAGCGATCGCCGCGCCAGAGGAATGTCAGTGCTAGTATGATGTGGGCATTTCGCGGGAACTGGATGCTGAGGCGATCGCGTCGGGCCAGTCCCCCCAGCTCATCATCACTCTCGCGTCAGTCTGGCCAGAGATTATGCTGCAACTTATTGTGTCTGTTCGTGCAAAGCTTAGTGCCTTTGGCGTGGCGATCGCCCTGGTGAGTGCCAGCTCGGCAGCGGCCCAAGCCCAACTGCCGCCCGACCAAACCCCCATTCCCCAGGGCCAGATTTTGGCCTTGTGTCAGCCGCCCCAACCCCAAGAAATTTTGCTCTTGGTCGTCACCCGGACACAAGAAACCCGAACCCAGGTGAATCAGCTTTTGCCCCCCAATACGACTATCGCGACCTGTCGTTACCTGAACGACACCGTGACGCGAGTAGGTGGTTTTCGCACGGTCGATCGCGCCAATGCGTGGGCTCGTTACATTACCGAAACTACGGGGTTAGCGGCTTATGTTGCGCGGCCTGCGGAAGCCCCCCCTGCGGAAGCTGCTGCCACTCCGCCGATCGCCCAAACGGAACCTGCACGCCCAGCCGCTCAACCCACTCAATCCACTCCAACCGGGAAAACCTACCAGCCCAAGCCCTTGGGGGCGGGGTATGCGGTGTTGGTCAGCTATTTCGACCAGCCAGAGGTGGCGGCTAAGGTGCAAACAGCCGTGGGACGGCCCGTGGGTTTGGCGGCCTATGGGCAGAAACCGTTTTTATTGGTGACTCACACAACCGATCTCGCGATCGCGGGGCAACTGGTGCAACAATTGAGTGAACGCGGCTTCTGGGCCAGTTTGGTGGATAGTCGTCGGGTGATGATGCTTAAAACAGCGATCGCCAATTAGCAATACCTCAGGTTGGTTGCAGACTAGCATTTAGGGCCAGTTGGCTTGACTCCCCTCCCTGAGCCAGGTTCCTGAGAGCATTAGCGTTGGGGGCAGCTGGTGCCACTACTCAGGCGGGTTCGGAGCCCGTTATCCCGCTGGCATTGCACAGTAATTCGATCGCTTGATCTGCCGCCATCAATCGCTTGAGCACCACCTGCCCAATATTTTGGGTGGTTGACTGGCGTTGCAATTCTTCCCCAGGTCTCACTTCGACCATCAACACGGCCTCTTCGACTCGGTATAGCCAAAGCTTTTCATTATTTTCCCAAATACACAAATTCATTTGCTCGATTTGGGGTTTGCGTCGCCAAGCGCTCTCATTCCAAAGTCCACCTAGCTCCCAGACTCGCCCCACAGTCCAGCCATCCGATAGGAAAAAATATTTCACAGACGCTTCCGACCTCGACTTATTCAACGCTGCTAATCTCGTCAACAGTCTAGCCGATACATCCGGTAAAAACGGCGAGATTTCTCAAAGAGTCAATAAAACGTCGCCAATCTCAGCTTTTTTACGTTGTGGTAAGTCCCGTATGGGATGATAAAGAGATATTGACTGATGCAAACTATCGAATAGTAGGATTATGACGGCTCGAATTCAGTTTGTACGGGGAGTTGACGAAGACGTGATTCCCGATGTGCGGATTACGCGATCGCGGGATGGCAGCAACGGCACGGCAACCTTCTATTTCCAAAATCCTAAAGCCCTGACCACTGCAAGCTCCGAAGGGATCACTGGGATGTATTTGCTGGATGATGAAGGCGAATTGAGTACTCGCGAAGTGAAGGCCACCTTTGTCAACGGGCAACCGGAAGCGATCGAAGCAACCTATCTGATCAAATCTGTTGAAGAATGGGAACGGTTTTTGCGGTTTATGGAACGGTTTGCCGAGCAGAATGATCTGGGGTTTACCAAATCCTAGCCCGGAGGCAGAACCTTCGGCACACCTCTGCGGGCGGACACCAGTTCGCCCCTTACTATATCTGGGCTAGCTCCGGGGGGTTTGGGCGTGCTGCTCGTGATTACAAATGCTGTCCTCTGAAGCGATGAAGGCTCTAGGTTGTGATAGTTTTGACTCCTCACCCTGATGACACGAATCTGTCTGTTGGCTGTGCTGTAGTCACTGTGAGTGATACGCGCACGCCGGATACCGATCGCAGCGGCCAAAAAATTCAACACCTGTTACGCGAACACGGCCATACCATTGCTGCTTATACCATCCTCAAAGATGATCCGATCGCGATTCGGGCACAGCTTCAAGCCCTGAACCAAGATCCGGCGATCGCGGTTGTCATCGTGAATGGTGGTACAGGCATTGCCCCACGGGACACAACCTTTGACGCGATCGCCCAAGTCTTGGACAAAACTCTACCAGGCTTTGGCGAGATTTTTCGCTTTCTGAGTTATCAAGACATTGGTTCCCGAGCAATGGCTTCCCGCGCGATCGCAGGTACCTATGGTCGCCAACTGCTGTTTTCCTTGCCCGGTTCGACCAATGCAGTGACCTTGGCAATGGAAAAGCTGATTTTGCCAGAGCTGACTCATTTGGTGAAACAACTGCGTGCAGACTGAGCCGGGCTGTCGTTTCGGGCATTTAGCCTTCAACATAAAATCGCGCCAGCCTGACTTCTGACGCGATCGCACCATCGGGATGAATGCCCTCGATCTATGATTTTTCTGGCTCCCGCCGCCTTGCTGATCTGTTTAGCCTGGTGGGAACGGGCTCTGCTCCGGTAATAGCCTTAGGCCAGCGCCGGAACAGGATGACTCAATGGTTGCTTACTTGATATCGACGACCTGGGCCCGCTTATTGCCTTCAGGGCGGGGTTGGGCCAAAATGACTCGCTCTAGCTCGGTAACTGCACGCTTGTACTGGGGATCTTGGATCGTGCCAAGTAAGGCGGGATCAGACGAGAGTTTTTGGCGATCGCTGTCGGTCAGGTTAATCGAGACATCGGGTGCAATCCCTTTATGGCTAATGTCGGTGCCTTTGGGTGTGTAGTAGTGGGCGATCGTAACCGCCAAACCCGATCCATCGGCCAAATTATGCACAGATTGCACGAGGGCCTTACCAAAGGTTTGGCTCCCAACCACCGTGGCTCGGCTGTTATCTTTCAAGGCTCCAGTGAGGATTTCGCTGGAACTGGCGGAATTTTCGTCTACCAGCACTACCAGAGGCAGGTTAGTGAGGGCGGTTTGGTTAGCAGAAATTTCTTCACTGCGCCCTTTGCGATCCACCGTGCGGACGATCGCGCCTTCGTTCATCCACATCCGGCTAATTTCGATGCTGGCTTGCAACAACCCACCGGGATTACTCCGCAAATCAAGCACAAACCCTTCAACCTTTTGGTTGAGTAAATCCTTCATGGCTCGCCGCATTTGCTCAGCAGCATGGGAGCTAAATTCGTTGAGCCGAATATATCCAACCCGCTTGTTACCTTCGGTTTTGAGGGCATAGCGGACGGTCGGGAGTTCAATTCGTGCCCGCGTGAGGGGGAGGGCAAAACTCTTGCTTCCATCCCGGCTGATTTCCAGGGTGACAGTCGTGCCCACATCGCCCCGAATTAGGTTAGAAGCATCTTCCACACTCATGCCTCGGGTGGATTTGCCATCGATCGCCATAATGCGATCGCCGGAACGAATCCCGGCTTGAAGCGCGGGGGAACCCTCAATAGGCTCGACAACAGTCAAGACTTTATTCTTTTCATTGACCTCTAGCCGAATCCCAACCCCAGAGAGTTCTCCCGATGTTTGATTGCTCAACGCCTCATATTGTTTGGGATCCATGAAGCGAGTGTAGGGATCCCGCAGTTTCTCTAAAGACTTGCGCAGAGCGTTGTAGGCCGCATCACGAGAGGTATAGTTTTTGTCGAGCAGAGCCTGTCGTTCCGCTTGCCAATTTACCCGATTGAAGGTGCCATCTACGTACTCGCGATTAACAATCTGCCAAGCTTCGTCAACCACAGCTTTGGGGCTATCTTGTAAAGCTGCACGGACGCGAAGCCCTGGCCCAAACATGGAGGCGGTCACAGCCGCTGCCACAGCTCCGCCGCAAAGGATGACTTTAGGGAGCGAAGGATGCTTCAGGAGTAGGTTCATTGAGTATGCGCTCGAAATTGATGGATTTAAGGCGTGGGGAGCACGAGGAACATGGCTTTACGACGAATCGAGTGCGAGCTAGCACCTGGAGATTGAATTAACATCCATTACGACTTGTACCAAGCCATAACCGGAAAATGAGTAACAAAATCGCTGATAATTTCAAGGAGCGTGTGCCACTCCACCGTAACTGATGGATTACGGCCAAAGCTATCAACGGGATGACAGTTTACTGATCGTCCGGTACGCTGTTTCACTTCACCCTTCAAGCAGGATGCAGACGTTTGTATTTAGCATTTGCGCCAATGTAGCGAATGATTGGTCGCTTCGCCTAGAGTATAACAGTAAAGTTCACTAAAGTTTTGTGTTCTTCCCCAGGGATTTCGATCGGGTGTGATATGGCTGGGCTAGAACGGAGTCGGTTGGCTGGCTGCCAGGGAAGTGGCTAGGATGGTGGATGGTGGTGCGCTGTGGGATGGTTTAGGGGGGCTGGAGTTGTGCAACGAGGACGGTGGAAAGGATTGGTCGGGGGGGCGATCGCGATCGCGGCGATGGCGGGTGTGATGGGGCTGCAATATGAGCGGTTGCAGCGATCGCAGAAGGCTGGAGACACGGCGCAACAGGCCGTAGATCAACAAGCGTTGCAGTTGAAAGTTTTGGCGCGATCGCCCAGTTTTGGCTTTGACAATGTGCTGGCTGATTGGGTCTTTCTGGAATTTTTAGAATACTTTGGCGATGATTCGGCGCGTCAACACACAGGTTATGGGTTAAGTCCGGCTTTTTTTGAGAATGTGACTCGATTAGATCCGCGTTTTGTGGATGCCTATCCGTTTTTGTCAGGGAGTATTTCCTACGAATTGGGGCAACCGGATTTAGCGATCGAACTAATGCGACGGGGGACGCGGGCGTTGTCGCCGGAGGTGGATCCCGATGCGTTTCAGGTTTGGCGTTTTATGAGTTTGGATCAGCTCTTGTTGTTGGGGGATAGTGCCGGTGCAGCCCAATCCTTGGAGAAGGCGGCAGACTGGGTTCGGGGTACGCCCTATGCCCAATTTCGCGAACAGTTTCTCCAGACGGCTCAATTTTTACGGCAAGATCCCAACAGTAAACCGCTGCGGATATCGGCCTGGGTCGAGATTTATCAACGGGCGGGGGCTGTGGGCGATCGCAAAACCCAAGCACGGGCCAAACGGGAAATTTTGGCCTTGGGGGGCAAGCTTTATACCCAGAATGGGCAACTGATGGTGGCACCGCCGCCTGCATCGAAACCATCGCCGACAAAGCCATCACCTACACCTTAGTCGGTTGAAGGGTGTGATCTTTCAGTCACAGGCTGTTGGGGCACGGGCTGTTGGGGCACGGGCTGTTGGGGCACGGGCTGCTATAGGTTTCTGCTTCTTGGGTACTGCCACAGGCTAACGTTACGAATGAAAACGGGTGGCAAAGTTTTGCGATCGCGTGGGTGACAATACCCGAGCTTTTAGAATGGCGGCTCCGAGAAAGGCATAGGACACACAACCAACAATCGCCAGTACCGCAGGGCTGAGGGTGCCAGCCGCGTTCCAGAGTGTGTGCAAGGTGGCTGCGGTGAGATAGCCAACGCCCAAAATGAGTTTCCGCTGGCGGCGATGGAGGGCACTCAGGCCAATGAAGTAGCCAAAATAGCCACTGTAGGCCATGTGGCCTGCAATGAGGCCCAACACTCTGGGGATGAGTAGTTGTAAGCCAGCGAGTTGGGCGGCATCGGCTCCGGCCCCGAGGGTCGCGGTGTAACTGGCGGGAACGTAAACTCCGAGGGTTTCCATGAGGCTGAAGCCTACAGCGGTGGCGGCCCCCAGCAGAATGCCATCCAGGGGTTCCCAAACGCCGAGTTGCTGGCGCAGGGGCGATCGCAGCCGGGGCCGTATCCAAAAAGCCACCAACACTGGAATTGCTTTGAATAACTCTTCCATTAAGCCCGCCCCAAAGAAAATTTTGATGAGTGTGATGACAAATGGGGTGGTGGAAGTTGTGGTTGAGATATCGCCAGGAAGAATGCGGTGAAATATCAGGATAAAGAGGTCAAGCGCTGGACTGATGAGCATGAGCGCCGTGGCGCAGGCGGTGCTGGCCAAAATCCACAGGGGCTTGTGTTTGCCGCAGAGTTGGTAAATAAAAAAGTAGGCAACGCTGGCTAAATAAATTGCCAAGATGAGGTTAAAACTGGTGGGGTTGCCAATGGTTAAAAATAGCGCGACGACCAGTAATACTGTGGTGATTGCTGGAATGAGATAGGCTTTGCGAGTTAATTCGCGGCCCGTAGACAGGATGGGAAAAAGCTGGGTTAGGCTGACGCCCTCCGGGGGGCGGTGTAAGGATGGGCGACTGGTATAGGAGACGAGGGGGATGGCCGGTGGACTGGCGATCGCCGGGGGCGCACTGAAGACCGCCGCAGGGGGATTGAGGCCAGTTTGCCGCTCAAACAAAAATTCCGGGCCGTTTTGTCCCAGGCTGATGCGATCGCCAGTCCGCAACACTTGGCACTGCTGTAGGCGCACCCCATTCACGTAGGTGCCGTTACTGCTACCCAAATCACAGATTTGCCAGAACTTAGTGCCGTCTGGGGTTTCAATGCCCTCGACGGGTGTAATTTCCGCATGACGACGGGAAACTGAGCGATAGACGGTCGGGTCGATCGGAACCTGACACCGAAAATCGCGGCCCAGGGTGGTGGGAGTGGTGGCGGACAACACATAAGGCTGGGGGGGCGCATCGGCATGATCAGGCCGGGGCAAGAACTGCAAAAAGGCAATGGATTGTTCTTTGGCGGTCATTTTGCTGTAGCCCAAAGTGGCCGAATAAAATCCGCGGTGACGTTATTGATTAGCCCGTGCATCTCGAACGGCTGCCCAAAAACAAATCAATGTCAGAGGGATGCTGGCCGCCAAGATCAGACCGGTGAGCACTGTCCCCAAATCCGGTGCGCCCGATGACAACTCAAAGACTGAACCAACTGCTGCGATCGCGGCAATACAAGCACCGGCTAAAAAGACTCCACTTTTAGGGGTCACTGCTACTTTCTCCCGTACATATAAGACAAATTGCCCATGAAGCCAAGCCCCATGTGAACAAGTTTAGAGAAGCTTTGAAAAGCTTAGCTACTCTTTTTATAACGTTGACATTGGGTTGCGTCCATTGGGCGATGGCCCCGGTGGCCTGGGCCTGTGACGGCTAACTCACTGGTTTGACGGCCTTCGTGGAAAACCCATGCTTGGCTAATTCTTGATCTCGCAGGAGGGCATTGTCTACCCGATCAACAAACAAAATCCCGTCTAAGTGATCCATTTCGTGTTGAATGCAACAAGCCAGCAACCCGTCAGCGGTGAGTCGTTGGGGCCGTCCGGTTTCATCTTTGTAGCTCACTTCGATGCTGCCGGGCCGTTTAACATCGAGATAAATACCGGGAATGCTAAGACACCCTTCCTGGGTCGTCACGAGGTCGCGACTGGTTTTGGTAATACTGGGGTTAATCAGGACGAGGGGAGCAGTGGCGGCTTCATCGGGTTGGCAATCTACAACAATGATTTGTTTGTGAATGGCCACTTGGGGAGCAGCAAGGCCAATGCCATCGGCGCTGTACATGGTCTGGAGCATTTCCCGAATGATTTGCTTGATCTCCGCATCCACTTTGGCAACCCGTTTGGCTGGCTGACGCAAAACGCGATCGCCTAAACGATGAATATCTAACGGGGGGTGAGCTAATTTCTTTTTCTCGACTAATACCTCGGCAGTCATGGATGTGGCACTCACAGTAGGGTCAACAATGGGATGGCTGGTCTAAGGTCGGAACCATTCCGCCTTAGTTCATCTTAGCGTCAAACAATGACGACAAGGGCCAACTTCTTGGCGATCGCTGACAAAGGGAGGCGGCTGACTGTTGTGTTGGTTATTCGCTGGGTGGGCGGGGTGGTACTTGGGTTGACTCAAAGGCGGGGCAAAAACCTTCGGGGGTGACTTTGAGTTCAAACAGAGGCGAGGCCGCATTCCAACACCGTTGCCCACGGAAATGGCGACAGTTGCCGCAACAACTTCGTAGGGGGGAGTTGGCATCCATCCAATCCAGCAGGCGATCGCCCCCGTGTTGCTGCAATAGTTCCCGCTGAGAGAGGCCCCGCAAGACCAGTTCTTCCCCTTGCCAGCGAGCTTCGATCAGGCCCGTGTCGGAGAGCGATCGCCAGCGGGGGTCAGCGGCGATCGCATTTGGCAGCGTCACTGTGACTAATGTGTCTAATTCATTCAGCTCCCCTTCATAAATTGTTTCTGGGGCTGCCGGTTGCAAAAATGTGTCCCCAATCGGCAATTCAACATGGCTACCCGCATGGGGAGAATGCAAATGATAGCGATTGTGCAATTCATCAAGGCCCGTGAGATCGGTCAAATATGGCTCTGACCCGTGGACAAAAATAACGTGCTGAGGCCGAATGTTATGGATGAGTTGGGTGGTGCCTGGGCCATCACAATGCTGAGCCAGCAGGTAGGTTTCGACTGGGACGGGGAGGTCAGCAGGTGTGGTGGATGGGCTGTAGGGCCGTTGCGGGAGCATGACAACCCAGTGTTTGGGCTTGTCTTGATAGTAGCGGTGTAAATCGCTGGTTTCGTCGGTGAGGACGATGCACGGTTTGGTGCCCAACTCGGCAAAATGCTCTGGGGTGAGGCGGCGCACCCGTGGCCGAATTCGGTCATCCCAAAACAGGGGTTGGTGACGGGCAAAATTTTGGACGGAGGTGGGAAGTTGGGGCAGGATTGTGAGGTAGGCATCACACCCAGCGGCAACCAGACCGTTGACCCAAATATCCAGATCTTGCCCAGTAAAGTAATGGTGGCTCCGGAGCAGCATGAGCAGTTCTTGCCCCAATCCCAAGGCTGGAGTGGGGAGAAGAATCGATTTTTGGTCGGCGATCGCCCGTTGAATCCGTTCTGCTAGTTGGTTTTCTTGTTGTCGTCGGTGGGGATGACGAGCCGTGCCAAAACTCCCTTCCACAATCAAGACATCCGGCTGTAGACCCCGCAACTCTTCCAGCGGGAACCCTTCGACCAGGCGCGTGTTGGACAAGAAAAAGTCACCCGTGTACAGCACTTGGTAGGTGCGGGGTTCGCCATCGGGGGTGGCGGCTGAGGTATAGGTCAGCAAAATGGCCGCAGCCCCTGGCAGGTGACCCGCAGGATAGAGCGTCGCGCTGAGGCCATCCAAAAATTCCACTGGGGTGCGCCAGGGTAGGGCTTGGCAAAGGGGGAGGGCTGGTGGGGGCGGGGGTTCGTCTGGCGTGCTCCAGTTGAGTGGCAGCAGTTGTGTGGTGATTTCGCTGGCGTAGATGGGCACCTGGGGGAATGCGTGATGAAATTGGCGTAACCCCTGGGCATGATCCCGGTGGGCGTGGCTACAGAGCACGAGATGTACGGGGGGAAGTTTGGCCGCCAGGAGCGGTGTCAGATCGGGAAGTCCGCAATCGAGCAACACACGATAGGGGCCAATTTGCAATAGCAAACAGACTCCTTCGTCTGCATGTCCGACACCGAATACGAAACATTCCAGCTCTAGCACGGCAGATTCACGACTCCGTGGGGGCGATCGCAGGACAACTCAGCCCGACAGCTCATTCAGCCCCACAGTGCCTACACTGTGGCTCAAACGGGTCAGTTGAATTGGCTGCGCGGCAACGAATTTAAAACAGCAAACTTGGAACCAGTCAAAAGCGCCACAACTTTGCATCTGCAAGCGTGGAGCAGAATGGAATGACTGTCCCAACCCTTCGCAATTGGCCCTGAACGGCCTAAGCAAGAGGGCTAGTGGTTTTAGTGAGCAGAACCATTGCCGTGATAGTTATCGGAGTCATAAAAACCGTTACGGGTGCCAAAGAACAGGCACGAAACCGTAAACAGAACAGTGAGGATCACAAGGACTAATTTGACATCCATAATCTGATAGCTCGGTATGACAAGAACGTTAATGAAAAAAGCAACGACATGAACTCACCAGGGAGTCGATTTAATCGTTGGCTTGCAGGTATTCTATAAGGTGCTTTGCCGTAATCCTATCAATTCAAAGGTTTTTACAACAAGTCCTGTGCAGTTTATCTCTGAGTCGGCTCCGGCGATCGCGCCTGATTGGTTTGCGCGGCCTTCTACCCAGGTTGCCCCTGACCTGCTTGGTTGCGTCTTAGTGCGGCAGTTGCCTTCGGGGGAGGTGTGCCGGGGGCTAATTGTGGAAACGGAAGCTTATGCACCGGGGGATCCGGCGTGTCATGCCTATCGGCGGCAAACAAAACGGAATGCGGTGATGTTTGGGCCACCGGGATACACCTATGTGTACTTGATTTATGGGATGTATCACTGTCTGAATATTGTGACGGATTTGGATGGCGTGCCCAGCGCGGTGTTGATTCGGGCTTTGCAGTTGGAACTGGTTCCCGCTGGGGGCGATCGCGCGGCTCCTCAAAAACCAGATCGAGTGGCGGCTGGCCCTGGCAAACTCTGCCGGGCGCTGCAAATTGATCAAACCTTGAGTGCTCATTCGTTGCAACCTAACACGGCCCTGTGGGTGGAACATCGCTCGCCGGATTGCGATCGCGCCCTGGCCCAATCGCCCACTGCCATCACCCAAACAACCCGGATCGGCTTGACTCAGGGAGTGGAGTTACCCTGGCGGTGGTACTTAACCGAGAGTAAGGCCGTCTCTAAACGCTGAGGCTTTACTCGTTCGAGTCGCTTACCGTTCCAGATTGGCATAGCCTGCGGGACACTGCGCTTGATATTGAATGCTCCCTGGGCGGACTTTTCTAGTGAGGGTCAACAGCGGGGGCGGGGGAAGTTGAACGGTGGGCTGTTGACTTTCACACCGGATTGCCATCGTGGTGCTCTCGGCCTGGAGGGTTCCAAGCTCCGGCACAATTGGGGTCGTCCACACAATACTGATGTAGCTTTTGAGATCGCCTTTTTTCGGTTGGGCAACATGTTGGACAATCAATGGTCTTTGCATTCCCATGGTTCTTGGGTCGGTCTGGTTTTGGAGATGGGCGATTTGATAGCTGTAATTCTTGTTTTCAAGGGAAATGCCAATGCCCAAGGCATCTAGCTCTGGGCTAAACTGATTTTTTTCTAAGAAATAGGCTTGTTGGGCGCGTCCTAGAGCGCCGATATAGACTTTGGCTTCGGATTCTTTGGCGCGGTTGGCTTCGGCAGCAAAGCGGGGTAGGGTCAGGGCTGCGGCGATCGCCCCTACGGTAAACGCAAAAATAGCAGTGAAGGCGAGGGGCTTTCGGAGTGGGCGCGATCGCGGGGACCGGGCATGAGGCGCAACGAGCGGGGTAGCCGGAAGCGGTGGATTAGGCTTGATGTGAGGGAGCTGGGGATTGGCCAGAAAATCCTGAACTTCCTTGGCCGATTGAAACCGTTGGTTAGGGGCAGACGCAATCATGCGGTTCAGGCAATGGCGAAGTTCCGGACTGATTTTGCCATGCAACCAATCTTGCCAGACCCACTGGTTATCACCATCAATGAGGTCAAATGGGGACATTTGGGTTAATAAGTGGACGCATGTGACCCCTAAACTGTACAGATCGCTGGCGTAAGTGGCTTTGCCTCTAGCTTGTTCTGGGGCAATGAATTCTGCGCTACCGATGCTGGTACCCGTTTTGAGGAGGGCGGTGCCGGTAGCGTGTTTGGCGGCCCCAAAGTCAACTAGCGCCAACTGCCCATCAGCCCGACGGATGATGTTGTCGGGTTTGATATCGCGGTGAATGACTTCGTGGCTGTGGATAAACTCCAAAACGGGGAGCAAGCTCTGGAGAATGGGTTCAATTTCGGTGACGGCGAAGGGGCCGCGATCGCGCAGGGTTTGGGCCAGGGTTTGCCCATCAATAAATTCTTGAACAAGGTATTGATAATGTTCTTGTTCGCAATGGCTAATGAGCGCAGGAATTTGAGGATGTTCGCCCAATTCTGCAAGGCGCAGGGCTTCCTGGTGAAAGAGCGCAGCGGCCTGTTCCCGGTGGGTCAGTTGATCCGGCATCGATTGTTTAATGACGCACCGGGATTTGTGGGGCGTGTGTTCATCAACAGCCAGGAATGTGCGACCAAAGCCGCCTTGGCCAATGGGCTGGAGCGCCCGAAAACGTTCTGCCAGAAGGAGGTGAAAGCCACAACTCGCGCAAATGGCCTCTGTTTGATTGTGGGCATTTGTGGGGTTGGCACAAGCGGGGTTCAGGCAGTACGACATAGGGCATCTCGGCGGGAGCAGGGCTGTGGCAAGGCGGGACAGTCAAGCAGGAGATGACTTCAATCGCGATCGCTCCAATTCCTGGAAGCGTCGGCCCAGGGGGCTTAATCTAACAACTTGAGCGTGTAGGGTGCGGTTTTATCTTTGGCGTAGGTGGTGACCCAAATGTCATATTTCCCTGGCAACCACTGGCCGGAGATTTCTGGGTTTTTCCCATTGGTGTCATCATTGCACCAGGTGCCTCCTGGCCCTTGGATGACCAGCGCCGTGTCTTCTGCACTGTCAACCGTCATTCGTAGTGAGCTAAAAAAGGCGCGGAGGGTTAGGGTGTGGTTGGGGGTTGGGTTGGCATAGCCTGTGCAAGGGCCAATGGGCGATTCGGAGCGCCCGATCATCGACTGGATGGCAGTTCCCCCGCCACCAGTGCCTTGGACGATTGTTGGGTTGGGTGAAAATTGGGGACTGAGAGTTAATGTTTTAGTTTGGGAATAGGCCAGGTTGGGCTGGAGCAGGTGGCTGAGCAAGAGCGCGATCGCCCCTACCAATAGGAGTTGTCCTCGCCAAGACCAAATTTTAGTGCGCCGTCGTTGAGCCATGATTCATGCACGCTTAACTGTTGAGTGATCTAAGACGACCACATCAGGCTAGTGTTCCGTTGCCGAGCAAAAATTTAGTTACCAGGGTAAGAAAAACGAACTAGAACGATTCACCCAAAAGGGGCCAAACGAGATCAGGCTAAAAATCAGAAGGGCGGAACAAGGGTCCGCCCTTCCTTGCGCTTCAATTCAATGCAACTGTTGGTTCCTGAGCCTGGAGTTGACTCCAGGAATGCCCTTAATGGGCCGCCGCGATCGCTGCCGTTAACCGGGCTTTGTCCCAGCCTTTGTGGTGGAGTAACAGCCAAGATTGGATCAGGTCTGGGCCGCGGGTTTCACCAGTGAGGGCGACCCGCAAGATGGGTTTAATTTTGCCGTCTTTGGTGCCCAAGTCTTTGGCGACTTGTTTAATCAACTCGGTGGCGCTGGCTTCTGTGAGGGACTGATCCGCCGGAATGGCCGCCGCGATCGCTTCTAACATGGCCTTGGTGCCGTCTTGGCTCAGTTTTTTGGTGCCGTCTTCACTGATGGCGGCCTCTGCCACAAACAGATACTGAGTCATGGCCACCGCTTCATCTAAGCGAACCAGACTGGGGCCAATCAGGGCGGCGATTTGCTCTAGCCAGGGGCGATCGCCCACCCAATCACACTCATAGCCCGCCGTTTGCCAATAGGGAATGAGCAATTCAGTCAACTCAGGCGCAGGCAGGGCATGGAGATATTGGCTGTTGAGCCAGTTCAGCTTATCCCAGTCAAACTTTGCCCCGGCTTTGCTCACGCGGTCAAAGCTAAAGTGTTGAGCCGCTTCCGAGAGTGTAAAAATCTCTTGGGTTGAACCGGGCGGAGTCCAGCCCAGAAGGGTCATGTAGTTGGCCAAGGCTGGCGCGACATACCCCATTGTTTGGAAGTCTGAAATGGACGTGACCCCATCTCGCTTCGAGAGTTTGGCACCTTTTTCATTCAAAATCAGGGGCGTATGGCCAAATTTGGGGACAGTTGCCCCCAGGGCTTCGTAGAGCAAAATTTGTTTAGGGGTATTGCCAATGTGGTCTTCACCCCGAATGACGTGGGTAATGCCCATATCAATGTCATCGACCACGACGACAAAGTTATACAGCGGTTGGCCGATACTGTCTGCCGAGGCGGCCCGTGCAATCACCATGTCGCCGCCCAAGTCTCGCCCTTTCCAGGTGATGCTCCCGCGCACCAGGTCGTTCCAGACAATTTCGCGATCGTCATCGATTTTGAAGCGGATCACGGCAGTGCGGCCCTCGGCTTCAAAGGCAGCTTGTTGGTCGGGGGTGAGATTCCGGTGGCCGTTGTCGTAGCGGGGGGCTTCGCCTCTAGCTTTTTGGGCTTCGCGCATGGCATCCAGTTCTTCTGGAGTTTCGTAGGCGCGATAGGCTAGGCCCTGGTCGAGGAGGGCTTGAATTTTGGTTTGATAAATGTCGAGGCGTTGGGTTTGGTAAACGGGGCCTTCATCCCACTGCAAACCCAGCCATTGCAGGCCGTCGAGAATGTTCTGGGTAAATTCCGGTTTGGAGCGTTCGAGATCCGTATCTTCAATCCGCAAGATGAATTGGCCGCCCTGATGACGGGCAAACAACCAGTTGAAGACAGCCGTGCGGGCCGTCCCGATGTGTAAATTTCCAGTTGGGCTAGGCGCGATGCGAACACGAACAGTCACAGCAAAGTCTCAAGAAATAGAACTTTTCCATGCTATCTGACTTTGCTCCCCTGTGCGGCAGTTGGGCTAGTCAATGAAGTGGCGCAGGGCGATCGCGCTCAGGTGCGCCCAGGGCGAAGCAACAGAAAACCTCTGGCAATTACCAGAGGCCGAGTTTAGGAGGAATGTAAGGTGAAGCCTGGCCCTGGTCTGGGGTTGAGTTCAGCCAGAGGCCCAATGTGGCAGATTAGCGGATATAGGCCAGCCCACGGTATTGCAAGATTTGGGGCACAACTGTTGAGGGGGCATGGCCAGGGCCGCGATGAAATTGCATGGGAACGCCGCGATATTTGCCTGTGAGGTTGGAGGGTTCGGTCATGGGGGCGGCGGGGCTGGCTTCGTAGGATTGGCCGAGGAAGTTGAGAGTCATGGGGCTTTGTCCTTGGTTATATAGATGGGTGGTGTCAAGGATGACTGTTTGGTGGTCACTGTGTTTGACACCATCTATCTTGCCGGAAAGCACGGATTGACTCTGTGATGGCGATGGGGGCGGGGGCGTGATGTTTGGGGGCGATCGCCGTGGGCTAGGGAAGACGCTGAGTTGAGGCATATCACCCGATGAACGGATCTCGGTCACTGTTGGGTCGGGGATCCCATCCTTTGGCTGATTAGGCGGCCCAAGGCCCCTTGGAGGCGATCGCCAGGAACAAAACCAGTAAGCCCAAGGAGCGCCGGAAATAATTCACACCCTGGAAAAGTTCCATCCAGGCCCAGGCGAACAAAGCCCCAAAGGCTACTGCGTCCAAGATGGTGGCGAAGTTGGGAGGAAGGGGGAACACCCGCAGGACGGTAGCAACGAACCAGGTTATGAGCGGTATATTTGGCGGTTGGGCAATCACAATATTGCCTTTTTCATCGCGAAAGAATTTATCAAACAAGGATGCTTCTAGCATAGGAATTGACCAGGGGGTAAATGTTTGTGTGGGCTAACTTGCATTAAACCGCACTGCGATCGCTCTCGTCTTATCCCTTAGGATGGGCCGTAAATTAGGGGCAAGGAGAGAACGGTGATGAAGTCATCATGATCGGCTTGGGCTAAGCCATCCATCTGGTGGCCTGTTTGCTGCGGAATTGGCTGTGTAAGCTGTTGCCAAACTGGCTGGCCGAGGGGCAATTCAAATGGCTGGTGGATTATCACCCGGTGTGGCCTCCGTCTGGCCCCTGCCCTGCCTAAACCGGAGATAACGGATCGAGCCAGAGGAGCAGGGTGCGTTCCAGGGCTTGGAGTTCGCGGTACACTTCTTGCCGCATCCACTGGGCGATCGCATCAATTGGGGTAAAAACGGCTCCGGTTTGCCATTTGACATCTGGCCCCAAGGGCGTGAGGTGGTTGCCGTTCAATTGTTGGGCAATCACCAAATCGGGGAAGCGATCGACTAAAACCCGATACAAAGGCCGAGTTTGGTCAATCGTGTCATTGGTAAATTGGAGCAACAAGTTACGGGAAACTTGATAGTGCTCGGCGATCAGGCGTTTCGTTTCCAGAGGGGATGGGGTGAACTCCATCGACACCTTGGGGACAAAATCCGCCAGTTCTGGGCGGGTGGCCAGCAGCGCCGAAACTTGGGCTACGGCAGAAGTGACTTGCTCCATCATCGGGACGGCATCCCGCGCGGCGTAATTGTTGTAGGCCATGAAGATGTTGCCGGCCCGCTCCACCGGAAACAAACTGCCAATCAACAAATGCAACTTGCAACCCATGCTGTGGCCAACCCCGTAGATTGGGAGGTATCGCTGGCGCAATCTGTTTTCCAACAGCCATTCCAGGGTGCGGTTGAAGTTGCGGTAGACGGTTTGGGCGATCGCGGCATGGTCAAAGGTGTTCACAAAAGGACTCGCGACGACCACATAGCCCGCAGCGGCCAAACATTCCAATAACCGCCGATAGGTGACTTGGGGAGCCGTTGCGACAAAGGCCCCGCCTAAAAAGTGAATGATGGCCTTGGGGCGATCGGGCATCAAGACCCAGTTCCCATAAAGTTCTTGCCAGTCCATGCCTCTTTGCAATTTGTGTTGTTCCCATTGTTGCGGCCCCAAACCAGACCTGGACTCAGGGTGCCTATCCTCCTCATTCTGCCGTACTGACTGGCTCGACGGGGGAAATTTCGCGATGGTTTGAAAAAAAAAAGCCAACTTCATCGAAAAGTTGCTTGCACTTGGTTCCACTTGTTTGCTACTTTTATAAAGCGCCACCAGAAAGGCCACAAGCCGGGATAGCTCAGTTGGTAGAGCAGAGGACTGAAAATCCTCGTGTCGGCGGTTCAAGCCCGCCTCCTGGCATTTTTCAAAATAGTGTTGATTGCATAGTTTTTCGTTGATTCGGTCAGGGATTGTTAGTCGATTTCGCGATCGCAGCTGGCTTGACTATGTGCCTAATGTTCGCGATCGTCTATCCTCTACACGGAGTTACTTTTCCCCAATAAAAGGGGTACTCCAAAAGTGCCAGTTTTGCTTGTTGAAGGGGGCTTTCCAGCGGTGGATGAGAGCCGTTTCGAGCTGTTGTCGGGGGCGGGTTGCGGTGGGTGCCCAATGAAAAAAGGCAATGCGGACGGCGCAAGGTAGATCCCAACGGCGATGGGCGGCGATGTAGTTATCGATGTAGCGTTTGCAGTCGTGTTCGCCTTTCCAGCGTTGGTTAGATTTCACAGTCTCGCCAATGTACAGCACAATTGGCCAGTGGTGATCGACGACAAAGTAGTAAGCCGCAACGCCCGCATCTTCTACTTGCCAGCGCCAAAACTCCGTATTCAACGGGGGCAGGCCAAACGGATCAATGCTTTCGGCGACTTCGGCGGGGGTGGGGTCGCTGCTAAAGAGGCTCCCTTGTTCGGGAATGGCGTGGACAATGACTTGTTGCTGGAAGCGGTGTACCCGCTGTTGCCACGCTTGGAGGGTGGCGGCGCTCATGGGTAGTGGCTCGACGGGGGTGCCGTACCGGGCACTTTTTAACTCTGCTACGGAGAACAAGGACTGTTGTTCGCTACTCATCGACTACGTTCCTGCGATCGCCCTTCTTACCATACTGGGGAATGTCCGCGATCGCCACTGTCCGTAGTGGATTATAAGCAGATTTTTAGAATTTAGACGCTATCCTTGGGGGAAAGCGCTTAATGGGCGAGATCGGAAAGCCGTTTCCCTAACCAGCCGTGGAAGAGTTGCTCTTGCTTGCGGGTGGGGCGATCGAGGGGAACCAGTTGATAGCGGCTGGGGCGGGGTGCGGCGAGGGTGGCAATGCGCAGGCACAACTCATCGAGATGGAAAAAAGCCAGTTGCACCGGATCACCGGGTTGAAAATCTCGCAGGCGATCGCTCAGTTGGTCTGCCGTCACCCGAATGCCATTCATTGCCAGGAGTTCGTCGCCTGCATCTAACCCCACAAATTGGGCCGGGGAGTTGGCTTCGACAAATTTAACCATTTCGCGCCCATGTTCAGATTTCAACGTCAGGCCGAGGTGGGGCAGATGTTGGTCACCGTCTGCCCGGAGTTGCAGGCCAAACGGTTCCAGGTACTGGTCAAAGGGTAATTCTTCGGTGGTGTGCAAACAATGGTGGAAAAAGTCACTGAGGTCAGTGTCGGCGACTTGCTCCATGACGGCCTGCAACTCTTCTGGGGTGAAGCCCGTTTCCGATCGCCCAAATTGCTCCCACAGTTGCCGCAACACATCATCCAGCGATCGCCCGTTGTTGTGGCGCTGCCGAATCAGCAAATCCAGCAACAGCGACACCATTTCGCCTTTCAGGTAATAAGACATTTGGCAATTGGGGCTGTTGGCATCCTGGCGATAGAGCTTGATCCAGGCATCAAAACTGGATTCGGCTAACGGTTGTACGTGCCGTCCCGGAGTGGTCAAAAAGCGGGTGATTTCTTTGCTCAGGGCATTCAAATAAGTGCGTAAATCGTAGACCCCGGCCCGGTAGGGAATGATCAGGTCGTAAAAGCTCGTCGTGCCTTCGCTAAACCAGAGCGAGGGGGTGTAGTTTTCTTGCTCGTAATCAAAGCTTTCCAGGGCTTTGGGGCGAATGCGCTTAACGTTCCAGAGGTGAAAAAATTCGTGGGCAACAAGCTGGATGAAGCGATCGTACTTTTCTTTATTTTGGAAGCCGAAACGTTGATAGATCAAGGAACAGCAGTTTTTATGTTCCAACCCGCCAAAGGCTTGAGAGGCAAGATGCACCAAAAACAGATAGCGATCGTAGGGCAAGCCACCAAATAAATCGGCCTCGACTTGAATCACCCGTTGAATATCCCGCAGGAGGGGGGCTGCATCCAAATTGCCGTTGCCCCAAACGACAAGTTGATGGGGTTTACCGACAGCTTCAAACTCGAATCGTTGGTGTTGCCCAATTTCAAAGGGGCTGTCAATCAGGGTGTCGAAATCTTGGGCGAGATAGGTGTTGGGGTTATCGGGGACGGGGGGAAGGGCGGTGGCAATCTGCCAGGTGGGGTAAGGGGGCGCGATCGCCACTTGGATCGGTAAGGCTTCTAACCCTGGAATATAGAAAAATAGGGCAGCCCCGTTGAAGTAGCCGTGGGAGGCGTCGAGATGGTTGGTGCGTACCGTCAACTCGTTGGCAAAAATTTTGTAGGTAACGACCAATTCTGAGTGGTCTTGCGGATCGATTTGCCAGTGATTTTTGCTGACTTTGCGCCATTCCAGGCGATCGCCCCCGGCGGTTTGTGCTGCAAACTCTTGCACATGGCGGGCATATTCCCGCACGAGGTAGGAACCCGGTGTCCAGACTGGCATTTTCAAATCGACGCGATCGCCAAGAGCCTGAGACCAGCCTTGCACCTGCAACGTCACCTCAAATAAATGAGAGGTTGGGGTAGGCATCGCAACGTGGTAAGCCAATTTCAGGGTAGAGTGCGCCTGAGCTGTCTTGGAATCCCATTGGGGGGCTTGGCTAGCAAGCTCGGTTCCCCCAGGGGGAATCACGGGTTCTTCGATCCACTCTTCCCGATTCATTCGCTGCTTGGCTCCTCGACGTAGTGCGTTTCACCTCACTCTACACCTTCCCAGCTAAATGCATGAGTTGTTTCAGGTTAATCACATGCAGGATTTGGGCATTTGTATCGACTTTGACCCACCCTTTGCTTTCGAGCTTGTCCATGATTTTGGCGGTTTCTTCCACGCCAATATCACTCACGTCGGCGAGATCTTTGTGGGGGATGTTGTAGATTTCGACTCCGTTGGCTGATTCTTCGCCATAGCTCTCAGCGAGGCTCACCAGAGTATTGGCCAGTTTCACCGCCGGGGGTTGGTGGCGCAGTTGGAACCGAATGTTGGTTTGCCGGAGCCGCCGCACCATCAGTTGCAGCATTCGGTGGTGGAGTTGGGGATCTTTAAAGAGGGTTTGAATGAAGCGTTGGGCGGAAATGCTGATGAGTTTGACGGCGGAAAGGGCGATCACATCCGTCGATCGCGGGGATTCATCCAAAATTGCCATTTCACCAAAAAAGTCGCCGCGCCCCAAGATGGCCAGGGTGACAACGTTGTCTTCCCCCGAACCAGAGAGCCGCCGCACTTTGACCCAACCCGATTCAACAAAATAGACAGCATTGCCCCAGGCATCTTCCATGAGAACGGCGCGATTGGCTGGATATTCATGCTCAACAGCGACAGAGAGAAGCCACTCCAGGGTTTCGGGATTGGCCGCAGTCAACAGCGGAAAAAGCTCACTAAACGCTTCGGTCTGCATGAAAGGTGTTTGGGAAAGTACAACAAATAGTCGAGAATGGCGGACAGGTTGAGAGCAGCGATCGCCTTGGCTAGCAGGGGCTCAGTCCCGGAGGGATTGGCTGCCCTGCGCACGGTGGCAATCAGTTAGGGCGACGAGCTCCTTCAAAAATACTAGCAAGCTTAACCATGACTGAATGGATTTGAGCGGTTGGAAGGATTAAGATTCGCGATCGCCCCTGGGTCGGCTGGTCTGTTGTCACTGTTGCCTTGCTCCTGCTGCTCCAGGCTGCCCATTGAGATCTAGGCATGATTTAGATCTATGCATTGAAGATCTTAGTATAAACAGTCTATTCTCAGAAACCGGGTTTAAGGGTGTGAAATCGTGTGGATGGCAGCGAGGAACTGCGATCGCACCTGGGCAATGCGTTCGGGGTGGCCCACGAGAATCGCTTGCTTATGGGCCAGGGTGATAGGATCTACCGCTGCCGGAATAAAGCGAATGGTTTCCCCTTCCAGGCTGCAACACACCAGACCAGCAGCTTGGGCCAGAGCCAGCGGGCCAACGGTATCCCACACTTTCACCCGCCGATTGAAATAGACATATAAGTCTGCGCCGCCCGTGATCACTTCCAGCACCTTGAGGCCAAAGCTACCGAGGGTCAAAAATTCGACCCCAGGGAGATGGGCTTTGATTTGGGAACCGTATTGGTGTTGGTCGCGATGGCCAATGAGGAGCCGCAGGGGGCGGGGTGTGGGATCAAACGGAGCGATCGCTAAGGGAGTCGGCGCACTGTCACCAATGGTTTCAAACAAGCCCCAGTCTGGCCCCCCAAACACGAGGCGATCGGTAGCGGGGGCATAAATCCAGCCAGCCAGGGGGTGGTAATGTTCCAACAGGCCGACCATAACGGCATAGTGGGGACGCCGGTGAATAAAGTCTTCCGTGCCGTCGAGGGGATCGATGCACCAAAAGCGGCCATAGGGCGCGTGGAACTGTTGCCGGGAAGCTGGATTTTCTTCGGTGATGAGGCCATCTGCCGGAAATAAATGAGCGAAGGTGGCAGATAGTTGCTCATCTAGCGCGGCGTCAATGGAGGTGACGTAATCTTCAGGGCCTTTTTCAAAGACTTCAAACCCGTGGGCCGCCATTTGCTCGGCTTGCCGACCACATTGCCGGATGACAGACCGAATCTGGCGATCGCAGTCGGGAGGAATCGGAATCATGAGTTACCGTGACTAGCAGATTGAGTTGGCGATCGTAGCACTAACTGGCTGGCTCCGGGGGATAGCGCCCCCAGTCACTCTGGAAATTAGATGAATAAGGCTCGCGAAATGGCAATAACGCAGGAGGCATGGGGCGCGATCGCAGTTCTCGCTAGGTTTTAAATAAAATAATGTTGAGATAAAAATATACTCCACAGCCCAACGCTATGGAGTACAAACTGACATTTCAGAATTCCATGTCTTACAACACAGATCACATGCGATCGGTGCTGCTGAGTGAATACTGCTTTAGTACAGAGCTTCTTCTTGATGAGTAAGAATGGTGCAATCAGATGTTGGGTAAGCAACGCAAGTCAACACGTAGCCAGCACCGATCTGGTCATCATCCAAAAAGGACTGGTCAGATTGATCAACAGTACCTGACTCAATCTTGCCAGCGCAGGTAGAACAAGCACCAGCCCGGCAGGAGTAGGGCAGATCGATCCCTTGCTCTTCTGCCGCATCTAGAATGTACTCATCATCAGGAACTTCAATGGTGGTGTTCAGCCCTTCCGACTCGTTGATTAATGTGACCTTGTAAGTTGCCATCAGTGATCCTCTCAATAATGGATACAGCACTTTGCGCGTTCGCAAGGTCTGGAAGCAAGTGGTTTTATTAAAACTGCTTTACAATCCAGACTTACCATTTTTGATACTACGGGATAAATCCGCTTTTATAACCGCAAATCAGGGTTTGGATGAATGGGATTCGTAATAGTAACAGTCAATTTAATCTGCTTATCTTATATGACCGCCGAAACCGTTTGTAAATCGGTTTTCTCGTGGAAACATAAAAACTGGAATTCCCCGCCAAACGTCGCTTGCGCCTTCGGCCTTTACTTTTTAACAATCGTTAGAGATCAATAGAAGCAATAATTATTGCTTATAAAAATAATGAAACTCGCGGGAAGAACGTGATCAATGCAAGTCGGTGTAATTGGAACAGGGTATGCGGCCAAGCTGCGGGTGCAAGCATTAAAGGCCGATCCACGGGTAACGGCAGTGGGGGTGGCGGGGCACGATCGCGATCGCACAGCCGACTTTGCCGCCCTCCACGGGGCGATCGCCAGCCCTGATTTTCAGCAGCTATTGGCCCAACCGGATTTGGCGTTGGTCATTGTAGCGACGGCTAACCACCATCACGGCGAAATGGTGCAGCAAGCACTCCAAGCAGGGAAACACGTCATCGTGGAGTATCCCCTTGCGCTAGACGTGGCCACAGCAGAACAGTTAATTGCCCTGGCCCGCCAACACCAACGCCTGTTGCATGTTGAGCATATTGAATTACTGGGTGGGGTGCATTGTGCCCTGAAAGCGGCCCTGCCCCGCATTGGTAAGGTGCTGTATGCCCGCTATGTCACCCTGAAGCCAGAACGTCCGGCCCCACGGCGTTGGACGTATCACCATCACGAATTTGGGTTTCCGTTGATGGGGGCGCTGTCGCGATTGCATCGTCTGGTGGATTTGTTTGGGCCAGTTAACCGGGTGACAAGTCAGGCCCAATTTTGGCCGATCGCCGGAGAACCAGAGTCCAGTCCTTACTACGCCAGTTGTGTGTGCAGCGCCCAGTTGCAGTTTCACAGTGGGGTACTGGCGGAAGTGACCTATGGCAAGGGAGAAGCGATTTGGACGGCCAAGCGAACCTTTGAGGTGCAGGGGGAGTTGGGGGCGATCGCCCTGGATGGCGAACAGGGGGTGTTGATTCAGGGAGACACGCCGGAACCGCTGGCTGTGGGCGGGCGCAGGGGCCTGTTTGCCAAAGACACAACAGCGGTGTTAGACCACTTGCTGACGGGTACTCCGTTGTATATCCAACCAGAAGCGAGCCTGTATACCCTAAAGGTGGCGGCAGCCGCCCAACAAGTCGCCCAAACGGGCACGGCGATCGCCCCCGATGCGTTGTAGGGGGGCGCTTGGCTGGGGGCTGACTTTATTAGCCCCTAGGGTTTACCCACGGCCCAGATAGCGCAAAATGCCGCGAGCAATGGAGGCGGCCATCTGGCTGCGATATTGAGGGTTGCTCAGGCGAGCTGCATCTTCTGCGCCAGTGACAAAGCCCGTTTCAATCAAAATGGATGGCATGGAACTGCGCCGCAACACGTAAAATCGCGCTTGCCGTACCCGGCGATCGCGCAGACTGTCGATATCCTGCAACATGGTTTGGTGAACCGTATCGGCCAATGCCTTGCCAGAGTCGTAGTAGTAGGTTTCTAACCCATTCACGTCGGGGCGCGACATACTGATAGCGTTGGCGTGGATGCTGACAAAAATCGTTGCGTTGGCGCGGTTGGCCATTTGCACCCGTGGTTCCAGGCCCAGGTCATATTCCCCAGAGCGGGTTAAAATCACCCCAATGCCTTGCTGTTCGAGCAGAGCCGTGACCTGGCGGCTAATGTCGAGCACAATATCGGTTTCTTTGAGGCCACCAATCCCCACGGCTCCTGGATCGGGGCCACCGTGACCCGGATCGATAACGACAATAGGCTTGCCAGCGGGGGTATTGACGATGGGGCCAGTTGAACCGGGGGTTGGTGCTGCACTGGATGGAAACAAGGCCACCGGGGCTACACCGGGGGCTTGGGGGACGGTCAAATCTTGTCCTTTTTGTTCCGGATTGGTGGCGATCGCTGGGGAATAGTCGGGCGTGGGCAGTTCAATCGTCCAGTTCCGGGCGGAGTTATACCGAAACTTGATCTTGCCTGGGTCGATCACATAACCCGGTGCCAATTCGAGCACAATGCGGGTGGTGCCGCGATCGAATTGGGCAATCCGCATGGCGGCATAACTGCCCCCCAAGACTTCGGTTTGTTTGGGTTTGCCGAGGCGGGTACCCGGTAAGTCGATAATTAACCGCGTGGGATTGTAGATAACTTGGGCTTGGGGTTGCACCCCCACATCGGTATTGAGTTCTAAACGGTTTTGCCGTCGGTCAAAGCGCCAAGAGTTCAGATTTGCGGCTTCGGCGACTGTTGCAAGTAAGCACCAAACGCCAACGATTCCAGGCAACAACCAACGTAATCTCACAGTCACTCTTCCTTATATAACGTGCCTTTATGGGGATGCGATAGTTAGGTGAACTGAACCTTATTGACTGAGAAGACAGCTTATCATGTTCCCGGAAAGTGACTGCGATGAATTGGGGGCTTTGGCGGGTTTGGGCTGCTCGTTGGCCGCGATCGCTGGGATTTCTAGGTGCTGGTGGCTCATCTGTCCCGAAACCAGATAGGCTGGGGAAAGAGTTTCCTCCGCTGGCATGACAACTGCAACTGCGCCGCAATTCTATTCTTACCAGGGCTATCAATGTTCCTATGACCAGGTGTTGCCGGCCTCTGGCTCCTCGGAGCTGCCCCTGTTGTTGATTCATCCCATTGGGGTGGGGTTATCGCGGCAGTTTTGGCACCGGTTTACGGCGGAATGGGCCAGACAAGGCTATGGCAATCCCATTTACAGTCCTGATTTGCTGGGGTGTGGTGACTCGGCGATGCCCCGCTATGCCTATCACCCCATCGACTGGGCCAAGCAGTTGCAGTATTTTGTGCAAACGGTGGTGCAGCGTCCGGCGATCGCCCTGGTACAGGGGGCGTTGTTGCCCGTAGCGGTGGATTTGGCGGCGCTGCAACCGGATTTGCTAGCGGGTTTAGTGTTGTGTGGCCCCCCCGCTTGGCCCCTGATGATTCGTGATACGCCTTCCTGGCAGCATCGCCTGAGTTGGAATGTGTTTGATTCGCCGTTTGGTGCGGCGTTTTATCGCTATGCTCGGCGATCGCAGTTTCTTCGCTCCTTCTCGACCCGCCAACTGTTTGCTACGGCAGACGGGGTGGATGAGGAATGGCTGGCCCTGTTACAGGAAGGGGCTAAAAATCCGGCGAGTCGTCATGCGGTGTTCGCCTTTTTGGCTGGCTTTTGGCGACAAGATTACACGGCAAAAATGGCCGCCATGCAGCAACCGACCCTGGTAGTGATGGGCGATCGCGCCTCTAGCATCAGCCGTGAAGGGAAGCAGGAAACCCCGGCAGAACGCATTGCCGATTATCTCAAGTGTTTGCCCAAGGGGGAGAGCGTTACGATTTCAGGGCGCAATGTTTTGCCCTACGAATCGTCGGTGGAGTTTGTGCGGGCGATCGCTCCCTTTATTCAGCGGTTGCACTCCTAATTCCTAACGGCTTTCCCCTGGCTCCCGTGCTTTGAGGGCGTTAATCGCATCGCCCAGAGCCATCGTCAGACTTTTCCGGGTTTGCACATGATTTTCCTGCTCGGTTTGGAGGGCTGTTTTGAGGCGATCGCACTCTGCCAGGGCCGCCGCTAGCCGCGATCGCAAATCGACCTCAGAAGTCACCTGTTCCACTTCCGTTTGAATCAGTTCCGTCGTCACACTGGCACTGCGTTGGGGGCCGAACCGCGTTTGGAGTTGTTCCATTTCCCGGTGCAATGATTCGATCGATTGCCGTGCCAGATTTGCCTCAATGCGTCGTTGCTGGGCCTCTGTTTCATACAACCGCTGCCAGTTTGCTGCGCTGGTATAGGCTTCTTCCCGTTCTCGCTGGGCTTCGGCCAATTGCTGTTTCAGCGTCTTAATTTCATCCAGCCATTGCGTCACATTCTGAGTCATGCCTAAGTTTTGCCCAACGTCCCATGTTTAGACAGAATAGCGGAGCCAACTGAGAGATGCCATTAAATATTCAAGAGTTTCGTTAAGGCGGCAGGGGCGGGCAAGACGATCAACAACAACAGGCCCAGAGCCAGAATGCCCCACAAATCTCGGCGGTTATCCAGCTCGGTCACATCGTTGAGGGCGGGTTCGTCGTTGGCCGGCATGAGAAAGAGAATGATCGCCCACAGCATGAGGTGCCGCTGGGCAAAAGACAGCAACAACAACATCAACCGGGCAAATTGACCCACCATTGCCCCGGCCCGTTGCCCCAGCATGGCATGGACGATATGCCCGCCATCCAATTGGCCGACGGGCATCAGGTTAAAGGCGGTGACGACGAGGCCCAGGCAACTGGCAACGGCCACTGGATGCATGTTGATTGCGGTTTCGGAACTGAGTTGGCTCCCCAGCATGAGTTTGCTCAACACGGTTAGCAAAATGGAAAATTTGGGATCAAAGGCTTGAAAGTTGAACAGTTGGGGTGCTTCGGTGAGCTTGACGACTTCTGAGTTGGCCAAGCCCCAGAGTAACAACGGCAAGGCGAAGCAAAAGCCCGTCATGGGGCCGGAGATGCCCACATCAAACAGGGCGCGGCGATTGGGAATGGGCGATCGCAGTTGGATAAACGCGCCAAAGGTGCCAAAGGGGAACCAGGGCAAGGGCAAGATGGGAATGAAGTAGGGCAGGGTGGCCCGGATCCGATAGCGGCGGGCGGTCAGATAGTGGGCCAGCTCGTGGGAACCCAGGATCACCATGAGGGCGATCGCGTAGGGCAATCCCTGAGTCAAGAGTTGGAGGGGAATGTTGTTTTGGCCGGAGGAGGGCACTTTCCCCGCAATTTGCAACCAGGCCCAGCAGGTGGTGCAAAAGGTAGCCAGGAGCAGACCCAAGGCCCAGACTGGACGCACTTCTGAATTGCGATCGCGGGCATCTCGGAGGGCTTTGGCGTGGGGATTAGTCACGAGGGCAAAAAAGGGTTTGCCATTTGGCCCTTCTTGAAAGACGACTAAAAAGCGATCGCCAAAATGATCTTCGACTTTTTCCCGAATGGTTTTGTAGGCGACTTCGGGTTTACTCCGCAGTTGCCCTCGACAAATGACGGCTTGCGGTCGGTATTCAATATTTTGGAGATAAAAAATTGACCAGGGAAAACAAGTTTGTAAATAGCGTTCTTCCGCCTGGTCGATGGGTTTGAGCAGGGCGGTTTCTGGGGGTGTCGGTGGCGTGTCGGTGGGGTTGTCCTCGGTGGCGGCGTCGGCATTGGTTGGCGATCGCCCCCATTGAATCAACAACCAATACAGAATCAGGCACACCACGAGGGGCACAATCACCAATGGGGCCGGGGGCGGTGTGCGCGGCTCATTTTGCATTGCGATCGCCCAGCCGCTCCAAATGAACGCGGGCATCATGGCCACCAACCACAACAGCCAAACGGGAGTCCGTGTGACCGAGCCAACCCGCTGCACAATCAGGAAGGTGGTGAGTCCCAGCAGGAACAAGAGAAGAAGAGGGTAGAGAGGTGGCATGGTGATCTTTCGCAATAAACAGTAAATCCTGGGCTGGAGGCTGCTAGTCAGGATTCAAGCCGAGGTCACTCAGCATGGCAACCACAGTGACCGGCACTGTGAGGCAGAACCCACCTAGTTTAATAGTCAATTTCCAGAAATACGAAAAAATCTACAGGATTTCCCAATTTCGAGGGCGGTGCCCGGTGGTAGTCGGTTGGCGATCGCCCAGAACTTGCTAGGGTTAGCACTGGCATGGGTTTAGAATGCCTGTTAGGGCGGTCAGCGCGATCGCTCCACTCCTCATTCCAAAGGATTTATGACGTTTTCACCCCGGTTAGCCAAACCGCCGCGCCCCGTCTTTGCGGCGACAGTAGATACGCCTGCCCCCGACACTCCTGCACTGCCCCTGTTTGCATTTCCGCCTAACCGTCACACCTTGGGTGGCACGTCCTACTTCATTGTAGGAAATTCCAACCTATTGGTCGATTGCCCCCCCTGGGATGACCAAACCGCAGCCTTTTTGCGGGAGCAGGGTGGGGTGGATTGGCTGGTGATCACCCATCGTGGGGCGATCGACCAGGCCGCCGCCATTCAACAGACCTTTGGGTGCAAACTCGTCATCCACGAACAAGAAGCCTATCTCCTCCCCAAAGCAGATATCACGCCGTTTCAGCAGTCCCTCGATCTCACCCCTACCACTCGCGTCCTGTGGACTCCGGGCCACACCCCCGGTTCCGCCTGTGTCTATCATCGTGACGGCGGCGGCATTCTCTTCACCGGACGCCACCTCCTGCCCGATCCTCAAGGCCAACTGCGCCCCCTCAAAACGAGCACCACCTTTCACTGGCCCCGCCAACTCCGCAGCATTCAAGTGCTCCTCGACGAATTTACCCCCGCCACCCTGCACTATATTTGTCCCGGTGCGAATCTTGGCTTTTTACGCGGTCAACTCGCGATCGCCGATGCCTACACCCACCTCCAACACAGCCTGCCCTAACGCCCCTCTACCCATTCAGGAGATCCCCGCGTGGATACCAGCGAAATCAAACGCGAAGCCAACACCCTCTACAAAACCCTCCAGCCTGTCCTGCAACTCGGTGATCCCTATCCCCAGTCGGTCATTACCGACATTGCCAAAATCGTTCTTCTCTGTGGCCAAAGCAACAACAACATCACTGCCAATGAACTGTTAGGCTTCATTGTCTTTCATGCCCTCGTCCAACATGACACCGCCACCCTCAAAGTTGTCCTGGAGCAGTGGGAAACCTCGCGCTCTGTGCGGTTGGCCCAGGAAAAAAACGCCGTCCGTCTCTTGCAAGGCCTGAAAAATCAGTTTGGCTCACCGGAAACCCTCGTGCTGCCGACCTTGCTGAACCGTCACGACGAAACCCACGGCACCCGATTGCTGGATACAACGGTTAACGCCATATATCGCTTTGCCGACATGATTGTGAAAGCTGATGGCACCGTTACTATGGAAGAAATAAATGCCCTGGCCCAAGTGTGGAAGCTGTTGCATACCTACAACGCGGTCGTACCTGGGGCGGCTTCGACTCCGGTCAGGGGGGCAGCAGGGGCGACACCAGCGGCGGCAGAGGCTTCAGCGGTTGAACCGTTAGATGAGGTGTTGGACGAACTCAATCAACTGATTGGGATGGATAACATCAAAGCGGAAATCAAAACCCTCACGAATTTCCTGAAAGTGCAAAAAGTGCGGCAAGAGCGGGGGTTGGCGACGACGGCGGTGTCTTTGCATTCGGTGTTTAGTGGGCCACCGGGGACAGGGAAAACGACGGTCGCGCGGCTCACGAGTCGGATTTTCAAAGCGTTGGGCTTTTTGGAGAAAGGCCATTTGGTGGAAACCGATCGCGCGGGGTTGGTGGCGGATTACATCGGCGGAACCTCGAAACGGGTGGACGAAAAGGTGCAATCGGCTCTCGATGGGGTGCTGTTTATTGACGAAGCCTATGCGCTGGTGCCGGAAGACAGTCCTCGTGATTTTGGCCAAGAGGCGATCGATGTGTTGCTGAAACGGATGGAGGACTATCGCCAACGGTTGGTGGTGATCGCCGCCGGGTACACCGATGAAATGCTCCGGTTTGTGGAGTCGAATCCGGGGTTAAAATCGCGCTTTAATCGCTATTTTTACTTTCAGGACTATACCCCAGATGAGTTGGTGGCGATTTTTAACAAGATGTGTCGGGATAGCCACTTTCACCCGACGGATGCGGCCAAAACAAAGCTGAAAGCATTGCTCACGGGGCTGTATGGCCAGCGCGATCGCACCTTTGGGAATGCTCGCCTTGTCCGTAATTTGTTTGAAAAGGCGATCGAACAACAGGCCAACCGCCTTGCGGTGATCAACACGCTAACGGATGAAGTGCTGACCACTATTCTGCCGGAAGATATCCCCGATCCTGACTTCCCGGAGGCTGACCCAGAACCAGCCCCAAGCGTTGAACCGAGTGTGGTTGCGGTGGAGCCGACTCCGGTGCCGTCGGCAGAGCAATGGGTGCAGGAGTTGAGCGATCGCCTCAACCACGCTTTAGACCCGATGGAAATTCAGGCTAAAGTCCGCCTGAAAAATACGGTGTTGCAAATTTTATTTGAACATGACCCGGTGCCGGAAGTGGCAGAAATGGCGGCTCTGACAGTCAGTATGCTGAAGCGATCGCCCCTCCAACCGTTAACGATGGTGCAACTGTATGGTCGCCTGCCCAACGACGACTTCCCCGACTGGAGCCAGACGTTTGATCTCACAACGGACACGCTATCATCGGCTAGCCCTACACTGTAACTGGGTAGCGCGACTGTAGAACCCTCAGTTGGAGTCTGGCGCTGAGGGGAGGGCGATCGCGGCTCGTTGAAAAAACACGGTTAACGCACCAGTGGCACTGGGAAAAAATAGCCCCCATAGAGCGGCGATCCAAATTAAAGAATGCCAATACATTTGCAGTGCAATAAAAGGGAGTAAACAGCCATTAGCGATGAGCGATCGACGTATTACTGGCTCTAACCCTGCACGACCAAAGACTCCCGCAGCAAACAGCATGGAGAGACTCATAAAGCTATAGCCCAGAATATCAACGGCATACAAAAAAGAATCGAAGGGAACAAACAAAAAGACTTGAATGGATTCTATTTCTCCCTGTGCAAGATGGGGTGTGACGAGGGTTAGTTGAGTGAAGTAAACCACACTAATGAGCACCATGTAGGCGATCGCGAAAGCAACTGCCAGTTGACTCCAAATTTGCCGCTCGGAGGTAGCGAGTTGATTGATGCTGACGACTAAAACCAAAAAGGCGATGCCCAAAAACAAAGACGGTGCTAGCAAAATTACTAAGCCCAAGGGGGTGCTCAAGCTTTCCGGGCCACCGTGGGAACCCAGTAACCCGCCCCATTCTGCGAGTTGCCCCACTACATAAGCAAGGCTGAACAGTGTCGATAGCAGGGCTGACCAAAAGCCGACCCTCTGCGTGGTTGATGAAATGTTGCGCATACTTGCCCCCATCTCTCCAACGGTGGTTAAAGACGGATTACGCCCGTGGCTTGCCCAAAACGGCCACAGGCTATGCGTGGGGGGTGGCTAGGCCCGTTGACCAGCGCCGGAGGGCGATCGCCCAGAACCACGCGATGCAACTCCCGATAAGATAGGCCGGAAAGTCGCCCCAGTAAAAGGCACTGCCCAGGACTAAGCGCCCAATGAAGGTGGTTTTGGCGGCCAAATACAGCGGATTTTGCCAGAGTTGCAATACTTCCAGGGTACAGGTTGCCAGACAGACGGCCAAGGCAATCCGCCACAGGGCGAGACGAGGCCACAGCAACGCCAATAGCAAAACCCAAAAGGTTTCATAGGCGACACTGCCTAGACTATCGTTGAGCCAGTGATTTCCCGCAAAGCGGATAGCGTAACCAAGGGGGACAATCAACACCAGGTTGAATAGCAGGAGCCAGCGATAGCGACGGTAGGACGGGCGATCGCGCGGGTGAATGGGCATCATAACCAGGTCTAGCCAACGGCTGGGAACAGCAATGGTTTACTGACCGGATGGAGGAGTAGGGGCCGTAGCTTGCTGCTTCCAGATGGCGATTTGGGCTTGGGCTTCCTGATAAGCGGCGCTACGGGAGGGGATGTTTTGGGCGATCGCGATCGCGCCACTGGGATTCAAACTCGCCTGATTTTTGGCCGCTTGGAGTAATTGCCAACTCCAGTCATCAATGGCGGTGTTGATTTCCGCCTGCACAGAGCCAGAGGTTCTCACTTGGCCCGCAAGCTGGATAGCCTGGGCGATCGCGGCCACACTGCCCCCATTGGCCACTTGGCGGGCCGATTGCAGATTTTGCTGGGCTTGGGCTTGGGCCACCTGGGCTTGGGAGCGGTCAATTTCTGCTTGAATTTGGCCTTTCCACTTGGCAATGTCTCCTTGTGCTTCGTCGTATAACGCGCGTCCGGGGGCAATCTGCTCGGCCACCCGAATGGCATCTTGCAAGCCACCTGAAAAGGCAAAAGCCCGCGCCTGATCCAGCAGCGGTTGGTCTTCAATTTGCTGAATTTGGCGTTTCCATTCACGAATCTTTTGGTTGGCTTGGCTCGACAAGGCTCTGCCCCCCTGGATTTGGCTGGCCTGGTTCACTGCCGCCTGGAGCGAAGCCAGATCTTGCCCACTGGCAAACTGTTCTGCCTGAGCCAAAATGGGCTGATCTTCAATGGTTTCGATTTCCGTGCGCCAGGTTTGAATTTGGGCGCGGGCATCTTCCCAGCGGGGGTTTTGGGCCGAAATTTGGGCCGCAGAGGCGATCGCCGCTTGCAAGGCTGCCGGGGTGCCATCCTGGGCTAACAGCCGCGATCGCTCCAGTTGGGCGAGTCCTTCGATCTCTTGCTGCCAGCGGCTAATCCATTGGTTCGCTTCTTTGTAGTAGGGTTGCCCTGGGCGGATGCGCTGAGCCTGGATAATCGCTTGCTCAAGGGCGGGTACCGTGTCTTGCCAGGATTGCAACCGGGCGTTGGCTAGAATCGTCAACTGTTGTTTTTGAACTTCTAGCTTCGCTTTTTCAGGAATTTTGCCGATAATCGTCGTCGCTTGCTGAAAATTCCGTTTATCGAGAAAATACTCCGCTAAATCCAGTAATTTTTTGCCAAAGACTTGAATTTTGACCTGCGCCAGTGCATAGACATAGCTTTCGGGCCGAATTTCGTCCGCCAGTTTAATCGCTTTCAGGAGGTTATCTAGCCCGCCGCGATCGGCCAGGTTTTCCGCTTCAAACAGTTTGTTGCCATCAATCCGCGCGATGTTAATGCGGTTGTTGAGGTCGTCGTAGCGGGTTGTTTGCCAATATTTGTTGTTGACATCTAGCAGTTGCACCGCAAATTGAAAGGCCCGTCGCCAGTTCCGTTGGCGGAGTGCATCCTCGGCTTTTTTGTAAATGGCTTCTGCTTCAGTCCAAATAGTTTGCCATTGTTTGATGCGGTCTTCCACCAGTTTGGCAGCGGTGACTTTGGCCGGAATTTTCTGCGCAGCTTGAATCGCCTCGTCCATTTTGCCCTGGTTGAAGAGTTCGTCCGCCAGTTTGAGGACTTCTTGGGACCACAGCTCAATCAGGCGATCGGCTTCGCCCCGCATGGCGTGATCGGGGGGCAGCCCATCCACCAGGGCGATCGCCTCTAGCAAGTCATTGGCGGTTTGTTTGCTGGCGGCAATGCGGGCACACTCAAAGCGCATAGAAGCGGAGGCCAGGGGCCAAAATACCGCCGGACAGTTGGGTAAACCGGGGAGTTGAAACAAAAACGCGATCGCCAGCGCACTGGACCCACTACAGGCCACAAAGCTGGCAGCAATCAAAAATTGCCAACTGGTAGCCAGGTTCAGAAACCGCCGTTTCAGCGATCGCCGGCCTTTGCGGGGTCGTTTGTGAACCGGATCATCCTGCGGGGCCGTCGGTTCGGCCCTAGAAAACTCTCCGGTCGTGGTGGCTGCTAGATCCGGCGCTAAACTCGTGGCCGTGGCATAGTGCTGAGCGGGTGGCTTTTGCGGCGATCGCCCTGTGGCCTGGGGTTTAACTTTGCGTTTACGGGGTGGCGGTTGCTGGGCTGCGGTGTTCCGAGGGGGATGAATTTCAGCCTGGGTGCGGCGTTCTGCCTCGCCTTTGGGGTCTGGCGGTACAGGTGGAGTAGAACCAGGCCGTTCATCTGCATAGGATGGTTGGCGTGGTGGCTTATACTCAGGGATTCTTCGATCGCTAGACATAGGCACGTAGGAGAGTCGCCTTCCCGTATCACATCCTCAAACCACACTCAATTCTTGGGATAAAGGGGGGAGTACAACGCTCTAGCCTTATCGCGAGCCTGATCCCGGTCTCCGCAAGAAAATCTAGTTGCCATCCTACTCCCCATCTCGACAAAACACAAAGCGATCGCCCCGAAGGTATGAGGGATGCTCTGTATTTTTGGCATAGAAACCAACCACCACAGTTGGTACGCCATCTTACTCGACTTTGCGCAAACAGCAAGAGATTTATCACGAGACAGGGCGCGATGTGCCTAGGCTTCTAGTTCCGTCAGCAAGCGGTGCAAGTCCGCTTCCGTCGCCTGATACACCGTGCCACAAAAATCACAGGTGGCCTCTGCCCCTTGATCTTGTTCAATCATTTCTTGCAGCTCGATCGCGCCAAACATCTTCAGCGCCGTCAGCACCCGTTCATGGGAACAGCCACAGTGAAACCGCACCAACTGCACCTCTGGGAGAATATTCAACCCCAGATCTCCCAGCACCCCCTGGAACATATCCGGCAAACTCTGGCCCGATCGCAACAGAGTCGTAAAACTCTCCAGCCCTGCAATCCGGGATTCGAGCAACGCCACCAACGACTCATCCCGCGCGGCTTTGGGCAAAATCTGAATCAACAAGCCCCCCGCTGCCGTCACCCCCGATTCATCCACAAATACCCCCAGCATCAGCGCCGACGGAGTTTGCTCAGAATTCGCGAGATAGTGGGTCAAGTCATCCCCCACTTCACCAGAGACCAGTTCCACAGTGCTGGAATACGGGTAGCCATAGCCCACATCCCGCACCACGTACATATAGCCGTCATCACCAACGGCACCGCCCACATCCAGCTTGCCATTGGCCTTGGGGGGCAGCTCCACCCGGGGATATTCCACATAGCCGCGCACGGTGCCATCTAACCCGGCATCCACCAATAGCCCACCCAAGGGGCCGTTGCCTTTGATGCGAATATTGACCCGCGATCCTTCCCGTTTCATGCTGGAGGCAAACAGCAAACCCCCGGCCATAGCTCGCCCCAGGGCTGCGGTGGCCACATAGGAAAGGTTGTGCCGCGATCGCGCCTCTTCTGTCAGCCGAGTGGAAATGACCCCGACTGCTCGAATCCCGTTGTCTGCGGCGGTTGCCCGAATTAGCTGATCTGCCATGAATCCCTTACATTTCTTTACAAGCCACTGTTCCTATTCTAATCCGTTGTGTTTCCAGTCCGTGGTGCCGTAGGAGGCAGGGGTGAGCCAAGGCCGTTGCAGCAATCCCTGGCCACAAAATCGGGTGTGAATTCCGGAATTAGACAATAGCCTGTGTAGGCTACAAAAACTTTAGAGTCGGGGCGGTTGGCGGAGTCTGGTTAATCTCCCCAGCGGGATTGGCAGGATGGTAATGCGATCGCCGCGCGGTTTGTTGCAGAATGATTACTAATTTACGATCCCGACTGGACTTAATTCACTACGCTGCTTCATGGAGGATGCACCCAAATGTGTGGAATTGTTGGCTACATTGGCACTCAGGCAGCAAGCACGATTTTGCTCGAAGGGCTGCGGAAGCTGGAATACCGGGGTTACGATTCTGCCGGAATTGCGACGGTACACAACGGGGAAATTGGGTGTGTGCGGGCCAAGGGCAAGCTGAATAACCTCCAGGCCAAGGTGGAAGCGGCCACCAATCCGGCGCAGGTCGGCATTGGCCATACGCGCTGGGCCACCCACGGCAAACCCGAAGAGTACAATGCTCACCCCCATATGGATACCAGTTGTCGTATTGCGGTGGTGCAAAACGGCATTATTGAAAACTATCGCGAATTACGAGAAACCTTAAAGGCGCAGGGCCACACCTTCCGTTCCGATACAGATACCGAAGTCATTCCGCACTTGATTGCGCAAGAACTCAAAAATCTCAAGGCCCAATTTGCGGATACCGAACCCACGTTGTTAGACGCGATTCGCCTCGCGGTGAACCAGTTGCAAGGAGCGTTTGCGATCGCGGTCATCAGCGCCGACTATCCCGATGAGTTGATCGTCGCACGGCAACAAGCGCCTTTGGTCTTGGGGTTTGGCCAGGGTGAATTCTACTGTGCTTCCGATACCCCCGCGATCGTGCCCTACACTCGGGCGGTGTTGCCCCTGGAAAATGGTGAATTGGCAAAGCTCACCCCCCTTGGTGTAGAAGTCTATAACTTTGAAGGGCAGCGGTTGCGGAAATCGCCCCGCACCCTCAATTGGAACCCTGTTATGGTGGAAAAACAGGGCTTCAAACACTTCATGCTCAAGGAAATTTATGAGCAACCGGGGGTTGTCCGGGCTTGCCTCGAAGCCTATCTTGACCCCGCCTGGGATGAAACCGCAACAACAGCGCGATCGCCCGTGCTGCTCAACCTCCCCACCGAACTCTACGACGACCTCCAGCACATTCAGATTGTCGCCTGCGGCACCAGTTGGCACGCCGGACTCGTCGGCAAATATCTCCTGGAACAACTCGTTGGTATTCCGACCCAAGTTCAGTACGCCTCTGAATTTCGCTACGCCCCGACCCCCCTCACCCCCCATACCCTCACCATCGGCGTGACCCAATCTGGCGAAACTGCTGACACCCTGGCTGCCCTGGAAATGGAACTGCAACGTCGGCAGGATTTAGCCCCCGAATTTGCTGCCCGGATGTTGGGCATTACCAACCGCCCCGAAAGTTCCCTGGGTCAACTGGTGCCCCATATTATTGATACCCAGGCTGGCATCGAAATCGGAGTAGCGGCCACCAAAACCTTTGTCGCCCAACTGATTGCCTTTTATCTGCTGGCGATCGACCTCGCGGCCCACCGCAAAACCCTGTCTGGCGACCAACTCAGCAAACTGCTGGAAGGCTTGCGGCAACTGCCCTCAGAAATTGAGATGATTCTCGAAAGTCAGGAGCGGTACATCGAAGAACTGGCCCACGAATTTGTGGATACCCAGGACTTCATCTTTTTGGGCCGGGGCATCAACTTCCCCATCGCCCTGGAAGGTGCCCTGAAACTCAAAGAGATCAGCTACATCCACGCTGAAGGCTATCCCGCTGGCGAAATGAAACATGGCCCGATCGCCCTGCTAGATGCGAAAGTGCCAGTTGTCACCATTGCCATGCCCGGAACGGTGTTTGAAAAAGTCCTTTCTAACGCCCAGGAAGCCCGCGCCCGTGATGCCCGCCTCATCGGTGTGACCCCAATGGATGAACGGGACGCCGAGGAAACCTTTGACACCCTGATTCCCGTCCCCCATGTGGACGAAATTCTGTCGCCACTGGTCACGGTGATTCCCCTGCAACTCCTGTCCTATCACATCGCTGCCCGCCGGGGACTAGATGTCGATCAACCCCGTAACCTGGCCAAGTCCGTCACGGTGGAATAACCCGCTGGTAGAAACGGCGATCGCCCAATCCAAAGTAGGAAAAGGCGATCGTACACTTAACTGGTACTTGCATTGCAGAGGAGCAAACTAGAAGAATTGCAGTAGGATTGAACTAAAAGCTGTGAATTGCTTATGGCGACATTCCTCAACATTGATGAAGCCTTGCTGCAAGAGGCATTGGCGTTTGACCATCAAACAACCGCTGAGGCGCTAGTTGAAACTGCTTTACGTGAATATATTCAACGTCGCCAACGGCTTAAGGTGATGGATCTGTTTGGAACCATTGATTATGAAGATGACTACGATTATAAGCAGCAACGCCAGCGGACATGAGCAGTATTGTTGATACGTCTGTCTGGTCGTTAGCTTTGCGCCGCAGTCCATCCCCTCAAGCTTCTCCGATCGCTGCCCAACTACAAGCATTAATCGCTAGTGATGGTGCGATTGTCCTGGGTGCAATTCGCCAAGAAATTCTTTCTGGAGTCCGCAGTGCAGAGCAATTTACGCAACTACGTGATTATCTGAGAGTATTTCCAGATGTAGCACTTGCCTCCGAAGATTACGAACTTGCCGCAGATTTTTTTAACACCTGCCGCCGCAATGGCATTCAAGGCTCGAATACTGATTTTCTGATTTGTGCAGTTGCCCACCGTCGCAACTACAGCATTTTTACGACTGATAATGACTTTCAAGGATTTCAAGTCTACATCCCTGTGCAACTTTTGACGATCGCAGGTTAGAGATTAGTCATAATCAGCATGATCGCCCTTTCTCAGATATTAGCGAATCGCTGAGGGCGATCGCCTGAGTAAAAAGCGATCGCCCCTTCCTACTTTGGATTGGGCGATCGCCCTTTCTGTTTTCCACTCGATTTCGGGAATATTAGCGGTAATAAGAATATTGCGATGACTACCTTTCTGCGAAATTAGTTCAAAATCATACTTTTCGGGAAGCCGCTCAACCTCATCAGCATTCATCCGTCGCATCCGAGTCATCCAACAATGACCTCTCGAACGATCGCTCCTGGCACAAGTTCAACCGGTGCAGGTTCGATGTAAAGGGCAATCGCCTCTTGAATATTGGTTAGCGCCTCTGCTTCACTTTCTCCTGCCGATGTGCATCCTGGCAATTCTGGACACCATGCTGCCCAATCTCCAGTTTTGCTATCAGGTTCAAGCACAACTCGCCACTTCATATCGCTGCTTCCCCTATCAGGCTTACTCAATATTCGTCGCATTACAACTATTCCAATTTTACGCGATCGCCCCTTTTCCCATCGCCTCTAGCAAAAAGCGATCGCCCTTTCCAGAAGAGGAGAGGGCGATCGTGTCTTCAACTAATTTGGCCGATTAAACAAATCAGTAACTAAGCAAAGAACAGTCCTCCATGACCAAATAGATTGGCTACATCACTATTCCGGTTCAATGCATCAGCCCGCCGCACTGCTGCTTCTGCATCAACAATACCTGCACCATATTCATTAGGATTAAACCCACCAAATAAGCGGTTTGCTGTTCCAGTCAGAATGTTCCTCACATCAGATGAAACGAGGTTATTGTTAGCACTCCAGACAAGAGATGCAATTCCAGATAGATTGGGTGCAGCAGCAGAAGTACCTCCAAAGAAACGGCCATCTTGGTAGTAACCACCATTGATATTTGTTGAGGGTGAAAAGGTAGGGGCAACGAGTGTCAATCCAGCGCCATAATTGGAACCCCAACCTAATGACGTGTAGTTATACCCTCCCGCTGTTGCTGATAAGTTTTTGTGTATTCGTCGCCCTAAAGCATCTACCGCGCCAACAGAAATTACGTTATTCAACTCACCTGCTAACCGAGCAGGATATGAAATTGAACTGTGGCTATTATTCCCGGATGCAAAGACATAAAGTGCCTGATTAGAGTACAGAGAATTGCTAACTACATTCTTTACTGAATTTGCTCTACTATCCCCAGTCCCCCAGAGATGACTGTCAGTATGACTCCAACTGTTATTGACAACTGCACGTTGGTTGGTTCCTTGGACATAGTTACCGACAGCAGACAATGCCTCAGTACCGCTTAGAGAATCTGGTGCATTTCCTATATCAATCACATAAGTTTGGCTATTCCAGTTAATTCCAGCTAAACCAATACCATTGTTTGCAGTTGCAGCCATAATGCCCTGTACTCCTGCCCCGTGTCCACGCCAGTCACCAGAAGAGTCATCATCAGCTTGTGTAAAATACGGGATAATCCGGCTTTGATTAATATCTGAGTGGGAGTTAAGACCACTATCAATATTGCCAAGTAGCACATTACTAGAGCCAGTGGTAAAGCGCCATGCACCAGGAACGTCCGTCATGCGGAGATTCCACTGTTGATTAAACAAGGGGTCATTGGGGGTTACTCCTAGAGAACGAGTCCCGTCTGCAAACCGTAAGGTTTCATAGCCCTGAAAGTAGATTTCCTGCCCGGTAGAATTAATGCGGAGCCAGTCGTAAGTTGTGCCACCAAATACAGCTCGACGATTTGGATCAAAGGTGATGTTACTTGAGTGAATTCCAGCGAAGTCCAGGGTATCGCTTCCACCGCGTCCGATGAAAACAGAGCCTTCTGTCATGTTAGAGAATATCTGAGTCCCATCCCGGAAATCACCAAGTTTGATACTGCTTGCACTAGCGGGATTAAAGGCAAGAACTCGCATCGATTGTTCAGTGGATCTGCCCGTGTTACCATTAGCATCACGGGCTTCGAGGTAAACACTGTAGGTTCCTGCTGCTGGGTTTTGGTTGTTGAGATTGACTAATCCACCGTTTGCAACAGCGCCTAAATCTATTACAGCACCAGTGCTGGTATTACGGGCATAAGCTCTCACGCTAGAAACGGTAGAATTGGTTGCCCAATTGAAGCGCATTGCTCCCCGTTGGAAAACAGTGTTACTTGTGCCATCACCTGAAGCGTCAATGACTGCAAAACTGGTGAAGACTGGGCCAGTTTGAACAGGTGTGCCTTGATAGGTGAAATTGTAAGTTGTGCTGTTTCCAGAAGAACGGTTTACTCGCACATAATAGGTGCCAGGATCTATTTCTTGTGTAATTGAGTCATTGCTAGTTCCCCCAAAGGCTGAGGTTGCAATGGTGTTACCAAAAGCATCTAGGAGGCGCAAGTCGGCATCGATACCGAGTCCAGAAATCCCCAGGTTGACTCGTGTCCGGGCACCAACAGTGAAGCGGTAGTAGTCATCGTTGTCATTGGTGCTGACAAACTCTTGCAGGGTTTGAGCGTTAGTAGTCAGTGCAATAGTCCGAGCTGCCCCAAGAGAGTTACCAGCGCTGTCAGAGGAAATAACAAAACTCTGCCAATCACTCCAGACACTGCCATCCATTGCTGTCATCTGAACAGTATCGTCTCCTGGTGTACCGCCAACAAAGCGAACGGTATTCAATTGACTGGCTGCAACTTCGATGATTTGGTTGCTGGGTTGGGCAACTCCATTCACTGTGAAGTAACCACCACCATTGGTAGTATCCCGGAAGCGATAGTGAGTGATGGGATTGCCATCGGGATCGGTCGCGCTAAAGCTGGGTAGGAATGATTGATAGGGTTGAACAAATTGATTGCCCACTGTCACCGCAGGGGGACGATTTTGCTGGAGAACTTGTCCAGAGGTAGATAGTGTATAAGTCGTGTTTCCGCTATATCGCCTCACCTGAACATAGTAAGTTCCAGGTTGAAGATCGCGGGTAATGGCATCCGAGAAAGTTCCTCCTGCCGTTGAACTCGTAATCGTATTACCATTGGCATCCAGTAGGTACAAGTCTGCATCAGCACTTAAGCCACTGATGTTGAGGTTTGCGCGAGTGAGGCTACCAACATTGAAGCGATAGTAATCGTTTAGGTCATAGTCACCGACTTGTTCAAGAACTGATTGACCTAAGCTGATGGAACGGGCTGTGCTAAGAGCGTCGCCAACGCCATCAGTATTGATGTTGAAGTTACTCCAGTTACCCCAAGCATAGCCATCAAAGGCTGTGGCATACACGCTATCATCGCCTGGTGTGCTACCGCCAACAAAACGCACTGAATTCAGTTGATTGGCAGGGACATAAAATACACTGCCTGTATTTTGCCGGACTCCGTTGACGGTAAAGTAGCCACTGGAAGCACTGGAGTTTCCATCATAGAAGGCATAGGTGGTGATGGGGTTGCCATCTGGATCGCTTGCTGTAAATGAGGGGACAATAGAACTAAAGGGCGCGACTTTTTGATTGTTCCCTCTCACAACAGGGGGACGATTGGGAATTTCGACGATTCCTCGTTGTGAAGCTCTGTTCCTGTCTACCAGGGCTGGGTCATTGATTTGCTCGTCGTTCCAGCGCCCTGTCGGATACATTTCCACAAAATCTTCTCCTGCCCAGGTATGGAGAAGATTATTAGGCTCTCCAGGATTCCAGTTGGTATATCGAACTGGTTCTCCACTGACCCAGCGAAAGTTCCCTTCAGAGGCTCCATACTGCTCACTATCTGTCAAGCCAATCCATCGTACATGAGTACTGCCAAAGGTGTTGAGTAACCAGGTTTGCTCAGCGGCATCATTGATGCTGACTAGGTTACCTCCGGCAGCTACGGCTTGGCTTTGTGCGTTTGACCATGAACCACCTGAGGTCAAGAAATAGCGGCTGCCGTTTGCTGGATTAAAGAAAATTTGTGAAGACGATAGATCGTTGGGGACAACTTGAATGGTTGCGCTGTCACTATTTGGAACTGCTGCGCTATCCCCAGACGGGGTAGGCATAACAGGCATCTCAAGGTCAATGGCAGTGCCTGGGTCGCTTTCAGGAAAAGTATGGGTAGTTGGATAGCCTTGAGTCGTTACACCTCCCCTAGACTGGAAAGTCTGCCATTCCTGTCCAGATAAAAAGATTGCTTGTTCAGCATTGTCTCCGTAAAGAATTGCGCCAGCACCTGCTCCCCCAAAGTTAAATTCTTGAATGTAACCATTCCCCATCCGGAATACGTCACTGACTGCATTCCCGACAAAGCCTGCTCCACCATAAGTAGTCACCGTTTGGGTGAAAACTTCTGCGATCGCCGCATTCGGAGCGTCTGAGCCAGGACTAAACAAGGTGAAAGTGGTCTGGAGCGATCGCAGAAGATCTTGGTTTGCTGGGTCTTGCAGGGCGGCTTGGATATTGGTCTGTTCTGAAACCAGGTTTGCTCTCAGGGTTTCAGGCGCAATTCCATCTTTAGCCAGAGAATCTTGCAAGAAAGAAGTAATTGGTATTAATCTCGCATCTTGGGCCTGAGCCAACATTTCAACTAACTGGCTGCGATTATCAACATCTTGCCAAATGCGTTCAATAAATGAAGGACTTCCAGGCTGATCCTTGAAGTGATGTTCTCTCAACTCATTCCCCATTCCCGAGGTGAGCCAATTTTTGTTGGAGTTAATGACCTTATCCAGGTCGATCGCGGTGGCTGTGGCTCCCCTAATTTGGAAGACCATATCGTTGTAGTCGCGATCGCTATGGCCGTCGAGGCGCAAGTCTTCAAAGGCGAAGACGGATGTATCGCCCGTATCGCTGGTGAGTTGGCCAAATTGCTGGGTGCCCTTGGGGTTCCATTCAGCGATGGAGAAAAGGGTTTGAAATTTGCCGCCGTTGGGGTTTTGGAGGAGTTCTTGGAAGGTGCCGTTGGCAACGGTGACGATGCCGAAGCGATCGCCCGCGTTCATGGTGAAAGTTTTGACCCCCAGGTGGGCACCTGAGTTGAAGTTTCCTTCCCAACCGAGGCCACTATTAAAACGGGCACCTTCAAGGGCATCAGAAATCGCCAGATAACCTGCTGTGGACTGACTTAAGACTCGCCGGGTGACTTCCTGAATCAGTTCATTGGAACCTAAGGTGTAGGCTTCTAGGCCGGATAAGCTGAAGATACCTAATTCGCCTTCCAAGGCCCCGCCATCAAATAGGTAGTCAATGCTAATGTTGCCCGAATTATCAACTGTGAACCAACCAGAGGATGGGCTAGCGACTGGATTTTGCGGTGGTGTTAGACCTAATTCTGGTACTGGCAGGGAACTACTGGGTTGCGTGGTGCGGAGGGGATCGGCAAAGGGGCTAGCTGGCTGAAACGAAGGAATTGCAATGCCTGGGTCGAGGGGGGAGGCGGCTGAAGTCAAAAAATCCGCAGCAAAATTTGTAGAGTTACCTGACATGGAGATACCCCGTGATAGTTGAAATGGTGATGTGTGTAAAAACTTGAAACCTGGGAACCGAGGCTCGCTAATTTCCGGTTACATTACTCTCGGTTGCATCGCGATCGCAATTACGCAAACTGCGCGGGAACATGGGTTAATTTTTATACAAAACTTAAGCCTGTAGGTGTGGCAATGTTGGGTTCTGCCCAGAATTGACCAAAACTTTACGATGCACCCAAAAATAATGAAAATTAGCAGGTTGATTGAGCTGTTGTATGGATTCTGGGGAAGCCTTGGCCGCGATCGAAGATTTGCTGCAAATTCAACTGTTATTTCCCAAGTCAGCGATCTTTCGCGCGGCCTGGGAGGGTTTGACGTACACGGACATGATTTCGCACTGGGCGCGGCAGTATGACGAGAGTTACATCCGTGCTCAAGGGGCGGCCCTGTGTGAAGAATTGGCGACTGGCCTGGGGGGAGCGGTTCGCAAACGCACCTTTCGCGAGGATATTCTGGCTGGGTTGGAGCGGTGTGCCCGTGGTGGGTCGGTGCCCAGGGCAGCGGCGATCGCAGCGATAGAGCCTGGTACCCCGCAATCATCTGAAACTCAGATGGACAAAGAGGGGGGAGCCGCTTTAGATAGTGCGGTCACACGATGGGTGGGCCGAGAAGCGCTCGTCACAGCGTTGGTGCAACACCTGCAACTGGATTGTCGCGTTTTGATGTTGGTGGGTTTAACTGGGATTGGTAAAACGGCCCTCGCTGCCCGGTTATTGGTGGATTCGGAATTGCAACAGCACTTTCCAGCCCGCTATGTGGTGGTGTTGGATCACACATTACCCAACATTGAGCAGTTGACCCAGGCTGTGTTAGGGCCAGAGGCGATCGCAACCCCAGAGTTGCAACAGGCTCCTGCGAAACTGGTGGCGATGTTGCTGGCTCGGCTCAAGGCCAAACCGGGTTTGCTGGTGTTGGATATGGCAGAGGAGGTCTTGCTGGCGCAACCAGATGGTGCCCACGCCTTTGCCCATCCTGTGTTTGCGCAACTGTTGGAACAGGTGGTGCGAGCCAACGAGATGCCCAGTCGGATTATCATCACGTCCCAAGTGCAACCACCCGTGCCTTTACAAGGGCGCTACCCCACGCGATCGCACTTGCAACCGTTGACGGGGTTAACCACTGCCGAATCGCTCCAACTGTTTGCGGCTTGGGGGGTTGCTCCTGAGCCTGTGAGCCCGTCTGAGGCTTTGTTGAACCGGATTATTCATCTGTATGAAGGTCATCCCCTTGCGTTGCAAGTCATTGCTGGCGAACTGCAAGCACCGCCTTATCACGGGAATGTGGTTATGTATTGGTCAGAATTTGGTCACGAATTTGTGCAAATCGAGCAGCAGAAGGCGGCAGTCGAATATGAGTCGCCCAGGGATGACTCCCAACTCAGTTGTTATCGCCCCCAATTGCACGATAGGGTGCGCGATCGCATTGAACTCACATTCCAGCGATTACGGGCTGCCCATCCGCTTGCCTATCGCTTACTGGTCATGGCGGCGGTCTATCGTCGGGCTGTTGAACCTGTTGCCTGGTATCGATTAATTGATGAGTATTCCCCTGACTTAATTCGATCTGCCTTTAATAGTCTGGAACGACGCTATTTGATCGAGCGAGAGTGTTATCAAACACAAGTCTTGTATCGTCAGCATAGTTTGATTCGCTGTGTTGCGCTTAAGCATCTCGCCCAGTTTTCAACGGAGGTGTAGCGATGATGCGCTATGAGTCTCTTGCCCTCCATCATGTGACTCCTGACTGTATTCAGCACTTGCGTCTGAATGAGTTTGGTCAAATTGTGGTGTTGCCGTCCCAGTCGATTGTGGGTACGTCAACCTTACCGCAACTGTCGCTTCATGCCCTGGCTCACCTCAAAGCCGCAGCGTACTGGTTGCACGCCTACGATCCTGGCCCCAATCCTCCAACCGGAGACTACGTGCGGGGCTATCTCGAAGCATTTCATCATTTCAGTGAACTGGCGGCCTGGGAACTGGCCCACACGCTGTTGCATAAACCAATTCAATTGCCAACACAGCCTGTAGCACCGCCTTATCCGCTCTATAAACAACTGGAAATTTGGGGGAATTACCAGGAATTGGCGGATATGTTGCGATCGCTCTTGGGGCATCTGGATGCTGCAATAGAATGCTTTTGCCTCATTCAATTAGGTCGCATTTGTCAATTCAGGGGATTGTTTGAAGCGGGAATAACCTATCAGCGGCAAGCAATTGAGTTAGCGAATCAATGGGGTGATTTGGCAGCAGCAGCCCAGGCTCACCTGGAATTGACCAGTATTTACCATGATGCCGCTCAGCCGAATCTGGCCCTCCAGCATGGCCAAATTGCTTTGCAGCTTGCGACCCAGGTGCAGAGTCGTCGAGTACAAGCAGAAGCCTTGACTAAAATTGCAATTATCATCAGTTGGCATCGAATTGAAAAACACTATCAGCAACAAGCGCTAGACTCTGCAAAGAGGGCGTTGAGTATTGCTCAAACACTGAATGATCCTAGATTGGAATGTGAAATAGTGGGTAATTTAGGGATTGTTTTGCACAGAACAGGCAATCTTTCAGAAGCAATTAAATATTATGAACAACAGTTAACCTTAGCTACTTTAAATCAGGACTTGCGTAATCAATGGACTGCGCTCAAAAACTTGATTACGACTCACTTTATGCGTAAAGACTTTCAACAGGCGTATCCTTTAGTGCAGCAGGCATTCGCGATCGCCCAACAGTTCAACAGTGCTTACTATAAAACGATTATTCTGATTAATCTGATTGGTGTGGGGATAGGAATTGCAGAATGTCGATGTTTTGAACCTGATTTTGTTGAGATGTTGCGGCAAGCACAAGCCACAGGCGATATCTATCAAGAATGGTTGCTCCATCAATGTTTGGCGGCCATTTGGCTGAACCGTGATCTTGCTGCTGCTTACCAGGCGCTTGTTGCGGCGACCAAACTTTCTCCCCAACTGCGTCGGAGTGTGCCCTGGTTAACCCAGGCTGACTGGCTTAACTTCACCTATCTGCTGGCTCGTGTTGGGCTGTGGCGCACCAGTTTGCGGTATGCCCGCCGGGGTTTAGCGATGTCTAGACGGGGCCAGCATCGTTACCATGAGTTATGGTATCGCCTCCTGATTGTCTATGCCTATTGGCAAGGAAGACGCTATGGCAAGAGTCTGGGGTTACTTTTGGTCTACAGTCCCAAAATTGTTGTAGCCATCCAGCAAAGTCCCGATTTTCGTTTCTCCTGGCAGATTGGCATCCAAGCCCTCTGGGAGTCAATGCTCCAGTGGGGGCGCACCAGATGGAGGGCATTATCCAGGGCGGAGGCGGGGGGCTGAGTTGGCGGGTGCGATCGCCCGTCTGGCTCAGAATTCTATTGTGCTAAGAGGTGGACAAGGCGTGGCTGCGGTTGCGGTCAAGAAAGTGGCTAGCCCCGTTGGACAAGCACCAATGACCAGAATTGCCGCGATCGCCGTTCCTCGGTACGGCGATCCTCCCTTTGAACCATTTGCTGAACGCCAGGTTTAGACTAAAATCAAAAGTGTTAAATTCTGTTTCTGCCGAACTGGGAAGTCTTTCAGACAGCCCGCAATTTACGCTGTTGTCTTGAACCAGCTTCTCAGGCTTTAGACTTTAACTGAATCAACCAAGTAGTTAGTAGAGAGAAGACACATGGCATTTGAACAGCCGCCCCTCCCCTACGCAATGGATGCTCTAGAGCCCTATGGCATGAAAGCTGAGACTTTTGAGTATCACTATGGCAAACACCATGCTGCTTATGTTGCCAACCTCAATAAACTGACCGAAGGTAAAGACCTGGCCAACAAGTCCTTGGAAGAAGTCATCAAGACCTCGTTCGGAGATGCCTCTATGGCGGGGATCTTCAACAACGCGGCACAAGTCTGGAACCATACCTTTTTTTGGAACTCGCTGAAACCCGGTGGTGGTGGCGCACCAACTGGCGATTTGGCCGCTCGGATTGACAAAGATTTTGGTAGCTTCGACAAGTTCAAAGAAGAATTTAGCAATGCTGCTGCAACTCAATTTGGTAGTGGCTGGGCTTGGCTTGTTGAAGACAATGGCACCCTCAAAGTGACCAAGACTGCCAATGCTGAAAATCCCCTGGTGCATGGCCAAAAGCCCTTGTTGACCCTGGATGTGTGGGAACACGCTTATTACATCGACTTCCGTAATGCACGGCCTGGGTTCATTGTTAACTATCTTGATAAATTGGTGAACTGGGATTTTGTGGCTGCTAATTTGGCCGCCTAGTTTCAATATTCATCACTGCGTCAAGTTCTGTTGATATTTTCAGAGAAGCAGCCGCGATCGCGGCTGTTTTTTTAATAGCTGTAGTCACTGAATAAGAAGAGACTTTTTCAGTATTGTCTTCAATGAATGCTTATTTTCTGAGAAAAAATAGTCGGCCTGATGACCAAGATCAGTAGTGGTAAACCACCTTCGCATCACCACTAAGATCGCTCAATAATTTGCTTCATTAACTTGTTATTCTGCTGGCACTAATCCAATTACCCTTGCCCATGCCCCGCTGCCGCCTTTGACTTTGATCGGAAAGCACAGGATGGTGCTACCAATAGGTGGAAGCTGACTCAAATTCGTTAATTTCTCGATTTGACTATATTTTCGCTTTATCCCTGCAAAATGAGCTGACCATAACCGTTTTGGGTCTTGATACGTTGCCCACTCATTCCCAATCATTGGATAGGGACGATCCAAACTCCAAGCATCAGTACCAATGACTCGAACACCTTGATCAACAAGATAAAGAACGGCTTCCTCGCCTAATCCGCACCCATAGTGAAAAAATTCTTTTGTGCCCCATACTGCATCTGCTCCAGTACAAAAAAGCACAATTTCACCGGGTGTAATCGTGTGATTTAATTTCTCCAAACGCTTCGCTATTTCTTCGGGGGTGATCAAATAACCTGTGGGAAGATCCGATACGTCTAAAACGACTGCTTGACCCACAAACCAATGCAGCGGAGTTTCATCAATTGTCCAAGCAGGTTCTCCCTCCGAAGTGGGAGCATAATGCCACGGTGCATCTAAATGAGTACTAGCGTGCGTTGAAGCCTCGACAATCTCGCCTGCAAAACCAAGGCCATTAGGAAGGGCTGTTGATGGAATTCCATACATGAATTCCCACATTTCGGCACAATCCTGGTGTGAAATCTGCTGTATCCGGGGGGGAGTGGGTTCACTTGCAGTTGGTTCAAGGGGACGACTGAGATCAATGAGTTGAACACGCTGCCCTAAGAGTTCGACAAGTTCCTGTTTGATCAAGGTGCGTTTCTCCTTGCACAAGTAACATTTGCCTCGCCTTTTATCGTCTCATAAATAATGCTCCAATACTGCCTTCACCGCAGAACGAGGCAGAATAACTATATCGTCATGTCAGATCTGACGGATAAGATTCCTGCGCCAAGGAGTATCATCTAGCTCTGTGGGATAATACCCAGAATTGCAGGATTTAAGATGGAGAAATTGATCGTTAGTCTGGGGATTTGGAGTGTTATCTGCCACATTTGCTGGATACCACTCGGTACACCGAACCTATCCATAATTTTATACCTCAATCTCAATCACTGTGTCTGCTTGATCAGAGGTAAAGTCGCGATCGCCCCAACCACTTTTTGACTTTCCCAACTTTATCTGGACTGTTCGCGATCGCGCTTAGAGGAGGTTTTCTGTAAAAATAATGATGAAATTCCCCGGATTTTGATTCAAGTCTTTGAAAGAGTAGACAGCTTATCTTTCAACTTTTCCAAGGTCTGCCGTAATGCCTGAAGCACAACTTGAGATTCAAACAAATTTTCATCTAGTAAAGTACAAAGCTTCTAACCTAACAATTGAATTTCTTAGACTAGATTGTCTTAATGATCCAAACCCATATTATGCCGATATAGAGAGATGTATAGATGCAGCTTCAACACTAGATTGGATACTGCACATACATGGAAAGTTTTTGAATAGAGATAAAGAGGCTATCAATGCTTTTATTAACGTACTTAATAACGTCATAATGACAACTTTTACAAGTTCAAAAAAGAAGTATATATTCCTTAAAGATGTAGCTTATGGAGGAGCTACCTTAAACTGGGAAACAAAAATAGCGACATTTTCTAAAAAGTAAATCATAGAGCCGCTTTGATAAATAAGCCAATGATTCCGCCTGCGAGAACTAACCAGGCGGAATTTATTTTGAATGGAAATGCTGTGATCGCGCTATTTTGCGCTGATTTCAGGGAAACTTGATGGACTTCTAGCCGTTAAACTTGAAGCTTGTGGGGCTTGTCCAAGATAATGACAAGACAGCACACCGCGATCGCCCTAACCACTTTTTGACTTTCCCAACTTTATCTGGACTGTTCGCGATCGCGTTCTCTTTATCAAAATTGCTGCTTATCGTGGATCTTCCCAGATTTGGCTTTGGATTTTACTCAAGCAGTGCCTGATAAACTGCTGCTGATTAATGTCTTAATTCGGGTGTTTCGTAGCTCACTGAATTGGCTTTGTTTAAAGCTAATTGTCTAATTAAACTCCTAATGCTACCAGTATGAAAAGTGTCACAACTATGGCAGCAATTAGTATCTGTATGAAATCAGAAAATGTAGTAGATTCAACCTTTGTTTCAGGCATTTTTTCCTGGAATTTACATTTGGGGTTGAGGCATACCCATTCTCTATCTTCTTTTAAAACGAATGTTTTTTTATCGTATTCGGGACAATTAGTAATGTCGTGTACGGACATAATTTTCTCCCAGATGAAGATGCAACCTATGAAGTTGAAGTAGTTCAGCACCTACTCCAAACATCACGATAAACTCATCTCAAAGAAGAAGCACTGATAAAGATGAGTTTATACATTTAACCTTAAATTATCTTTGTAAAAAATTTGTGAGTCTACTAGCCTGAAATCTTTAATAATTGGATTTTCTCTATCAATCTTGAGAGTAATGCAGAGTCTTCTGTAGATTCTGGCTTGAGTTTTTTTGAATAGATTGAAAAAGGAAATTAATTTGTTCGAGGGCAGTTTCGATTTTTTGCAGGGGTGGGGAAGAGTCGCGATCGCTCGATCCCTGGACTAACCTGTAGCGATCAGTTAAACATGGGATTCAGCAGGCAAGAATTGCGAAGCATGGAAATGTCATCCCTTTCGGTACAGTTTTGCAACTCATCTTCATCGAAGCCGATTATGACGTTACGGCTACGTCACGCTTGGTTGGATGAGGGAGGAAGGGGCGATCGCGCCATTTTGCGCTGACCTCAGAGAAATTTGATGGACTTCTAGCCGTTAAACTTGAAGCTTGTGGGGCTTGTCCAAGATAATGACAAGACAGCATCGCGCGATCGCATTTGTTATACTACAGATGCTACATCGCGATTATCCATTCAAGAGTGACATCCGAAATCATGGCTGCGACAGAACCTGGATCGTATAAAGACACGGTAAATCTTCCCAAGACTGGCTTTGATATGCGGGCCAACGCAATCAAGCGGGAGCCAGAAATCCAAGCGTTTTGGGCAGAACACCAGATTTACGAAACCCTGTCGCAAACCAATCCGGGCGAGATTTTTGTTCTCCATGACGGCCCTCCCTACGCCAACGGGTCGCTGCACATGGGGCACGCCATGAACAAGGTGCTGAAGGACATCATCAATAAATATCAACTGCTCAAAGGGCGGAAAGTGCGCTACGTTCCCGGTTGGGATTGTCATGGGTTGCCGATTGAGCTGAAAGTGCTGCAAGCCATGAAGCCGGAGGAGCGCAAAGGCTTGACTCCCTTGGGCATTCGGCAAAAGGCACAAGAATTTGCCCTGAAAACCGTGGATGAGCAGCGGGAAAGCTTCAAGCGCTATGGCGTGTGGGGTGATTGGGAGCATCCCTACCTGACGCTGAAGCCGGAGTATGAAGCGGCGCAGATTGGGGTCTTTGGGCAAATGGTGCTGAAAGGGTATATCTATCGGGGTCGCAAGCCCGTGCATTGGAGTCCCAGTTCCAAGACGGCCCTGGCAGAAGCGGAGTTGGAATATCCCGAAGGCCACACCTCCCGCAGTGTGTATGCGGCCTTTGAAGTCACCAGTTTGCCACCGGCCCTGCAAGAGCCGTTTGATCCGTTTTTGGGCGAGTTAGGGGTTGCCATCTGGACGACCACTCCCTGGACGATTCCGGCCAACCTGGGCGTGAGTGTGAACCCAGAGTTGGTCTATGCCGTGGTGGAAGTGGGCGACGGACTAGAACTGAAAACCCGCCTGGGTCAGATGAAATACCTGATTGTGGCAAAGGATCTGGTCGATCGCCTGTCGGAAACTCTGGGTACGACGCTGACGATCAAAGCGACGGTCATGGGCAAACTGCTGGAACACCTCACCTATCGGCATCCCCTGTGCGATCGCGAAAGTGCAGTGCTGATTGGTGGTGATTACGTCACCACCGATTCTGGGACGGGCCTGGTGCATACCGCTCCTGGTCACGGTCAGGAAGACTATGGCGTGGGCTTGCGTTATGGGTTGCCGATTCTGTCCCCCGTGGACGATAACGGCAACTTTACCGAGGAAGCCGGACCGTTTGCCGGGTTGAATGTATTGGGCGAGGGGAATGGGGCAGTTGTCACCGCATTGCAAGAAGCAGGCGCGTTGCTGAAAGAAGAACCCTACGTTCACAAATATCCCTATGACTGGCGGACGAAAAAGCCGACGATTTTCCGGGCGACGGAACAATGGTTTGCCTCGGTAGAAGGGTTTCGGGAAGCGGCATTGAAGGCGATCGCGGATGTGCGGTGGATTCCGGCGCAGGGCGAAAACCGGATCACGCCAATGGTGGCAGACCGTTCCGACTGGTGTATCTCTCGCCAGCGCAGTTGGGGCGTGCCCATCCCTGTGTTTTACGATGAGGAAACCAACGAACCTCTGATGACCCAGGAGACGATCGCCTATGTGCAAGGGATCATTGCCGAAAAAGGCTCTGATGCCTGGTGGGAAATGGCGGTCGAGGAATTGCTCCCCGAACCCTACCGCAGCAACGGCAAAACCTACCGCAAAGGTACCGACACAATGGACGTGTGGTTCGATTCCGGGTCTTCCTGGGCAGCCGTGGCGCAACAACGTCCCGAGTTGAAATATCCCGTGGAGATGTACCTGGAAGGTTCCGACCAGCACCGGGGTTGGTTCCAGTCCAGTTTGCTGACCAGTGTGGCGGTGAATGGTCACGCGCCTTACAAAACGGTGTTGACCCACGGCTTTGCCCTGGATGAACAGGGCCGCAAGATGAGCAAATCCCTGGGCAATGTGGTCGATCCGGCGGTCATCATCAACGGTGGCAAAAACCAGAAACAAGAGCCACCCTACGGAGCCGATGTGCTGCGCCTGTGGGTGTCGTCTGTCGATTACACCTCCGATGTGCTGATTGGGAAAGCCATCCTGAAGCAATTGGGAGATGTGCGCGGCAAGATTCGGAATACAGCGCGATTTTTATTGGGCAACTTACATGACTTTGATCCGAGTCAACATGCAGTGCCCTATGAGCAACTTCCCGAACTCGATCGCTATATGCTGCATCGAATCACAGAAGTGTTCAACGATGTCACCGATGCCTTTGAAACCTTCCAGTTTTATCGGTTCTTCCAAACAGTGCAAAACTTTTGCGTCGTCGATTTGTCCAATTTCTACCTCGACATTGCCAAAGATCGGCTTTACATCAGTGCAGCGGATTCTCCCCGGCGGCGCAGTTGCCAAACGGTGATCTGGGTCGCGCTGGAAAATCTGGCACGGGCGATCGCCCCCGTTCTCTCCCACCTGGCCGAAGATATCTGGCAATTCCTGCCCTACAAAACACCCCACAAGTCAGTGTTTCAGGCTGGCTGGATCACTCTGGAAGAGCAATGGAGTCAGCCGAAACTCGCCGAGAAATGGGAAAAACTCCGGGCGATCCGCACCGAGGTCAACAAAGTGCTGGAACAAGCCCGCACAGACAAAGCGATCGGCTCTTCTCTGGAAGCGAAAGTGTTGCTATATGTCCCCGATGCCGACTTACGCACAGCATTGCAGGCATTCAACCCTGCTGACAGCCTGAGCGGCAACTACGTCGATGAACTCCGCTACTTCTTCCTGACTTCCCAGGTGGAATTGCTGGATTCTGCGAAACCCTTGGACGGCATCAAATACGTCGCTCAAAGCGATGTGGTTGGTGTTGGTGTGGTCGATGCCGACGGGCAAAAGTGCGATCGCTGCTGGAACTACTCCACCCACGTTGGCGAATCCAAAGATCATCCCCTACTTTGTGAACGTTGCATCCCAGCTTTGGACAATACCTTTTAGAGCACAATCTAGTCTTCGTTAGGAGGCTGACCAATGGCAATTCAACCACAAACTAGCCAAAAGCAACTCTATGAAACTGACTTTGTGCAATGGATTGAAACGACTGCCCAGCAACTTCGCGATCAAAACTACGCCGCCGTCGATTGGGCAAATCTAATCGACGAGATTGAGGATATGTCTCGACGAGAACGCAAAGCGCTCAAAAGCAACCTCATCGTTGTACTGTTGCATCTGCTCAAATGGCAATTTCAACCAGAGCAGCGATCGGGCAGTTGGCGAAGCAGCATTCGAGAACATCGCCGTCGGATTAACGATGACTTGAACGATTCACCCAGCTTAGTTCCCTACGTGCAAACCGTTTTTACAGAGTGCTATCTCAACGCACGCGAACAAGCCGCCGATGAAACAGGTCTATCGTTGCAAACATTTCCCGAATCCTGTCCTTACACAATTGAACAAACTACTGATCCGGCTTACTTGCCAACGGGTGAATAGGAGCGTCGAGATTTATCTAGTGCGATCGCTTTTTTACAGAGGCGATCGCTTCTGTAAAGAACCTAAAAATATGCAAAAACATTCTGGCTAACCAGCCCAAATGGCTTATTATGCGGAGATAATTAGCATCAGTATTAGATTTAGGGTGTCATGCTGAATCATTCTACCTATCTACCCCAATTTGGATCTTAGGTAAAGATTTTCAGCCTGCTAATAATTAGGTTAATTGAATCTCGACTGAGATATTATTTTGGCTGTTTGATCGATACTTATATTTATGAAACTAAAAAAGGCTACTGGGTTTGAATAATGGAAATTTTAGTTTCATTACTACTAGGAATTACTGTTGGTAGTGGAATTACGTATTACGTCTTACAAAAGATTCAGCAAAAGGAAATTATTAGAGAATATGAAAATCAAATTCAAATCCTGAAAGAAAAGCATCAGCAAGATCTTAAAGAAGCAAAAAATAGAAGCTTAGATGGAAGCCGTGCTGTTATTAAGGGAAAAATAGCAGAGCAGTTAGCTCCAGTTCTTCCGAACTTTAAGTATTTGCCATCAGATGCTAGATTTATAGGTGATCCAGTTGATTACATTATTTTTAATGGCTATACGAGCATTAAAGATAATAGCGGGCAAGAAGGTAATTTAGAAGTTGTAATTTTGGATGTCAAGACAGGGAAATCAGAGTTATCTCAGTTGCAGCAAGCTATCGCTCAGGCAATCAATGCAGGTAGAATCCGTTTTGAGGTAGTTCGACCTGAAATACCTGAGCAAAAAAGTTCTAGAGTGTATGAAAAGCCTCCCAAACGGATTGTATCTCAAAAATCTTATAGTATTAAAGACATTCAGAAAGTACATCCACGCGCTTATGAACCCTGGACTCAAGCTGAAGATGAACGATTAAGACAATGCTACAAACACGGCATGGCAATCAATGATTTAGCTAGAGAGTTTCAAAGAAAGCCAGGTGGTATTCGTTCTCGATTGAAAAAGTTAGGGCTATTGCGATAAGCTACAGCTTAACTATTCGGTTACAGGGGCTTGACCGAAGCCGCTTGAGTTGGATGCGAAGATTTAGATAGCTACTGACCAGGAAAGTTAGTGCGTTTAAGGGTTTGTTTAGACGACATTAAAGGCCGTTAGGATTTTTAGCGATCGCGCTATCCGTTATCAGGCAGCACCAAAGATTGGGTTCTAAAGAGAGTCGCGATCGCAATTCTAAACCTCAAGTAGGCGCTCGCTCTGTATCAGGAAAAAGGGCGATCGCGCTGTTTCTGCTCAGGAAGTATTTACACACACTGATTTTTACAGGATATCCAGATTACGAAAGAATAGATAATATTTCAGACGAATCATAAGAGCGAGATCTTGTAGGCTTGTATTGTTTAGATCGAAAAACGTGCGATCGCCTATCGTCATAACCAGGATTCATACGGGAAGGATCAGCACTTCAGAATCATATTTCTACCAAAAATCTCTACTTGAAACTCAGCTACTTTTGTTCCAACCATGCGCTCAACCGTTGATTCTGAGAAAATAAATCAGCTTATGGAAATCCTCGGCAGAGAAGCTCGTGGTTCTGGCTCCATCTACTTCACAGGTGGTGCCAGTGCTTTGTTGATTGGATGGCGCAGTTCTACCATTGATATTGATATTCGTTTAGATCCTGAACCGCCTGGGGTTTTTCAAGCAATTGCTAAACTCAAACAAGAACTAAACATTAACATTGAACTTGCTTCCCCTCAAGACTTTTTGCCGCCCCTTCCAGGATGGCGTGATAGAAGTATATTTATTAGCAAGCGTGGCAACATCTCGTTCTATCATTACGACTTTACTGCTCAAGCACTTTCTAAACTCTCAAGGGCATATGATCGTGACCTGAATGATGTTCAGGCTATGTATGCACAGAGATTGTTTACCTTAAACGATTTGCGTAATTGCTTAAGTGCGATTGAACCTGAATTAATCCGTTTTCCTTCTCTTAACCCTGAGACCTTAAAAGGTAGGGTAAATAAATTTATTGAACAGGTATCATCAAAAGGAAGGTAATTATGGAATTGCAGGAATTACCTGGGGCTGAACTCATCTTGCCTGGACTTGAGGATTTGCACAATGGTAACGCTGAAACAGTGGCAGCTTTACTCATTGCGATCGCATCAACGCGCTTAACTGAAGCAGGCTTGAATTTCCCCAAAAGCCATCTAACGCCAGAACCAGAGCTAATCCTATATGACCGCTTACAAAATCAACGGGAAGATGCTTATTCTTATTACAATGCTTTATTGAGTAGCCTTAACAGCTTTTGCAATGCACTAGAACTTGCCAAGGTCGCCTAACCCTATATTGGTGTACTAGAACCTGGGTAAGTTATCAGGAATTTCAAAGGTTATCCTTGTTTGGCGATTGGGGAGGCTAGTTGATTTGAGGGGTTAATGGAAAAAGGGAATTGAAAGGGATTAGAATCTGTTGGGGATTTTGACGATCGCTCTTCAGGCAGCACCAAAGATTGGGTTCTAAAGAGAGTCGCGATCGCAACTCTAAATCAGGCGATCGCTTGGCATAAAATCATAGTGTTACTGTGTTTTTTATTCGATATAGGCAGCTAAGATAGCAGGAGAATTCAGCCGCTATATGGATTGAATTTTTGGCGTGATCGCCTATCAAAGTTGAGAGACTTAAATCCCAATGATCAAAGTAAAGTTACCATGTTCAAAGTTGCTGGTATTGTTGCTAGTCGTCTGTCTTACCTTCTTCGCTGTGCAGGTACCCAATGCTCAAAAAGCTGTTTTAGCTGAAGACCAATCCCAAATAGCGGTTAAAGAAACCTCTAAGTATCAATTAGCCAGTGAGGTGCTGTCTGCGATCGGTATTGCCCAAAGGTATGATATGCACTTCGACCATTTGATGGGCTCCTTAATCGGTAAGGGGGATGATTTTGAGCTTTATGCCAGATTCAGGAAAATGTTTATTCGGGAAATTGGGTGGAAGCATTTTGAAGATGCCTATGTGGCGAGGTTAACAGCCGATTTCTCTGAAGATGAATTAAAGGAATTGTTAAAATTAGCCAATCAACCGTTGATGAAGAAGATTTTTCAGTCTGAAGTTAAGGCGTATGGAGATACATCTAGACAAAGATTTGGGATGGGATTTGTATTGTGGGATAACTATAATAAAGGCCAGATAGATTTGCCAGCTAATTAGGTTTTTAGTTCCATAAGAAATCTGATAAATTTGTTGGTTATTTAAGGTGCTTTTGAAACAAAGACTTGAGCTAAATCAAAACCTATTAAAAATTTTGACGATCGCTCTATCCTTTGTCGTACAGCACTAAAGATTGGGGTTTGAAGCGAGGTGCGATCGCCCTGCCCGAATGGGGACTAGGGCGATCGCAATAGGTTTACCTCATCGTGCGTAATGCATCAAGTTGGCAATTGGCTTGAGTTTGCTTTGTTTCGATAGTCTGATCTGTTGCTAGTATTTTGGCTTGAGCTGGGGCATCGGCGATCGCCGAAACGCTCTTTTGTAATTGCGTGATTTCTTGCTGAAGTTGGCCAGGTATAGGAATCCCAACTTGTTCAAACATCGATTTCACCCGATAACGCCAATCGTGGCGGCGGCGGCATTCCTGATAATTGCGGAACGATACTTGCTGTAACCGTTCTTCATCCGCCAACAGTAGTTCAAAGAAGGGAATCCATTCATCCGGTTGGTCGGGCAATTCAAACGTGCTATCTGGCCAATCCATCAACTCTGCAACTCCCCGCCCAAAGGGTTGCTTCCCGACAATGGCACAGCCCGTTGCCCACCCTTCTAACCAGCGATAAAGTAAGGGAGATTGGCCACAAAAACGGGGCACACCACTCACTTCAAAACACAAACTAATTTTGGATAAACTTAATAACCGATTGTGCAGAGTATTGTGCTCTTGGCGATCGCGCACCGTTCCCCGATCAAACGTAGAGTGAAAGTAGATATGTTGACTTTCTGCACTCTGATTATAGTGTCGTTGTAAACACTGATGCACTTCGGGTTGGGTGCGGCCATACCCAATAATGTCAATTGTTCGGCGGGCGGAGTAGGGTTGAGGTAGGGTGTTAAACCCAAGGGGCAAGAAGGACGTTGGGATTGACAAACGATTTTGAATCGCGTCAACTTGTTCCGCTGAAATGACAAATAAATGATCGAGATAAGCCGTGAGGGTGTGTTCAAGATGGTTGGCATCAAATCCATCCAAAATGTAAGCAATTTTTAGATCAAACTGATCTAAAAGTGGCTTCAAGGTAAAAATTGATAAGGGAAAAGAACCACTCAAACCGACGATTAATAAAATATTGGGGCCTTCGTCAAGAGTTGGTAACTCATCTAATTGGTACCAGGATTTAGAATATCGTTGCCAAACTCGCTTGATCAAATTGGGGCGACCATCAAGATCAGCGACAGATGTAAGTCCCTCGGGTCGAGGATAGATAAACTGAGCATTGCAACTGGTTGCTAAAACCTCAGCTAATCCATAACTGCACGACCAACCAATATGATGATTTAAGGGTGATAATTCGGACAAGACGTAAATTTTCATAGCCGGCATCCATTTAGCGTAATTATTGACCGAACTGACGAAACCCACATTTACTTAAGAGCGGCGATTACGGCCTCTCTTCTTCTCCCGTGGCCAAAGAAGTCTGAAGGTTCAAAATCCCTCAGTGAAGCGCAAAGGGTTTGAACGATAGGGCTATCCAGGTGGAAGGTTGTGGTTGGCCTCGTCTTGTTGGGCGATCGCAACGCTGCGCTATGGATCTACTCTTTTGAGCTGATCTTTGGCGCTAAAAAAACAAAACGTTAACTCTGAGTAATGCGCAATCTGCCACTGAGCCAGTACCAAAATTTTATGATTCCATCAAAAAGAATAAAAATTCTGTTTGCGGATCATCATACAGTTGCAAGGTTCTGATTCCTTCCAATTCAGCCCAAATTCTACGTTGAATTTCCTATGATTTCGCTGATTAGAATGGACTAAATGAGCCATCGATCGCTAAAGATCTGGCTACCTTTATATTTGTTGCAATTGATACAGACTAGATCGAACTTTGGATCAAACTCCGAGGGTGTTCGCCATAAGCATAGAGTTGGTTGAACTCAACGCTTGAGCCAGACTGAATACAGAGACACGACGTTAGCTTGCGTTCAGTTGATATGGAGTTGTGCGAGCTGGCTGAATAGTGACGACGATCTGGAACTGGGCGCAACAGATGGGGTAAACCTATTGCAGTTCGGCAGTTTAAGGGGGGCAACGTTTGGAGTACACCAGTGAACGATGTTGAGCGACAAAGCTCATAAACCGCAAAGGTCAATTGTGTACCTGGGAAACGTATCTACCACCTTAAAGATTGATTCTGCTATCAAAGCATGGCGTGAAAAACCATGCCAATTCTTGAAGGAAAAAGTCATTGCTTCTTCAAAGAAGGTACGGAGTCCAGTTTCTAAACTTTACCTAAACTTTATATTTTCGGCAAACAAACTATTTTTTACGTAAGTAATCCGTATTCTTCCGGTTTTTCCTCCCTCATGAAATATAAGCTTGGCGCGGGGGAAAGGGGGCTAAGACTTTGGCTGGGTTGGCTGCTGTGTGGTGGTTTGGTGATGGCGTTGGTGGCGCTGGCTACTGCATGGTGGTTTGGCCCAACTTGAGCTGTTCAGTAAATTTATGGAGATTGCCTGGTCAGAACTGGGCACTGGGGGCTGGTTGGCGGGCGCGATCGCGTTTTTTGGGGGCGGAAAACCCTTTGGGCTGTGGGTTCTCAAGTTTCACTGGTGGGGAGCTGACGAGTCCTTTAAAATTAACGTTATCGTAGAGACGGAGGCTGGCTGCACCATTGAGTTGGTTGGGCCGTTGGGCCTTTCGCGTAGGCGCAGTTTGCCTGCATTCCCCAAACCATCAGTTTAGAGAAGGAAAAGGCAGTCATGGGATTGTTTGACCGTGTAAGTCGGGTTGTTCGTGCAAACCTCAACGATTTGGTCAGCAAAGCGGAAGATCCGGAAAAAATTCTGGATCAAACCATTATCGATATGCAGGAAGACCTGGTGCAAATGCGTCAGGCTGTAGCCAGCGCGATCGCCAGCCAAAAGCGTACTCAGCAGCAATATAACCAGGCGCAAACTGAAGCCAATAACTGGCAACAGCGGGCGCAACTGGCTTTGCAAAAAGGGGATGAAACCCTGGCCCGCGAGGCTCTGGTGCGCAAAAAGACCAACGTGGAAACCTCGACGGCGCTGAAGACCCAACTGGATCAGCAAACCACAATGGTGGATACGCTGAAACGCAATTTGATTGCCCTGGAAGGCAAGATTTCGGAAGCGAAAACTAAAAAAGATATGCTCAAGGCGCGGGCCAGTGCCGCCAAAGCCAATGAGCAACTGCAAAATGTGGTCGGCAATATGAGCACGGGTAGTGCGATGGCTGCCTTCGAGCGGATGGAAGAAAAAGTGCTGCAAATGGAGGCGCGATCGCAAGCTGCCGCCGAACTGGCTGGGTCGGATTTGGAAAGTCAATTCGCCATGTTGGAATCGGGCAGCGATGTGGACGATGAGTTGGCCGCGATGAAAGCCCAACTCTTGGGTGGTTCTTCTCCGGCGCAAGGCCAATTACCGGGTACAGCCACCACTCAGCCTGCTGATTCCGCTCAAGCCGCTCAACCCAAAAAAGATGATGTGGATGACGAGTTGGAAGCTCTGAAAACCAAGTTAGATCAGCTCTAAAGCGGTTCATCTAACGTGCAGGATGGTTGGCGATCGCGACTCTCCGCTATGAGGCATTGAGAAAACAGCCGCTCAGGGGGCGCGATCGCGGCGCACGATTTGCCTAGACACCACCCAACAGGTAACAATAGCAAAGGTCTTGGGGTGAGATGGTCGTCGGGTCAAAGCCCTATGCCTCGCGCCCTGTGGCCCAACTTAGTCTGCCAGCCTGAAGTTTATTGACGTTGTTGGGAAGTGATGCGGTCGTTATGAGTAGTGTAACTGTCATTAGTGATGCTGAGTTCAAAGCTGCGGTCTTAGAGGCTGCACAGCCCGTTTTGGTATATTTCTGGGCGGCTTGGTGTGGGCCTTGTCGGTTGATGGCACCCATTGTGGAAGGAATTGCGAATAGCTATGGCGATCGCCTCAAGATCATCAAAATGGAAGTAGACCCCAACCCAGAATCCGTGAAGCTGTGCAACATCGAAGGAGTGCCAGCGTTGCGGTTGTTCAAGGAAGGCGAAGTCATTGCTTCCTCAGAAGGTGCGTTGCCTAAACAAAAGGTGGAAGCAATGTTGGCGAGCCACTTATAGCCCTGGGGGCGGGCGGCAGTTGCCACTGCGATCGCCTTTCTCCGGCATCCCTGGAGCCGTGTAATTGGGCCGGATGAAGCGCTACACTAAGCTTGCGGGTAGTGCTAAAGGGAGCGTGCGATCGCGATGGAATTTGCCAACCGCCTAGCCCCACTCCGGGCAAATGTGTTTGCTGATATGGACCAGGCCAAGGCGAGAGCCAGAGCCGCAGGCCGCGACATTATTGACCTGTCTTTGGGGTCTTCTGACTTGCCAACCCCTGAACCAGTGTTGGCGGCGATCGCGCGATCGCTCCCTGACCCCAGCACCCACGGCTATTTGCTGTTTCACGGCACGCAAGCCTTTCGGCAAGCCGCTGCCACCTGGTATACCCAAAAGTTTGGTGTGCCCGTCGATCCAGAAACGGAAGTGCTCCCGTTGATCGGCTCTCAAGAAGGCACAGCCCATCTGCCCTTGGCCATTCTCAATCCGGGTGACTTTGCCCTGCTGCAAGATCCGGGCTATCCCTCCCATGCTGGCGGTGTCTATCTGGCCAGTGGGCAAATTTACCCTATGCCCCTGTTGGCAGCCAACCAGTTTTTACCGGACTTTGGTGCGATTCCTGCGCCCGTCTTGGCCCAAGCCAAAATGATGGTGCTGAGTTATCCTCACAATCCCACCACTGCCGTTGCTACCCTCGATTTTTTCCGTACGGCTGTTGCCTTTTGCCAGCACCATAATTTGGTCTTGGTGCATGATTTTCCCTATGTGGATCTGGTGTTTCCTGAGTTGAATTCTGCTGCCTCGTTGGCTCCCTCGATTCTTCAGGCCGATCGCGAAAAGTCTGTGGCGATCGAGTTCTTTACCATGTCCAAGTCATACAACATGGGCGGGTTTCGGGTTGGCTACGCGATCGGGAATGCTGCCTTAATCCAAGCTTTGCGCCAGGTGAAAGCAGCTGTGGACTTTAACCAGTATCGTGGCATTTTGAACGGGGCGATCGCGGCTCTGACTGGCCCCCAAGATCCAGTTCAGGCGGCTGTCGCGACCTTCCGCCAACGCCGAGATGCCTTTGTGGCGGCTTTGCACCAGATTGGCTGGTCTGTGCCCAGTCCCAACGCTACTATGTATATCTGGGCGCAACTTCCGCCCTCCTGGCAAACGCGCTCCATTGAGTTTTGTACGCAGCTTGTGGAACACACAGGCGTTGCGGTTGCGCCGGGGGCCGGTTTTGGGAAGTGTGGGGAAGGCTATGTTCGGTTTGCGCTAGTGCATGAGCCTGCCATTCTAGCAGCAGCCTGCGATCGCATTCAGCGCTTCTTAAATACCTGACTCAAGCGCTTCGAGATTAAGCCAGCGATCGTCTATCCGGACAATTTTCTTTGGTTGCAGTGAAGTGTTAATAAATTTTGCCGTAGTGGGCAAAACCCCTGAAACGGCAGTGCTGCTGAGTTCCCCAATTGCTAAATGCCTGTCTCGTCCCCACTGAGGCGATCGCCCTCCGAAAAAATACTGGAAAATAAAATAAAAAAAGTCTGTAAATGAGTGATCTTTCCGATTAGCTTGTCATCTATCGTAGGGCAGAGTTAAAGGCGATCACTCTCAAGAAATATAACGAGCCGTTTATGCCAGATGCTGGAAACTCCGTTGCCCTCGCCACCCAACTTAATCCCAACAGTACAGCCCAAACGTTTGTTGATACCTTTGGAGGCAGCGATTCAGACTACTTTCGCATTGACATCAACAGTCGCAGTAGCCTGAGCCTGAGCCTGACAGGATTGACGGGGGATGCCACCCTCCGGTTTTTAGGGTCGGATGGGCAAGATGGTGCGTTCACCATTGCAGAATCAACCAACTCCGATACCCTGGCTGAAGCGTTGACCCAAACTCTGACAGTTGGTACCTACTTTGTCCAAGTTCTGGCGGTTGGTAATACCGGTGGTGACTATACCCTGAGTTATGCGGCCAAACCCGAAAACCGGGTTGATATCTTTTGGCGCGAAGCCAGCGGAGCCAGTGGCGTTTGGCACATGGGCGGTTCGCAAAATGGCAGTATTACCAGCATTTCTCCCATGCCCACGATTGGGCAACCGTGGGAAATGGCCGCGATCGCCGATTTCAACAAAGACGGCACCCCCGATTACTTATGGCGCGAGCCCAACTCTGGGGCCAATGGCATTTGGTATATGGGCGGCGAAAATGGGACTTCCATCAGCCAAACCGTCTCTCTCCCTGCTGTTCCTGGCAAAAACTGGACGGTTGGTGGCGTTGCCGACTTCAACAAAGATGGCTTCCAGGATATCGTCTGGCGGGAAGCAGGCGGCGGCAATGGCATTTGGCTCATGGGCGGTGATGGCACTTCCATCAGTCAAACGGTCTCCCTTCCTGCTGTTTCTGGCTCCTGGAAAATTGTGGGCGTGACTGATTTCGATCGCGATGGCAACACCGATATTCTGTGGCGCGAAACCACTCAGGGGAGCAACGGGTATTGGCGGATGGGCGGCGTCAATGGGACTTCTCTGCAAGGCACGGTCTCTTTGCCCGCCGTTTCGTCGAACTGGGAGATTGCCGGCATCGCTGATTTCAACAACGACGCTCGGTTAGATATCGTTTGGCGGGAAACGACCCAAGGCAACAATGGGGTTTGGCTCATGACTGGGGCCGATAATAATTCCATTAGCGGTACCGTTAGTCTGCCGTCCGTGGGGCCAACCTGGGATGCTTATGCCTATAGCTGGAAACAGGATCCCTACTTAGACTTGGCGGGCAACACGCCAACAGCGGCCTTTAATTTGGGAACGCTGAATGGCAAGGGCATTTACCGCGATCGCGTCAGCACCACTGACCCCGACGTTTACACCTTCACCGTTAAGACCCGCAGCGACATCAGCCTCAGCCTGAACGCGCTGGGAATCACCATGGAACTGCGAGATAGTGCTGGTAACGTTGTCTCTACTGGCAATGGGGTGAATGGTTTTACCGGAATTAGTCAGACCGTCAGCGCTGGCACCTACACCCTGCAAATCGCCGGGGCCACAACCCCAACCAACTACCTCTTAGCGGTCAACGGCTTGCCAACTCCGCCCCCCGTGGTCAGCCTGCTCCCCAACGACTTCCTTGCCGCTGAAACCATTGCTGGCCAACCCCCCAACCCCGGTAGCTTCACAATTTCCCGCACTGGCGACGCCGGTTTGCCGATTACCGTGCTCTATTCCATCACCGGGACGGCCACCAACGGCACCGACTACGCTAACCTCAGCAATAGCGTTACCCTCGCGGCTGGTCAGACTTCCGTGACGCTGCCTATCAACATCATTGATGACACGATCGCCGAAAGCACCGAAACCATTATCCTGACCCTGGGGAATGGCACGGGCTACACCATTAGCCCCACCAACACTGCCGTTATTGTCAATATTGCAGATAACGACCAGCCTGTTGTCACCGTGAGCGCTAGCGATCCTCAAGCCGTTGAAGCGGGTGGCGAAGGTGTGACCGATGGAGCTTTTACCTTTAGCCGCACAGGCCCCACAACCGAAGCTCTGACTGTCAGCTATACCCTCGGCGGCACTGCAACTGCTGGGAGCGACTACACAGGCGCAAACGGGACGATCACAATTCCTGTGGGCCAATCCAGTGTGACTTTGCCCCTTTTAATCGCGGATGATAGCGACTATGAAGGCACGGAGACCGTGATCCTCACCGTGAGTGATACTGCTGTCTACGAAGTGGGGCAAGCCAACACCGCTACGGTTGCGATCGCGGATAACGACTTACCCACCATCAGTCTTAGCGTTACCGACCCCAATGCCGCAGAAGTCGCCCCCGGCGAAACCCCCAATCCCGGTGCGATCGCCATTACCCGCACAGGGATCACCACCGAAGCCTTGACCGTCAACTACACCGTGAGCGGCACCGCCACAAACGGGGGCGATTACAGCAGTCTGGGCGGCGCGATCGTGATTCCAATCGGGCAGAGCAGTGTCACTGTGCCAATCAGTGTGCTGGATGACACTGTTTCCGAAAGTAACGAAACCGTCACGATTAGCTTGAGTAGCAACACCGCTTATAGCCTGGGTTCCACCACAAATGGAAGTGTCACCATCACAGATAATGATGATGCAGGAGGAAACAGCTTTGCTACAGCGGGTGACATTGGTATCTTAGGTTCGATTCCACCCATCACAGATCAGGTGGATCCTAATGATCTCAACGATTACTACAAATTCACCGTCACTGAAGCTACTGGTCTGAATGCTCGACTAAGAAATTTGACTGGCAACGTTGATCTTTTTCTTTATGATAAAGAATTTAAACTCATTGCATCCAGCAGAAATTCTGGTATTAGTACTGAGCAAATCTTACGTCCGATCGCTTCAGGTGAATACTACATCCATGTAGTGTCAGCAGTGAATGGTGCGATGATTAGTTATTCGCTGGATATTTTAGAAGCATCTATTGTGACTATCAGCACTAGTGACCCAACCGCAGCAGAAGTGGCGAACGGTGGTACTCCAAATCCTGGTGAATTCGTGATTTCTCGAACGGGTAGTACAGCAAATTCTTTGCGGGTGGATTTCAATATTGGTGGTACTGCATCAGCTTCCGATTACACCATTGATTACGACTTTGAAGGGGTTGTATCAGGTGTAGTGATTCCGGCAGGTCAATCTAGTGTCACGTTTCCAATCATAGCGATAGACGATGCGATCTTGGATGGCAGCACCCTGGACGGGAACGAAACTGTTAACCTGACTCTTCGCACTTCCACGAGCTACCTTTTGGGCGATCTCACTGCCGGAACGGTAACGATTGCGGATAACGAGGAGGCGGTATATATGAGTTTCTCGGAGCCCCCAACGGAAGGTGGTTCTTCACCCACATTCACTATTTTTAGGCAACGCGGCACAACAGGGGATTTGCGAGTTGATTATGTGACCAGCGGTGAGTCTAATCCTGGTTTAGGGTGGTTGCCTGCTACCCCAGGCGAAGACTATGTGATCCCAAGTGGCTTTGTGATTATTCCGGACGGAGAATCTAGTGTTACAAGTAGCATCGAAATTATTGATGATAACTTAGTCGAACCTGAGGAATATTTCAGAATCGAAATTATTAGCGGTTCAGGCTATGTCAATATTGGCCCAAGTTATGTGACTCGTATTACGAGCAATGATAATGATGTATCAAGGTGATCGTGTAAGTTTCAGGTAAATCGTCATTGTCCGAAGCTTGCCATATAGGCTGATCTGACTTGGCGATGGTTTTGCTTAATATTTAACGGATTCCCCTTGCTGTGCCTGGTTGGGTGGTGGCAGGGGGAATTTTGTGTGGATTGGGGAGGCGGGGAAGGGCGATCGCGCAACCCGCAGTGGCCCCAACGTACTTTTTTTCAAACCTTAAGTTAAATAACCGAGTCTTGTTGGAAAGAGGCGAGTATACTAAACTCTACCGAAAACGAAGGGGGGTTATCTGGTGGTTTACGTTTCTCAGCAGCAGCCTAAGCAAGTCGCAAGTCCAACTGGTGATGATACCGACTTTTCGGTTCTGCTTGATCCAGGGTTGATCCGAGCGGCCCGTAGCATCTACACAACCTATTATGAAGTTCACCCAGAGCTGATGCAGCGTCCGTTGGGCGTGGCAATTAGTCGGCTCACCTATCGGGGGAAGCTGATTTTTTCTGGGAAGCCTGTGTTGTTGCCCCAAGAATGTTTTGTGCCGTTTAGTCAGATTGAATCAGATTTGTATTCCTAACCAGTGGTTACGGTTGTGTCAAAATTTGGTGTGATTTTGGGTTTTGCGATGAACCGGGGCTCGGTTTTTCGTAAGGCCCATTTTAATGATCACACCCGTTAGACTGGAGGGCGGGGAGCGATCGCAAGGGGCGCGTATGCTCAGTATTGTGACGGTGCTAGTCTATGGTTTGGTCTTTTGCTTGGGGGCGGCGATCGGCAGTTTTTTGAGTGTCGTTGTGCATCGGGTGCCGCTGGGGCGATCGATTGTGTTACCGCCCTCCCATTGTCCGTTTTGTCAGCATCGGCTTACCCCGGTTGAAAATTTCCCCATTCTGGGTTGGTTGCGGCTCAAAGGGCGTTGCTCGGCCTGCAAAACCCCCATTCCCCTGCGCTATCCTTTGCTGGAACTGTTGTGTGGTCTTGCCTTTGTGGGGATTTTTGGCCTCTGTGGGGTGTCTTGGCAGACGTTGGGCCTGTGGGCGTTTTTTAGTTGGCTGTTTGCGTTGGCCTGGATTGATCTGGAAACGATGATGTTGCCAAATCCCTTAACCCAAACGGGTTTGGTCGCGGGGTTGGTGATGCAGGCGTGGCTGGGTTTTGCGGCCAATGGCGCGATCGCCGAGGCGCTGGCCCAGTTAATGACCGGGGTGTTGGGGGTGGTCGTGGGCATTTGGTTAGTCGAAGCGATTAGCCTGCTGGGTACTTATGCCCTGGGTAAAACCGCAATGGGGGCTGGTGATGCTAAATTAGCGGCGATGATGGGGGCCTGGTTAGGGTGGCCGTTATTGCTGTTAGCAGGCTTTTTGGCCTGTGCGATTGGGGCGTTTGCGGGCGGGGCGGCGATCGCGACGGGGCGGCTCAACCGTCAACAACCCTTTCCCTTTGGGCCGTTTTTGGCGATGGGTGGGATGATTGCTGCCATCTGGGGCCACGGGCTGATCCAGTTCTATCTCCAAACCTTCTTTCCGACCTTGGGGTGAATCGGGGCGATCGCTGGGGGTTTGCAATGGTCGCGATCGCAATTTCTTTATGGGAATCGGTGGTTCATCCTGACCAAGGAACAGTATCTTAGATTGAAGTAATGATGCCTCTCGACGGGCGATCGCCCAAATCGCCGGAGCTATCAATGGTTCCGGGCATTACCGTTGGCCAGTCTTCCGGGCCAGTTTATCGCAGCGTTGAACGTTAAGCACAATTAAAATGCCGCTTTCTTTTAACCAACTCAATTTACCCAAAGCGTTATTCCTCGTGTCGGGTGTGGTGTCTGGTACGCTGTTGACCCTGGCCCTGTTGTGGGGGGAAACCCGCGATCGCCCGGTTTCTGCTACCGCCCAATCAGATGTGGAATTGCAAGTGGGCGTGGTGCAACGATTTGGCACGAAACCCAAGGACACGATGACGATCAAACCCCCAGCGGGCGATCGCCTCAAGATTCAACTGGAAACGAACGGCCAAGCCCAAACCCTGGTCGCTGATGCCGCCAAAGTGGAGGTTGTGATGCAACCGTTGCCTACCCCCGTGGTGGAAGAACGGATTGTCCTCAGTACCCATCGCAGTTTTGAAAGTGCCGAAGCCGATGCCAATAATTGGCGATCGCAGGGCATTCCGGTGGAACTGGCCCAACCCAACCGTTGGCAAGTGTGGGCCAAGCGCGATGTTTACCGCACGCCGCTCCTGCGTCGGTTGTTGCTCCAAAGTCTCCAGAGTCAGGGGTTGAACACGGCCTTTATTGAGACTCAAACTCTGACCCAAAAGCCCCGGCCTTCCTTGGTGATCAATGGTTATCGCTACACCCGCGATCGCGTGCAGATCACTGCCCAAAAGCAGGGCATCCAGGTTGACAGCACCGTGCGGGGCGAAAAAGCAGCCAATCGCTACGCTGGCAGTTTGCGGCTCCAACCCAATGCCTACGGTACCTATACCCTGGTGAACCAGGTACCCCTCGAAGCTTATTTGCGTGGTGTGGTGCCCCACGAAATTGGCACCTTTGCCGATCAACCTGTGCTGGAAGTGCAAGCTATTTTGGCCCGCACCTATGCTCTGCGGAATTTGCGCCGCTTTAGTATTGACGGCTATCAACTGTGTGCCGATACCCAATGCCAGGTTTACAACGGTCTGGCTGGAGCCCATCCAGCGACCGATCGCGCGATCGCGACTACCCGTGGGGCTGTCCTCACCTATGGCAACGAGTTGGTGGATGCTGTCTACTCCGCCACGACCGGGGGCGTCACTGCGGCCTTTACCGATGTGTGGCACGGTGCAGCGCGGCCCTATCTCGTCAGTCGGATTGACTCGGTGGCCAGTCGGTGGGATTTAGCCCAAAAGCCGCTGTCGAGCGAGCAAAACTTCCGACAGTTCATGCAACAAAAGCAAGGATTCAACGAAGCGGATACAAAATGGTTTCGCTGGACTTATGCCAGCACACTCGCAGAACTGAATCAAGACTTGAAAAAACACTTGACTTCTTTGCGCCATCCCCTGGCTAATTTCAAAACCATTCGGCGGCTGGATGTGGTGGAACGGGCAACCAGTGGCCGTGTCCAAAAGCTGCGAGTTACGACCGACCAAGGGGCGATCGACCTGGAAAAAGACAATATTTTGATTGCGTTTTATGCGCCTGCCAGTCTCCTGTTTTATGCCGATCCCCAATTTAATGCGCAGAAACAGTTAACTGGCTATGCCTTCAAAGGGGGTGGCCTGGGGCATGGTGTGGGTCTGAGCCAAACCGGGTCTTATCATTTAGGTAAATTGGGCTGGTCGAGCGATCGCATTTTGAGTTTTTACTACCCCGGCACCCAACTTCAACCCATCAACGACAGCCTCGTGTTTTGGCGCGATCCGTTCCAACCCGATGCCAGCACTAATCAGGCAAACACCACCTTTTGAGGCATTGGCCCCCTGGTTCACCGGGTCTGGTGTGGCCACTCTTTTACAATCGCCGCGCCAGTAGACTCCCTAGCTCAATCCCCAGCACGCCCAAGGCCGCACTGCCTACACAATACAGGAGCGCTGCGTTATATCCCGTCCGGGCCAAGTTCACTGTGTCTAACATATAGGATGAAAATGTGGTGTAAGACCCCAGAAAGCCCGTCGCCACCAATAAGCGAATTTCGGGCGGAATGGCCGATCGCTCCAGGGCATAGGTTGTAAAAAAGCCCATTAGCAAGGCTCCGGTGAGATTCGCGACCAACGTTCCATAGGGGTAGCCCGTGCCCCACCAACGGGCCAAAACTTGGGCAAGATAATACCGACACAACGCCCCCGGAATAGCCCCCAAAACGACTGCCAGAGGCGATCGCAAGGCCGGATCCAACCGAGCCAACGCCCCAATTACCTGCTGCCACATGCACCAACCTCCTGTACTGCCAATTCCTGTCTTCCTGCATCGCCAGTCAACCATTGCGAAGCGGGCACGCTATAATTAAAGAACATCATGGGGCTGTAACGGTTTCGACGTTTTGGCGAAAGTTACATTGTGATGCAGGCCGAGAGTGAGTACCTCTCGTAAATCCAGGCTCAAAAAAATAGATGCAAACAACATCGTTTCTTTTGCTCGTAAGCCAGCTCTTGCTGTTGCCTAAAAACCTCTAATCGGTTCGAGCGTTCGTAATTCGACTCCGTTAAGGATTATGGACAAAACCCCAACGGATGCTCTAAATGGTTGCCTCTGGTCTCCATTTAGCTAAGACTTCACCAGAGCATCCCATCGTTAGGGATAATTAACGATTCCCGCATCGAGGGTTAGAGATGCTAAGCCTGTGAATGAGTGATGTATTAATACCCAGGGCGGACACGGGTTCGACTCCCGTCAGCTCCACTAACTAGATAACTAAATAAAGGTGTTTAAAAGTTGATAGCCATATCGGCTAGCCATGGGACATGGTATTTTACCCCTATCTCATAACCTGACGTTACATGTTAGTTTTTGGCTTTTTGGGGAACTCTTCCTAAAGGAAAATGTTTAGGGGGATGTCCAGAAATTTATGAAAAGTCGAGCGGAAGAAATAGTGCAGCGGGCGAAAGACGGCGACCCTCAAGCAATTTCCATTCTCCTTAACTATAATTTGCAGTCAAAAAATATAAAGGCTAAAGTCATTCGCAAAAATAATGACTTGCAAGTACTGTTGTGCTCCGAAACAATGATTGCTCAGGATAGCACTGTGAGATCTATCCATGGTGGGTTGCTTAAACTAAAACCTCGCTCAATCGAAAAATTGAGATTGTATGCTAGACAGATAGATAAAGAAATTCCAGATTGGACTTATGAGATAGATCTAAAATCGGCAGAAAACATAGAGCTTAAAGATAACTCATTTAAAGATGATAGCACTCAATCTTATTCAGAACTTCAGGCCGAAGATTTTCGTGTTTTGGGTGAACAGGAGCTTTTATATTTAAGTTTAGCTATTGCTGGATTTATTGCTCTAATTTTGTTAAGTGTTAGCCTGGGTCTTATTCTGCTAGTTATCGCTGTATCTGCTTTCTGGATTAAAATCAAGCAAGGTGAGTTGCTTGGACGTTCTGTAAAAGTGTCTAGTAAACAATTTTTTCAAATTGACCTTTATGCCCATACAGCAGCTAAACGACTGTGCATGAGAACGCCAGATGTTTTTATAAAACAATCACCAGAAATTAATGCTTTTGCTACAGGTTTTCTTGACGACAGATATACGGTTGTCTTACATTCTGCATTGCTTGAGGCACTTAATAAAGATGAAATAATTTTTATTTTAGGTCATGAATTTTCTCATATCAAATGTAGTCACACTAATTTTCTACCTTTGACTGATTCTGCTGAAAATTTTGCTCAAATACCATTTGTTTCTAATATACTTGGCTTTATTTTTTTATGGTGGTCACGAAAAAGTGAGTACACTTGCGATAGGGGTGGCTTGATTGCTTGTGGAAACCTTAATGCTGCAATTTCAGCTCTTGCTAAGCTAGCAATTGGTCGACAGCTTTTTGAGCAGATGGATCTTGAGGCTCTTTTAGATCAAAGACATGAGTTCAATTCTAGTGATGCTGCAAAAATTTCAGAATTGTTTGGCACTCACCCATCTATCGTGCACCGCATTCATGCATTAAAGACATTTTACGATTCACCTGAGTATAAAAAACTAAACTTAAATCATTGAACTTTATCGTTACGTTAACTTAGCTTTTTCCGAAAAAGTTATAAAGTCTGTTTATTGAGCACTATGAGGTCGTAGTTCCAAAGGTCAAAAACGCGAGGGGGTTGCTCATATTGGCGGCAAAGCCGAGGATGCCCCGATCGCGATGTTCGTAGAGCAAAGTGCCAGCGCGATCGAACAAAAAGGTTCCGCCCCGTTGGGTCGTGTAGGCTGGGTCGGGTACATAGGTACGCCAATGGCTCAAGACTTCGGCCATATTTCGTAAGCGCAAAGTGGCTAACTCAAACGGACGCTGGAATCCTTTGCCCCCGGCCAGCCGAAAGGTGGCTCCGGTGAGCGCGGGGAGAAAGGCCGCTTTTATGGTTTCGTCATCGGCAATGAGTTGGGGGGCACGGCGATCGCCCCGATATCCCCGCAAGACTTCGGCCAGGGTGCCCGGACTGCCAATCCCGGCGCACATCAACAGCAAATTTAACCAGGCGGTTTGGCCCGTGGTTAAACCGGGTACCTGAAGCGATAAGCCGGGATACAAACCTAACTCTTGATGCACCGTCGCAGTTGGGTCAACAAATAAATCGGTCGCCGGAAATCCGGTATAGGCACAAAACTGTTTCCCAGCAGCGCGATCGCCAATGCCCACCGCCCGGACAGCGATCTTGGCCTGGCGCAGGTGCTCAGCCTCCCGTTGTAACCACCAGGCATACTCCAAACTGTCAAAGTCTCCCAGTTGCGGCAATACCACGACCAATACTCGCTCTGCGCCCTCGCACCCATCGAGCAGCCCCAGGTGTTGTCCATCACTCACCCGTTGCCGTTGGGTCTGGTGCAAAAGGGTGTAGGGATTAGATGCCGCCGTCATTATGCTAAACCGTTGAAGTATTAACCGTAGGATTATCAGATTGCCCTTGCAGAGCTAAGAGTTGGGGCCGTGCCTGCGATCGCCCCGGTGCCGTTCTATCTCAATTACTGTAGCGCATTAAAATTACACAATTTTCTCCGGGCCAAGCTGCGGATCAATTGAAGCTGTGGGCATACTAAGCCTGTCTTCCTTGCCCCATTACTGCCCCTGCCCATGAGCCTTGCCCACCAAGTTCGCCAGTTACAGACCCTCTTGCTGGCCTTTCATCCGGTGATTGTCATCGAAACCGTTGAGGAAGAGCGGGTACAGACGCTCCTCAATGCGGTCATCGACGATATGAAAATGGCCTTGTTTGAATGGAGTGTGACTCAAGGACTCGCGCGATCGCGAATTGACAATCGCTGGACAGATGACTGCGCCCCAGCAACTAGCCAAAAGCCAGCAGCCCTCGATCGCACCAACGATCCCTTTGAAGCGCTGAAAGCAATCCAAGAGGTTGTGCCGAGAGCGGTCTTTTTGCTCAAAGATTTTGCCCTACATTTGTCTGATCCAGTGTTGACGCGGCAATTGCGAGAAGTCGCCCAAACCTTTTCTCAAAGTCGGTCGGCCCTGGTGCTCAGCGGCGATTCCATTACTCTCCCGCCGGAGATTGCCCACGACGCGGTGTATTTTGATTTGGGTTTGCCCGGTCGGGATGAGTTGCAACAGGCCGTGGGTGATGTGATTCGATCGCTCCGTGCGAAAAATCGCGTTGAGGTGTCGATCCAAAATCAAGATGTTCCTCAATTGGTGACGGCTCTCCGGGGCATGACTTTGAAACAAGCCCGCCAGGTGATTGCCTATGCGGCTTTGGAAGACGGCAAGCTAGCCACGAACGATGTGCATCGCATTCTGGAACGGAAAGCCCAAATTATTCGGGAAGAAAGTTTATTGGAATACATCCCGATCAATGGCAATGGCAAAACCCAGGAACAAAGCAGTTCTCCCATCGAATTGGGTGGGTTTGCTGGGTTAAAAAATTGGCTGAATCGGGCGCGGGTGGGGTTTAGCCCCCAGGCCCAGGCGCTGAATTTGCATCCGCCGAAAGGCATTTTGATTGTGGGCATTCAGGGCTGTGGGAAGTCGCTGGCGGCGAAGGCGATCGCCCAGGCGTGGACGCTGCCCCTGCTCAAACTGGATGCTGGCCGCCTTTACGACAAATATGTGGGCGAATCTGAAAAGAACTTTCGGAAGGTGATCAAACTGGCGGAATCGATGGCCCCCTGCGTCTTGTGGATTGACGAAATCGAAAAAAGTTTAGGCAACTCGGGTTCCGATTCCGATGGGGGGCTCTCCCGGCGGTTGTTTGGGTGCTTTTTGACCTGGATGCAAGAAAAGTCAGAAGATGTTTTTGTGGTGGCGACGGCGAATAATATTTCCCAAATTCCCCCCGAACTTTTACGCAAAGGTCGGTTTGACGAAATCTTTTTTGTAGATTTGCCCGATGTGCAAGAACGGGGCGCAATTTTGCGGATTCACCTGACTCAACGGAAGCAAAATCCCCAGCAATTTAACCTGCCAGATTTGATCGCAGCCACCGAGGGTTATAGTGGTGCCGAAATTGAACAGGCAGTGATTACAGCACTTTACAGTGCGTTGTATTTGCAAAAAACGCTGGATACGGAGTTGTTGTTGCAAGCGATTCGCTCGACGGTGCCGTTGTCGGTGTCGCGGCGGGAAGATCTCGAAGGGTTACGGGCGATCGCCCAAGAACGGTTTGTGAATGCCCGTTGACCGGGGGAATTGTGGCTGGTGGTCGCGGGGGAGATTGGGGCGATCGCACCCCACCCCTGGGGGAACTTTGTCCTGCAAAACCCGTCTACACATTCACCTCACTCACCATTTACGATGGGCAAAATTATGATTCGTCCAACTCTTCAATGGCAAACTCCAGTGGCCCTCGTTGCGATCGCCAGCTTGACCACCACCGCGATCGTCCCCTTCACCTGGCTCACTCCCGCCACCGCCGCCCCGGTTGCCATCGCCCCTACCCCCATCGCTCAACTGTTCCCATCTTCTCGCCCGCAGTCCGTTACGCTGCCTGCTGGTACCCGCATCCCCGCTCGCTACGAAGCGGCTGATCGCATTTTGGTCGCCCCCACCGAAACCCTGCCCCTCACGATTACGATTCCCAACAACATTCGCACCAGTACAGGCACCCTCCTGATTCCGAGTGGGAGCCAAGTGCTCGGCACCGTGCGTCCTGTCAACGGCGGCTCTCAGTTTGTGGCCGAAACGTTGGTCTTGCCCAATGGCACCCGGATTCCCCTGGCAGCCCGGTCAGAGGTAATTGCAACCCGCCAAGAGGTGCAGCCTGGTGTTAATGGCGATGCCCTGATCAAAGGCTCGGCGATCGGGGCGGGGGCCGCAACGATTCTGTCTGGGGTGTTAGGCAATCGGCGGATTACTCTGGGCCGGGTGCTGCTTGGGGCGGGGGCCGGAGCCTTGGGTGGCTTGCTCCTGGGCAAAAAGAAAGCAGAAGTCATTGTGATCGATGCCAAGGCCGATCTCAGCCTAACGCTGGATTCTCGGTTGACTCTGCCTCCTGCCTTTTAGCCTGCCTGGTTGGGGTAGTGCTTGGCTAACTGGCGCGATCGCCCTCCTTACTCGGCAGCCATAAACTCTAAATAACGACTGCTCAACTCTTTCACCGCTAGTTCATAGAACTGCTGACCATGTTCGGGCGTGGCCAAGGCCGGGTTCGAGCCCATTCGGCCATCGGGATAGTGCTGCCGAAAGTCTGCCGCACCATAGATGGGGTAGCCCTTTGCAACTTCTGGACTCAACTCGGCTTGTTTAATCGCGTCTGGATAGACAAATTGTGTGAGAGCTACCTCGCTGGGCGTGGCGTGAGAGCCTTCTTGCTCGCCATACAACTCTTTCGCCAACTGATACACGGCTCGACACATGTACCAGTTGCTCACTTCACAGCGGACTTGCTCGGCCTGGGGCAATTGCCAATCAACCAGGGTGGCATAGGTTTCGGCAAAGGCTGCTTTGAGCGTGGCGACATTGCCACCGTGCCCATTAATAAAAAAGAAGCGGGTAAACCCAGCTTTGACCAAGCTGGCCACCACATCGCGAATAACTAAGATCAAAGTACTGGGCCGGAGGCTGATGCTGCCGGGAAAGGCCGTGTGGTGCAACGCCATGCCGATCGCAATCGTTGGCCCGACGAGGGCCTGAGTTGCTGTCCCCACTCCCCGCGCGATCGCCTCAGCACAAATCGCATCTGTACCAATCAAGCCAGTCGGGCCGTGCTGCTCCGTAGAACCAATCGGCAAAATGATACCGGGCGATCGCGCCACATAGGCTTCGACCTCCGGCCACGTACTGAGCTGTAACAAGGTCATTGGCCACCTTCTCCTGTAACAACGACAATACCCAGGTTAATGTTTATCTTAACTGTTCTCTTTCCCTTGCCTGTCTTTCCCTCTGGCCATGCTCAGCCTAGCCAGCAGCCAGTCTCGCCACTTAATTCAGGCGCTCTTCTCCGCTAGTGGCCAGGGTTAACCCGTATCGGTTGATCCGGCGGATTCCCCGTTTTTGGCTTAACAATCGCTAGAATAGTTGATACAATCCGGTATCTAAGTAGAGACAAAAGTACCTAAAGATAGATCAAGGCTATATCCGCAGGACTTTGACCATCCCGCTGGGGGTTCGTTCCATGAATTAAACCGGTTCAGGTTAGCTGCATTTGCTGTCTCCCCTGTCTATGCAGCAAGCTCTCCAGACGAGTTACCCAAGTCCTTGAGATGGCTGGAAGCTTTTTGCCATTTTCAACCCGTTTGTGAACGCTGTCGCTTATCATTAAGCAATGACTCTAATCCCTCTTATTAACAGCACGCAACCTTCTACGGTGTGCGATCGCGCTTACCCCAATTCATTCGCTTGCTTGCGCTTGTTTCGTTCTACGCATCGCTCCACTTCAATCCACTCGCTTCACACGCTCCATAAACTCATGCTTTGAAGGCTGCTCGATGTCCTAGACGGAGAGGCAGCTTTTTTGCGCGAGGCCCAATCTCGGAGTGAGCGCCCAGTCATCCTCACCAGTCTAAACTGTCAGTTTTTCCAATCATCTGAACGCTTAGGAGAAGCAACCATGCTGCACCGCAAGATTTATCAACTGTGTTCTGACGGGAGAGAAGTATGGATTTTCTTGCGGGATCAACAACGCTGGATTGAACGGGCCCGGATTCTGGATATTGAGGGCGATTTAGTCACGCTGCGCTATGAAACCGAGGAAGAAGACGAAACCTGTTCGTGGGAAGAAATGGTGCGCTTAGAAAGCATTGGCGCAGTTACCCAAAAGCTGGCCTCGGTGCCAAAAGGGAATGTGGAACCGACTGTCTCGGAAGATTGCCCGGAAGCGGAACAAATCCACAACAACAAGCGCTCGTCGGAAGGAAATCCCGACTAAGGCTGTCAGAATCTGGGGCGGTTAGCAGTTGCGATCGCTGATTGCCCCCACTATCCCCAAATTTGCGATCGCCCCCGTGAGGCTTCTGCCTTAGGAATCTATGTCGTCGGCGTAGACGGTTTCATCTGCGGCTTTCCAGGCTGGATCCACAATGCAGAGAAACACCAACGGCTCGGAACCACAATTGCGAATGAACTGTTTGGCGTGGGGCGGAATATACACCACATCCCCGACTGTCACCTGTTGTGCCTCCGTGTTGATGTGCATTTCTCCAACACCCTGGAGGATGTAGTACACCTCGCTTGTAGCCAGGGCATGGGGAATGGAGGTTTGGCCAACGGGGACGATTGCCTGGGCCAAACTGTAGCGCAACTCGACAGCTTGTTGACTAGGGTGGAGCAATTCCCGCAGCAGGGTGCCATCGCCAGCAACAAACTCGTCGCATTCCATCAACTTTCGGATTAACATGTTGCCTCCAGGCTGCATTGCGATCGCCGACGGGCTAAGACTTCACTCTTTCGTTTGGTAAATGGAGAGCTTGGCTGCATAGTCAGCGCAGTGGATGGCCTCTTCGGTCAGGGCCTTGGTGGGGTGCACCGTACACTTCAGATGATAGCTGCTGGTAAAGTATTGGCACTGAGAACACGGAATTTGATGCAGTTGGCGAGTGCGATCGGCAGTCTCTTTGATGCTGGCCACCAAGCTCCACACCGTCAGCACCACGATCGCCCAGGCCGCGACCAAACAAATGGGCACCAGCAACGGTTGGAGCGCATGAACGAAAGGATAAAGCAGTGGAAACACGGCAGAACCTCTGGCCGAAATCAGCACAATCGACAGGCATAACTGTTGCTATCTTAAAGGGCGACTTTCCCTTCTGGGGATTTTTGGCCCTAGTTGCAAAGAAAGGTTACGAGAAGGGGAAGATTCGAGGCTTCCTCGGCGATCGCGGTAGGCGTTCCAGCTAGGATTCGCTACTCTAGAGGAACTCTTGCTACTGGCTTCTTTGACTCGCCATGAAAGTTTCTATTTCGCCCCAACCCGGTTCTTCCTCGCCGGCCCAATCGCGGCAAGTCCGGCAACAACTCGCCAATCCAGATGAATCCCTGTCCTACGAATTGGGGAAAGCCGTCCAGGAACTGCCCCCCCTCTACACTCGCTTGCTGGCGGGAACGATCAGTGTGCTGATCTTTGGGAGTATTGCCTGGGCGCACTTCAGCAAAGTCGATGAAGTGGCGGTGGCCCAGGGGGAATTGATTCCTTCGACTCAGGTGCGTCCGGTGCGATCGCTCAGTCCTGGCACTATTCAACAAGTGGTGGTCAAAGAAGGAGAAACCGTTAAAAAAGGGGAAGTGCTACTTGAAGTTGAACCCGACAAAACAAAAGTGCTGGATGCGGAAATTACGCGGTTGACGAAAACTTCGGCCCTCGTTGCCGACGATATTACCCGCCTCGAAGCCGAGCGATCGGGCACGGGCAATACGGGCATTGCGATCCAAGATGAATTCTTAAATGCGCGGCTGCGGGCCTTTGATGAAGAAAAAGCGGCGGCTGAAGCCGAAGCAAATCAACAGTTTGCCTCGATTAGTGAAGCACGGGCACGGCTTGTCCGTCTGGAAGAAAATTTGATCAATGCGCGGGAAAATCTGGCCAACGCCAAAGAGCAAGAACGCGGCCTGCGGACGTTGCTGAACGATAGTGCCGTGCCTCGGTTGGAATACATTCGGGCGAAGGATAACGTGACTAACGCCGAAGACAAGGTTGTGTCTTTGGAAAAAGAAATTGACGCCCAACAAGAACGCATTCGTCAATCGCAGGAAGCGTATCAGGGAGCGAAAAGTAAAGCGGCGGGGTTAGGATCCCAGCGCCAAAGTGAGATTTTGACCCAACTGACAAAGCGCAAAGAAGAATTGACCGAAATGAGAGGGCAACTCCAGCAATCTAAGCGGCAACGCGAATTGTCATCGGTAGAAGCTCCCTTTGACGGTACGGTGTATTCCATTAAAGCGACAAAAGGGCCAGTGCAACAAGGGGAAGAGTTGCTTTCGATCTTGCCAGATGGCGAAGATGTGGTGCTGGAGGTAAAGGTTCTGAACCGGGATATTGGGTTTGTCCGGGTGGGGCAACGGGCTAAGGTGAAAATGGCGACGTTCCCGTATCAGGAATTTGGGATCGTGGAAGGCGAAGTGATTAAGGTCAGCCCCAACGCGATCGTAGAAAAGAACGAGAATGGTCAATCTTTGGGGCCAGTGTTTCCAACCCGTATTAAGTTGAAAAAGCGGGCGATTTCTGTACGAGGGAAGGAAGTAGATCTGACACCGGGGATGGCGGCTACGGGAGAAATTGTGACTCGGCAAAAGTCGATTTTGACGTTCCTCATTGAACCAGTGACGCGGCGCTTTAATGATGCGTTTTCTGTGCGCTAGTTGGCACAGAATTTAGTGGGAACAGAAGATTGACTGGAATCTGGCCCCCGGCTGGCGATCGCGTCGGGCTTGCAAGCAGCGGGGGCCAGGGTTAGGCTTCTGGTGATTGGGTTTCTAGAGGCTGAGCAGTCGTGGACTCATCTGCTAAAACTTCGACGGTGCCCCGTTGCCCATCCAGCCGGACTCGTTGCCCAGTCTGAAGGATTTGGGTCGCATGGGGTAAGTCCATGACGGCAGGGATTTGGTATTCTCGGGCTATGATCGCCCCGTGGGATAGGCGACCACCGACTTCGGCAATCAGGCCGCTGGCTTGGGCTAGCAGGGGCACCCAGCCGGAATCAGTATAGGGCACAACGATGATGGTGTTGGGGGCGATCGTGGGTAAGGCTTGCAAACTGGTGACGACGAGCAGCGTTCCTTCGACTTGACCAGCACTTGCGCCGATGCCGTAGAGTTGCTGGGCGACGGGCTGCGATCGCAGCGAGAGCGTTGGCGGGGGTGGGTCGTTGCCATAAACCAGAAACGGAATGGGTTCCAAGGCGCGATCGCGCTCCAGTTGGGTTTGGCGTTCGGCAATGTGTTGGTGCACGGGGCGATCGCGAGAATCTGCTCCGGCCTCAATAAGCTGGCGAATCTCGGCAAGGGTCAGGTAGAAAATATCGCCTTCTGCTAGCAACCGTCCCTGGTGTCGCCACTGCCGTTCCAGGGCGAGAAAGCTCCAGCGCAATTCGGCGAGCAAACGGCTATAGACCTCGGTCACTTGGCCTTTCAGGTTGACCCGTTGCTGAACTTGGGTGGGGCGCTGGGGCGCTGGGAGGGGGCGACTGGGCGGTGGATTCAAACAAAATTGTGCAAATAACTCACGGATAGGTTGGGGCTGTTCTCTCCAGGTGGGAATGGCAATATCGGTGCCTACTTCGCTGAGATAGCCGTATTCTGCAATGATCTGTTCCAGTCGGGCCAAAATAGCTTGGCCAGCAGGCTGGGTTTCTAACTGGGTTAAGAGGGTGGTGGGTGTCAGCGTTTGAAGTTCCCAGCCCCACTCCGTGAGTCGGGCATGGGTCTCTTGGGCTAAGGTCTGGAGCGATCGCGTGGCCCCAATTTCGGGGGTTTGGTGGTTGTCTAATGTGGCCGCATCCACCTTGGCGATCGCCTGCCGTAGGGCTGCACTGAGCGGGGCCAAAATACTGTAGAACGTTGCCTGTTTGAGGGTCTGTAAAATAGTATCAATCCGTTCCAGTAAGGCGGGGGCGGTAAGGGATTCCGGTGGTTGAGCGCTCAAGGTCGCCAGGATGGGATCAAAGGATTGGCGGCGATCGCGTTGAAAGGCTTGGATCAGGCCAAATTCTCGACGGGCTAACCGCAACAAACCAGGGATATTCTGCACTGTAGACCAGAGGGGTGGTTTACTGAATTTGGCTCCTCGGGTCAAAAATTCCAAACTTTCAGCCGGTAAACCCATACGGCGAAAGATTTGGCCCAGCAATGTGGCGTTGAAGTAAGCACGGGAAAAATGCAAAGTAGCCGTCGCTTCAAACTCCAGACCCTGAGCGCGATCGCCCAAGACCAGGGTAAAAATTTCGCCCCACACCCCGCAGGTCAACGGTCGATTAATTGACCAGGTTAAAGGCCGAATCACTCCCGGAATCACCTCAGCGGCAATTTTGCGAGTCCACAAGGGTTGCAAAGTGGTGACTGGCCGTGCTTGCAACAACCACACAGTTTGACCATCAAATGTCCATTCAACGTCCTGGGGAATGCCGTGGTAGTGGGCTTCCACCCAACGGGCCAAATACGCCACTTGCTGGAGAACAGGGGCCGGCACGGTGCCTTGGCCGTCGATGGCAAAATTGAGTGCTGGTGGCCTCTGCCAGGTCGGAGCAAAGGCTAAGTCCGGTGGCAGTGTCTCGGGCACCTCCACGCGATAGGACTCTGGGGTGGTCTGGCCTGAAACAACTTGGGCCGCATTACCGGGTAAGGCTTCGATGAGGACGGCGGCTCCATGCCGAGTGATGGGATCCCGACTGAAGGCCACACCGGAAAAGACGCCTCGAATTTGCTGCTGGATAATCACGGCCATCGCTTGATCTGGCAGATGTCGCGATCGCCGATACTCAACTGCTGCTGGCCGGTGGTAAGACGCAAAACAACGGGCGATCGCCGGTGGCAAGGCTTCGCGACTGGTAATACCAGAAATACTTTCATACTGTCCTGCGGCTGAGGCGGCTTCGCTATCTTCGCCCACTGCTGATGACCGCACAATGACAGGCTGCTTGGGCGACGGTTCCAGTTTGGTCAGCACACTGTCTGGGTCATCCCCCGCGACCAACACGACCCCGTGGGGTACCGGACAACCCAACCGTTTGAGCTGGGCCAAAGTGGCCGCTTTCTGTCCAAATTGCTCTACCGCCAAGGGCTGATCAAGCGTCTGGAGGGCGCGATCGCCCCGAAAAAATTGCAGCATGGCACGAGACTCCGCTTGGGATGCACTGGGGTCTAATTCTAAATCATCGGGAATTTTTAGATAAATCCAGCCCAACAGCCCAGCGACGCACATCGTTGCAACAATCAGCGCCGCATCATCGGGATGGCGTAGGGCCGTAATGATTGGCAAGATGACCAATACACCAAATTTTGCCAGTTGCCGCTCTCGCAATACGGTAAAACTGACTCCACTGAGAATAAACACGAGCCCAGCCGCGATGGGGTCATGCACGAGATAGCCCCAAAACACGTTCGTTGTGCCCGCGCCGTGGGCAAACCAATAGCGCCCCATGACCAGCGCGATTAGGGCGATCATCTCCCACGCGGGATCCATCGGAAAAAACTGACGAGCAAGCAGCACGGCAGCAATCCCTTTAGCCGCTTCAGCACAGGCGGCGAGGATTCCCAGCACCCGCCCCCCGTGATAGAACGCTGCCGAAACGCTGATGTTGCCTGTCCCAATCTGGCTAAGCTGGGGGCCTGTTCCCAAAGCCACGATCCACCTGATCAGGGGTAACCCACCAATCAAGGGACAAACGATAAAAATGATCAGTACGCCCCAAACTTGCGTCAGTGTCATCGCCTTGGTTCCTCTGGTCAGCTTCAGTTGATTCTAGCCCTCAGACCCAATGGCGATCGCACTCTGCGGCTAACCCAGTCTCTAGCCGTCCTCGCGACTGGCTATCAACTCAGGCCGCACTTGGACTCCGGGCAAAACCTTGGCCTCGCCGGTCTCAATGTAGCCAACGTAAAATGCACCGGCCTCTATATCTAAAGCGTTGGCCACCACATCTCCTTCCAACCGGGCCGTACGGCTCAGGATTAAGCGACCCTCTGCAATCACTCGTGCTTTCAGGACTCCATGCACCAATAAGTTATGCGCCCGCAACTCATCGCCTTCAATGAGTCCGGTAGACGAAATCTCAACATCCCCGCGCACTTCTACATTACCGTGCACAATCCCATCAACACGAAGATTGCCCTCGACATGCAAATCTCCCTGAAACTCGCTGTTGGCAGCCAGATAGGTCAAAGAAACATTAGAGCGATTTCTACTAAACATAGGTTTTGTTCAGAAACAACTTCAATTGGTTTGTTAGTTCAAGACCGTCAGGCAACGCCCTGCTCGAACTCCCGAATTCCATCAGAGAGTCGCCTTGATTCTAAACTGTTGCGCCCCTGCTGCCATCCTGCCCAAAATGCAATCACAAGCGCGATCGCGAATGAACTCACAATCAACCAAAACAAGACAGGTCGTATCCTCAGAACAACAGGCGGCTGGTCTGTTTTAACCAACATGACTGTGTAAAGTTCGGAAAATCGATGTCTCATGGCCCGAATGTCTAGAACTCAACCATGCTAAATGAGAACCATAGCTAGAAAAATCAACTTATCGATCTATGTTGTTTGTTGATGATCGATGGTATCAAGTGCCTCTACTCTGTGTCATTTCCCCGCAAATGCAAAAAGCGCCCCCCGCAGGGAGCGCTGATTCAGTCAAGCCTTAGACGAGACGAGACTAGCCATTGATGGCAGGTGCAGTCAAAGCTACCGGAGTCG
>CAYYWG010000017.1:0-99261 GCA_964475335.1 uncultured bacterium
CAGCCCACCACCCAGCCCACCAACCAGCCCAAAAACCAGCCCAAAAACCAGCCCAAAAACCAGCCCAACAACCAGCCCAACAACCAGCCCACCAACCAGCCCAACAACCAGCCGATACCCCCATTGTTGCCTGCGCGTTGGCACGGCACGGGGTTGCAGTTTTTCAATCAATAGTTCTGTGCTAGCGTCTTGCGCTAGCATCTGAGCGGCAAACACCAGGGCACGCCGGATCTGTTTCTGGCTCGGCGGGGGCTTTTTCCCATAGGTCTTACTCAGTACACCCTGCTGCCGTTGATCCGGATCCAGGATGAGGGGGCGAGTCATGGCCGCATCCCAATAGATATCCAGCAAATACTCCACTTTCTGTTCTGAACTGATGCGTGTTTGCCAATCGGCCAAACAAAACTTTTGCTGAGTTTGTACCAGGCCAAACATCGACAAAAACAAGGGTTTGGTCAACAACTCTTGCAATGCCTCATCCTGTTGCACCGTCTGCCACACTGCCTCCAGGCCAAACTGGGTAAAGTACTCGGCAATCTGCGCTGAGGTCAGGGGTTGCAAATACACTGCCCCATGCAGGCTCAAGGGTTGCCGCACCACCCGCTCAAACTCTTCCCGCCGACAACAGATCGCCACACCACAGGGCTTGTGGCTCAAGTCTCCGGTTAGCCAAGCGTTCAAGGCTTGGGCACAGGCTTGTTGGTGTTGGGTCGCGACTTCATCCAACCCATCCAGCAAGGGCAAGAGTTGATTTTGGCTCAGCCACCGTTTCGCCAAATCCTGGCGGAGCCCATATTTACTTTTCAGTTCGGCGATTAACCAATCCCAAATTGGTTGTTTGGGGTCATGCCAGGACGACAGATTGAGCAACACTGGAATGGGTTGGCTTTTGTCGATGCTTGCCCGTTGCCGTAACTCCTCTGCCAATTCCAACAGCATCGTGGTTTTACCGGCTCCCGGTTCCCCCAAAATCAGCAGTTGCCGCTGCAAATCCGGTTGGTCAAACACCTCCACAATGCGCGTATTGGCGGGCAAAGGCTCAGGTTCCTGGGTTTGGCGCAAGAGTGTGGTTGCCCAGGGCCGCTCCACGCGATAGTCTTGCCGCTCCATCCCCAAAATTAACCGCACGGCATTGTGCAACGACTGATCTAATCGTCCCTGCACTTCCGTGGTGACAGCTTGCAGTAATTTCGCCTGCGATGGTTCGCGTTTTGCGGGGGGAAGCGTGGGTGCAACCTCAGGATCGCAGGCTAGAGCTTTTTTTGCGAGGGCCTTAGCCCAGTTGGTAAACGTTGGAAAATATTTGCGCAAGAAGCTTTCAGTATCCAGTTCCGCTTCGTAAGACAAATTGACGAACGGCGGCATCAAGGACAATGCGCCTTTGAGTTTGGCGGCGGCGGGGGTGTTGGGTTTGCTCACTTCGGCATAGATTTTTTGCAGCCATGCCAACACCTCTTCAGAAAATTGATCGCTAGTTTGGAGTTGAGCGGATTGCTCCACAAGCTCTGCCACAATCACCTCTGGGGAGGATACCGCAACGTCGGTGGCTTCCGCTTGTTCGGCTAACAGGTGCCAATATTCCGCTTCAAATGGGTGAATCTCGGCCTTTAGCCCAGCAATCTGTTGCTTGATTCGCACCCGTTCTTCTGGAGCAATGGTGCTCAAGGTATCTTCTTTGCCATGCAACTGTTCTCGTAAGCGGGTTAAAGTCTTCTCAACTTGGCGCAGGCGATCGCTCGACATCCACAAACTCCAGCACGTCAAAAATCATTATTCTGGTTTTACTCGATCTTTGCCAAAATGTCTGTGCGATCGCTCCTGTCCTTGCTGTATTTATCGACGGCCAAAAGTTGCGCATAGTCTAGTAACTATCCGATGGGTCAAGTTGGTGAGTGGGAATTTCGATGACAAATTCAGCGCCTAACCCTGGATTGGAGAGACACTTAAGAGAGCCGTGGTGTTTTTCGGTGACAATTTGGTAGCTAATTGACATACCTAAACCTGTGCCTTTGCCAACGGGTTTGGTAGTGAAAAAGGGATCAAAGAGGTGCTGGCGTACTTTTTCAGGGATGCCAGGACCATTGTCGGCAATACGGATGATGACTGAAGATCTGGGTAGGCGATCGCGACTGGGTAATGGCAGCGATGATTCTGCTTTTAACTCGGTGTGAATGTGGATCATCGGTTGTTTGGATGCCTGGTGGTGGCCTGCTTCTTCTAGGGCATCGATCGCGTTACACAGAATATTCATAAAGACCTGGTTAATTTGCCCTGGATAGCATTGGACGAGGGGTAAGTTACCGTATTCTTTAATAATTTTGACTTCAGGAAAATTCGGTTTGGCCTTAATGCGATTCTGCAAAATCATTAAGGTACTTTCGATGCCGTCGTGGATATTCACCGCTTTAAATTCGGCTTCATCCAGGCGAGAAAAGGTGCGTAAAGAGGCAATTATTTCGCGAATTCGTTCTGAACCAATACGCATTGAGCCTAATAGCTTAGGTAAATCTTCAATCATAAAATCCAGGTCGATCGCTTCCATTGCATCTTGAATTGCGATCGCGGGTTCTGGATATTCAATTTGATAAAGTTGAAGTAAGCGCAGGAGATCTTGAATGTAATCATTGGCATAGTTCAGATTGCCATAGATGAAATTAACAGGGTTATTAATTTCATGGGCAACCCCGGCAACTAATTGCCCTAAACTCGACATTTTTTCGCTTTGGACGAGTTGGGTTTGGGTTTGCTGGAGTTCAAATAAGGCTGCTTCTAGATCGTTGGCTTTTTGCTGGAGGCGGCGTTCAGCTTCTTCCCGTTCGGCTTCGGCACGGCGACGCACACTGATGTCTTGCACAACTTTGATGATGTAGCGGGGTTCGCCGCTGGGGGCACGCATGAGGGATACCGTTGCATGTACCCAAATGATGGAGCGATCGCGCCGGAGATAGCGTTTTTCCAGGGAAAAGCTCGACAGTTTGCCACTGATTAATTGATCGATTTTTTCCAGTTCGGTATCAATGTCATCGGGGTGGGTAATATCTTGGACGGTGAGTTCCCACAGTTCTTCTTCGCTGTAGCCCACAATCTCGCACCACTGGGCGTTGAAATGGGTAAAGCGCCCGCTTAAGGTGGAGAAGACAATCCCGACGGCGGCTTGTTCAAAGGTTGTGCGAAAGAGTTCTTCGCTTTGGCGCAGGGCAGCTTCAGCTTGTTTGCGATCGCGCTCAGCATATTCCAGCTCGGCGACGCGCTGCTGGAGGGCGGCCAGAGTGGCTTGCATCTCGTGATACACGGCTGCGTCCAGTGTGATTTGGTTCATCCCGTCATCCATCCCCATCCACCCCAGCGGCATTTCGATCTTCAGTATGCCCTGTCCATTTAACGGATGGGCGACCCTGCGACTAACAGAGGAGCGACTTCAGCTATTTCAATGAGCTTGCAAGTTGGCAGCCATGCGACATGGTGGTGCTTGGGTCAAACCGAATTGGCTCAAACGCGATGGACTAAGGCTATCAACGATGGTGCAGGGTATGTGGCCCAGTGTGCTGCTTTACTCTCATCATAGTCTGAAGTGAGGGGAAGGGGATTATGGGAAATACCCCTTGCTGTGGGGGTGGGGCGCGATCGCCAGGGGTGCAGTGGGAACTTTTTGACAGTGCCTACACCCAGCCCAGATAATCCAGTCAGTCTTGTGTGAGGATGGTTGAACGAATGAGCCAGGGGACGAACATACACCCAACTGCTGTGATTGAGCCGGGGGCAGAGTTGGGCCAAAACGTCACGGTCAGCGCCTTTGCCTATATTGAGCGAGATGTCGTCATTGGCGATGGTTGTCAGATTGGCCCCCATACGAGCATTTTGCGCTATACGACGTTGGGGCCAGATTGCCAGGTGCATTCAGGGGCGGTGTTGGGCGATCGCCCCCAGGATTTTGCCTATCAAGATGCGCCCAGCTATGTGCAAATTGGGCCGGGGTGTGTCATTCGAGAAGGGGTGACGGTGCACCGGGGGACGCAACCCGAAACGGTGACGAAAGTGGGCGATCGCTGTTTGCTGATGGCCCAGAGCCATGTGGCCCATAATGTGCAGGTGGGGAACCATGTGGTGTTGGCCAATGGGGCGTTGTTGGCGGGGTATGTAGAAGTGGGCGATCGCGCCTTTATCAGCGGGAATTGTTTGGTGCATCAGTTTACGCGGGTCGGGCGGCTGGTGATGATGTCGGGGGGGTCAGCGGTGCAGAAGGATATCCTGCCCTTTTGCATGACGCGCAGTGTGAGTCCCAATACGCTGATGGGCCTGAATGTGGTGGGCTTGCGGCGGGCAGGGTTTACAGCGGGCGATCGCCGGACGCTGAAACAAGCCCTGAAAATTCTCTATGGGTCGGGGCTGAATGTATCTCAGGCTACCGATCGCCTCGAACAAGAGTTTGAGTCAGTATTAGTGAAAGAATGGGTCGCGTTTATTCGGGGCTCCAAGCGGGGGATTTGCAAATTCTTCAAGCGATCGAGCAGCGACGATGAGGGGGAATAGGGGAACGGGCGAGGGAGCGTGTCACTTTTGTAGCCCTCACCCTAAATCCCTCTACCTGTGGGAGAGGGACTTCCAATCCTTCTCCCCTTCTCCCCAGGGAGAAGGGGTTGGGGGATGAGGGAAATTGGCAAAGGTGACACTCCCACGGGCGATCGCGCTCCCCTGCTGCCGTGTAAGGCGCTGCTGTCCATGTAAACGTCATGATGTCCCATTTGCCTATGCCGTTATTGACCTCCTTCCTGGTTGCCCAATCAGCCTCATTGCCCACTGGCGAAATTACGGGTTTAGTCAATACGGTCATCGTGTTGCTATTGGTGGCAACGGCGGTGGCCCTGTTGACCCGTTGGCTGCGGATTCCCTATGTGATTGGCCTGGTGATCGCGGGCTTAGTCATGACCAAGGATGCTTTACCCGGCGAGATTGGCCTCAATCCCGATGTGATTTTGAACTTGTTTCTGCCCATTTTGATCTTTGAAGCCGCCATCAATACCGATATCAGTCGGCTACGCAGCACCATCAAACCCATTACGGTGCTGGCCGGCCCCGGAGTGATGCTATCTGCGGCGATTACGGCGGGGTTGTTGCAAATGGGCCTGGGCCTGGAGTGGATTACGGCTTGCGCGGTGGGGGTCATTTTGACGATTACCGATACGGTCTCGGTGATTGCGGCCTTTCGCAGTGTGCCCGTGCCGGGCCGCTTGGCCACCATCGTAGAAGGTGAAAGCCTGTTTAATGACGGGATTGCCCTGGTGTTGCTGAGCCTGATTGCCACGGTACACCTCCAGGGTTCGTTTACCCTCAGCGAAGGGATTCGCCAGATTTTTGTGGCGGTGGGTGGGGGCGGAATTTTGGGCCTGGGTTTGGGGTATTTGTGTGTGGGGTTGTTCCGGCAATTAGACGATGCCCTGAGTAATATTCTGTTGACGGTGGCGGTGTCTTTGGGCACGTTTCAAATTGGGCAAGCGTTGGGGGTGTCCAGCGCGATCGCGGTGGTGATTGCCGGGTTGGTAATTGGGAATTTGGCCTTTCGTCAAACTTCGGCCTCCATTAAAGTGACCCTATTAAGCTTTTGGGAATACGCCGGATTTGGGGTCAATACGTTTATTTTTCTGTTGCTGGGCATTGAAGTTGAACCTCAAGTTGTGCTGGCAACAATTCCGGCGGCCCTGTTTGCCATTGTGGTCTATCAAATTGGGCGCATCTTTTCAATTTATCCGTTACTTTGGCTCCTGAAATTTATCGATCGCCCCTTACCGCTGCGTTGGCAACACGTTTTGATTGTTGGGAATGTTAAAGGGTCGTTATCAATGGCGTTGGCCTTGAGTTTGCCTGCCACCTTACCGGGGCGATCGCAAGTCGTTGCCATTATTTTTAGTACCGTATTGCTCTCTTTGATTGGCCAGGGTCTTAGCCTCCCGTGGTTTGTAAAAAAATTACAACTGGCTAAACCGTCGCCTATGCGCGAAAAAATTGAAGCCTTGCAACTCAATCTCATTGCCGCTAAAGCCGCCCAAGAAGAGTTGAAAATCTTACTCCAAAGTGGCAGCTTACCGAAGTTTTTGTATGAAGAATTGTTTGCTGCTTATCAAGCCCGCATTGCTGCGGCTGAGGGCGATCTGCGTAATTTCTACAATCAACGCCTTACGCCCCATCTGAATGAAATGGGAGAGAAAAATTATTTAGACGGGTTATATCGTCGGCTGTATTTAGCCGAAAAAAGTGCCGTGAATAATGCGGTTTCAAAAGGCTTGTTGCCAGAAGATGTGACCCGCGCTTATATTCGCACTTTAAACGAAAAGTTGCTTTCGCTCAAAGACGATTAAGGTCAAGTGGGTGAAGGCGAACAAAGTCCCATAAAATCAATTAGTTTTCGGACTAATTCGGGTTTGGTGACGGCGAGGATGGTGGAGCCACTTTCTAACACGGTGCTGCCATTGGGAACGTTGAGCGCTTCATGGGGATGGGCCTGATAGCCAATGATTAATGTGCCCGCTGGAAACGCCCGATTTTGGGCAATTTCGGCAATGCTGCGGCCTACTACGGCACAGTTGTTGGGAATGGAGAGTTTCAAGACTTCAATTTGGCCTTGTTCAAAGTGCATCATGGCATCGACTTGGGGATATTCGATCGCGTTAATCACGCGGTTAATGGCGAGTTCGGTGGTGCTAATGGTATGGGTTGCGCCCGCCAGACGATAGGGTTCGGCAAAGTCGCGATCGCTCATGCGTACGACAATTTGGGGCACGCCATAGTGTTTGCACAGCGTCACAAGGGCCAGGTTAAGGGCATCTTCTTGGAGGGTAGCAATAACGGCATGGGCTTTCTTAATTCCGGCTTCTAGCAGCACGGTGGTATTTACGGCGCTGCCTTCAAAGGCCATGACCCCAATTTTTTCGCGGGCGTATTGGCACATCTGCGGATCGGTATCCACGATGGCGATCGTGTGCCCTAGCTGGATTAAGGTTTTGGCCAGTTCTGCCCCCATCGTGCCAACGCCACCGATTAGAACGTACATCGAGTTGTTGTCTCCTCAGCTTTGCCTTTTTATCCTAATCTCCCCGTCTCGGTTGGTGCGATCGATGTTGCTTGGGTTGGGCAACAAGTTCATGGCATGGCAGCCAAGGTGCCGGGTAAATTCGGGGGGTGGGGTTGTCGTGGTGGCCAATTCCCCGGAGGATGGGGGAGGCCGCGCAGACACGCTGGCTGGAGGGGGGTTCCCTGGGCTGGGTGTTTCTGGCAGTCTGGAAACTCGGAAAAAAGTATGGGTGAAGCGGTGCGCTGGTGATGGTGGAAGCTCGCAGTATGGATATTGAGACAGTGCTCAAGCCCATTTTGACCTGGTTTGCACGGCAGGGTTGGGAGCCGATCGCGTTTCAGCGGGAGGTGTGGGAACGGTATTTAGCCGGGGAAAGTGGGTTGATTCAAGTCCCCACGGGGTCGGGGAAGACCTATGCGGCGGTGATGGGGGCGATCGCGGAAATGCTCCACACGCCAACGACGGGGTTGCAACTGTTGTATCTCACGCCACTGCGGGCGCTCTCGCGGGATATTGAACAGGCGATTCAGCGCCCGATCGCCGAGATGGGCTGGCCGTTACGAGTGGAGTCGCGCACGGGGGATACCAAATCCTCGCAAAAGAGTCGCCAACTCAAGCAGATGCCGGAGATTTTGATCACCACGCCGGAATCGCTGACCCTGATGTTGGCCGATGCCAAAGCCAGTGAACGATTGCGATCGCTGCGGTGTGTGGTGCTGGATGAATGGCATGAACTGATGAGTTCTAAACGGGGCACCCAAACGGAGTTGTGTCTATCGCACCTGCGGCAGTTGTGTCCTGAGCTGAAAACCTGGGCAGTGTCTGCCACCCTGGGGAATTTGGAAGAAGCCGCCCAAGTCGCTGTGGGCCGCGAGACGACACCGGCGATCGTCCAAACCGATTTGCAGCGAGGGACGGTGATCAAGAGTATCTTGCCGGAGTCGGTGGATACCTTCCCCTGGGCGGGACACCTGGGCCTGCGGCTGTTTCAAGAGTTGGTCGATGCGCTGGATATGACGAAATCCACGTTGATTTTTACCAACACGCGCTACCAGGCCGAGCGGTGGTATCAGGCGATCGCCTTTGCCCTGCCCGACCACGCTGACCAACTGGCCCTGCACCATAGTTCCATTGACGCGGCAGACCGGGAGGCGATCGAGGCGGGGCTAAAAGCCGGGACAATCAAGTGGGTGGTGTGTACGTCATCGCTGGATTTGGGGGTGGATTTTCAGCCGGTGGAGCGGGTGGTGCAGATTGGTAGTGCAAAAAATATTGCCCGGTTGTTGCAGCGGGCGGGGCGATCGCAACATGTGCCCCAAGGGACGTCTGAGATTTTTTTCTTGCCGACCAATGCTCTGGAATTGCTGGAAATTTCCGCCTTTCGGCAGGGGCTGGCGGCGGGGGCGATCGAGTCGCGGCATCCCCGTGACAAACCCATTGATGTGCTGATTCAGCATTTGGTGACTCTGGCCTGCGGGGCGGGTTTTCGGGCGGAACCGACATTGGCAGCGGTGCGATCGACGGTGGCCTATGCCCACTTAACCCAAGCGGAATTTGCCTGGATTTTGGAATTTTTGGAACATGGTGGTCGCTGTTTGGCGGCCTATCCTCGCTATCGCAAGCTGGTACAAACTGATGGTGTTTATCGCATTGCCACGGCTCAATTGGCCCGATTTCATCGCCTGAGTATTGGCACCATTACGTCGAATCAGTTGGTGCAACTGCGCTATATGAATCAAACCAAAATTGGCACCGTTGAAGAAAGTTTTGTATCCCGCTTGAAGCCTGGAGATGTATTTTTCTTTGCGGGGAAGCAACTTGAGTTTTTTATGCTCAAAGATATGGTGGTGTATGTGAAAACAGCCAAGAAAAAATCAACCATTATTCCAGCGTGGGGTGGGGGCAATCTGGCGATTTCTGATACGCTGAGTGCTCAACTCCGGCACGAAATTGCGATCGCTCAAACGGCGGCTACGCTGAACGCAGAACTGGCCTGCTTGCAGCCCATATTGGCGGCTCAATCTCGGATTTCGCAACTACCGGGCACGGCAGATTTCCTCATCGAAAGTTGCAAAACTCGCGAAGGTCAGCATTTGTATGTTTTTCCGTTTGAGGGTCGCTTTGTCCATGAAGGCTTGGGGTTTTTGTGGAGTTATCGCTTTGCTAAACAACAGGCCGCGACCTTATCCGTCTCGGTGAATGACTATGGTTTTGAGATTTTAGCGCCCAAAGGTTATCCGTTTAAGACCTTATTTTCAGCAACATTTTTCGATCTGGAATCGCTCTATGACGATATCAAGTCGAGTCTCAATCTTTCGGAACTGATGAGGCGCAAATTTCGGGGGATTGCCCAAGTGGCTGGCCTTGTTTTTAAGGGGTATCCAACTGCTAAAAAGACAACGAATCAACTTCAGATTAGTGCTTCATTAATTTACGAAGTGTTTAGTAAATATGAACCTGATAATTTATTGCTTAAACAAGCTGAATACGAAGTTTTGCATGAACAGTTGGAAGTGCATCGTTTAGCACAAACTCTCGATCGCCTGCGTTGTTTGAATCTGGTGTGGCGAGAGACTAAACGCCCCTCGCCTTTTGCGTTTCCGTTATTGGTGGAACGGCTCAGTTCGCGGCTGTCCAATGAAAGTTTGCTCACCCGAATTGAACGGATGAAACACCAATGGGAGAGCCAATAAAGCCGGGATAAAGAAGCTTCTGGCTGGGCTGAAAATGGGATGAACCGGGGCGCGATCGCTCTTAAAGGGTGGCTAAATTGTTGATTAACAGCGGTTCAATGTCATCGGCGGGGGGAAAGCCAAAAATTTGAGCGTAGAAATAAAATTCTCCATCCAGGGTGCGTTTAATGTTTTCGGCTTTGCGGAAACCGTGTTGTTCCCCGGCATACAAAACGTAGGCGACGGGTAAGCCTTTGTTGCGGAGGGCATTGACCATGAGTTCGGCCTGGTTGGGCGGCACGATTTTGTCTTCGTCACCCTGGAAGAAAATGACGGGGCAGTTGAGTTGGTCGGTGAAGTGGATGGGCGATCGCGCCACGTAGAGGTCTTTGCGATCGGGGTAGGGGCCGATCAGGCTGTCCAGGTAGCGGGCCTCAAATTTGTGGGTGTCGGTGGCCAGCACTTCCAGATCGCTTACGCCATAGTAGCTGGCTCCGGCTTTGAAGACATCCCGGAAGGTCAGCGCTGACAGCGTGGTGTAGCCCCCGGCGCTGCCCCCATCAATCACCAGGCGATCGCCATCAACCAACCCTTGGGCGACCAGATAGTTTGCACCGTTGGCGCAGTCGTCCACATCGGCAATGCCCCACTGGCCTTTCAGCGCATCTCGATAGGCCCGCCCGTAGCCTGTGCTGCCGCGATAGTTCACATCGAGGACGGCAAACCCGCGACTCGTCCAGTATTGAATTTTCAAGTTAAAGGCCGTGGATGTGGCGGCGGTTGGGCCACCATGACTTTTGACTAAGAGAGGGGGACGCTCGGAGTCAGGGGCAAGGTAATCCTGATTGGTGGGGGGATAGTAGAAGCCGTAGGCGATCGCGCCATCGTTGGTGGGGAAGGTGATGGGCTGGGGCTGAGAGAGATAGCCTGCCTCAATATCTAGGGTGCTGGAGCGTTGCAAGACTGCGAGGTGCTCGGTGGCCCAGTCCAGTTGGACGATCGCGCCTGGTTCGGTGGCTGTCCCGGCATGAAAAACAGCTTTGTTACCTGCTACATGGATGCCGCCCAGTTCGGTGTAGGGCAGGGCAATGGGGCTGAGGGTTTTGCGGTCGGTGTCGAGCATGGCCAGGTGCGACAATCCATCCTGGCTATACAGGCACAACAGGCGATCGCGGGAGACAAACCCATAGTTGATGTACCCAAAGACCCAGGGCGGCATCCCAAATTCTGCCTCCAGGGGATACAGGGCTTCTATGGCCCCAGCAGCAGTCCAGCGATAGAGGTTCCACCAGTTGGTGCGATCGCTGACAAAGTACAATGTGCCGTCCGGCGACCAAACGGGTTGGATGACTGATTCGTTCTCGCCACCTGCGATTTTCTGGGGTGTGGTCAGGGTGCCATCGGGGGCGATCGCCGCCACCCACAGTTCTGTGTTGTCCCAGGGCATATCGGGATGGTTCCAACTGATCCACGCCAATTGCGACCCGTCGGGACTCAAGCGCGGCGACATATAAAAATCACAACCAGAGACCAAAACGATTTGGTCGGCGGTTCCCGTCGCATCAATGGCCACAATGGTATTAATCGGCTCGCCAGCGTTGGTATGGTCTTCCCGGACACAAAGAATCCGGTTCCGCTGGACATCCATAACGCTATCGGCATAGCGCCATTGGGTTTCGGGGGTGAGGGCGATCGGGGTTTGGCCTATATCCTGCCGATACAGCCGTTGGTCGGCAAAGTTAGAGAAATACACCACCCCATCATGGACAAAATAGGCACCGCCGCCGTACTCATGCACCCGCGTCCGCACATTAAACGGCACTGGCGTAATATCTTCTACGGTGCCATCGGGCGATCGCCGCACCACCACATTCCGGCCTCCTTCGGTGGGGCGCTGTTCTGTCCAATACACGGCCTCGCCATCCAACCGAATGCCGCCCAGGCCAATTGTTCCCGCCACGATCAGATCTGACGTAATGGGCGATTTCCAAGCGCCGTAGGGGGCAATCCGAGGTTCAGTCATGGTTTTGTGTGGCAATGGTAAAAGGTGTCTAGTGTTAAGCATAGGAAGTTTTGGTTTTTTGGGCTAGGGGCGGTGGGCTGAGGCTGACGTGGCAGTGGGTACGAACTTGCGGCCCAGAGTTGCGTAGACTGAAAAGTGCCCCATTGAGCTGATTGCATGGATACTCCAACGCTTCCGACCCCGCAAACCCGCTGGCGCATTCCGGCGGTTCTGGCGGTCACAATTTTGATCAATTACTTAGACCGCAATAATTTGGCTCTAGCGATGCCCCGCTTGGCGCAGGACTTTGGCTGGAGCGATCGCGAAATCGGTGCGAATGGAGAAGTATTGTTGGCGGCGTTCTATCTCTCCTATGCGGTGTCGAATATGGCCCTCAGTCCGCTGGCTGAGCGGTTTGGGCCAAAACGGAGTGTGATGGTGGCGATCGCGGCCTTTTCGGGGGTGACGCTGCTCAGTGCCATGTTTGGGGAGTCTTTTGGGGTGTTGATTGGGCTGCGGTTACTTTTGGGAATCGGCGAAGGGATGCACATTCCCATGCTGAGTGCGATTACCAGTCGGTGGTTTTTGCCAGGAGAGCGATCGCGGGCCAATGCTCTGTGGGGGAGTGGCATTTTGCTGGCGACGGCGATCGCCCCGTTGTTGATTATTCCTTTGACGCAAACCCTGGGCTGGCGACCGACGTTTGCGCTGTTGGGCCTTGGGGGGATGGCGATTTCGCTACCGTTGGTGTATCGCCTGGTGCCGGGGGATGGCGCGATCGCCCCCTGGCAAACTGTTGGTAGCCCGTTTACCCCAGTCCTGGATGAGGTGGCCCCAGCCGCACCGTATCGGCGGGATCCTCGGTTTTGGTTAGCGGTGGTGGGTGGCAGTTTGAATGCGTTTTGCGCGTTTGGGTTGCTGAATTGGTTGCCGATCTATTTCAACCGGGCGAAAGGGATTGACTTTGGGCAACTGGGCTGGCCCTTGGCGGTGATTTTTGCCACGGGGATAATCGGCATCGGTGTGATGGCCTACCTTGGTGACAAACTGCAACGTCGCCTGCAACTGGCTGGGGTGGGCTTTTTGCTGGCGGGGGGAATGGTCTATCTGGCTTCGACGACGCAACAGTTGGGGCTATTGGTGGCCCTGTTTGCGATCGCGGTATTCTGCCAAAGTGCTTACGGTGCCCAGGAATACGCGATCGTGCAACACCTCTTACCCGCCCATTGCGTTGGTTCCGGGACGGGGCTATATAACGGCTTGGCGATTTTGCTGGGTGGGGTTGGGGGTTCCCTCATTCCGGGTTCTATTGTCGCGGCAACGGGTAACTTTGATGCTGGAATGCTCAGCATTGTGGTGGGGGCTGGGTTGGCGGCGATCGCCTTGTTAACCCTGGCCCGCTTTTTGCGTTACTAAGCCTGTTCCGGTTGGGGCACGGCTGTGCGGTTATTTGGTCGCGACAACTGCCAAATTCCAGGCCATGCGCTTCATGCCGGGAATGTGTTTTAACACGCGATCGCAGGCTTCCAGGCGGCGATAGGTGGGGCGCAAGCGTTCATGTTCGAGGATAATTTTTTTCCAATACCGCTCTTGGTTTGGATTCACTTTTTCAATCAAATAAAACTGCAAGAAAATCCACAAAGATGCAATCCAAAACGTATCGTAAGCCGTTTGCGAAAAGAGCGATCGCACCTGATTCACAATCGTAATATCCAACGGCATTTCATCGTCGGTGCGGACTTCAGTGGCCATCCGCCGATACACATTGATGACGGGATTGTGCCGGAGCGGATCCCAAAAACACATTTTGCCACCAGGTTTCAGCACACGGTGAATTTCCCGAATCGTAATGTCGGGATGGGGAATGTGGTGGAGCAAATTGGACGCATACACGATATCAAAGGTGTTGTCGGGATAATCAATATCCATCGCGTTGATGACTTTGCCCTGAATCTGGACGCCGTTTTTTTCCGCCAGCTTGAGGGCTACCTCCACCATGCCGGGGGAGTAATCTGATGCAACACAGTGGGCTCCGTTGAGGGCAAAGTACACGCTGTTTTCCCCCGCCCCACAGCCTAAATCCAAGAGGGACTGACCTTGAACAGTGCCCAATTGCTGCAAAATGAAGCGATTTTCGGGGGCGGTACAGGCTTCAAAGTAGTCGGCAACGCGGATCCCATCTACGTCGATGACGGAAGCCCAGCGATCGTGAAACTCTTGCTCTTTGCGTAAAATATCGTGCTGCATACTTTAAGGCTTACGGAAAATAAACAGGCCGTTGGGCGATCGCATCATACTGTAATTAGACAGAAATTAGGCAGAGATCAGGTACTTTTCCGTGCTGGTTTGCCGGGTGGCCCCAAGGATGGGCGCTGAAGTGTGGCATTCCTCCCTGGGGAGGGTTTAGAACAACAGTTAACTAGCCTCAGAGATAGAAAACTCAGATATAGAAAAGGTGAACCCCCATGATGAAGGCTCACCTACCTAGTTCAAAGCGGAGAGACTAAAACTGAAAACCCGACCGAAGTCAGGTTGCAACCTGGGCTGACCCCAGGTGTTCATGATGGGTGAAACTCACCCGGATCATGTCAAACGCCCAAACCACAACGATTTGGGCAATAGCTGAACCGATAACTATAAGATGCCCAAGAAGTGCAACACACCTTGGTTGGTCACCAGTTCAGTGACCAGTGCCGCAACAAACCCAATCATGGCAAAGCGACCATTCCACAACTCGGCTTGGGGAGTAAACCCAAACTTCCAGGCATTCCGATCTTCAGTACCAACGTTTATTTTTTGAACGTCTTGCATGATGAGTACTCCGAAAGTTATTCCTACCTACCCCCTCATTGTAAATACTTGTAAAGGATAGTGTCAAAGCTTAAAGGCATAGAAGTCACCAAACATCAACATTTCTTTTGGCGGAGGCCATTGCCGCGATCGCCAGAAATGCAGCAAATTGTAGTGTGCAGCACATTAATGGTAGAACCCAAATTCCTGGCTGGTTCGGTGGTGGCCGCGATCGCACCCTTGGGTGAACGGGGCAATTTCTGAGAGTGATGCAATACTTTGCAATGATTTTGGGGCTGGGTTACCAGGGCGAGTGTCTGGGCCGGACGGTCGGCTTGGTGACTCGTGGTTCAATTGTGGGGGGATGACTGAGGGGGCGATCGCCGTGGGTTGCGGGACCACGGGTTACAGCGATCGCTGAAATTCTTCTAGCAAATCCATCAAACTGACCCGGCCTTGCATGGGGATGAGATCCGCCAGGGGCAGTTCTCGCTTGCCACCACCCACCTTCACAATCATGCCTTGCAGAATTGCTTCCACTTTGGCTTCGGTCAAACTGTCGTCCGTTAACAGGGGATAAAGTTGCTCGGCCAGGGGGGTGTGCAAGTGCGCGTCGGATAAGTATAAGTGCCACTTAGCAATATCGATATAAACGTTTTCACCGATCTCCGCTGCCAATTGTTCAATGGCCTGACTGGTGCCTAGATTTGCCATAATGATTTTCCTCCGATTGCAGATATCAAGAAATTGCAGACAGAAATCCAACCGACAGCCGTATGGGTTGGCTGCGGGCGATGCCCCTCAAAGTGCTGTTGCTGGGATGGGAGCGGACTGTGAGCTGGTTGTTTGTTCTCTTCCTCCAGAGGAAAATTTTCCTGACGGAGCGTTGAACTGGGGGGCGAAAGGCGGCGATCGCCCATTCCCAGGGGGCAACCGAAATTTGTGTCTACACTAACAATTCTCCAGGGTTTGGCCCTCAGCCAGAACCCCCTTCCGAGGGAGGTGTGGGGAGATCGGGATATTGCGCGATCGCAAAAACATAGACGGCATGGCTGACCAGGGCGATCGCCCACACCAGGGTGATGAGGGGTGTTCCCGGAAGGCCACCCGGTGCCGCAACTTCAGACAACTTTTCGCCAGCGACCCGGAAGAACCATAACCCCGAATTCACAGCAGCAAAGGCGGCAACGTGGGTGGCAAAGGTCATGCGGTCATCTAAACGGCGGAATGCCGGATCAGCGCGATCGGGCTGACGAGGCCAACGTGGAGGCATAGAAACGGCACCTAAGGAATGAGTGGATCTGCTTTCATTAAAGAGCAAAGGATCGGAAAGATAAAGGTTCATCCCGGAATCAGGGGCCGGATCCGCAAAAATACTAAAGACTTCTTTAAATGAGGCGGACGGGCGATCCAGGGGGCAAAAAACTAGGGGTATGATGCAGAAATGACCTTCTGACTTCTCACACTTTCTTGAAATTTCCGTGATTATCCCACCTCGCTTCAGCAAAGCTACATATCGGAAACGTTCCCGATGCCTGTCTGTTGTCGTGTTTCCCGATCAAGAATCGGTTTTTCAAGCCTATCGGCTGCTCTATCACCACGGGATTTCCCTAGAGCATCTGGCGATCGTGGGGCAAGGGTTCAACAGTCCGGAGCGGGTGGGGCTGCGCAAGCCCTTAGCCATTATTGGTCGCAAGTCGTTGCAGTGCGCGATCGCGGCTTGTAGTGTGGGGGTGGCGGTGGCGATCGCGGCGAAACTGTGGTGGTCGCTTCCGGTAGACTGGCCTCTGTTGCTAGCTGTCGTGGCCGGAGTGAGTAGTTTGGTGGGGGTGCTCTTGGGTGGCGTGTTGAGCCTCCTGGGGGAAGGGACAGCGGCCAGCGTCTATCGGCATCATCTTCAGCGAGGCCACTACTTACTGATGGTAGAAGGCTCGGAAGACGTGATCCGACTTGGCCAAGAAGTGTTGGACTATTATGCGGCGCTAAGTCCCTACTAAAGAGAACCGTTGGGTGGAGCCATTGCAGTGTTGGCCCCAAGTCGCTGTAATCAAGCTCCAGCAGTGAGAGGCCGGGACGGGCTGGTCGTGGCAGGCTTCACATAAGCTTGGGCCACTTTCTGCCAATGCTTGTATTACATTCCATAATGTTGTTCGTCGCGATACCGAATAGCTGCCAAGAATTTTTAGGATTGATGATTAACGGGGAAAGGCCACAGTCGTGGTCATTGCTCTGGTTGCAATTTCGTCGCATCCACCTATTCGGTTGACCATATGGGATTTTTTGATGTAGCAAAAGAGGTTGTATCGGGTCTGGTGCATTCGCTCACCGCAGATTGGTGGGTCGAAGTGACTACCATTAACCCCGCTTATACCTACTACTTTGGCCCTTTTGACACTGTGGAGGAGGCGCAAGCAGCGCAGGCTGGTTACATTGAAGATTTAGCCCTGGAAGGGGCGCAGGAAATTACGGCTGAGGTTAAACGGTGTTCGCCGCAGGAGATTACGATCGCCCACTCGACTTAGTGGCCTTGGCGGGCCATTTGCAGCAGCCAGTCTAGGAGGGGCCGCAGGGTGCCCGGTACGGCAGATTCCCCCACGAGGACAGTGTGCTGACGGTTTTGTTCGACAATTGAAAGCTGGTATTGGAAGCGATCAGGCTGGGGCGATGGGGAAACCGAGGGCAACTGGAAAAAGTCGGCGGCTTCGACTAATAGCCTGATTTGCTGGGCGAGGGCCGGTTCGAGGGTGCTTGTGTCGATGACAACGGATAACACCATGCCGGCAAAGCCCCCTGTGCGCTCAAAGGTAATCTGCATTTGCTCACTGTGGCCAACGTTATGTGAATTTTAGCGTTCCCGATCGCTCCTGGGCGGAGTTTGCTCTCCCCCGTTTAGTCCATCTGCACCGCATCATTGATGTGAACGGTTTGGGCGATCGCGCTGTCTCCGGAGTTCAGCCGAGTGTTCACAGCTACGCGATAGAAATGGGTGAATGCTGCGGCTGCAACCCAGGCGGGAAGGGACTGTTGGCGCTGGGTGGCAAAGATTCGTTGAAAGTGGGGGTAGGTATCCCCGGTGTTGGGGGCACGGGTGGGGACGATGCACCGTTGGCAGGGATTGATCCCCAAAAATTTGACTGGCCCAATTTGAAACGCGACGGGTTGTTGGGGGGTGTCGCCATATAATCGATCTTCCCAAAATGGGTCACTGCCGCCTAGTTCCAAATTGCTCCGAAAACGCTGGCGGAGGTTATCGAGACTTAGCCCCGGAAACCAGTCGGCAAGCAATTTGAGGGTGGCGGTGCCGATTACCGTGGGGCCGGGAGAACCGAGATCGTCGGGATAGCCCACGGCCTGATTTTGCACCAGTTGAACGGGAAACCCGAAATAGACACTCAGCCACCGTTCGAGGCCGGGACGATCGCGATCGAGGTGAAACGTTGGCCCGGTGGAATCGCCTTGTTGCCGGAGAGTCACGCTGCGTTCGGCGAGCTCAAACTGGGCTCGGATCTGGTGAATGGCAGGAGTGCGCTTCCCTGTGACAAACCGCCCTTGCTCATCGACGATCGCAAATTCGCGATCGCCCTGCAAGGCTCCACTGGGTAACACCGTCCCTTGGGGCATGGCTACCCCGTCGAGGGATTTGATGGGATAAATAAAAATATGGGCTAAATAAATCACGGTTGTGGCTCGTCGGATGGGTTGGGTCTACTGAGTTGGGTCTAGTGGGTTGGGGGTAAGTAATCAGGTTTACTCAGTTGGGTTGGCCCTGAATGTAACGTAAATCGCCTCAGACCCAGGAGTCTCAGTCAAAGCGTCTACCTTAAACTGATGGGAGTCTGGCCCTGGGCGATCGCCGCAAGCCCTATGTTTAACGGTAATTTCACCGAGAGTTGGATGGCTTTAACAAAATCTTTGGAAAGGGGTGGTTGTGCTGTTGCCAAAATGCAGGACGGTTAAATTTTTGCTTCCAAAGGCATGGGTTCCGGGGCGGCAGACAGCCCCGCGATCGCCTATCATCCCCGGTCAAGACCCAGGATCTTGAGGATGATAGGCGGGGCCAGATAATCAGGACGATCTAAGCTGGATAGTGTCGCCCCAGCTCCAGTTACAACTGCTGCTGTCAAGCCATTTTCACCCCTTGCGATCGCGCACTCTGTCACCCATGAACACTCCCAGTCACACTGTCCTGAATCTGGCTTTTTTGTTGCCGCTGGATCCCACTGTGCCGATGGCGATCGCGATTGGCTCTGTCCTCCCAGATGTGCCCATGTTCCTGATGTATGGCTGGGCCAAACTGATTTGCCGTCAACCCGAAGCGCAGATTTGGCGAGAGACTTACTGGCAACCGGGTTGGCAAACCTGGAATCACCTCTTTCATTCCATTCCCCTCGCGGCGATCGCGTTGGTGTTGGCGAGTTGGTGGCAGGCTCCGGCGATCGCCTTGGGGAGTGCCAGCGTGCTGTTGCACTGCCTCGGTGACTTGCCCGTGCATCACGACGATGCCCATCGGCACTTTCTGCCCTTCAGTCACTATCGGTTTATCAGCCCCATTTCTTACTGGGATCCCAAGCATCATGGCCGCACTGTGGCATTGGTTGAAAAACTCATGGTCTTGTGCGCCACCCTGGCCCTCTGGCCCCAACTTGAGGCGGGCTGGGGTAAAGCCTTGCTCCTGGTTATCAATGGGATCTATCTCAGCAGTTATGGCTATCGCGTTTTGTTTCGGCGCTGTGTACCCCGCCAAGCCGAGTGAGCCATTGCGATCGCGCGGCGATGGGCTGGCAATCCTCGGCGCTAGGCTGTGGGCCGTGGCTTGGCCTGGGGGGCACTGCCCTCGGTTAGTAGCGAATTTGGAGGGTGACGTTGGCATTCACGGTTTGAGTCCCCTCGGTGAGGGCAAAGATGGCTGTCCCGGCCAGGTTGGTGGTGGTGCTAAAGGCTTGGGCTTCAAGTTGGTCAGTGCGGCTTTCCAGTCTTGTTCGGAGGGAGTCCTGACCTGTAAACAAGCTGTTTTGATCAATCCGAATGGGGGTAGGTGGGGGGGCATAGGCTCCGTCAATCCGAATGCTGGTGACTTCTTGGGGGCTAATCCTCAGGGCGCGGAGGACGGCTTGGGCCTGGGCGTTGGCATCTTCCGTGGCTTTCGTCAGCGCGATTTGGCGACCTGCCGCGATCGCGCGATCGTCGGCGACAAAGCTCACATTATTAATCTGAGTGGCTCCGGCTTCCACCGCTGCACTGACAATGGCCCCTGCTTGCGCTGCCGGAGTTTGAAATTGCACTGACATACTCGCGATGTAGCCTTTTAGGGTTTGTTCGCCTTTGTCGTTGCGATAGATGGGCCGCAAGCTGACGTTGGTGGTGATCAGTTTCCGCACCCGCCGATCGCGGAGGACTTTCACGAGGGCTTGCGATCGCCCATTCACGTCGGCTTGGGCTGCTTGGGGGGTTGCCCCTTGCGCTTCAATACCTAACTGAATTTCGGTGATAGTGGCTTGGATATCTTCACTGGCCCGCCCGGTTACGACCAGGGTGCGGATCAGGGTTTCTTGGGCGAGGGCGATCGCTGGTGCGCCCCAACTGCTGGCACTGATGCCGACAATACACAGCCAGCGCAGCGATCGCTGCCGCCAAATTTGTTGATTGACCATTGGGTTTGTGCTCCTGTGCTGGAATCTAAACAACCTTCATAAAATAGGCGAAATTGGCGATCGCGGGAGCAGCATGAAAAAAGGCAAAGGAAGTTTCCCTTGCCCCAATGCCATGATGAGTTAGTTCACAGATTCAACCAGCTTTAATTAGAGCCGAAAACCTAAGTCGCGATCGCCAAATCCAACCCATCGACAAACGTTGCAATACTGTCGAGATATTGCCCATAGTCATAGGTTTCATTCACCGGGCCATAGGGCGTGGTCAGATTTGCTGTAATAGTGCCATCGGCAAAGGTAAGGGTGCCGTCATAGGTGGGGAGGGTGGCGATGAAATCTGTGAAGAATTGCCCCGCTGGCAAACTACCCGCAAAGTTGCCCAGAGGACTCACCAAATCGGCGTTGAGGGTGCCGGTTTCGACGCTCAACGTGCCCGTTACCCCGGTCAAAAAGGTCGTCAGGGTATCGCCCAGGGTGTCTGCAAATTCAAACGGGATATCAAAGGTGCCAAACGCCGTTTCGAGATTAAGGGTGGCGGCCCCATCGGCAAAGGCGAGATCACCGGATAAGGCCGAGAGCGGGAGGCTCAGTTCTGGCCCTGGCACACTGGGCACCAAGTCAGCAGTCACCAGGCCCGTGTCGAAGTTGACGGTGAGGGGCAAGTTGCCCACGGTGAGGTCGTATTGGGCGGTTTCAGGAAAGTCGATGGCAAAGTCAAGGGGGCCAAAGGGCGTTTCGAGATCGCTCACCAGTTGGCCGCTACCAAAGTCGAGGGTGCCTGCGATCGCCCCCAAAGGCGTTGGGATATCCACCACAATCTTGCCGTCATCAAAGGCCACGGAGCCATCCAGATCCTTGAGAAAGGTGTTGACAAACCCGCCCACCAGTTGGGCAAATTCAAAACTCCCGGCATAGGTTTCTCCGGCGATCGCCAAATCGCCTGTGGCAACACCGTTGAGCAGGTTCAGTGTTCCGGTTGCGGCCTGGAAGGTGGTGTTGAGATCGGTTGTGAGGGTCACCAGGTCGTAGGTGCCAGTGAGCGGGCCAAAGGGCGTTGTGAGGTTGGGGGTAACAAACCCGTTGGTAATGGCGATCGTGCCGTCAATTTCATCCAACGTGGGGATGAGATCCGTGATGGGTTGGCTGGAGGCCCCGACCAGGGCTAAGGCGGCTAGCGGCTGCACAATCAAGGTGGAATCAATGGCAGTCAGCGCTACAGGGTCAGCAGGCAATAGCGCCGTCGGTGTGGGATCCAGTGTGGCTGCTACTAAGGTATCTGGAGTCATGAATTTATCCCTCTACTCTCAAAAGATAAGTGTGCAAACGGGGAAATGACGATTGAACAGATGCTTCCCAAGGTCAAATCATCGGTACGAAATTGACCTGGAGTAGGAGAACACACGGATCAAGCCGTTCACAAGGCTCTACCTTATATGAAATCTTGATGAAGTTGAGTCAAACTTTCGGTAGATTTACATAGAAAATTTTGTTTTAGAGGGAAATACTTAGCTCTGGTCAACAGCCTGCGCAGAGGGCCGTTGCGCCCTGCCCAAACGCGATCGCCGAACTCAGCCTTTGGGTAGATCGGGGTGGCCAAAGCGATTGCTTTTGGTGAACTTTCTTCGGTTGCGTTGCGTCGGGAAAGAGGGCATTGTGCGGTGGTGCCTGCTAACCTTTGGCCTGGGTTGGTGTTTGACGATCGCGTCAGGCAGAGCTGCTCTGGCCACTCGATTCCGGCGATCGCGCTAGTCTCGTAGCTAAATCTAGTCAATAATGGCTAGAAGCAAATCGAATTGACTACTCAAATCCAACAAAGGTGTGAAAGGAAAGCGGTATGTCTGAAATGGCAACAAATTGGTTAGTCGGCAGTGGGTGCTTTGCGATCGCCTTTGTCCTGGCAAGTTTCGTGGAATATTGGGGCCATCGCCTCATGCATCGGTTTCATCGCCTGGGCGAACGGCATCGCGATCACCATCGTCGGAATGAAGGTCAGGGCGTGCTCTGGGAATTTCTCGATTACGTGAAAGGCACCGTGATTATTTTGGTGCCGATGTATTTTGTGTCGCTGGCGGCGGGGCTAGGCTGGACGCTGGGGGCTGTTGTATATGCGTTGTTCTCGGCCTATGCCCACCAACTGCAACACGATAACCCGACCAAGTGCTTTTGGATGAAAATGCCCGTTCACTACGTCCACCATAAATACAACATGTGGCACCACAACTTTGGTCTGGCGGTGGATTGGTGGGATCACGTCTTTGGCACCTACAAGCTGGTGGAATGGAAGACGGAAACCGAAACGAGCCAAGCCACAGGCATGTTGCAACTGCGCTGGTGGTAGTGGCGCAGTCCCTGTGGTATTGTTCGCGATCGCGGACTGATTGAGTGAACCCCATCGACATGAAACCGCATCTGATCAACCCAACGGCGATCAAATGCGGTTTTTGCGTTGGAACCAACAGACTGGCTTTGGACAATGCCAGCACTGTTGGGTCAGCTCATCGACTGCTGGCCGCAGACACGGGAACAGCGATCGCCCCAGCCTCGCCATTTAAGCCAAATACTTGGGCCAAATGCTGTTGATAGCGGGCCTGGTCACGGGCAAAATCGGGATTGCTCACTACGTCATGACAGGAAAAATGCGGCAATTCGGTCAACCCACAGAACGCTTGACTTTTCCGCATGGGGAACAGGGCCGCCGCCACCGACTGACCTTCAAAAAAGCTGTCTGGATTGTCAAAGACTGCTAAGGGCGCATTCCAAGTGGTCGAGAGCATGAACGTCTTACCTTCCATCAGCCCATTCAACCCATAGTCATGCCCTGGGCCAAAAAATTCGCCATAAACGTACACATCGTCGATATAACGCTTCAGTACAGACGGCATCATAAACCAGTACACAGGGTATTGAAAAATGACTGTATCCGCCTGTTTGAATTTGGCGATTTCCGTGGGAACGTCATACCCTTCTTCCACCACTGTGGTGAGGACGGTGTAGTGCTCTTGCAAGGTAGCAATTGCTGTTTCAAACAAACCTCGGTTGTAGTCGCCTTTGGCAAACGGGCGAGTTTCTGCACCCAAAATTAATAGGATCGTTGGCATAGAATCAAGTCCTAGAGGAAGGTGTGAGCGGAAGTTCTCTTGCCCTACGCTACAAATTCTAGTTACGATAGTCAACTAGTTTACTTTTAGTAACCAGGTGGGGAAATGACTACTCTGCACGACACAACCACGGGGCGCAATGCTGCAACGGCGTGCCATCAACCAGGGGCGATCGCGGGCTCCCCCTGTCCTATTGAACGGGGTATGCAGATTTTGGGCGGCAAATGGAAAGGGTCGATTCTATGGCATCTCAAAGATGGCCCAGTGCGCTTCAATGATCTGGCCCGTCAACTGACTGGGGTTAGCAAAAAAATGGTGACTCAGCGCCTCCAAGAACTCGAAGCTGCGGGATTGGTCACTCGCCAAGTGATGAGCACCCGCCCGATCGCTGTGGCCTACGAAATCACCGAGTTTGGCCAGACTGCTTTGCAATTTCTGGAAGAACTTAAGCAATGGGTGGAAGCCAATGATTTGTAAGGGGGCGGGAGGCACTGGGCCTGAAGCTTGGGTTATTGGGGGCTATCCAACAAGTCGAACAGCGCCGATTCCAGCTCATAGCCAAACATTTGGGCCATGCCTTTTAAGCTCGATCGCCCGTCGATGTCTTGCGATCGCAGCCACGCTGTCAGCACAAAGATTTTGTGCATCACAAAAATTTCTAAGGCTTCTGGGTTGTATTGAATGCCTTCGCGGGGATGAAATTGGTGGGGCACTAGCATGGCAGTATACCGGGCCAGTTCTCCGCCTTTCCAGTCGAGGAAATAAGGAAACCAGGGATAGAGCGCATCTAAGCGGACAAACCACAAGCGCACCTCCGGAATTTCAGACAGTTCCCGTGGATCGTTGGCATCGCGCGGAAAATCAATGTCAAAGCGAACGGATTGAGCGTAGGTCGAAAGGGGCGGCGACTGTTGCCAGGTTGCGACCAATGCGGTGGCCGGCGAAAGGTCGAGGGTGTTGATATGGTGGGCAGTGAGGGCGATCGCAGTCGGCATGAATCCAATACAACTCACAACAGTACAGCTTCTATCTTCGGGTGTTTGCGGAGTTCTGGCACAGAAAAATTTGTGGGACTCTTGGTGTGGGCCTGGTCACCCCCGGCTGCCCGCTTGGGGCCGAAACTTTCTCCCTGCGATCGCGTCTCAAAAATCAGCCTAAAATAATCCCATCTGTGCCCATGTCCCCCCTTCCCTTGCCCTGGCTCCGCCGATACACCCGCTTGAGCCTGGGTCTTTTGCTCCCAGGACTTGTTGCTTGCGCTGCGCCACCCAACCTGTTCTTGGCCAAGCCAGAGAGCCCAGCCAACTCAACCGTGCCGACATCCATCTCTCTGCGGCCACCGACTATGCTGACACCGCTGCAACCGGGCCAATCCGGTATTCAAGGGCAAATTCTGAAGCAGTCGGGCAACTTTATGCCCCAAATTCGGATGCCGACGATGGCTCCGATGCCTGCCCCCAACCAAACCGAGCCTGTGCAAACCCAAATTTGGATTTTTTCTGGCCGCCTCCCGGCCCAAGGTGCCCGGTGGGCGATCGCCATAGCCCAAGACCATCCCCAATTGCTGGGGCAGGTGGCCAGCAACGCCCTGGGCGAATTTTCGGCCCAACTTCCCCCAGGTGAGTACACGGTGTTTGCCCAGTATGGCGATGATTTGTATCTCAATGGGTTTCAGGGCGACGGGAACTATGCCACTGTGTTTGTTCAAGCTGGCAGCCCAACGGAGTTGCGCTTGATGAACAATGAACAGGCTGCCTTTTGAGCCAACGCTCAAACCGGATCTAGAATACCCGGTTAGGGGCTACTGCTATCATTTCACGACCCATAAACGGCAAAATTTTAACGAAGAACGAGATATATTTTTTTTACGTTCTGCAAGGATACATTTCAGCAACAATCCCCCAAATTCCTAACAAAAGTGATTAGGATAAAAGTGTAGCGAATTTATCAGTTTGTCCTTTAAATCGCTGTCCCATCTTATCGTTATTGCTCAGATTAGATCGGAACAGCTCACGTCTTCTCTTCTACGTGCAATCTAACCCTTGCTTGCACCCTAGAGGAGCTTGCGTTAATTTCTCAGTCAGGGGCCGACAGCGCGAAATTGTTCGTTAAATTTTGGGCTCTGTTGTCCTGTGTGTTTACCTGGAATTATTTTGTTTTGTTGGCGATCGCTGTTGTCGTAACTTTATGTTTGCGATGATAGTTGATTATCAAAATTATTGATTGAGTTCGGATGCGCTAATTCTTGATTGTCTATCTATTCAAGGTAGCTTTCCTAATTAGAAATTAGCGCCTTTTATTTTAGACTAAGCTGATAAATATCGCTACAAATGCTTCGGTTCTAACACGCTTGCGAGGCTTGCAATTATGGTTGTTTCGGATGGATCTAAGAATCAGGCGCGTCACTCTATGCGCTCGAAGCAGTCTGAAACCCGGATGCAACGGGGCGATCGCGGAGTTGATATCCTGTCATCGACATCACTCCATCAAGCATCGGTTGATGTTAATCAGGAGGAGGGAATTCTGCCTTTACCATTGGGAGATCGCACCTATGGGTTAAGCGATTTGGGGATGCACAATCTCAATGTGGTCTATCGAAATTTGTCGGTTGCAGAATTAGTAGAACATGCTTTACATCGAGAAGAAGGCTTATTAGCTGCGAACGGTGCGCTTTGTGTAGAAACTGGCAAATATACTGGGCGATCGCCCAAAGATCGGTTTATTGTGGATGAATCCCAGAGTTTCTATGAAGTCGAGTGGAATAGTAGCAATCGTGCCCTATCGCAAGATCATTTTGATCAGCTTTATCGCAAAGCCTTGAACTATGTTGAAGGTCGAGATTTATATGTCTTTGATGGTTTTGTCGGTGCAGATCCTAACCATCAGTTTGGGGTGCGCGTTGTTAATGAGTTTGCTTGGCACAATTTGTTTGTGCACCAACTCTTTCGCCGTCCAACCCCAACTGAACTATCAGAGCATAAGGCCGATTTTTTAGTCTTGGCGTTGCCCGGTTTGCATGGTGATCCAAAGCAGGATGGCATTAATAGCGAAGCTTTTATTGTGTTGCATTTATCCAAGCGGATTATCCTTATCGGCGGCACCCATTACGCCGGAGAAATGAAAAAGTCCATTTTTTCCATGCTGAACTATGTCATGCCGAAACAAGATGTCTTGCCGATGCATGGAGCGGCCAATATCGACCAAGAAGGGAATACCGCACTCTTTTTTGGGTTGTCGGGTACGGGCAAAACGAGTTTATCGGCAGATCCCGATCGCTCGTTGATTGGGGATGATGAACACGGGTGGTCGGCAGAGGGCATCTTCAACTTTGAAGGCGGCTGTTATGCCAAGACAATTCGCCTATCAGAGGAGCACGAACCGCAGATTTGGTCGGCGATCCGCTTTGGGGCGATCGTCGAAAATGTGATGATGGATCCTCACACCCGCGAACTGGATTACAACAGCGCTAGACTGACGGAAAACACTCGCGCTGCCTATCCCCTGGACTCTATTCCGAATAGTGTGGAGACTGGGATGGGCAATCATCCAAATACGATTATTTTCCTCACGGCAGACGCCTTTGGGGTGTTGCCCCCGATCGCCCGCCTCACCACTGAACAAGCCATGTATCACTTTCTGTCGGGCTATACGAGCAAACTGGCTGGCACAGAGCGTGGCATTACCACCCCAGAAAGTACGTTTTCCGCCTGTTTTGGGCAGGTCTTCTTCCCGTTAGCGCCAACGGTGTATGCGGATATGCTGGGCGATCGCCTGCGGCAGCACCCCGAAACCCAGGTTTACCTCGTCAATACGGGGTGGATTGGTGGCCCCTATGGGGTTGGCGCTCGAATTGCCATTCACCACACACGGGCAATGGTCGCCGCTGCCCTCAATCGCGAGTTGGATGAGGTCAACTATCGGCCCCATCCTGTATTCCAAGTCCTGGTGCCCGATCGCGTCCCCGGTGTCCCGGATGAATTGCTTGATCCTCGGCAGCAATGGGCGGATCAAGCAGCCTACGATCGGCAGGCCAAAAAACTGGCAGCTCAATTCATTGAGAACTTTAAGCAGTTTGGCCATGTTCATTGGGCCGTTTTGGAAGCAGGGCCTAGCCTCCCTTAACCGTTCTTGAGCTAAGTTGTACCTCCTGAGAGTGCAAATCATGGGATAGGGTGTGAGTCTGTAGCGAGCTTGCACCCTTTTTTTCGGTAGCGGGATAGCCCCGATAGAGTGCGATCGCGGTCAAGCGAATAAAGAACACGAGGCTGTTCAGAACCACATGTCCGAAACGCGACGGCTGTCGCGGGGCAAATCGTCGAAGCTGTCAAGCCCATCGAAGTGATCGATCGGGAGATCTGCAATAGCCTCCGGCTCGGTCAAACGCAGATTAACGGCTGTCCAGTGTCGTCCATCCGCTTCTGGAACGGTCGCGACATAGTGCGTCACGCAACCGCAAGTTTGGCAAAAGTGGAAGTCAATTGTTCCACCATCAGGCCGACGATAACTGGTTGTTTCGCCGGATGTGTGGATGTCATGGCCAATGTAACCGTAGGCCCAGAGGACACCATAACGGCGGCAGAGCGTACAGTTGCAGGCCGTAACGGATTCAGGTGGTGTATCGAGCTTCCAGGTGACACGCCCGCAGTGGCAGATCCCTTGCATCTTAAGGACTCCGTTCGTTAATTTTTCAGCACTTAACTTGATACAGCTAAAAGATTAGCGACTCTATGCAACAGTCTTGAGCGCGATCGCGAACCGTCGGCGCTGTGTCGTCCAACGGCAAAAAATAGCGGCGGCAAATAGCTTCAGCAACCCCACAATTGGCTTTCGTCTATCCGCTGCCTTGAAGTGTTGGGCTGATGGCAGAGGGCTAGGGAGATGACACCAATGCAACAACCTCTGCCGTCTTTAGCATCGCAATACCCCATAACGTTCTGCCAAAAAATAGCCAAAATAGCCATGCGATATGGTGAATAACCACGATCGCCCAAAATACTATTTGATAAGACTTTTTCTGACTTTTGTGGTGTAGTATTCGTTGAGCAATAAACCCGCCTAGCCACCCGCCTGCAAGTTCACACAGATGGAGCCTTTGTTCAGGAGTTCGCCGATCCTTTCGTTTAGCGCGAGATTTATCATCAGCATATAGAGTGTAGGTCACCAAGCTCATTACAGGATAAAGAATGAGTGGAAGAGGATTGCGCGTTGTCCATGTAAAATTAGCGGCCCCAACCAAAGGTAGAAGTGACAACAAGACTACCTCAACGAGTGGAAAGCTTGAAAGATTTGGGCCAGAAGCATTAGCACGACGACTCAAAGGTGCTGCTTTGTTTCTTGCTTCTAAAATAAACGCGTTGCAAGCACGAATTTTTCCATTTGAGTCAACTACGCAGTGGTAATAAATCGTGTCGTTTTCTTGGGGACGGCGGGTTGCATCTTTAACGTCAGAAATATGCAAAAAAACTTCTTGGCTTCCGTCAATCGGTTGGATAAAACCAAATCCACGATCGTCTTTCCATTTTGTAAGCTTTCCACTGCGAAGACCGGGTTGCATGGAAAAATCCAAATAACGAGAACTTCGCGATTCTAGCAAATCCCTTTAATCACAACCACAACCGAAAGCCGAAGCATCCCAACGGTGAAGTGCAGCGGCGGCAGATAACCTCTAACTCAGCACCAGCAGCTTTTGTCCGTCCGCTGCCACGCAGTGTTATGCCGCCGTGATCGCCCTCTCATCTGGATTTACTAGTTATTAGGGTTCAATAGCATCATTAGATGGTGGATGCCAACCGCCCTGAAGCCATAGACGACGGGTTTTAACAATCGCTCCCTCATTATGCTCTTGGTCATTTAAATCTAAGCGATCGCACGTTGCACGCCCAATTGAAGTCTTGCCTCGAATCACCAAACCGCCTTTTTCCCAAACAAAATGCTCATTCCACTGATGCAGACGTGGGTTAAACAACTGAGTAGAAACTTGAGATTCTGGGTCAGTCCCCTCTGTGAAGTTGTAACGGTAGCTATTACATCGCTGACAAGCCAAAGCCAAATTTTCAAATGTATCTGCCCCTCCACGCGATCGCGGTTGGATGTGATCAATTTCAAACCGTGCTGCACTAGCTTCTTCAGAGGAGTGGCAGTATTCACACAGAAACTTAGCTCGCTCTCGAACCTGCTGCCGCATTTCTTTTGAAATCGCCATACTTACGCGGACTCAGAAATAATTTTTGCATTAAGCAGTGTGAAGATTCGATCGAGTTCTAAAATCCCAGTCAGTTCTACTTCCTCATCTGGTGACAATTTCGATTCTCGTTGTTTCTCGTTCAGGCTCTCCAGTCGCTCTTGTAAGCCTTCACTGAATTTGAATAAGAACAATCCTCGAACTGGCTTGATCTGAATACCCGCATCAATAAAAGAGGAGGGTTGGATCATCAATTGTGCATTCATGGTTCACCTCAGAAGCTATGTTAGACCGCCGCTTTAGTAATCATCTTCATATTCCTCATTTCCTGAGAATGATAAGCTACCCAAATGTGGATAACTAATAGCTGCAAGACCACAGCCTTTCTTCAAAACTAACTTTAAGGTAGAAGGAAGTAAGGTTAGTAGTCCATCTACCTTATCTCCATTGCCAACTCCGCTACCACCAATAGCACACGCTCTTTCAAAAAATTCTTCAATATTAATTTCGTTGAATATTGCTTCAACAGCAGTCAATGTTGTAGAAACTTCTTGTGGAGGAATAAACATATTCCCAAAGTGTCCAGGAAGGCGGTTGCCTATCTGCCATCCCAAAGCACCATAAAGCATTTGAGTAGCAGCTATACGATGAGTTACAACCATTTCAATCATTGAATCCTGTTTCCGTGTACTTGCTTTACCGAGTATCGAGAAAAGCTCATTAACTCCTCGCAGGAAAAATACATCACCAACTCCATCTAGGAATAGCTGAGCATCATTCACATAGTCGGCTAGCGCAACTCCTTGAGAATTTCCAAAGAAAGGAAAATCATCAAGCTGTTTTTTCAATAAACGTGCGTGTCTTTCACGTCTTTGTAGATATTTTTGAAGAGTGGCAGCAATATCCGATCGCCCAACAACAGTTTCAAATGCTTGTTGCACAATTGAGGAGTCATCAGGTTTGACTTGAAATAGACACCAAACGGGTTCTGCACTCATAGTTTGATTGATAAAACTGCCTGAATAGTTACCTCACTATCAACATTAAGGTAATTTATTGCCGAGTTTCAACAAAAGGGCTGATGGTTACGTCTCAACCGAGGACTTGCGGCATAACTATTAATTAGAGGGAAAATTTCCACCTAAGATCCCCATTTGGGTGAATAGGTGGAAATAATTCAGCCTACGATTCTGTTTTGGGTAAATTAGGTGGAATGATTTAGTCAACCATCCCGCTTATGCTCGGCTGAAGTTGATGTACCAAAGAGTTGGCTCTCGGTAGAAGTCAACTCTTGGCAGAACAGGTTGAGCCGTGCTCAATGTCAAAGTGGTTGCTTCATAGTACGCCGCATTGGCCTTGTTGGCGGAGCAGATGATCACACAGCACGATCGCCATCATCGCTTCCACCATCGGCACTGCACGGGGCAACACACAAGGATCATGGCGACCCTTAGCGGCCAGGGTAACGGTTTCGCCATCTTTGGTGACGGTGTTTTGTTCTTTGCGAATGGTGGCTGTCGGTTTGAAGGCAATGCGAATCAGAATGGGTTCGCCGTTGGAAATGCCCCCTTGAATGCCACCGGAACGGTTGGTGGTGGTGCGGATGCGGCCCGCTTCATCGGTGTAAAACTCGTCGTTGTGTTCGCTGCCGGTCATGACGGTGCCTGCAAACCCAGATCCCAGTTCAAAGCCTTTGGTCGCCGGTAAGGACATCATCGCTTTGGCGAGATCGGCTTCGAGTTTGTCGAACACGGGCATCCCCAAACCCATCGGTACGTTCCGGGCGACGCATTCCACCACCCCACCAAGGGAATCGCCTTCGTTGCGGATTTGTTCCACCAGGTCGATCATCCGTTCGGCGGCATCGGCATCGGGACAGCGGACAATGTTGGCTTCGACTTGTTCCAGGGTGACGGTATCGGGATTGACGATCGCCTCCAAATCCTTGATACGCTTGACATAGCCAACAATTTCGACCCCGGCGACTTGATGCAGGATTTTCCTGGCGATCGCCCCTGCTGCAACGCGACCAATGGTTTCCCGTGCGGAAGAACGGCCCCCACCCTGCCAATTGCGGATGCCATACTTTGCGTCGTAGGTGGCATCGGCATGGGACGGACGATACTTCACGGCCATCTCGTCATAATCCTGCGATCGCGCGTCTTTGTTTCGCACCAAGATCGAGATCGGCGTGCCCAGGGTTTTCCCCTCAAATACCCCAGACAAAATCTCACATTGATCCGCTTCCTTCCGGGGCGTGGTAATTTTGCTTTGCCCCGGCCGCCGCCGATCTAGCTCAAACTGAATCTCTTCGGCGCTGATTTCGAGCCGAGGCGGGCACCCGTCGATCACCACACCCACCCCGCCGCCGTGGGATTCGCCAAAAGTGGTTAGCCGAAACAGATGTCCAAATGTATTGCCCATAGTGACTTAACGCCCAAACTTAACGCCGGTAAGGAGATGCCCAAACACGAAGTTCGATCGTACTCGAAAAGTGGGCGATCGCGGGGCCTTGGTCTGTGAAGCTTGATGTTTCTCGGCTGGCAGGGGGCGATGGAACTCCCCGGCAGCGGGAAATGCTAGGGTGAGAGTACTGTTGCGGGAAGGGATGCATGGGGCAAAACCCGGCGATCGCGGTGGAATTCCAAACTGTGGGGTTGCAAATTGGGGCGCAAACCCTGGTCGCTGACCTGACCTTTCAGATTGGGGTGGGGGAATGCCTGGTGTTGTTGGGGCGCAGCGGATCGGGCAAAACGACCACCATGAAGCTGATCAATCGCCTGCTGACACCAACTCAGGGCACCGTCTGGGTCAATGGCAAAAGTACCCTGGAGTGGGATCCAATTCAGTTGCGCCGCCAGATTGGTTACGTGATTCAAGAAACGGGCCTGTTTCCCCATTTCACGATCGCCCAAAATGTGGGTCTGGTGCCCCAACTTCAGGGCTGGAAACCTTTGCAAATTAAAGCCCGCGTCCATGAACTGCTGGATCTGGTTGGGCTTGACCCCGCCCAGTTTGGCGATCGCTATCCCCATCAATTGTCTGGTGGCCAACGGCAACGGGTCGGCGTTGCGCGGGCGCTGGCGGCAGATCCACCAATTTTGTTGATGGACGAACCCTTCGGTGCGCTGGATCCCATTACACGCCTGGAGTTGCAACAGGAATTTCGTCGGTTGCAGCAAGACCTGGGCAAAACGGTGGTATTTGTCACCCACGACATGCAAGAAGCCCTGGTGCTGGCCTCGCGCATTGGCTTACTGCAAAACGGTAAACTGATCTTTTTAGGAGCGCCTGCCGCTTTGGCCCAGTGTCTTGAACCCGAAGCCCAGCGCTTTATCCAGACTTTAACGCCAGCGACCAGCCTGCGCCTTTAAGGAGGAACCATGCAAGCCTTTTTCCTCATTCGCTATGGGCCGGAAATTTTGCAACGGATGGGCGAACATCTGCTGTTAGTGGGTGGGGCGATCGCGATCGCGGTGGTGGTGGGCATTCCTCTTGGAGTTTTCATCACCCGGCAAACAACCTGGCGGCAACCTGTGTTGGCGATCGCCAATGTGTTGCAACCTATCCCCAGTCTGGCCATGTTTGGCTTACTCATTCCCCTCGTTGGTATTGGGCCAGTGCCCGCCATCATTGCCCTGACGCTCTACTCCTTTCTCCCCATCATCCGCAATACCTATACCGGAATTACCAGCGTGGATGCCGCCGTGCGCGAGGCTGGCCAAGGCATGGGCATGACCGATTGGCAATTGTTGGTGCAGGTCGAGTTACCCCTGGCCTTGAGCGTTATTTTGGCTGGTGTTCGAGTTGCAAGCGTGATTGCCGTGGGCATTGCCACGATCGCCGCCGCGATCGGAGCCGGGGGCTTAGGAGTCTTCATTTTTCGGGGCATTGCCGTGGTCAACAACGATCTGATTTTGGCCGGAGCTGTTCCCGCCGCCGCGATCGCCCTCCTGGTAGATTCCGGCATTGGCTGGCTCGAATCCCGCTTCGCCGTCAAACGCTAACGACCCTGTTCACCCGCCGCAGATAACCTCAAAAGCCTACCGATAATCGCTATTCCGTCCGCACCAGTGATTTGTTGGGTTGCTGGCGTTTACAGACGACCTGAGCTTGACTCTCCCACTGCTTGCAGTGCCCGATCATAGAGCATTTGACTGACGCGAAAGCCAGCTTGATTCATCAACTGATCGAGCATTGGTTTGAGAACTGGGATCAGCCCCTGTTGTTTCGCATTAGTGAGAATACCTAGAAGCCCTCTGAGTTTCAGTCCATAACTTGCAGCAACACTTCTACCTAACCGTTCGTCAATCAGCAGTCGATCGGCCCTGAGTTCGATTGCAAGGGCGATCGCTTCAGCTTCACCTGGATCAAGTGTCTGGTTGAGTGTATCCAGCAGTTGGAGATTGGTCGGTGCCTTGATCTCCAGCTAACCAGCCCCAAGCAAAGAGCGCATCGTGAGTTGGAGAGCTTGTAAACGAGTGAGTTCTGAATGTACGATGGGAGGAATGAGAACTTTGGGGTAAATTTGCTGCAATAGAGCAATCTCACCGATGATAATCAGATTGCTAATCGGCGAAGTGATGCTCACAATGAGCATCACCAACCTTCCTCGCGCAGGCTTTTTAGATCTTGCTCCAAATCTTCAACATCATAGTGAACACAAATGCCGCGACTGGCAATTAATTTCTGAAACTCAATTTGATGCAACCCAGCGAGTTGACTGGCGGTACCGAGGGTAATCCGTTCTTGCTGAAACAGTGAGATCGCGAGTTCGGTACGGAGGTCTGCTTCACTAATTTGCAGGGCATCGGGAAGGTTGATCGTGATTTGCATGGGTTAGATTCCGTGGTTGGGTTCTTCGCTCCGTTTGTCGATATAAGTGATGATGGCTTAAGCAATCCAGCTTTTTTCATAGGCCGCTTTAGTCACTTTAACAAGAGTTGCTTTGGCAGCTTGGAGGTGACGATCGCCCCGTTCAATTCAGGCTCCAGGTTGGGCTGACCAGCATAGCTATGAGGCTGAGTGGTAGGGAATCGCGATCGCTCTAGTTGGCGTAACTCAGGCGCGATCGCCCTCCTGGTAGATTCCGGCATTGGCTGGCTCGAATCCCGCTTCGCCGTCAAACACTAACGGTGAAGTTGTGCGGCGGCAGATAACCTCGAACTCCAACCCATAACCTCTCGACATCCGGTGTGCAACGGGATTGTTATACGACGTAATCTATAGTGCACAATCATACATCTTACACAAATGGGCTAATCCTGTGTTAACCTCCAAAACTCTTCAAACAGTCCAAGTTTTGCAGCCTCAACTGATGCATAAGATTTTTCACTAAATTGATTATCAATTCGATATTTCCACTGTCCAGGACGAAATTTGTTTGAAAATATACCAAGGTTATATCCGTTTATATTTAGGCACTGATTGCCCTTTGAGGAAAGACGCCAAGTTCGCGTCAACCATTTTGCTTTGCGAGCGGCTTTATTCTTTAACTTATTTTCACGAGAACGCGGATTTACGTAGTCCTCAGTCAGTTTTTCTGCACATACACAACCGACTTCAAGCTGACGGTCAAAATCATCATGTTCGACAACATGAACAAACCGAATACGCTCGTTTCCACACATCTCACAGGTAGCATAATCAGTTTCCTCCGGAGAGCTTCCGTCCTCACGGAGATCAATCACCGTCACGCATCGCCATCCTCTATGGGGAATTCCGGACTGACTCCATAAACCAAACATGGTGAAAATGGATGTAAAAGCTGCGATATTATCTTAATAATCTAAACTCACTCTTCTGGTGAGTGACGGGTGAAATGCTGAATGATGCCAAGGCACCTCTAATCTCTTACCGACAACTTAAGCTGTATAACGGCTCAAATCAGCAGCGGCAGACAATCTCGAACTCAGCATCAGTGGCTTTCAACCGTCCGCTGCATTTGAATTGTTAGCCTGCGCTACCACGCACCGACAAGCCCTTACAACTCGTCAATCGTCACCAAGCCACCCTCTGTAAACTGAATCACCAACTCTTGTTCATCCAGCAAGGCAGTTCCAAGCAAAGGTCGCCTTCCTGTCGCAATGACCAAAATATCTCGCTCAATACCATCCCAGAGGACAACCGCTTCGTAAAGGGGAAGTGAGACTTCGCTGTTATCTGCCAAATTTGCAAATGTATCGTGTCTAAAGGTTGAACCCATCAGTGAGACTGCTTCTAGGGGAAGGCACAATTCCCCAGTAAACCCTGTATCGATGACAAATTCGATCGGGATGCTTGAGCCGCTTGGCAGCAAAAATGTCAACGCGATAGTGGCATGTCTATCTGTCACAATTCCAGAAATCACCTAGAGACCCGCTCCATGACACCCCCAAAGGAGACAGCAACGTTATAGCCAATGCGAATTCCAAAGAGTCGGGCATTTGGATGCTTCTTGCTGAGGTTACGGGATGCTTGCAGCCCAGTTTTATCAACCTCATAATCCCCTGTTTCAATGTCGATGATAACCATCTTGCCGATGTTTTCCTCGGTCTCAACCTTTTGACGGATTCCGCCCTCGTACAGTTGCTTTGCCTGACGCGCAACTTCTTCTCGGCTTAACAGAATTGCTTGCATACACTGGCTCCTGATCGCTGCGTCCTCTCTTTTTCCCCTTCATAATATCTTACAAATAAAGAGGATGGGCAACGCTCACCCTACCTACCCGCTGCGGTTTAAATATCATCCATATAACCTTCCTCCTCAACGATATCCTTTAGGTTTTCCCTAAGAGCATCAATAAGTGAAATTAGCGCATCTCGGATTTCATCTGGATCTTTTTCCAAATCCTTAGAGAATCACATCGGTGCTATCTGGTCTTTCATCCATTACTACAACGCATCATTACTTTTGTAGCACTACCACAACTATTTCTGCTCAAGTCACTTCATTAAATACTAAAAGCCACTGGAAGATTGTCAATCATGTTTTAGATCTCGTCCCATAGATGCCTCAGCAGTCGAACTACTGATTAGAGAGAATCTATCTGCCTAATTCCTCGATTTGGGATGATTAGGTAGAAATACGTCAGCCTAATCACCCCTATTGAGGGGGTTAGGTAGAAATTTGTCAGCCTAACATTCTGGTTTAGGGGGTTAAGCAGAATGAGCTACCTAATCCCCGTTATATTGGGCGATCGCCCCGTTCAATGCAGGCTCCAGGTTGGGCTGACCAGCATAGCTATGAGGCTGAGTGATGGGGGAGGGCGATCGCTCTAGTTGGCGTAACTCAGGCGCGATCGCGCTTGCAATTAAAACGTAAACGTTGTCCGCAACACGCCAATAATGATGGTGTCACTGCTACTGGTTTGCACCGGATTAAACAGCATTAATACCCCCGGCGTAATGCTGACATTGTCATTGACTCGCCAGCGATAAAACGCCTCTGCATGAATCGTTGTATCTGGTTGACCGCCTGCAACGCCCCCTGTACCTGAAATTGCACTGGGAATATTCAGTGTCTCAACCCCATTCTGGCGGAGATCGCTGCGGGTAATTTTGGGCGGCTGCCCTACATAAATGCCACCCAAGTTGCCCTTTGCGAACAAGTCGGGGAAATTCATAAACGCCATCCAATTGGTCGTTTCCACATTGCCGTCAAAGCCTGCATTTTGCACCGCCGAATTGGTATAGCCAAACCAGCCCCCGAGGGTAAAGCGCCGACTGACTCGCCACGACACTGTTGCCCCTGCCGCGTTGGTATTAAACCGTGACCCGACAAAGCCAATCAGGTCATCGCCAATCCCAGTATTCAAAAAGGCGTTCGTCGAGTATGCGTTCAGGTAATACAGGGTGATATCCACCCGTGGAATAGCCGTCAACGCCAGTTGCACCCCAGCGGTGTGGGGGCCATCAAATAAGCCCGCCTGGGGGGAGGGATCGGCGGCCCGTCCAGCAAAGTTCCCAGCGGAGTAAACCGCCTGTAAGCTCGCCCAGTCGGCAATTTGCCAATCGACTCCAACACCTGCCTGGGTATTGCCCAGCCCAATGATTGGGTTCCGTTGGGCAAAGGCTGAAATTGGCCCTTGCCCTGCGCTTTCATACCGATTTGGCCCCCGGAAAACCGTCACGGGATTCACCCCCTCGGCCCCGACGATGAACGCAAACTTTTTGCCAACCAGGAACCGATAGGTCAAGTCGCTAATCCGCACGCCCCCATTGGTGTCTAACTCGTAGCCCAGGCGGGTGTAGGTGTCATTCAAGAAAAACGGCGCATTGTTGAAGCCAGCGCCTGTGTTGATGTTGCCAGCTTGGAGCCCGACCAGCAGAAAGTCGCGCGGGGAAAATGCCGTCAACAAACTGAGTTGAGTGTTGTAGCCAAAGTTAATTTGCGTTGAGGGGTCGGTGGTGTCTTGGCTGCCGTTTCGCACGTTCAGGTCGGCTTCGTTGCGTCCGCGCCCCTGGAGGCCAAAAATGACTTGACCATAGAGTTTGGTGGTGGTCGAAAATTGTTGTTTTTCTAAGGTTGCGGTGCGCACATCAAGAGCATCGACACGGCCTCGTAGGGCAACGAGTTCAGCAGTGAATTCTTCTTGGAGTTTTTTGAGGGTTTCGAGATCTTCTTTTTTAACGAAGTCGGCAGTTGCAGCGGCGATGAGTTCTTGAATCTTATCGAGACAAGCATTGAGTCCGGCGGCGAATTCATAGCGAGTTAAAGCTCGATTGCCACGATAGGTTTTGTTGGGATACCCCACGATGCAACCGTAGCGCTCAACTAGGGATTGCAACGCTTGAAAAGCCCAATCAGTGGGCTGCACATCCGACAGTTGGGACACGGAGGTGACTTGGGCCATGCCCGTCTCGCTGGGGTCGGATGCCGGGTTGAAGTCGGTGGGGGGGAGTGCGGGGGGGAGTGCTGAGGTTGCAGGGGTGGGGAGGGAGGCCGGGAAGGCGGGGGTGACATCAGGTTGGGTGCGATCGCCACTGGTCGGTAGACTGTCAGCGGGATGCTCCAGCATTGTTGTTGGGGCAGCGGCATTGATTTGCGCTTGGGCCACCGTTGGGGGAAATGGCTGTTGCTGGGGGACTAGGGGGGCTGGGGTTTGAACCTCAGCGGGGTGGGGATTAGCCTGGGTCGCGATCGCGCGATCGCTCCATCCGCCGAAGCCTACGAGCAGCGGTACCACCCCGCCAACACACCACAGGTTAAAAGAATTGAAATCCGATCGTTTATTCATTCTGCGATGACACTCCGCACCATCAAAACCACTTGAAACCGAACTTGAATACACCCGTTTACCAGCGATTATTAAGAAATTCGAACCGATTTCAGCGCACTTTCGTGTTTTTTCTAAAATTCACCCACAATCCTCTAGCGCCATCATGCCATCAAACTCTAAAGACCAAATTTTAGCGGAATGTGTCTGTAGTGGCGCAGTCGAAATGCCGTGATCTCGGCTAAACTCTGACTCTAAGCCTGTTCTCGTGTTTTTTTGGACGCTGGATATGGTCTATGAGTCGGTACTGGGGCGATCGCGATAGAATAGTACAAATGATTTGTTTGGTTGAGGCTCGCACCCAGCCTGCTTAAATGCGGTGTGAATGTAACGTGTTTGTGGGATGTTTGTTTATGGTGCAGTACACGCTGGCGCAAAGCCCCGAAACCATCTTTAATATCCCTGGGAAAGACTCGGCCAAAGCCCGTGACAAGGCAATGGATCAGTTAATGGAACTGATGGATACGGGGCAACTCCCGACGGAGTTAGCCGATGGTTTTGGCCCCCAACAGTTTATTGAAGTAAAAGAGGCACTTTCTTTGAACCCCAACGATGATGATGCCATCACTCAAGCCGTGCAACTGTTGAGTAATTTGGCAAACCTCAAACTCAAGTTGCAAGATTCCCGCACGGAGGCATTACAAATCCGCGCCAGGATTGATGTGTTGTTTACCGACGAACCTGTAGATGAAGCTGAAATTGCCAGCCTCAAGGAAGGGTTCAAAGTGCTGAAAACCTATGCTCAGGCCAATCTGCGCTACAAAGAAGCACGCACCCAGGCCGAGGATGCCCGGCGGATTTTGGATGCTGCGTTGAATTCAACGGAAGTGGAGGTGCCTGGAGCTACTGAACCGCCGGAGGCACTGACACCAGCGCCAGAGCCAAAGCCAGAACCTAAATCCAGTAAAAAGGGCTAGACCTCAGTAGGGGCGATCGCCCTTTGGCCCCAATACAGTCGCGATCGCCTTTACCAAGGGCACCCTACCGAATCGTAATCGTAAGGGTGAGGTCGCTCATGCCCCAAACGTGCAGAAATTGCTGAAATAACTCTTGGCTTGCTGTGGCCATATCACCATCCGCCGCGATCGCCCCCCCCTCAATCAAACGGCCCCCATCAGTTTGCAAATTGAGGTGTAACTCGCCATCCTCGCTCTCTTGCAAAAAAAGCCGCCCATAGGCCAGCACTTGCCCCGCTCGACTGCTAATTGCACACCGCATCCGCTTCATCCCTCCTGACGCAACGTTAACCATCATGCCAGGAAGTGATTGCCCCGTGTAACAAAGTCTTGCTAGGATTCGGGGATGCCGAACGATTTCTCTTCCGATCCATTATCGGGATGGACGCTGAATCAGCGTGACCCCCGCGTCATTCAATCCTTAATGCCTGTTTGGGAATGGCTCTATCGTTACTACTTCCGTGTGCAGACCAGCGGTTGGCACCACATTCCAACTCAGGGTAACGCACTCTTCGTCGGTTCCCACAACGGTGGTTTGGCAGCCCCCGATATGTTCATGATGATTTATGACTGGTTTCAGCGCTTTGGCCTGGAACGCCCGATTTATGGGCTGATGCATCCCCATGTGTGGAAGGGAGTTCCCAGTGCGGCGCGGCTGGCGGTGCAAGTGGGGGCGCTGGTGGCCCATCCTAAAATGGCGATCGCGGCCCTACGCCAACAAGCGAGTGTGCTGGTCTATCCCGGCGGTGCCAAAGATGTGTTTCGGCCCCATGCCCTGCGCGACAAGATTTGCCTGGGCAACAACACGGCTTATATCAAACTGGCCCTGGCCTACAAAGTTCCGATTATTCCGGCTATTTCCCACGGTGCCCACGATACGCTCATTGTCCTCGCCGATGTTTATGACTGGGCGCGGCAACTGCACGAGTGGGGAATGCCGTGGTTTCTTAATCTTGACCCAGAAGTCTTCCCGATTTACTTGGGGATTCCCTGGGGGTTGGCGATCGGCCCGTTGCCCAATCTCCCGCTCCCAGTGCAAATTCATACTCACGTCGGCCAACCCATCTGGTTTGAACGCTATGGCCCGGAAGCCGTCCGCGATCGCGCCTATGTCGAAGCCTGCCATCAACAGGTCGTGACCCAAATGCAAACGGAACTCGATGCCCTCATCAACCGGGCTACCCCCCAACACCCCTGGCTCAAATAGTCCCAAGGCTCCAAATCACAGCCGTAAGCTTTTGATCCTTGTATTCAGTTATGGCAGGAACATTTTTGCATTTCTGGTACCACAATGTATTGTGTTTTTAGTCTACAGTTATCGCTTCTCTTTATTCAATCTGAGTAGTTTCAGTCCGTTACGCTCTCATTCTTAAATCTGTACTAATTTGCAGGATAAAATTGGCGTACTCTTCCTCTTCCATCAATACCTAGAACATACTTCACACCATTCACAACACCGTTCACCTGTCCACCATTAGCCCCCAACTTGGCAAGTTCACTCTTTTTCTGTCCAATCACTGATTCAATAGCATTCACTACCGCATCAGGCTTCATACGGTCGTCAAAAAAAGTTTGTCTTATTTTTGACGTTCTACCTGTAGGGTTATAAAAACTTCTATGGTGACTTTGAAGAATATGACGAATATCATTTCTTCCTAAAAATAAACTTTTTGAACCTAACTTAAACTGACGTGGACGAAACCGTTTAAGAAAAGATTTAAGAGCAGTTGAGGATATGCGAATAGGACTGCGAGCAAGTAAAATCTGATTGCTATCACTGTACCGGAAAGATACGTCATTATTCAATTTACTTTGTGAGGAAGAGGCTAAACATGACGATGCTATCTTCAAGACAATCACAGCAGACAGAACAAAAATAAATGTGCTCCTCATGATATCTCTAACTTCAGCTAGGTGTATTGATCGCCAATGGGAGTCGAAATTGACAGTGAATATGAACTGCAACAGAAGATTCTCGAAATCTACGCAAGCTTAATGGTTCCACTCACTGAACACACAAACCCTTTATAGCTTATTCATAAGTAAAATATTGTTCCCGTAAATTAGAAGCGTTAGCCTAATTTAGAAAGTAGTCTATACTAGTCAAACCGTACTCGAATTGGTGGAATCTTGATGTGTTGTTCAGCTTTAACTGAAACATCAATAACACCAAATCCTCCTCTAAAGGGCTTTACGGGATCATAGCTAATGTTAACACCTCCATCTCCATAGGTATTTTCATACATTCTAGAGCTTCGCGAAGTCCAATCACGCCAATCATCATGATTAATTCCGCCTCTAAGCCTTGGTAGCATAGAAGAGCGAACTTGTTGATACTGCATCCGCTCATTATCCCGTAGATATTCAGCTGCAACAGCCATCCCAAGAGATGCTGGACCAGAAAAGCCCGCAATAGTTGCTTGACCTTGTTCTATGCGTGGAAACGTTAATCCAAGATTAGTAGACATATCTTGACGAGCACCTCCACAGATATATCTATGTCGAGGGGAATCTGCTTCTGCCACAACCACGTTTCTGAAGGATCTTCTGAGAAGCTCCCGTTGCCCTAGTTGAGCATCAAGCCTATCATCAAACCAGGCTTGAGAACGGTAATAGAGTGCATAACCTATTGCTCTTGCAAGTATGCCAAAAGGAGAGACGATAGCGTCTACTTTGTTAGGAGCACATAACTTTAAACTAACTACTAAAGAAGCTCCCCCAAAAGTACTGTATTTAATAAAGTCTCTACGTTTCATTTTTCTAAAATATCCTCAAAAAATAGTATGTCAGGGCAGCGATTTTTGGCATCCCAAGTTCTTGCAGCTTTTAAGCACTGTAATTCAAGAGCTATGCTATTCACTCCTTGAACATCAATATCCCATACGTACTTTCTACCTGCAGTAACATCCTGAGACTTTAATAGTTCGCCATCTAAATAAAGAAGAAATTTGACAACTGAGTTTTTGGAAAATCTATTTTCATCAGAAATCCCAAAAACTAGTCCTAATCTGTTAAATTCGTTTATCTTTCCTCTTTGCGCTAATTTACATACTACTCGCTGTGGCTTATCTAGATATAAATAACCATTTCCCAGTTTCGCAACTGCTGTAAACCTTTCATAGCCAATATTTACTTCATTAAGTATAGCTTGATAAGCCCCTCCCTTATTGCCTCGACAATTCATCTCACCTAGAGAAGTTACACCTTCTGGTCTTCTACTTCTACGTTGCGCTTGAGAGGCGTCACCGATACTTACAGTTAAAAATGTTGCCAAAAGAATTGCTACTCTAGAGGCCTGTTGCATTGAACTATATACCTCCCCTCAAAAGGATTAGCAATGTAAACGTTCCAAGATGCTTAGACTACAGTAAATCTCGTCAGTTTACCTATACTTGAATAATACCCAATAATTTATGTGGACTAACTATATGAAGGAAAATTATTGATCAAAAGCTCTCTTTGTAATGCCCTATTAAAATCACATAGTTATTTCCTTCGATCTGTGTCAGGTTAGTAAGTGATGCCAGATTTTTAAAGCTTGGTAGGGAATCACGAGCGTGGGAACGGTTGGAGCAAGGTGTTAAGGTTTATAGATATATCTATGCCTTATGCCCATAATCGCGGCTAGAGCGATTGGCGTGCAATGAGTTGGGACAGAACGGGAAAACGCGATCGCCCTTTCAACTACACAAACTGGCTATTTCATGACGGAGCCAATTTGGATGCGTAATTTGGGGAATGCTAAATGAAGCTACCGGTAGCCCCTACTACGATGCTGAGTGGTTGCCTTGATTTGTTTTCCTAATCCGTCAACGGTTTGTCCTATGTTGAAAGCTCTTTGTATCGCTGGTGTTGTTGCGGTGCTTGTAGTGGGTCAAACGGCGATCGCGCTGGCAGTCCCGATTGAGTCTGTGCCGAATCCGCGCCGACAAAATGGCACCTGGGTAAGTGACATGGCGAACTTGTTGGATGCTAATACTGAAGCCCGGTTGAACCAGATGATTCGTCAGTTGGAAGCCCAAAACGGGAGCGAAATTGCGGTGGTGACGGTGCCCAACGTTGCACCGATGGCCTCGCCCAAAAGCTTTGCGACGACGCTGTTTAACTATTGGGGCATTGGCAAGCAGGGGCGCAACAATGGGGTATTGTTTTTGATTTCTAAGGGCGATCGCCGCACAGAAATTGAGACGGGCCGGGGTTTATCCAGCAAACTGCCGAATCAGCGTGTCCAGCAAATTTTGCAACAACAGGTGACACCCCGCTTCAAGCAAGGGCAGTTTAATCAAGGGACGTTGGCAGGCACCCAGGCATTGGTCAGCGAGTTACAGCGCCTGGGCGGTTCTCCCCGTGCTGCCCAGACTCGACAACCGGCGCGATCGCCCGCCATCGCCCAAACGGCATCAACCTCCCGGCCTGCGGCACCCCCGACCAAGCCCCAACCCACGGTTTCCTTGGTGCCAGTGGTTTCACCAGGAACGCCAGGGTTGGCCCCAACAGATAGCGGGAACAATGCGCTGGTGAGTTTGCTGATTGGCAGTGGCGTGGGACTGGCGGCGGCGGGTGGGGTGGCGTTGTATCGGCGATCGCGGCGGCTGTTATTGACTCCAGAGGGGGATTCTCGGACGGCGGGCGGCGATCGCGACCAAGAACGCATCCACTGCGAAGTCTGCAAAACCGCCATGACTTCAGTGCATGACTTTGAACTAGAACCCTATCTGACTCCCGCGCAACAAGTCGCCCAAAAAATTGGCAGTCAGGCTTACCAGGGCTGGCGGTGTGCCAAGTGCCAGATTTCCTTGTACGGTCGGGGCTTTCATCTCCGCACCTATGAGCTAGAGCTAGACCGCTTTAGCCCGTGCGAAACCTGTCAAGAGCGGACGGCCAAACGACAGGTAAAGGAAACCACGGCCCCCACCTGGCATCGGGAGGGGCAGTTGACCATTGCCAATGACTGTCAGTGTTGCGGCAAACAATGGCAAACAACGGAGGCGATTCCGTGCCTGGAACTGCCCGATGATGGCGTGCTGCTGCTGCCAATGGGGGAATCGCGGGTGCACAATGGGCGTTTGTTTCAATCGGCAGAATCGGCGCGACCGACCCACTGCGTCACCTGTCATTACCCGATGCAGGATGTGAGTGCGCGGGTGCTGGGCGATCGCCTGTCTAAAGCCGAGCAAACCGCCTACCGCCTGGGCAGCGTAAACTACATCGCGTGGCAGTGTCCCCACTGTGTCCCCCAATCCACTCCAGATTTGGTGCATATCCGGGCCTATGTGTTGGCCAGTCGCTACAAATACTGTCCCCATTGCGAAGAACTAACCCTGGAGGAAACGAGCCGCACGGTGCGATCGGCCACCACCACCCGCGACGGCCAGCGAGAAATTGTGACTCACTGCCATTGCTGCACCTATCGAGAGAACCATTGGGAAACAATTCCCCGGTTGGCCAATGAGGCTACTGCGCGGTCTAGTAGTAGCTTTGCCAGTCATTCAAGGGCCAGTGACCATTCGAACTCGATATTTTTCAGTTCCAGTTCCGATGCTGCGAGTTCGAGTTCGGATTATTCCAGTTCCAGTTCGGATTATTCGAGTTCAAGCAGTAGCGATTATTCCAGTTCCAGTAGCAGCGATTTTGGTGGAGGCAGCAGCGATGGCGGTGGCGCAGGCGACAGTTGGTAGGGCCAGGTTTTTCCGGCTGCAAGGGTTGGAGGTTCCTGCAATGTGCGAATACACTCGTTAGGGGAACTCTTAATAGAAATCGCTTGAGGCAGCCTCCATCATGAGCCAAACCACTCCAACTTCGGCCCTGATTGACAGTATTAAATTTGGTACAGACGGATGGCGGGGGGTCATCGCAGCAGAATTTACCTTCGATCGCGTGCAATATGCGGCGGCGATCGCGGCGCAGGTGTTGGCCGAAGAGTACAGTGGCATGACCTACAATAGTCGGTTGATTGTGGTGGGGTACGATCGCCGCTTTCTGTCGGAGGAATTTGCTCAGGCCGTAGCCGACTCAGTGCGGAATGTGGGGTTTGATGTGTTGCTGTCGGAGTGTTTTGCGCCAACCCCGGCCTTTAGTTGGGCGGCCAAACAACACAATGCCCTGGGGGCGTTGGTGATCACCGCGAGTCACAATCCGGGGAAATATTCGGGCCTCAAAGTGAAAGGGGCCTTTGGGGGGTCGGTGGCTCCGGCGGTCACGCAGAAGATCGAGGCCCGTTTGCCCCAAGGGTTTACGCCTGCCGCAACACCGGGCACCTTGCAGACGTTTAATCCCTGGGAAAGTTATTGCAATGGGTTGCGCCAGATGGTGGATATTGCCAGCATTCAGGCGGCGATCCAGCAAGGACGTTTGACGGTGTTTGCCGATGTGATGCATGGGGCGGCGGCAACTGGTTTGGAGCGGTTGTTGGGGTTGGCGATTCATGAGCTGAATAGCGATCGCGATCCCTTATTTGCCGGGGGCGCGCCGGAACCCTTGCCCAAGTATTTGCCCGATCTGCTGGCCCAAATTCCGGCCTATCGCGAGGAGCACCCCGAAACCCTGGTCGTTGGGCTGGTGTTTGATGGCGATAGCGATCGCATCGCGGCAGTCGATGGGCAGGGCAATTTCCTCAGTTCCCAAGTCCTGATTCCCATTTTGATCGAGCATTTGGCGGTGCATCGGGGGTTTACCGGGGAAATCATCAAAACCATCAGCGGCTCGGATCTGATTCCTAAAATTGCGGCGTTGCATGGCCTGTCGGTGTACGAAACGCCCATCGGCTACAAGTACATTGCCGATCGCATGTTGGAAGCCCAGGTGTTGCTCGGTGGGGAAGAGTCCGGTGGCGTGGGCTATGGCAACCATATTCCCGAACGAGATGCCCTGTTGTCGGCGTTGTATGTGCTGGAGGCGATCGTCCAGTTCAATGCAGACCTCAGCGCGATTTATGAATCGTTGCAAGAGCGGGTGGGCTTCTTTTCCAGCTACGATCGCATCGATTTGCACTTGGCTAGCATGGAAGCGCGGGCCAAATTGGTGGAACGGCTTGAAACTCAGCCACTGACGGAAATTGCTGGCCAAGCTGTGGTGGATTGTCTGGCGATCGATGGCTACAAGTTTCGCCTGGGGGATGGCCGTTGGTTACTGATTCGCTTCAGCGGCACGGAACCCGTGTTGCGGCTGTATTCAGAAGGGGCCACCCTCGACCAGGTACACGAAACCTTGAATTGGGCGAGGGATTGGGCCAACGAGGTCTAAGGCACGAAAATTAAGTTACGCCGCCCATTGCATCTCTCACCCCGCCTGCGGCACCCCTCTCTCTAAGGAGAGGGAACGGGGGTGAGGGCGACCAGCAAAATCAGATTTGATTTAATCCCCGATTTTAAGCCAGGGCGATCGCCCCAGATGGGCTGACTCTAGCGGGCCACAGTCAGGTCGTGGGTCATCTGGAAGGAGGCAAAATCTCCTTGCCGTTTGGGTGCACAGTCCAGGGTGAGTTGATACGCCCCCACTTTTGGAAACGTCACCGTCGCACCGGGAATGCCCTGGTAGCGCTCGGCGTTGATGGCTTTGAGCGGTGGACGCGCGATGGGTTGTGCCCCCGATCGCCGGGGTTTTTGGTAAACTGCCAGCCGACAGTTGGCCGCCGATAACGGCAGCACTTTGCCTCCCCGCCGGGTCAGCGCCACCCAGACTGTGGCTGGTTTTCCCGCTTGGGGATTGTGATTGGGTTCAACGTGCCAGGTGCCAGCAATATCTCCCTTGACCTGGGTCATATGGGCTTGCACACTAGCATGGCCGATGAGCCCGATCGCCCCGATGACCAGCGATCGCCCCACCAGATGCAGAACTCTACGATTCATTGTTTGGGGTTGTGGCCCCAACTTTGAGCGGAACACCATAAAACCGATCCAATAACAACACAGCCCAACACCAGCGCTGGCGCAGGAGGAAGACTCCCAAAGCCCCACTGGTGAGGAGAATCGTTGCGGCCCAGTTTTGCCAAGTCCACACCATTGCCCCTAAATAGTGGGACCCCAGCAAAATGACATGCAACACAATTAAGCCAAAGGCGGGCACCCCCAACAAGTGCAACCAACGCCAGCGATCGCCCCACTGCTTTTGGGCCCAATCAAAACTGGTAGCGGCCAGGGGCACCAGCAACGCAAGCCCCCCAATTCCTGCCCAGGTGCCCACTTGCAACGGGGGCAGCAAAAACGGCAGGGCGGCTAAATCCCACCCCATGCTCACCAAATGCCCCACATGGGCCACGGCCAGCACGAAGGCGCTGACTCCCCAGGCTCGCCGCGATCGCAACAACCCCGGCACCAGTTTGCAGAGCGGTCGTGCGACCAGGGCCAAGGCCAAACACAGCAACGCCAAATGGCCCGTGTAATCGACCATTGTGCCACTTCGTACCAGGGTCAAAATGCCGATGAGCAGCGTGACCCAACCGCCCAACCGAAAGAGTTGGCGGCGGCGATCGGGATTCAGCAAACTCCCCAAACTGCCCACCCCCACCATGACGGGCACAGTCCCCAGCCCAAAGGCCAACAGCGTGAGCCCGCCTTGCCAGAAACTACTGGTTTCAGCGGCTTTAATCTGGGCGGTGTAGAGGAACCCGCAGGGAATCCATCCCCAAATCAACCCCAACATCACCGGAGTCCACCATTGCCGCCCCATTGCCATAGCCATCATCCGCCGACTGAGGCGATCGTGCCATTGCCGTTCTACAAATAGGTGCAGCAGGGGCAACTTGGGAAAACCTTGGGGATAGATTTGCGTTAACCCCAACCAGATCAGCAACACCCCCATGACGATGGTGACGCTTTGCCGCAATGGGCTGCCGACTCCGGCCAATTGCCCTCCGGCCACCACCAACGACCCGATCGCCCCAATTCCGGCTCCGACTAGGGTATAGCTGATAATGCGGCCCAGATTCAGCAGCAGGTTGAACCGAAACCGTTGCCACCGTTCTCCTTCGGCTTGGTTTTCTGAGAGCGAAAAGGCGATCGCAATGGGGCCACACATGCCGACACAGTGACCAAAACTGCCTAAAAATCCCAGGCTGGCAATCAGCAAGAACTCAAGCATGACCGCGATCGCAGCAAATTCTAGGGGTTGACCTTAGCTAGCCTACAGCAGCAGCGTCGCTTCCTGTCAAAAGACATGCCGTCAAACTCGGCCCTCCTGATGCTGGCTTGGCTGCCCTGCGTGGGCTGTTCCCCGCTCTATCCGTAGCGTTGCTGAGATTGTGACCGAAGTCACGGTTAAGCTGCGATCGCCATCACGCTTTCCTCTCCCAAGAATCACGTACTCCTCAAGGCATAGGTCACCGAAACTCTGCGTAAATTCCAGCATGATTAGACCATCAACCAACGCAAGTTAGCCCCCATGCGATATGTTGCCCCCACCCCAATGCTTGACCTGGCCTCCCAGAAGACGACGCAACCCCCCTTGCGGTCTAACTGGGGGTGGGCCATTGGTCTTGCCCGCCCGGCGATCGCTCCTGGCCCTGCTGGTGCCCAGTTGAGCGCAACTTGGCGTACCCCTCCTGGCTCCCAGCTTTGATGGTGCAGTCAGGTTGAACAGCCGCCGCGATCGCCCGTTTGGTTCATCTCATCAGGTGAATCGCCCCCACCCTGAAGCATGGCTTAATCAACACAGTCAAGCGCGAGCGATCGCGAACTGCTCCCAAGCCAAGCGGCAAAATTGCCCGTTGCCGTCCCTCCAAAGTGACTGCTCGTTGGTTCCTCGGCTCCTCCGAAGGGTTTGTCTGCCCATCCTTCTCCGCCTGAGTCCGAAACCTTCGACAGCCCCTCAACCCCTAATCAACCGGAGATTAGCTCAACCAATGATTCAAAAAGTTGATGCAGTTCAGGGTTGCGTAAGGCATTGAATGATTCGCTGTTGTCGATTCCTAAATTTCCGACTGCTCCTTAGCGATTTTCCTCCTCCCATCTCCTGCTGGGAGGATTTTTTTGGGTTTGGGTTGCCTGGTGCTCCAGTGCTTTCTCTATCCCCCGCCACCGCATCCGAAATTTGGAGGATGTTTCCCCCAAAGCAAAGCGTTATCATGAGAGAAATTGATAACCTTTGTTAAAAAATATCAATGATTGTTTCTGCCACTGGCTTCGCGAAACTCAAAGCCTCATTTGTTGAAAAAGTCTTTTTTGGCCATGAGCCAACGCCAGAGTTGCTGGCCATCCTAACTGTTTACTTTGTCCAGGGGATTTTGGGCTTAGCCCGGTTAGCGGTGAGCTTTTTCCTCAAAGATGACTTGGGTCTCAGTCCGGCGGAGGTGTCTGCTCTGGTCGGGGTGGCGTCTCTTCCCTGGATGATCAAACCACTGTTTGGGTTCATTTCCGATGGGCTGCCGCTGTTTGGGTATCGCCGCCGCTCCTACCTCATCATTTCGGGGGTGTTGGGAACATTGGCTTGGGTGGCAATGGCCACGGTGGTGGAGACAGCCTGGGCAGCAACGTTGGCGATCGCCCTGAGTTCGTTGTCTGTGGCCTTTAGCGATGTCATTGTGGATTCCCTCGTGGTGGAACGGGCGCGATCGGAATCTGTGGCCAAGGCGGGGTCGTTGCAATCTCTTTGTTGGGGCACATCGGCTCTGGGTGGTTTGGTCACAGCCTACCTAAGTGGCTTTTTGCTAGAGCAGTTCTCGACGCGCATCGTGTTTGGCATTACGGCGACTTTTCCGCTCCTGGTGTCTGTGGCCGCTTGGATGATTGCCGAAGCCCAACTGACGAAACCACCGGAATGGCAGATTGTCACTAATCAGGTGAGCCAACTGTGGCAAGCCGTGAAGCAAAAGCAAATCTGGATGCCCACAGCGTTTTTATTCCTCTGGCAGGCCACGCCCACCGCTGAATCTGCGTTTTTCTTTTTCACTACCAATGAGTTGGGCTTTCCCCCGGAATTCTTAGGCCGGGTGCGGTTGGTGACGAGTATCGCGGCGTTGGTGGGCGTGTGGGTTTTCCAGCGCTTCCTGAAAAATGTTCCCTTTCGGGTGATTTTTGGGTGGTCTACAGTCATTTCAGCTCTGTTAGGCCTGTCTACCTTGCTGTTGGTGACCCACGCCAACCGGGCCTTGGGGATTAGCGATCGCTGGTTTAGCCTGGGCGATAGTCTGGTGCTGACCGTTATGGGGCAAATTGCTTTTATGCCTGTCCTGGTTCTGGCGGCGCGGCTCTGCCCACCGGGGATTGAAGCAACCTTGTTTGCCCTGCTTATGTCGATCGTCAACCTGGCGGGGCTGGTCTCCTATGAAACAGGGGCGGCGTTAATGCATTGGTTGGGGGTGTCTGAAAACAACTTTACAAACTTGGCTCTCCTCGTGCTGATCACTAATCTCAGTACCCTGTTGCCGTTACCGTTGTTGCGTTGGCTTCCCGCTACGAATGACCTGGAGCCTGTCGATCCAGCCCGCCCCGATCTGCATCCCGAAACGGCTTTGGATCTAGATTCCTCTGCCAGTAAGCATTTAGCCCAGCCCTTTCTACCCGATTTTGTGGCTGAGTTTGTGGCGACCTCCCGCGAACCCGAAGCGATCGCCGAAGATTAAGTGCCTTACCTGGCCTTACCTTGCCTGCTCTTGTTGTTGTGATGGATGAAACAATCACTGGCTATGACCCTGCTTGACTCTGTTCAATCCCTTCCCGATGCCTCCCCTTATGACCGTAATGCATGGCAACGGGGCTATCGCTCGTTAACGTCGGAGTTCGATTACTGGATTGATGACGTCGAGGGCCACATTCCGCCGGAACTGAATGGCACCCTGTTTCGCAACGGGCCAGGACTGATGGAAATCAACGGTCAACGGATTCACCATCCCTTTGATGGCGATGGCATGATCTCCGCGATCGCCTTCCAGAATGGCCGTGCCCATTTCCGCAATCGCTACGTTCGCACCGAGGGCTACCAGGCCGAACAGGCAGCGGGCCAAATTCTCTATCGCGGCGTGTTTGGCACTGATAAGCCCGGCGGTTGGTTCGCCAATGCCTTGGACTTTAAACTCAAGAACATTGCGAATACCAATGTGATCTATTGGGGGGGGAAACTGTTGGCCCTGTGGGAAGCGGCAGAACCCCATCGCCTTGATCCGACTACCCTGGAAACCGTGGGCCTGGATTATCTGGATGGTGTTTTAGCTCCGGGGGATGCGTTTGGTGCCCACCCCTGGGTCGATCCAACGGGCGACAATGGCCAACCTTGCTTAGTGAACTTTTCAATCAAAACGGGACTGTCGTCTACGATTACGCTGTTTGAGTTTGCGCTGGATGGCACCTTGCTGCGGCGCTATTCTCAGGTGGTGCCCGGTTTCTGCTTCATCCATGACTTTGCGATTACCCCCAATTACGTCATCTTTTTCCAAAATCCTGTCACCTTCAATCCCTTGCCGTTTCTCGCGGGGTTCCGGTGTGCGGGGGAATGCATTCAATATCATCCAGAGAAAAAGACGCGCCTGATTTTGATTCCTCGGGCTGGCAAAGCGACCACCCAACAGCCTTTGACGCTGGAGATGGAGTCTGGGTTTGTGTTTCACCACGTGAATGCTTTTGAAACGGGCGATCGCCTCACGATTGATTCCATCTGCTACGAGTCTTTGCCGGAGGTCGCGCCCGATGCCGACTATCGCGAAACGGATTTCTCGGCGGTGGCTCCGGGGCAACTGTGGCGGTTTACAGTGGATTTGGTGACGGGCCAGATCCAACGGCATCAACTGGATACTCGGTGTTGCGAGTTTCCCACCTTGCATCCTGCAAAAGTGGGCCAGGAGCATCGCTATGCCTATCTGGCCGCAGCCCACGCCCCCGCAGGGAATGCCCCCCATCAAGCGATTTGCAAGCTGGATCTGCAAACGGGCGATCGCCAAGTGTGGAGTGCAGCTCCCTGGGGTTACGTCGGTGAACCTGTGTTCATTCCCCGTGATTCCCAGACGAACGGAGTAACAGGGGCAGAGGATGACGGGTGGATTGTGACGGTGGTGTTTGATGGCCAGCGCGATCGCTCGGATGTGGTGATTCTGAATGCCCAAACCATGCAGCAGGAAGCGCGGCTTCATCTGAAGCATCATGTGCCCTACGGCCTCCACGGCTTTTTTACCCCAGAGTGTTTTGTCTAACTGGGGCTGCGCGATCGCCTGTTAGTCAGCCAACTGCACAACGACCTTGCCGCAACTTTGCCCACTCAGCAGATGCTCTACTGCATCAGGAATTGCGGCAATGCCAATAAAGGGTTGCGGGTCAACCCAAACCTGGAGTTCGCCTGTGTGGAACAACGTCAGCAGGCGATCGCGGGCTGCTGCGCTATGTTCAGCATAGTGGGGCATGAGGAACCCCCGCACCGAGGCCGCCTTCCAGAACAGTTGCTCGTAAATTCGGGGTTGGTTCACCGTTTCCAGCCCCGCCGCGTATTCCGAGATAAACCCCACTACCACCAGCCTTCCCCGCACGGCCAAATGTTTCAGTCCCGTATCAAAGACCTGCTGGCCCACACAATCAAACATGAGATCAATGCCCTGGGGATACTCCTGGGCCAATACGGCATCCAGGCATTCCCGTCGATAGTTCACAATCCGCAAGCCGGGGCTATGGGGTTGCTGCACACAGGGCAACGCCTGCAACCGCTGGGCTTTTGCTTCCGAGCCACAAACGGCAATCACACGATTCCCTGCCAGCATCGCCAACTGCACCGCCAGATGGCCTGTGCCTCCCGCTGCTGCTGTGATCAACACGGTTTCCCCCTGGCCCATTTCCCCTGCTTGTTCCAGGGCGACTAATGCGGAAACCCCAGTCGGCATGAGGGTCAAAATTTCGGGAATGGCCGATGGAATGGGGATGACTTGCTGCGCGGGAAGAATCTGGTATTCCCGGTAGCCGCCGCCCCGCCCGGTTGTCGCGACTGCATCCCCCACTTGGAAGCCCGTGACCCCTGGCCCGATCGCCACCACTTCCCCCACCGCTTCCACGCCCAAATCAAAGGGGGGCACCAGGTTGATGTAGGGAACGTTGCCCTGGCAACTCAGGGTGTCGAACCCGGCATTGACTCCGGCATACCGATTGCGAATCAGCAACTCTCCGGCTTGGGGTTGCGTCAGGGGAGCAGTCGCGATCGCGACTGCCCCCCGAAAGGTGTCGTGATACTGAGTCGCGACTAATTTTTGATACGTGGCTGAAGTCATGGCATCATAAGCACCTGAATCACCGCACCGGAGAACCCTGACTGCGGCCAGAGTTTGCGGAAACCATCCTGACCAGAGGGGCGATCGCGAGTTTGAGAAAGGTATGGGATCGCTTCGATCTTCCGGCCATTATCAGTTCTACCATTCACTACAATGACACACTCCCGCCGTTGGCAATCTGCGCTGTCCGTATTCTTGCTACCGCTCACCAGTTTGACGGCCACCCAGTGGATGAGCGCGATCGCCCCCGCCTCTGCCCAAGTTCGCGTTCCCGTTGTCACCGGCCCCATTGGCCAAACCCCACCCCCGCCCCGCGCTACGGACATTCAAACCCACTGGGCCAACTCCTGCCTGCAAGTCTTGAGTCAGCAAGGCATCATGCCCTTGTATGGCGATAACACCTTTCGGCCCGATGCCAGAGTGAGTCATGCCGAATATGCTGCCACGGTGCAACGGGCCTTTCCCCAGCGGCCTCTGGTGCAAAAAGCCACGATTTTTCGGGATGTGCCCAGCAATTCCTCCGATGCGACGGCCATTCGCTATGCCCAACAGGCGGGCTTTTGGGTGAATGAAAGCCGGGATACCTTTGCGCCGACTCGTGCCATAACGCGATCGCGGGCCTTTGCGGGGATTGCGAACGGCCTGGGCTACGTCGCCAAACAACCCGGAGCCAACGATTTTCGGAAAGCCTTCAAAGACGGGCGACAAGTTCCCGACTTTACCCGAACTGGGTTAGCAGCAGCCTTTGAAAATCGCCTGATTGTGAATTATCCCGATGTCAAACGGTTAAACCCCAATGACGACCTGCGCCGAGGGGATTTTGCGGCGGCCATTTGTCAGGCCAATCCCGCGATCGCCGTGTCGATTCCGGTGCAATACGTCGCCACGTTGGATAAGCCCGTAGCCGTGACCCCGCCTGCCTCTCGGCCTCCTGGCAATTCTGGGCCAGTTGTGGTGCCCATCGTGCCCGGTATTCCCCGGCCTACCCCGACCCCACCCGTCGTCACGCCGCCGTATCAGATTTACCCCACCGAGGAAATTCGTGGGGCATGGCTCACCAACATTGACAGTGATGTGCTGATGAACCCCACCATCTTGCAAGAAGCGATGCAAGAAATGGCCCGCCTCAAATTTAATACCGTCTATCCCGTGGTGTGGAATTGGGGCTACACGCTCTACCCCAGCGCCGTCGCCAAACGAGAAATTGGCCACGCGATCGATCCCCGCCCCACTGGTCTCCGCAATCGTGACCCCCTGGCCGAAGTGGTGCGCCTGAGTCGCCAAAAGAAAATGACCGTGATGCCCTGGTTCGAGTTTGGCTTTATGACCACGGCGGAATCCGAAATTGCCACCCGCCACCCCGATTGGATTACCCAACGCAAAGATGGCTCTAAAGTTTGGCTCGAAGGTCAGAACAAGCGGCTGTGGCTCAATCCTTTCCATCCCCAAGCTCAGCAATTCATTCTGGATTTGGTCGATGAGTTAGTGACGAAATACGACGTGGATGGCATCCAGTTTGACGACCACATGGGCCTACCGTCGGATTTTGGTTACGATCCTTACACCGTGGCGCTGTATAAGAAAGAGAACAACGGCAAAGAACCGCCCGCTAATCCCAAAGATCCGGCCTGGTTGAAATGGCGGGCCGACAAGATAACGGCGTTTATGGGCCGTGTTTTCCGCACGGTCAAAGCTCGCAAGCCCAAGGCGATCGTGGCGCTTTCCCCCAACTCGCAAAAGTTCGCCTACGAAAACTATCTCCAAGATTGGAATGCGTGGCGGCAACAGGGCTACATCGAAGAGTTGATTCTGCAAGTCTATCGCTCGGATATGAATGCCTTTGTTGGTGAGTTGATGCAACCCGAAGTGCAAGAAGCGAAACGCCATATTCCGGTTGCGGTGGGCATTTTGACTGGGTTACGGGCGAAGCCGGTGCCGATTTATCAGGTGCAACAACAGATTCAAGCGGCCCGGAATTATGGTTTTGCCGGGGTGTCTTTCTTCTTCTACGAGACAATGTGGAATCTGACCCAAGAAGCGACGGAGTACCGCAAATCTGGCTTCCAAAATAGCTTTGAGCCAACGGTGAAGCGGCCCAGTGTGGTTAATGGCTGGCGGCCTACGCTGACTTCGCCTACGGTTTCTTCCCAAGGGGCTGCTGCAAAGTAAGCCGAAGGAGTGTAAAAGGATACTTAATCTCCGGTCAAAGCCTGCGATCGCCCCTGATAATGCAAGCAGCTAACCATTTTGCGATCGACCAAAATTATGGATGTCAAAGCAGCGGTTGCCTATGCACCCGGAGAACCCCTTACCCTTGATACTGTCCACCTCGAAGGGCCAAAAGCTGGCGAAGTGCTGGTGGAAATTAAAGCCACCGGAGTTTGCCATACCGATGCTTACACCTTGTCGGGCAAAGACCCAGAAGGGCTATTCCCCAGCATTTTGGGCCATGAGGGCGCAGGGGTCGTGGTCGAGGTGGGGGCCGAGGTCAAAAGCCTCAAACCGGGCGACCATGTGATTCCGCTATACACGCCGGAATGCCGGAACTGCGAATACTGCCTCAGCGGGAAAACCAACTTGTGTCAGGCCATTCGGGGCACCCAGGGCAAAGGCTTAATGCCCGATGGCACCAGCCGCTTCTCGAAAGGGGGGCAACTGATTCACCATTACATGGGGACTTCGACCTTTGCGAACTACACGGTCTTACCCGAAATTGCCCTCGCCAAGATCCGGCCCGATGCTCCCTTCGATAAGGTGTGCTACATCGGCTGTGGGGTGACAACGGGGATTGGTGCGGTGGTTAATACGGCCAAGGTTACGCCGGGGGCCAATGTGGTGGTGTTTGGGTTGGGTGGGATTGGCTTGAATGTCATCCAGGGTTGCCGCATGGTTGGGGCCAATATGATCGTTGGGGTAGACATTAACCCGAATCGCCAGGAATTAGCCACAAAGTTGGGGATGACTCATTTTGTGAACCCCAAGGAGGTTGAGGGGGATCTGGTGGCCTATCTGGTGGATCTGACGAAAGGTGGCGCGGACTATAGCTTTGAGTGCATTGGCAATGTCCAGGTGATGCGGCAAGCGTTGGAATGCTGTCACAAAGGCTGGGGCGAGAGCATCATCATTGGGGTAGCGGGAGCCGGGGAAGAAATTCGCACTCGACCGTTTCAACTGGTGACGGGGCGAGTATGGCGGGGGTCGGCGTTTGGTGGCGCAAGAGGCCGAACGGATGTGCCCAAAATTGTAGACTGGTACATGGACGGCAAAATTAACATTGATGATTTGATTACCAATGTGATGCCGATTGACCGTATTAATGAGGCTTTTGACTTAATGCACCAGGGCCAAGCGATTCGGACGGTCTTGACGTTTTAGCTAAGTTGGCGCTGACGCGGGCACCGCGATCGCTCATCCCTTTTCCGAAATGGGCTGCATTAGTTCTGAAGCCGACCATTTGGGGCTGTTGAGGATGAGGCTGCATGAACTATCGACGCTCTGACCGAGTTGGCGCATTCATTATTCGGCGCAACGTGCTGGACGTCTATGAATTGCTAGTCTTTCGCCATTGCGGGATGGCTCACATTCCGCTCGATATTCCTGGCGGGGGCGTGGAACCGGGGGAAACCCTGGAGGCTGCTTTGCATCGTGAAATTCTGGAAGAAACCGGGTTGCAAGATTTGCGCGTTATCCGCAAACTGGGCGACCTGCAACGCTGCTGGCTGGATACTCACAACGTGGCTTGTCGGCATTACTTTTTGCTAGAGGCCCCGTCTACCACGCCCGATCGCTGGGAACACACTGTCCAGGGCGATGGGAAAGATGCGGGGTTATGTTTTGTGTATTCCTGGGAACGCCCATACTTCCAAACTGCCGCGATCGCGAGTTGGGCTGCTTTTCTGAATGCGACGCACTTGCCCGAACTATATGGGCCATCCAACTGACGGCACAATGAACTGCTAGTCGAGTCAATGATTACTGATTTTTTAAGGCCCGTTGCATCGCCCGCTGGTCATCCCGGCGGCGCACGTCTTCTCGCTTGTCGTATAGCTTCTTCCCTTTCACCAGGGCCAGATCCACCTTGACCCAACCCCGCTTGAGATACAGCTTTAGGGGTACGAGTGTTAAACCCTGCTGTTCGACTTTGCCGGTTAGTTTGCGGATCTCATCTCGATGGAGGAGCAGCTTGCGGGTACGGCGCGGATCATGGTTGTAGGCTTGGATGGTGGTTTGGTGGGGTGAGATATGGACGTTGAGTAAATAAACCTCGCCATCGCGAATTAAGGCGAACCCATCCCGCAGGTTGACGCGCCCCGCTCGAATTGACTTGACTTCGGTGCCAAACAGCTCCACCCCAGCTTCAAACGTTTCCAGAATATGGTACTGAAACCGGGCCTGCCGATTGTCACTCAGAATTTTATAACCGCTACTGTTTCCGCTTTTTCCACTCATAGCTCTATTCTGTCATGGAACCTTGGCCTTGCGGATGGCGCGATCGCCGCACCCATCCCTTTTTCGCTGTTACTAAAGCAAAAGCCCCCTGGCTGACGGTTCCAGAAGGCTTACGAAACAAAAAATTAAATGCCGCGGTAAAAAATGTTTTGAAAACCTCGAAATTGTTACGCCTGCCGAGAGTAGTATTCAACCACCAACAGTTCGTTGATTTGAAGTGCCACCCATTCCCGGTCGATAACGCCATTGACTTTACCAACCAGCTTGGACTTGTCAAACTCTAGATGACTCGGCAAATTTGCTAAGCCGGGGTACAGCAGATTGGTTTCTACCATCTTCCGGGAGCGATCGGTATCGCGAACACCAATGACATCCCCTGGACGGCAGTTGTAACTGGCAATATCGACAACACGACCGTTGACCGTGACGTGTCCATGATTGACCAATTGCCGTGCTGACGGAATGGTGGGTGCCATCCCCAAGCGAAAGATGGTGTTATCCAACCGCATTTCTAGCAATTCCAACAGGGCTTGCCCGGTGGAACCGGATGCACGACGCGCTTTTTTCACGTAGCGCAGCAGTTGGCGCTCGGTCAAACCGTAGTTAAACCGTAATTTTTGTTTTTCTTCTAATCGGACGGCATATTCAGACCGCTTGCGGCGCGCCTGACCGTGTTGCCCAGGGGGGTAAGCCCGACGAGCTTGTTTCCGAGTTAGACCTGGCAGATCTCCCAGGCGGCGTACAATGCGGAGGCGTGGCCCTCGATAACGCGACATTTCGTTTCCTCTAAATCATGAAAATCTAGACAGCTCTCTAGTATACGCCTTGATCATTCAGTCGCGAAAGGGGGGCACAAAAGTTTTTGGAGGGATGGCGATCGCCGAGGGGGCAAACCGCTGGTGGTGGCGCTGGCTGGTGGCGTCCCTCGATAAAATAGAAGCTATGAAAGTGATTTTGCTGGGTTTAATTCGGGGTTATCAAATTGCAATTTCACCGCTATTCCCGGCGATGTGTCGGTTTCAGCCGACGTGTTCTCACTATGCGATCGCGGCGATTGAAACCCACGGTATCCTCAAAGGCAGTTGGCTGGCAACGGCGCGCATTTGTCGGTGTCACCCCTGGCATCCAGGGGGCTATGACCCGGTACCGCCCCGACAGCGCGATCGCCCCCCCTGTCTCTAGAGCGCTATGAAACCCTACAAGTCAGTGCCGATTCAAGAGTGTGGCGAGTCCCTGGTGCCGATCCCGGCAGATCGCTTTGCGTTCGTCCATCCCCACCCTTACGAGGCTGTGGGTGCCCCCTACGACGATAAATCCCCCTTTTATGTGCGGCAGGGCGTGCTAGACCGTTTGTTGGCGGCCCAAGCGACCTTAGAGCGGCTCCAACCGGGCTGGAAAATTCTGATTTTTGATGCCTATCGTCCGTTGGCGGTGCAGCAGTACATGGTAGACCACACCTTTGGGGAGGAGGTGGCCCAACGGGGTTTGGATCCGGCGACTCTGACCAAAGCACAGCGTCAAGAAATCTTGACTTTGGTGCATGAGTTTTGGGCGGTGCCCGATCGCGACCCGACTCGTCCGCCGCCCCACAGTACTGGGGGTGCAGTGGATGTGACGTTGGTAGATGCAACGGGGATTGAACTGGATATGGGCTCCCCAATTGATGAATTGTCGCCCCGGTCTTACCCAAATTATTACGGAGAACAGAACGATGCGACAGCCCAGGTGTTTCATCAGCGGCGATCGCGCCTCAATCAGGTGATGAGTGAGGCTGGGTTTTTGCGCCATCCCGGCGAATGGTGGCATTTTTGCTATGGCGATCAGATGTGGGCCTGGTTACAGCAGCAAGCGCAACCGGATTTTCCCGCGATCGCGCAATACGGTCGCTGGGAATCTACTGAGGTATAAAAGTAAACATAAAGTTTCTGTCAAGGTGTATATGGCTGGATTTGTTTAGGGCATTCTGATCAAAATTTCCAACTGAATCAGGATGCAGCTATGAACGATTGGCCACGGAATGGGGTGCGCTGGCGATCGCCTCGTGTCCGCTCAACGTCTGGTTTTACCTTGCTGGAAGTCTTATCCGTTGTGATGATAATTGGGATCATGGCGGCGATCGCCGCCCCCAGTTGGCACGGCCTTATGACTATGCAACGCCTCACGATAGCCCAAGACAAGGTATGGCAAACTCTCCGTACCGCCCAGCACCAGGCCCACCAGACCAAAACTATCTGGCAAGCCAGTTTTCGCCAGCTTGGTGACACGGCACAATGGGCCATGCACCCGGCCACCAAGCGCCCCGACGAGCACAGTTGGCATTCCTTTGATGCCCAAATTCAGTTAGATCCGGAGACATCTTTGCAACTGACTGATGGTATCTACCACATTCAATTCAATGAGCGCGGCGCAGTCAAAAACCAAATGGGCCGGGTGACGCTGGCCTTGGCCGGGAGCCGAAGTAAACGCTGTGTGCTGGTGTCTAGTTGGCTCGGAGCGATGCGCCGTGGCACTGACCACCCAAAACCGAGTGACGGGAAGTATTGCTATTAGGGGGAAGCAGGGGGTGCATACAACGGACTGGTGGCACAGCAGTATCGATTGCGCCCCTGGCTTTTGGCTTGGTAGAGGGCCTCATCGGCATATTCGATCAGTTGGGAGGGTTCTTGCAAGCCGCTAGGGATGAGGGTAGCGATGCCTGCGCTGATGGTGATGTGGTCGGCGATCGCCGAGTGACTGTGGGGCAGGGCTACTTGCTGGAACTGGGTTTGGATGGTTTCTATCAGGCAAATGGCTCCGGCAGTGTCGGTGGCGGGTAGCAATAGCACAAACTCTTCGCCGCCGTAACGGGCTACTAAATCGGCAGACCGTTGACATGCCCCGGCCAGGGTTTGGGCGACTTGTCGCAAGCAGTCATCTCCAGCGAGATGGCCATAGCAGTCGTTGTAGGCTTTGAAACAATCGACATCGCACAGAATTAACGACAGGGGCATTTGATAGCGGCGGAGGCGGAGCCACTCCTGTTGTAGGGTTGCATCAAAACAGCGGCGATTGGCAATGCCTGTGAGGCCGTCTAAGTTGACTAACCGTTGCAACTCGCGGTTGGCCTGGGTGAGTTCGGCTTCCATCTGCTTGCGCTGCATGAAACTACCGAGTTGTAGGGCGATCGCATTCACCAGTTGCACCACTTTGGGCTCTTGGGCCATGAGTGATCGGGAATAGAACGACAACACGGCCAACAACCGCCCTTCGACAATAATCGGCACGCCAAACACCGTTACCAACCCTGCCGCGATCGCCAACGGTTGGCGCGAAAAAGTTAATGGCATGTGCACCAAATCTTCTACCCAAACTAACTGTTGGGTATCCCAAACGAGCCCAGGGATGCCCTCTCCGGTGGCAAAGGTGAACTGCTGACTCCAATGGGCAAACTGCTGCAAGTCGCTATCGTGGGCCGCAAAACAGGCTTGGCTAAACTGCAACCGCTGATTGTCCGCAGCTGGAATCCAGGCTTCCCCATAGTCCCAGGCGATCGCCCGGTTCACTTCCCGCAACACCGCCACCAGGGCTTGCTCAAAATTGATGGCCTGACTCACCGCCTGAATCGTCGCTAATAACAGTTGAGTTTCGGCCTCCGCCTGTTGCCGCACCTGAATTTCGATTTGCAACCGCTGGTTGTGGGCCTGGAACTGCTGACTTTGCTGTCGCAGGGTCAACTGTTGCCGAATCCGCACCAACACTTCCTCCGACCGGAAGGGCTTTGTGATGTAGTCCACCCCGCCGACTTCAAACGCTTTGACCTTAGCCTCCACATCATCTGCCGCACTGAGGAAAATGACAGGAATCTCCTCCGTCACGGGGTTGGCCTTGAGGGCTTGACACACAGCATAGCCATCCATTCCTGGCATCTGCACATCCATCAAAATTAGGTCGGGAGGGTCTGTTTCCGCTGTCAGCAGCGCGATTGCCCCATTGGTGGCTTTCCGTATACGATAACCCTCTCGACCCAAAATGCCTGCCAGGGTTCGCAAGTTATCGGGGTGGTCGTCCACAATCAAAACATCCAGTGTTGGCGCTGGCGAGGCACACTCAGTGGGGAACGGTTGCGATCGCTCAATCCCGGTATCCTGGAGCGGGGCTTTGGGCCGTTGGGCAAACCGATTAGAGTGCATGAGGGTGGTATTCATGATGCGTGGAATTTTAAGGATAACAAGCCCGGTTTTGGGCACTTCGCGGCACAACGACTTGGCCATTTCCCACCGCAACGGGTTATCCCTCGTCAGCCTCAAAAAACCGTCCAGTGGATCACGACTGACGGCGGTTTGCCCTGAGCGCTAGCCACAGACAGTGAACGAACCAAAGGCTTCATCCCTAGAACCGGCCTTCTGGATGCTCCGAGTATAAGTTTGTCAAGGTGGTGTTCCGCTCAAAGGTCGGCTGAAGCGCAGTTGGTCACTGTAGCTGGTTGCGCCTCAGGGCAGTAGTGCAGCCCACCAAGGGACTGGGATGATCCCTCCTCCATTGTTTTGGCGATCGCCGGGTGGTTGCATTTCATGGGTAATGGCTGACCGATCCCCGAAAGTCAAGTGTCCTGCAACACTAGACTCATTATAAACACGGGGCATTTTACGAATAGAGCGGGAATTCACTGAAACTGCTTTGGACTAAGTATGCCAAATTGGGATTAATCTCCTGGGTATGCGATGAGCCTCGATGGGGGATGGAACAGTTCTCCACCAAGGGATTGATTCGTTTGGGCCGCGCGATCGTGAGGGCGCGATCGCACCCTCTACCCGCCCCTGTTTCCAGGGCGAGAGCATCAAATTTTCCGTCTGTATCCAAGCCCGTTATGCTGTGGAGATGAAGGCGAGTATCTACCCATTGGTCTTCGATGGTTTGCCCTATTCATTCGATCCACTCTCCTGAGGTCTGCCCCATGCTGCCCTGGCTCCCAAACGGCCTAGATTTGTTGAAAGCCAAGCTCTCTCGCTACATTGCCGGATGGGTCTTTGCCAGTATTGTGCTGATTGAGCTGGTGATTTTGGTGCCGTCTTATTTCCGGCAAAAACAGGAACTCCTGCGGAATTTGGAAAGTGTTTCTACAGAAGTGCTCAAGCCGATTTTGAGCGATCCTTTGTATCAACGCATGACCCCCGAACAGTTGTTGACCAAAGTGGGTCGTCGTCGCCAGGAGGATTCCGTCATCCTGGGGTTTGCGTTGTATTCACCTGAGGGCACCTTATTGGGAACGACAGGAGAAGCGCCCGCCCTTACCACCGAAAGCTGGAATCGGCGCAGTGTGAAGCGGCAATTCAGTGCCGGGGGCGATCGCTATGATGTGGCGTGGCCAGCCCAAAATCTCAAAGACAAATATCTGATTATTGTGCGCCATAATTCCGTCCCAGTCCGCACCGAGTTAATCCAATTCCTGCTGCGGATTGCCCTGCTGGTGATGATTATCGCTATCTTTGTGACATTGGCAACCATGTTGGCCTTGGGGATGACAGTGATTGCCCCAATTGTGCGCCTGCGGAATGACCTCATCGCGGCGGGGGAAGCCATCAGCCAGGATACGGCTGACCCGGCTTTTCAAACGCTGTTGCGCCAACGGAATGATGAATTGGGCGAAGTGTTTACGGCTTTTCACCACCTGTTTCAGCGGGTGCGCCATGAAATCGCTACGCGCCAACTGGCTGAAGATCAACTCCGGGCCGAACAAGCCAAGGCGGAAGAGTTGTTGCTGAATATCTTGCCGGAAGAAATTGCGACCCAACTCAAGCAAGATTTGAACCCGATCGCCAGTCGGTTTGATGAAGTAACAATCTTGTTTGCCGATATCGTGCAGTTTACTGAGTTGTCTGCGCGGATTTCGGCGGTGGCTCTAGTAGAACAATTGAACCAGATTTTTTCCACCTTTGACCGCCTGACGGAACAGTATGGCCTGGAAAAAATTAAAACTATTGGTGATGCGTACATGGTTGTGGGTGGGTTGCCCACAGCACGGCCTGATCACGCGATCGCGATCGCCCAGTTGGCCTTAGCTATGCAAACCGCGATTACCAAATTTTGTACCGATACGGGAGAACCCTTTCGCTTGCGGATTGGGATTAACTCTGGCCCGGTAGTTGCAGGGGTAATTGGCCTGAAAAAGTTTAGCTATGACCTCTGGGGCGATGCTGTTAATCTGGCTAGCCGGATGGAGTCCCACGGTGGCGTGGGCAAAGTCCAAGTGACAGAAACGACCTATCACCATCTCAAAGACCACTTTTGCCTGGAACCTCGGGGGCCAATCACGGTAAAAGGGCGGGGTGAAATGATGACGTATTGGCTGGTGGCGGCAAAACCTGTGGAGACTCCTTGGATGATTGAGGATAGCCCCAAACAGCCTAGCCCGCTGGGCGATCGCTAGCCGATTTGCTCTTCCGCGCGTTGATGCACAGAATCATGCCGACGCTCGGCGTGTTGGCGGTTTTCTGCGGTGTGTTCCCGCAGCTCGGCGGTGATGCGATCGCGATCGTCCTCTGCCAGGTTTTCTTCAGCCCGTTCCAAAGCGGCCGAATGCCGTAACTCCTCCTGGAGGCGATCGCCCGTCACCTGTTCCCGCAGTTCGGTGGCTGCTTCGGCGGGGTGGTTCAACTCTGCTTCGGCCCGCCCCAAGGCAGTCTCGTGTTGATGTTCATCATGTTGCCGTTGCTGGGCGGCTTGCTCTCGGGCCAAATCATCAATGCTGCTCATTGGTTGTCCTTGCCAAGTCTTGACCTTACTCTTTTCTCAGTCTCGCACGAAGCCTCAACCCCGCCGGGAACCGACAGAAAAGTTTGTATTCAGGGCGTGCCTACCAGGGAAATCGTAGAATGTAACAGGATTGATACATTGCGGCAGCGATCGCGCTGGGCCTGACTGAACCTGGCCAAAGGGTTGGTCTTCCTGGGTTCCCTCGGTGCTGCTTGCGTCCCGCTTGCCCCCGCCCACTGGAAAAAGTCATACCAGATGCAGCCAAACCAGGACGAAGGTGAGTACAATGCTGTTCGATGGTTTGTGCTTTGGGCAGGTTACTGGGTCACTGATTTGGTTCCTGGAACTGCCAAAGGCAAGGGCCACCCATTGGTTCATTGCCTCATCCTGTTTTGTTTTTTTACCCATGCGGGTGAGTGCATTCAGCAGGGGTAATAAGGCACACTCGATAGAGCAATGCTGATTTAGAACCGTGGGACAGCAACCGCATGATGTTAGCTGAAAGAATGTCACTCGCTGAAGACTTTTCAGATGCATGGCGCTTACGACTTCAAACTGAACTGCCTGAACAGAGTTCTGCAAGTCGTGAGAGTATCGTTCGTTGGTTGATTGGGGAAGATCCGACTCGGCTGAACCACCTCACCCCAGAGCAACAGGCGATCGCCGAACAAGCGATGGATTACCGTTACCGGATTCTGCGGCAGCGGTATTTGGGCATACCGCCAGAACGAGCCTATAAAGGGTTGATCCAACGGCTCAGTAATTTGTTTTTAATCCGAAACAAGATTCGGACGTGGATCGCGCTCTCCCGCGATCGCCAGCGTACCGTTCTGGATGTCTTGGCAGAAATTATTCAAGAGCTGTTGCAGAACGATCGCTACATGCAGCAGCAAGTCAACTGGATCGCCCAATGCACCGACGATCCGCGCCTCCGGAATGCCCTACTCCTCGCCAGCACCGAAGAGTATTGCCTCCGCCCAATTCGGAACCAACCGCTGCTGTGCTACCGCTTTGTCAACTATCTGCGGCGTTCCCAAAAAGGCGGCATGACCCAGGTGCCGGCCAATGACTTTATTCGGTTAGTTTCCCAAGAGGTGGCCCCGGATGATGCGGATGGGGCGGTTAGTTTGTTTGATAATCAAGCCGTGGCAGATTACCAAGAAGCCCAGGCGGCGATCGAACAACAAGAACTGCGCCAAGCTGTGCAGCAGCGCTTTGAGGCGTATTTGATCGAGAAAAAGGTTGATCCCTTAGCGGTGGAATGGCTACGATTGTATCTGCAAGGGCGGACTCAAGACGCGATCGCCAAAGAGTTGAATCTGGAAGTGAAGCAAGTTTATCGCCTGCGCGAAAAAATCACCTATCACGCGACGCGGGTGTTTGCCTCGAAAGCCCACCCTGATCTCATTGCCGCTTGGCTGGGGCATCAGACCGAATAACCCGCGATCGCCACCAATGGGCGATCGCAACTGCATCTCTTCCCCTCATCATCAGGTATCTACGCACCGTCTAGGCCGTGTTGCTGTCCGGCAGGTTGGCGATCGCCCGATCGCGTGCAGCTTGGCTGTCCTTCCCCACAACCTCTGTATCGCCAGGACACCCACCCTTTGAAATAATGCGGCGGATTTACAAAGGGTGACCAAATCGACATCGCGCATTAGCATAGTAGACACACAGATGAGTCCCCTTAACTTCTTGCCGTCATGCTCCCTCAGTCTGGTGAACCGCCTCGCCCTCGGCCTTCGTCGTCGGATGACCACGGCAACCAAGAGAAGAACAAGCCTGATTGGACGCGCCACGTTGATGCTGAGTTGGCATTCCGGCTGGTAGACAGCATTCTGCCGTTTGAAGCGTGCTTGTACCATCAAATCTTGCCCTTGTCGTTGGAAGGGAGCCGACTGAAGCTGGGCATGGTCAATATGGATGATACGGCGGCACTGGATTATGTGCGGCGGATTTTGGCCTATATGAATTGTTCCTTGGTGCCGCAACCTATTGCGTCAGATGTCCACTATGCGGCGCTTTCGGCTTATCTGAACTATGCCGATAAGCAAAAAAAAATTGCCAATCCCAATCCCCAACCCGTCGCCCGCCGGATTGCCAAAAAACTTGCCGAACACTCGGCCAAGCGCCCCCCAGAGCCACCGCCTATGCCGGATGCGGGCACTAATCCGACCTTTGTGGTTGATAGTCCAACCGAGTTACCCCCGCCCCCTGCGCGCGATCGCGCTGCCCGCTTGCCAGAAGATGCCACCCATATTGTGGATCTGACGGGGATGCATGGGGCGGAGTTTGGGGAGATGGCGGCCCCACTCCCAGCCGCGCCGCCGAGTCCGGCGGCAGAGTCATTGTCACTCCCTGTGTTGGCGATCGCCCCGCAGCATTTGACCGCCCCTCCAGAGGTGTTGATGTCCCTGCTGCCGCCCCAACTGTTGACTGAACTCCTGGGGCGAATTTTAACCTGGGGCATTGGTCGGCTGTATCTGGCCCGTCAACAACGCTTTGGGCGCATTCTCTGGAGCCAAAATGGTGTGGTGCAGGCTGTGTTAGAAGAATGTTCACTGTCTTTGCTGGAGGCTGTGCTCATTGAACTCAAACACCTTGTGCATTGCGCGATCGCCCCAGTGACCAAGCCCCGCCAGTTTGAACTGGCCCGCCTGTATCAAGGCGAGCAGATTTTGTTGCGGGTGCGGTTCATGCCCGGTGCCCACGGAGAAGAGGCGACCGTGCAGGTGTTGCGGGGGGCAGCGCTCCGGTTTTATCAACAGCAACAACTGGTGGCCCTGGGGCAAGATGTGTTGACGATGGCGCAACAACTCCAGACAAAAGTCATTGAACTGTATACCCAGAGTCATACCCACCACGTTTCCTTGCCCGATCGCTTGGGCATTGTGCCAGATCTGGAAAAAACCTTGAAACTCATTCACTATCAACTCAATGAGGTCAAGTTGTTGCATTTTGATGAGCCTGCCGACAACGACCGCTGATCAGCAACGCAGCCAACAAGCAATTCCCCTTAAAGTCCCGTTAGAAGAAATCCCAACAAAAGAGAGGCTTGGTTTTCCAGGCGATCGCCCAATCCTGCAAAACGGCCTCTGGCCCGGTGACTGCAAGTTCGCTTGTCCAGTGCATCGTCACGGGCGATCGCTCCGCTGCAAACAAGGTTGTCAACTGGTCGATCGATAACTGCACCGTGGTTGCGGCTGGCTTCTGGCTGAGCTGCATTTGGCCGTCTGCACACTCAATTGTGGCGGTTTCGGTGCCCAACACTGGATCATGCACTTCCAGGGTGAGGGCAAAGGCGGGGCCGGGTTGGATGGGGCGCAGGGTCAGGGCGGATTGCCAATCGATTAACCGCCACATAAATCCGCCGCCGATCGCCCCAAATTGGTGGAGATAGCCAAACTCGGTTTCTGGGGAAGGGCGCGGCGGGGCCGATCGCTGCTCTAGCACCAAATGGGGGAAGGGATCCTCCCGATCCGTATTCCAAACGGCGATTGCAATTTGATCGCGCAAGGAACCGACAAACCCCACCAGCCCCCGATAGGCGGCGGGCGATCGCGCGACCCACTCTTGCACGACGACAACCCACTGCCTATCGCTCCACGGTGGTTGCTTAAACTCCAGCACCACGTACCCAGCGAGTTGGCCCTCGTCCATATAGGTATAGATTTCGCGCCCGCCCCGCACGGTCAAAAACTCTGTCCATTGCCCGTCGGCCCGGTGCAACCAGCCATTATGTTTCGGGGCAACATCGGCATACAATGCTTCCAGAGCTGCCCGATCCGCTGCTTGATAGGCGTGAATGTGTTGACGCTCTGGGTACAAAGGCAGGTGTTGGGTGGCGACCCGAAACTGCTGATGATGGCCCACCGTTGCCCAGCCCAACCGCCGATAAAAGCTGTGGCGAAAGGGATACAGCATCGAGAGGGGCATTTGCCGCGATCGCCATTCCCGAATTCCCTGTTCCAACATCCAACGGGCCACCCCCTGACCCCGCCGCTCCAGCGCGACCGCCACCCCCGCCACCCCCGCTAAGGGAAACGGTACCCCCAGGAACCAGGTTTGGAACTGCAACTCCTGCATCCGAGCCGCGATCGCCCCTGTGGCATCAGCTACGACCCACCCCACGCGCTCAGGGGGATTCAACGGCTGAGTGGCAAAGTGTTGTTCCAATTCAGCCAACGGCGTTTGGGGCATAAAGGCTAACCGCGATAGGTTCAAAAACGCGGTGCGATCGCGCTCCTCTGCTTGGCGAAATAACCACTGTGGTTCTACTTGCATCCGTGTTTGTCCTTGATTTCGGTGGCTCTGGGCGGCGGCGTTCTGCTTTGTCGCCAATCCCGCTGACCACGCGCCTGCATCCCGGTACCTGGGATTGGAATCAGTAGCAATCTTGACCCAAGTATGGCAGCATGAGTGGGTGCTGCTCATTTTGTGTTACTCAGCTTTTGATCCCCGTGCAAACACTCACCACAGATTTTCCTTTTCTCGGTAATGAGGTTGCGACTGATTACGCCCAAGCCCGCGTTGTCATTTTACCGATTCCCTTTGAAGCGACAACGACTTATCGTCGGGGATGTGAAAATGGCCCAGATGCGATTCTAGAAGCTTCGCACCAGGTGGAATACTACGATGATGACCACGATCGCGAATTTTGGCCCGTTGGGATCCACACCTATGCCGCGATCGCTGATACCCGATTAGGGCAACCCGTCAGTTCAGAGGCCATGCTCCAGACTACGCAAGAGACTGTGGCCCGGCTCATTCAAGACAACAAGTTTGTGATTGCCCTGGGTGGCGAACATAGCATTACTGAGGGGATCGTCGCGGCCTACCAACAGCATTACCCCAACGAACCCTTTACTGTTGTCCAGGTCGATGCTCACGGCGATCTCCGCCACAGCTACGAAGGCTCGATTCATAACCATGCCTGTGTAATGCGGCGGGTGGTGGATATGGGGTTGCCAACGGTGCAAATTGGCATTCGGAGTATTTGCCAGGAAGAAGCGACGTTAATCCGGGAAAAGCACCTCACGGTAATCCGCGCACGGGAAATTGCCCTTGACCCCACTTGGATGGAACGGGCGCTCACGGCGATCGCTACCCCAAAAGTATTTATCACCATTGATTTAGATGGCATTGACCCCACGTTGATGCCCGGAGTGGGTACCCCAGAACCCGGTGGCCTCCACTGGTTTGCCTTGCTCACTTTTTTAGAGCGGATCTTTGAGCGCCATGAAGTGATTGGTGCCGACGTAATGGAACTGGCCCCCATCGCCGATTCCGTCGTTTCCGAATTCACGGCAGCCAAGTTGGTCTATAAACTAATTGGGTATCAGGCCGTTGCACAGCAGTGGTTACACGCAGGATAAACACGATGGGTACAGCAATCGGGGGGTATGCTCCAGATTTTGAGCTGCCGGGGATCGACAATTCCGTTCACCACCTGGCACGCTATTTGCAAAAGTTTCGGGCAGTTGGGGTGGTGTTTATGTGTAATCACTGTCCCTATGTCCAACTTTATTTGGCGCGGCTCAAGGAAGTGCAGGCGGAATTTGCGACCCAAGGGTTTACTCTGATTGGCATTAATCCGAATGATGCGGAGCAGTTTCCGGCGGATAGTTTTGACAATATGAAAACTTTTGGGGAAAAGCACACCCTCAACTTTCCCTATCTCCGGGATGTGACGCAAGACGTTGCCCATAGTTTTGGGGCAACCAAAACCCCCCAGGTTTTTCTGATCAACCAAGCGGGCATTCTGTGTTACTCCGGTCAGATTGACGATAACCCCGATCGCCCCGAAGCGGTCAATCATGCTTACTTGCGGGCGGCGATCGCCCAAATTTTGAGTGGCACCCCCGTCACCCCGGCTTCAACCGAGCCAATTGGCTGTTCCATTAAATGGCGCACCTAAGCAACTTATGGCCATTGCTCCCGCCGCTGCCCGTCAGGCAGATTAGACCCGGTGCTGTTGGGGCCTGCCCCCCGGTCTGAAGTCGCGCGGTTTACGGCAGATTGCTGAATTCTCTGAGCTGGGCGGCAGTTTGGCGTCCATCCTGGGAACCCTGAATTTATCCTGAGCTTCCTGAAGCGTAGACGAAGGTTTTATTCAGGAGTATCTTTAGGAAGTATTTGGAGCGATGTGTCAACTCATGGGCGTTACCTATCAACGAGTGGTCTTAAAATTAAGCGGCGAAGCCCTCATGGGTGAGTTGCAGTATGGCATTGATCCTAATGTCGTCCAAAGCATTGCTCAAGAAGTCTCCGATGTGATCGCGGGGGGCGTGCAGGTGGCGATCGTCGTCGGCGGGGGAAACATTTTTCGCGGGATTAAAGGGGCCGCAGCGGGGATGGATCGGGCGACTGCCGACTATATCGGGATGATTGCCACGGTGATGAATTCGATGACCTTGCAAGATGCCCTGGAACGGATTGGGGTACCTACACGGGTGCAAACCGCGATCGCCATGCAAGAAGTCGCTGAACCCTACATTCGTCGTCGAGCGATCCGCCACCTGGAAAAAGGCCGTGTCGTAATTTTTGGGGCCGGGTCTGGCAATCCGTTTTTCACAACTGACACCACCGCCGCACTCCGGGCCGCTGAAATTGGCGCGGATGTGTTGTTCAAAGCCACTAAAGTCGATGGTGTGTACGACTCCGATCCCAGCACGAACCCCAACGCTCGTCGCTATCAAACGTTAAACTATGGCCATGTTCTTACCCAAGACCTGCGGGTAATGGACACGACTGCCATATCCTTATGTAAGGACAACAATATCCCCATCATCGTGTTTGATCTGTCTGTTAAGGGCAACGTTCGGCGTGCGGTGATGGGTGAACAGATAGGAACGCTTGTTGGAGGTTTGTGTGAACTTAGCTGACGTTGAAGGTCATATGCAAAAGTCCGTTGAAGCTACTCAGCGGTCTTTCAACACGATCCGTACTGGACGGGCCAACCCCGCCCTCCTCGATCGCGTCATGGTGGAATACTATGGTGCGCCTACCCCGCTCAAATCTCTGGCAACAATTAACACACCGGATGCCAGTACGATTTCTGTCCAACCCTTTGACCGGGGTAGTTTGGGCCTGCTTGAAAAAGCAATTCAAATGGCGGATTTGGGGCTGGTTCCCAACAATGATGGAGCCATTATTCGGATTAATATTCCCCCCCTGACGACCGAACGCCGGAAAGAATTTGTGAAGTTGGCGGCTAAATTTGCGGAAGAAGGCAAAGTTGCCATTCGGAATGTCCGACGGGATGCGGTTGATGCTGTGCGGAAGCAGGAAAAAGCCAGCGAGATCTCAGAAGATGAATCTCGGGATTTGCAAGATCAAGTTCAAAAGCTGACTGATAAATACACCGCGAAGATTGATGAGTTGTTAGCTGAAAAAGAAAAAGATATCACCACAGTCTAACCCTTGTCCCCACGGATAGAGCCTTGGGACCAGGCTTTTCACTCAGGTTACATTCCCGGAAGCGGACTGCTTGCGGGAATTTTCATATTGCGGGAATTTTTTGTAGAGACATCTAGAGACATCGCAGGGCGACGATGGCAGGGTGGGGCGATCGCCGTTGGTGGCTAAGGGCACCTACCTGGTAGGGGCTGAACTGTTCAACCTTAGGCAAACTGTAAACAGGTCACCTGGTTGGGCCTTTGCCCAGGGGGGGCTGTGGCAGGGCGCACGACATAGGCCACGTGCATCGGATAGCCGCCGGCGTAGATTGCATCAATTCGCTTCAGGGCTACTTCGCGGCTGCTGTAAGCGCAGATTGCTTTTTCTTGCCCGTTGGGATAGCGGATACAAATTTGCCACATCATTGTCAAAACTCCTGCTGAATATTAATCTGCAATTCCCTCAACTTGGCAGCTTGCACAGCGCGTGTCGGGCGCAATGAGCTGGGCCTTGCAGGTGGTGGTACGCTCCCCAAGAAGCTTCACATTGGCTTCTTATCTTCATCAACTTTTTATGGATACATCCTAATCAGCCCTAAAAGATTTTTAATCCGTGCAATCTATGAACTTTAGTTGTTCTGGATTGCAGGGGCATATGGGGATAAATCGGGAGAGCGCGATCGCCCCTCCTGGAATTTACAGAATGGCTACCGGGGTGGTTGGTAGGGCTGGGGTAAATTTACTGAATCTCCAGGGGCGATCGAAATCTGGGCCGTGGCGTTTGGTCTTGACCACAAGTTCGCTCAACGGTGATTCCGTGGCTCCCACCTAAAAATCAACAAAATATGAAGAAACGTTGAGCCGGGGTGGTGTTTCTGCTGAAGGGGGCTTCAGCCTGGGAATGTCGCTGCTTCGGAGCCTGTGACACAGCTCGCAGGAGCCACAATTTTGATGAGGAGTCCGTAAACGGCTCATGACAACTTGACCAGGCTATGTCAGGCTAGGAAACAACTTTGGTGTCCCGCTTGGCTTGTCTGTCCGTCTTGGGTGTTGGCGAGCGATAACCCTGAAAAGGTGTCAGCGAGGGCCAAAGGGGATTCGGGGGCGATCGCGGGAGGACTCCCTTTCGCGCTGGTGCCGGGATGGCTGACTCTGTTCAGTGCTGACCACGTTCAACAGAATGCGACCCAAGGTTTTGGGTATTCCGGGGTAACACCATTCGCCCGTCACCATTCCACTGTCTGTCGTTTCATTCGTCTGTCGTTTCATTCGTCTGTCGTTTCATCAGTCCCATTGAAGCTGGCATTTTGAAGGAGATTCCTGCTATGGCATTTGACTGTATTGTGGTTGGGGCTGGCCCTGCTGGCGCATCTGCGGCTTACCATTTGGCCAAGCGGGGGCGTTCAGTGCTGCTGTTGGAAAAACAGGCTTTACCCCGTTCCAAGCCCTGTGCGGGTGGGGTGTCTCCGGCGGTGGCCCAGTGGTTTGATTTTGATTTCTCTCCGGCGATCGCCAGTCAGATCAGTACAATTGCTTACACCTTCAAGTTGGAGGATCCAGTCACCGCCACCCTTGATGGTCTGGAACCCATGTGGATGGTGCAGCGGGATGTCTTTGACCATTTCATTGTGCAGCAGGCTCAACGGCAAGGCGCAGAACTCCGAGATAATACGGCAGTGAATGGTGTGGTGTGGCAGGGCGATCGCTGGCAGGTGAATACGGCAAATGGCCCCGTGGAAGGAACCTATCTGATTGCTGCTGATGGGGCAGAAGGCCCGATGAGTCAGTGGTTGGGGTTTAAGGACGTGAAACACCGGGTGGGCGCAGTCTTGGAAGTTCCGGCCCCAGCGGGCACTGCAAACCAAGCCACCTTTGACTTTGGCATGCTCAAAAATGGGTATGTTTCCTGTTTCCCCAAGGGCCAAAGCTATTCTGTAGCCGGGGCAACGTTTCGGGGAGGCGACGGGACAAATCTGACTCCCGTTTTGCAAGACTATGCGGCGCAAGCGGGCCTCGACACCAGCCAGAGTACCCTCAAAACCCATGCCCTCCGTTTGTGGGATGGAGATAAAAAGCTACACACGCAAAATGCCCTCTTGGCCGGGGAAGCCGCCAGCATTGTTGATCCCTTAATTGCAGAAGGGGTGCGCCCAGCGATGTTTACGGGGGTGAAAGCGGCAGAAGCGATTGACCAGGCGATCGCAGGGGATATCAATGCGCTAGAGCACTATACCAACCTCATCCACAATGAGTGGGGCTCAGATATGGTGTGGGCCCAGCGCATCGCTGGCGCGTTCTATCGATTTCCGGGCCTGGGTTACAAACAAGGCATTAAACGACCCGCCGCAACGATGTACTTTTGCAAGATCCTCTGTGGTGAAATGCGGTATTCCTACATTGCGAATACGGCCATCAAACGCTTGAGCGGTGGGCTGATTCCCGGTCGGGGCTACGGCTGACCCAACGGGAGCCAAGGAATCAGTCTGCGTTGGAGACGGGCCTTCCCGCCATGCCCAGCACTGCAAAGCTTCCCAGGCCATACTTCCCCATCCTGGGAGCCTTTCCAGGGAGCAACGATGCGGGCGGTGCGGCTGGGGCTTGTGGCCTTTACCAGACGGTGACGGGCCGATGGGTGGCTCTGGCATAGGCTGGATCCGCACCCGTGAAGCAGAACCAAGCCGCTATGCATTCCTCATCCCCATCGCAAAAACTTATGCCGCAACCTCCGTGAAAACCACTGACCCGGTACGCGGAAGGGGGCGATCGCCAGTATGATGACGAAGATAGGTTGCCCTGACTCCATTGCTGAACCGTTCATGCTAAAGCGGATTGCTGAAAACTGGCCGCAAATTCGGCCTCGCTTAACGCCCTATTTCTTTCTATTCCCCGCCTTAGTCATGTTGGGGCTGACCGTGTTTTATCCCGCTTTGCGGGCGTTTTACCTCAGCTTTACTCAGTATGAATACGACCTGACGGCCCCCCCTGTGTGGATTGGGCTGCAAAACTTTCAGCGCCTTTGGCGTGATCCCATCTTTTGGCAAACCTTTCGGAATACCCTCCTCTATCTGGCTTGTGTCGTGCCGATTTTGGTCACGGTGCCCCTTATGCTGGCAATTTTGGTTAACCAAAAACTCCGGGGGATTCACTGGTTCCGTGTTGCCTACTATGTCCCTGTCGTGATTTCGATGGTGGTCGCGGGCATTGCCTGGAAATGGCTCTACGCTGACACTGGCTTGCTCAACCAACTGTTGCAGGCGCTGCGGTTGCCATCGGTGCCCTGGCTGACCAGCCCCAATTGGGCCATTTTTAGCGTGATGGCCGTCACCATCTGGAAAGGGTTGGGCTACTACATGGTGATTTACCTGGCGGGTTTACAAGCCATCCCAGCAGATTTGTATGAGGCTGCGGCGATCGATGGCTCGGATGGTTGGCGCAAACATTGGGATATCACTGTTCCGCTGATGCGACCTTATTTATTTCTCGTGGCAGTGATCTCAGCCATTTCTGCGACCAAGGTGTTTGAAGAGGTGTATGTGATGACGCGGGGTGGCCCGAACCACGCCTCCGAAACGATTGTGTATTATCTCTACAACAAAGCGTTTGGTGAGTTGGAAATCAGCTATGCCTGCACGATTGGCCTGATCATGTTTTTGATTATTTTGGGGTTATCACTGGTGCGGTTAGCAGTAGAAAAACTGGCAAATGCTGCGGATACAGTGTCGCGCTCGGCGTAGATTGAGGGGGTGAGACTGAAGGACTGGGGCGATCGCTCGCGGTTAGCCCTGAAGTTAATGTTCTGCCCCACACTTAATTAACGGTATTGGAAATCTTGCGGTTCATCAAAAGAGCCGCAAGACTTTTCTTGGCGTCTTCCTCAATACAACTCAAGGGCATTACGCTCGATGGATTTGTGGCGGTGGTTGACGCAAGTTAACCGTTTTTATGGAAGAATAACATCTTGATACGTTGCTAATCTTTACGCCTAATTTTGACGCAAGCAAATTCTGGTCGCTATTCACAGCAGCAAGACTCTCCACTGCAACAAGTGTTGTTTGTCCTGCCAGTTTTTAATGATTGGCGGTCGTTAACAACCCTGCTTGAACAGTTGGATCAGGCGATCGCGCCGCACGCCATCCAAGCTGGAATCTTAGCCATTGACGATGCTTCGAATTTGCCGGCCCACGGTAATTTACACTGCACAAACTTTCAGGCCATTGAATACGTCAATATCCTTAAATTGAAGCGGAATTTGGGGCATCAACGGGCGATCGCGATCGGCCTTGCTTACGCAGAAGCCCACTATCCCACTGACATGGTTGTGGTCATGGATAGTGATGGAGAAGATACCCCACAAGATGCAGTTCGTCTGATTTATGCCTGCGAAGAAATGGCCTGTCAAAAAATTGTATTTGCCCGTCGCAGTAAGCGATCGGAGTCATGGGCATTCCGATTTTTTTACCAGGTCTATCGCCGCGCTTATCGCCTGTTGACAGGGTTTGATATCCAAGTCGGTAATTTCAGTATTATTCCAGTTCAGTTGTTGGGGCAAGTTGTGGTTGTCTCGGAAATTTGGACACATTATGCCGCTGGAATTTTAAAAGCAAAATTGCCCAGTATTGATATTCCAACCTGTCGTGGCTATCGCTATCACGGTCAATCAAAAATGAATTTTGTGAGTCTTGTTACTCACGGTTTAAGTGCGATTTCAGTCTATGGAGAAGTGATTGGAGTCCGATTTCTAGTAGCTTCTTTTGGGCTGATTTTTTTGACAATTCTTGGCCTGATTGCAGTGCTTGTCATTCGCTTTACGACAACTTGGGCAATTCCAGGTTGGACTTCTTATTTGGTGGTAACGCTGATTGCTGTGATCTTACTTATCTTTATTATTGCCTTGTCGTTTATCTTTTTGATCTTGAATGGTCGCAATAATATGAATTTCTTGCCAGTTCGAGATTATCATCATTTTGTGTTAACTCTAGACGAATTCTTTCATCAGTCTCGCAGCTATGAAAAAATATAGTTATGTTGGTTCCGAATTAGAATTGTTTCGGGCTGCCAAAAATTGGAAACAGTACTACTACAAAATGCTGCGCCCTTACTTAGGGTCAGAGGTTTTGGAAGTGGGGGCTGGTATGGGTAGTACGACTCAAGTTCTGTGCCAGCAACCTCATCGGCGCTGGGTTTGCCTCGAACCTGATCCTAATCTGATTAGCCTTCTCAATCAGGAAGCAAATTTACCAAATGTATGCGAAATTCGGCAAGGATTTTTGACTGATTTGTCAACGGATGAATACTTTGACTCGATTCTTTATATCGATGTTTTAGAGCATATTGAAGACGATCAAGCCGAAATATATCGGGCTGCATCACGGTTGAAACCAGGTGGTGTTTTAATTGTTTTGTCTCCAGCCCATCAATGGCTTTTCTCACCCTTTGACCAGGCAATTGGTCACTACCGCCGATACAACCGCTCAATGCTCCGACACCTGACAGTGAGTGATCTCAAAATTGTGAGTCTAAAGTATTTAGATTCAGTGGGGTTGATAGCTTCTCTGAGTAATCGCTGGTTGAAGCAGAAAATGCCAACTCAGGGCCAAATCCAACTTTGGGATACTTTGATGGTGCCCTTGTCAAGGGTATTTGACCCAATCTTGCAATATGCGATCGGGAAGTCAATTATTGCGGTTTGGCGGAAAGAATAAGCTGCGATCGCCGATTTATAATTCACAAGTTGGATGAAATGTTAAAAGAATTATCACGATCTAAATCTGGATTTTTGCCTCAGCTTCCACTATTTATTGCGTTTTGCGTCGCTCTTGCACCTGTCGTTTTTATGGGGCATTTTATTTTAACGAATGCTGTGAACGTTCCATACTGGGATGAATGGGGCACACCTGGACAGGATTTGGTTCTAATCACAGAAGGTAAGTTCTCCCTGGCTGATTTAGTGGATCAAGCAAATGAAAGTCGCCCTGTTTTTCCGCGCATCATTCTCCTCATTTTCGCCTATCTATTTGGTTGGAACACAACCCACGGAACCCTAATTAGCTTTGTGCTAGTTTGCTTAATTTCCTCGGGACTTTGTCTGTTAGGACGAATCACTGTTAAGGGAACGATCTATCAGCAGATTAGCCTTCTACTTTTGGTGAATCTCATTCTCTTTAGTCCGATTCAATATGCGAATTGGATGATGGGATTGCAACTAATTTGCTTTATACCTATTGCTTGTATTTTGGGTGGGGTTCTTGTTGCTTACTCTCGCTTGAAAGCACCTCTTAAAACACTATTTCTGATCTTGCTCTGTACCCTTAGCACTTTTTCTTATGCGAATGGAATGCTAGCCTGGTTGCTGGTTTTCCCCTGTGCTTTGATTGTGACTAGATTACAGGCGAAACAGAGGATAAAAGAACAACTCTGGTTAGTATTGGGTGGTGGGCTGGGTTGTTTGCTGAATCTAGCCTTGTATTTTTATAACTATCAAAAGCCATCGAATCATCCAAGCTTTTTCGTCGCGCTGGAACAGCCGTGGCAAGCTGTTTTGTTTTTATTTGCATTTCTAGGTAATTTTTTAAGTCCTGAGCATTTGCCGATCGCCATCAATGTTGGTGCAGGGCTATTAACTTTATTTTCTTTGGTGACTTTATATAGTCTAATTCACTGGAAAGATCAGGAACTTGGGTTACAAGTCATAGGCTGGTTTACGATCGCCACTTATTCTATTGTGAGTGCGCTGGTAACCACTTCTGGACGGTTGGGGTTTGGCTTGGGGGCCGCAATGCCCTCTCGCTACACAACATTTTCGCTGTACCTTGGCATTGCTTTAATCTATTTAATCTTTATTGTTTTTGGTCATGCTGTGCAGCGGGGTTATTTCCCCAAAATGTTTGTTGATTCAGGCGTGTTTATTTGGCTGTTAGTTGCGTTGGCCGCGTTGAATGGGTTGGCTTATTGGTCGGGGATTGACCGCATGACGACCTTGAATCGCGATCGCTTGCAGGCCAAGGCCAGTCTACTTTTTGTGAATGTGGTGGATGAAAGTTCGGTTATTACTCAGAATTTATATCCTGATTTTGAGTCTGCTAAAGCGATCGCAATGCAACTAACCCAAGCTAAGGTTATGCAGCCGCACTTAGTTGAAACCTCGAATTTAGTTGAGTTAGTAAAACAAGGGAATAATGAGACAAACTATCGTGGTTTTTTGGATCGGATTCTGCGGGTAAATGAACAGGAAGTTAGAGTTTTGGGATGGGCGGTTGACGCTCAACAAAAGCACGCTGCCGATGCTGTTATTTTAGGGTATGAAACGGAACCAGGCAGTGTAAAACCCGTTGCGATCGCGCGGGTTGGGGAACCTTCTCCAGATGTGGCTGTTAACTTACCTAATCCGGCTTATGGCTATGTACGTTGGAGCAAAACATTGCCGCTGAAAAAGCTTCCGAAAGGGAAGGTCAAGATTAGTGCCTGGGCTTTTGATACAACCACTGGCGATCTGTTTCCATTGCAAGAAACTAGAACAATCTGGAATGCAGCACCAGTATCAGAAACTGAATCTGAGGTGCAAGAATAGACCTTAAACGGAAGAAACAAGGGCTTCAATATCGGCGATCGCGGTGGGTAACTCGGCAGTGAGGACTTCGGCCCCGGTGGGGGTGATCAGCACGTCGTCTTCAATCCGAATGCCGCGCACATCCTGAAACTCAGCTAAACGCTCCCAATTCACAACGGTTTGATAGCGATCGCGCCGTTGGGGGTCGGCTAGCAAGGCGGGTACTTGATAGAAGCCCGGTTCAATGGTGACGAGCATTCCGGCTTGGAGGGGGCGATCGAGCCGAAGATAGCCGAGGCCAAAGCGATCGCTGCGGGTGCGGCCCAGTGCATAGCCTGCCAAGTCGCCCAAGTCTTCCATATCGTGGACATCCAACCCCAGAAGGTGGCCGATGCCATGAGGAAAGAACAGCGCATGGGCATCCATCTCGACTAGATCGGCAGGATTGCCCCGCAAAATACCCAAATCAACCAGTCCCGTGGCGATCGCGTGGGCAGCTAGGAGGTGAATTTCGCGATACTCAACACCCGGTTTGAGAGCTGCAATACAAGCATCGTGGGCCGCAAGCACCACAGCATAGATGGCCCGTTGAGTGGTGGAAAAGCGCCCGGATACTGGCCATGTGCGGGTAATATCGGCGGCCCACCCGGTGGAAACTTCGGCTCCAACATCGGCCAAGAGCAAATCTGTTGAGGCGATCGCGTGGTGATAGTGGTTGTTGTGGAGCACTTCGCCATGCACCGTCACAATGCTGGTATAGGCGGTGGTGGCGTTGTGAGCCAGGATGACAGCTTCCATTGCCGCGCGAATGTCGGCCTCGGTTTTGGCGGTGGGGGTGGCTCGCATTCCGACTTGGTGGGCTTGGACGCTGATGTGGGCAGCCGTTCGCAGTTCGGCGATCGCGGCGGCATCGTGGCACAGGCGGAGGGTGGCGATCGCCAGGGCTAAGTCTCGGTCTTGGCCTGCGTGGGCGTGGGCTGGGGGAACTGGGCGCTGCAAGGTGTGGTGTTGGTGGGCGCGGGTTGTCCCATCTTGCACGGCGATCGTGGCACATCCGATTCCCTGGGCAGCTAGATCTTCCAAGGGATAGGCAGCATCTGCGCCAATGTGTTCCGCGATCGCGGCGCGACTGGGGGTTGCCCCATGCCACAACGTGCTGGCTGGGCTGGCTTCATCCATAAACAGAGTGAGTTTGCCTGCCTCTAACCGAATCGCGGCATTTTCCAACGGGAGGCCAGCGAAGTAAAGAAAGTGGCTGCTGGCCCGAAAAGGATAGGTATTCGCGGGAAAATTGCGACTGCTACTGCCCCCGGCCCAAAGCATGACCGGAAAATCCACCAGGTTGGCGAGGCGATCGCGCCGTTGTTTGAGGGTACTTGCCAACGTCTGTGCTTGTTCCAGCATGGGTTTTCTGCGTTCTTCTCGTCATACTTGTTTTCATCCTAGCCTGTCTGTGGGGGGCGGTTGTGCTGGGATAACCCCAGTCGGCGCGATCGCGGCATGGCTTCCAACCCAGGCCCGCTTCCTGCTAGGATCTACCTATGCCAACCATCGATTTGCAAGGCGTGACCTGCGCCTACGACCTGACTCCGCCGATTGCTGCTACTGCCCCCCTGGTTTTCGTGCATGGCTGGTTACTCAGTCGGCATTATTGGAAACCTGTGGTCGAGCGTCTGGCGGCTCACCATCAGTGTTTGGCCTACGACTTGCGGGGCTTTGGTGACTCGACGCTCCCTGCCGTGGGTCTACAGCCGCGATCGCCCAGAGGTTACAGTTTGGCCGCCTATGCCGAAGATTTGCATCAACTTTTGGAGCATTTGGGCTTGTCGGAGGTGTGGTTGGTGGGGCACTCGCTGGGTGGGAGTATTGCGCTGTGGGGCGCGGCCCAGATGAGCGATCGCGTCAAGGGCGTGATCTGCGTGAATGCAGGCGGCGGTATTTATCTCAAAGAGCAGTTTGAACAATTTCGGGCGGCTGGACGGCAAATCGTGAGGCTGCGGCCCAAGTGGCTGAAACATTTGCCCCTGCTTGATCTGCTGTTTACCAGGGCGGGGGCAGTGCAGCCGTTGGCGCGATCGTGGGCCAGACAACGGTTAGTCGATTTTGTCACGGCCCATCCCGAAGCGGCCTTGGGGGCGTTGCTAGAATCCACGACCGAACCCGAGGTTCATCGACTGCCCCAAATTGTGGCCCAGTTGGAGCAGCCCACCTATTTCATTACGGGCGATCGCGACCCGATTATGGAACCGCAGTACGTGCGGCATCTGGCCAGTTTTCACTATCTGTTTGGTGACGGTGGTGAAAATGTGGTGGAAATCCCCAACTGTGGTCATCTGTCCATGCTGGAGCATCCTGACATTGTGGCGACGACGATTCAGACCATTGTGACGAATGCTCGCGCTCGCGGGGCGATCGCCAATTCGGCTCTTTCCTAGGGCCAACCGTTCAGCCTGGATAGTGCTTTGGGTACTCTGAACTAGATCATCTTGGGAGTGCGTCATGCTGGCTCGGATTTGGAGTGCATCGCTCGTTGGGATTGACGCTGTAAAGGTCGGGGTAGAGGTTGATATTGCGGGAGGGCTACCGGGAATCGTGGTGGTTGGGTTGCCGTCGCAAGAGGTGCAAGAGTCGAAGGAGCGCGTGCGAACGGCGGTGAAAAATTCGGGCTTTGCCTTTCCCATGCGGAAAATTGTGGTGAACCTGACTCCGGCAGATTTGCGGAAGGAAGGCCCCAGTTTTGATTTGCCGATCAGCGTGGGGATTTTGGCCGCAGCGGAACAAGTGAAGGCCGATCGCCTGGACGAGTTGCTGTTTCTAGGGGAAGTGTCGTTAGATGGCAGTCTGCGGCCTGTGGCAGGGGTGTTGGCGATCGCCGCTGCCGCCGCAAAAATGGGGATCAAAGGCTTAGTTGTGCCTGCGGACAATGTGCGAGAAGCCGCCGTCGTGCAGGATTTGGCTGTATTTGGTTTCAAGCACCTCGCGGAAGTTAGTGACTTTTTGAATGCGCCGGAGCAATATACCCCGGCCCAGGTGAATGGCTTTGCCGAGTTGGAACGGAGTTGTTTTGCGGGGCCAGACCTGCAAGAAGTCAAAGGCCAAGCCCACGCTCGGCGGGCACTGGAAATTGCCGCAGCAGGCGGGCACAACTTGATTTTCGTTGGTCCTCCGGGTAGTGGCAAAACCATGTTGGCGCGGCGATTGCCCTCGATTTTGCCCCCGATCTCTTTTGCCGAATCCCTTGAAGTGACGCAGATTCATTCCGTGGCGGGCTTACTGAAGGATAAGGGTTCCCTGGTGACGACGCGCCCGTTCCGCAGTCCCCATCATTCGGCTTCGGGGCCTTCACTGGTGGGGGGTGGCAGTTTTCCCCGTCCCGGCGAAATTTCTCTAGCCCATCGGGGAGTGTTGTTTTTGGATGAACTGACGGAGTTCAAGCGGGATGTGTTGGAGTTTTTGCGCCAACCCCTGGAGGATGGACACGTTACGATTTCGCGCACGCGCCAGTCGGTGTCGTTTCCGGCTCAGTTTACGCTAGTGGCGAGTACTAATCCGTGTCCCTGTGGGTTTTATGGGGATACGGTGCAAGCCTGTACGTGTACGCCGCGATCGCGGGAGCAATATTGGGCACGGTTATCGGGGCCGTTGATGGATCGGATTGATCTGCAAGTGGCGGTGAATCGGTTGAAACCGGAGGAAATTACTCAACAACCAACGGGCGAAAGTTCCGCTGCCGTGCGCGATCGCGTGCAACAGGCGCGGGAACGAGCCCAGACTCGCTTTGCGGGGACAGACCTGCGCTGCAATGCAGAAATGCAAGCCCGCCAATTGCGCCAGTGGTGTCCGTTGGATGAGGCCACGCGGAATTTACTCGAAATGGCGATTCGGAAATTGGGCTTGTCTGTGCGGGCGAGCGATCGCATCTTGAAGGTGGCCCGTACCATTGCAGATCTCGCGGGTGATGACCACCTCCAAGCGGCCCATGTGGCCGAGGCAATTCAATACCGCACGATCGACCGAATGCAATAATGCTGATCAGGGGGCGGGGGCGTGCCAAGGGTGCGATCGCTCAACCTGTTTATTGCCTCGCTTGTTTACGGCCTTCAGTCTATTTATCTTTTTATCCTGCAATCATTCATGCAAAACTCGTCTCTTCCTTCGGTGTTGCCCCAACCCCAACCTGGTTCTGCCCCTACTATGCCTGCCCGTGATATTCGGTTATTGGTGTTGGATATTGATGGCACGATCGCGGGGCAGTCCAATGAGATCCGCGACCCTGTAAAGCAAGCGGTCAAAGCGGCACAAGCCAAAGGGATTCACGTCGCGATCGCCACTGGCCGGATGTACCGTTCAGCGTTGCGGTTTTACACGGATCTGGGGGCAACTCTACCATTAATGGCCTATCAGGGGGCTTTGATCAAAGACCCCAGCACGGATCAGATTCATCGCCATTGGACAGTGCCTCGTCGGTTTGTGGCAGAACTGTTGGATTATTTTGAGCAACCTCATCTCCGCGATCGCCTCTCGGTGCATTTTTACATCAACGATGAACTGTACGTCCGGGAGGTGAGTCCGGCGACAGAGGCGTATTTGACCCGCTCCACGGCCCAGGCGATCGCCGTGGGGGATCTGCGTTCCACGTTGGATCAGGAACCCACGAAGGTGTTGGCCTTAACGGAGGATAGTGCGCTGATTGATGACATGTTAGACAGTTTGCGCCAGCGCTACTTACCAGCAGAGCTATATCTGACGAAATCGCTAGCCACGTTTTTTGAGGCGACGAATCCCCTGGTGAACAAGGGAACAGCAGTGCGTTATCTGGCCGAAGAGTATTTGGGCTTACAACCAGACAATGTGATGGTGGTGGGCGACAACTTTAACGATTTAGAGATGATCCAGTACGCGGGGATTGGCGTGGCGATGGGCAATGCGCCAATGGCAGTGCAGGCGGCGGCAGACTGGGTTGCCCCTGATGTGGAGGAGGATGGTGTAGCAGCAGCGATCGCAGAGTTTTTGCTGTAGCGATCTGGCTGCCCTCACGCCTAGATGAAGAACGCTAATTAACCTTTATGCACACCAGGAGGCCCTAACGGCGGCGACGTTTGGGTGGTACGCCGCTGAGTTTCAGCACATCTGCAAAGCTGGCACAGTAAGTCGGTAAGCCGTAGGTGCTGGGTGTGACTGGGTTTTGGTGCACAAAGTGGCGGTAGCGCATGGCAAAGCGATCCCAGGCTTCGATTTTGATCCGAAGGAGATTAAAAATAAAGTCGAGTAATCGCTGCGTGAGGGGAATGCGGAAGTAAATCCGTTTGTGCAGGTAGGCGCAGGCTTCTTCGATCGCTTGATTGGCGCTCACCGGGGGGTTGCCCAAAACCACTTGCTGGGAATCATCGACCTGTTCTGGATGCTCGATCAGATAACACACCACCTGCGCCACATCTTTGGCATGGATATAGTGGAAGGTGGCATCAATACTGAAAAAGCGGAGCAGATTAAGCCACTTGGCTTCTTTGGTAATGCCCGATGAAATATGGGACCAGGGTTTTTGGGCGTCGCCCCCTAATAACAGCGTGGGGTATAGCGTCACAACGTTTGGCGCGATCGCCAGTTTGGACAATTGCCGATAGCACACGTATTTTGAGCGAACGTAATCTGTCCCAATTTCCCCTGCTTCTTTCAGCGGTTGGTTATTGCGATCGAGAATACTCGCCGTTGAAAAGTAAAAAACCTGCTGACAGACATCTGGATCCAGCAAATTCAATAGCCGAATTGTTTTCACCACGTTGATGTCAAAGACTTCCTGCGGCCCCCCCCACGAGGTGGCCGTTAAGATGGCGCAATCGATCGTTTTGAGCAAATCACTGAACTGCTCAATTTCTTGCATATTGCCCTGCAACACGGTGATGCCGGGTCGAACGTTGCAATCGATCTTGAGTTTGCCTGGATCTCTGACCAGCAAAAACAACTCGTAGTTGGTTTCTTGAATTAGGGCTTCGACTAAATAGTGGCCGATACAACCACTCGCTCCAGTCACAAAAATCCGTTTGGATGTCATCGGACGCTTAGGATGAATAGCAGGATTTGGGTCTTTAGGTTAAGGCGTTTGGCGATCGCCAGGAGCATGAAGTCACGAGAGTCAAACCACACAAGGGCTTCCCTCGCTACCTTATACCAAACGTTCGCCATGATCCGTGACACCAACTGCCAAACTCCGTTACGCATGAATGGCAAGAAGCTGATCAGCCTGCTTGGCAGTTTCGAAGAAGAAAGCAGCGTTCTCCTCGGGCGTGTTTGGCAGAATACCATGACCCAGGTTCAGAATATGCTTCCATCCACCCGCTTTGCGGATCGTGTCTAAAATGCGCTCTCGAATGAAGTCTTTAGAACCAAACAGTGCGCACGGATCAACGTTTCCCTGTACCCCGATTGTTGAACCTAGCCGCTGACGAGCTTCCGCCATGTCAACAGTCCAGTCAACACTTACGATGTCAACTCCTGATTGCCCCATGCGCTCCAATACGCCGGCGCTGCCGCTGATGTAAAGAATGAGGGGGGTGTCAGGATGCGTTGCTTTAACTTGCTGGACGACGCGCTGCTGGTAGGGCAGGGCGAAGGTGTCATAATCTTGAGGACTCAGTTGCCCTGCCCAAGAATCAAACATTTGAACAACTTGCGCGCCAGAGTCGATTTGGTAGCGCACGTAGGTGGCGATCGAGTCGGCTAAGTGGCCCAAAAAGGCATGGAGCATTTCTGGCTCGTTGAAGGCCATGCTCTTAATCGTGGCGTAGTCTTTGGAGCTTTTCCCTTCGATGGCGTAAGCGGCCAAGGTCCAGGGGGCACCTACAAACCCCAAGACGGTGGCGGTGTTGCCGACTTCTTGGCGCAAGGTTTGCAAAATCTGCCGGATGAAGGGCAAGGATTCTTCGGGTTCCAGGGGGCGCAGTTGCTTCACCTGGTCGAAGGTGCGAATAGGGGGATCGATAATTGGCCCGCGGCTTTCGATGATGTCGAAGGGAATCCCCATGCCGGGAAGGGGGGTTAAAATGTCGGAGAAGAGGATAACTCCGTCGGGCTGGAAGGCCCGGTAGGGCTGGAGCGAGATTTCAATCGCCAGGTCGGGGTTCTCGGAGCGATCGCGGAAGGAGGGATATTTTTCTCGTAAATCGCGATACACCTTCATGTACCGTCCAGCCTGTCGCATCATCCACACAGGCGGGCGGTCTAGCGTTTCACCGCGAGCAGCTCTCAGTAAGCAAGGCACCTGGCTTGACCCGGTCATCTAACTCTCGTCCTATCATTCATAATTACGGCGCACCTGTTAGCTTACCATTCGAGGATGACCGTTTTGTCCTGTTTTCCTAGTTCCTGCTGAGAAAAGTTGGATTGACTGGGGCGATCGCGCGGTTGGGCTGGCAAGGGGGAGAGCCTTTACCGGACTTTCCCCCGTTGGTTCAAGGGCGATACAGGCGGCGATCGCCTACTTTTTCAATAGACAGATACCACCCACGCTAACTGCACAGTCATTGGCTGTACCTGTGGTCGCCCCGGCTTTATTTAGCCCCCCAGTTTGCTCATCGAAGGTGTATTCGCCTGCTGCGATTAAGCGATTGGGGTTTGCGCAGTATTGATACAGTTGCCCCCCTTCTGGGAAATTCACGACCACATAGCGATTCCGCGCTGCAGGGCAGTTATCCAACACGTTGAGTCCATATTCTTGCAGCAACATTTGCTTGCGGGTCGCTGCTTTTGGATCGACGGGAATCGTGGGGGTGGTGGGGGTGGTGTCGGCTGCAACTAGGCGATCGGCGGCGGGGTCGTACCGATAACTCCCAGCTTTGACATACCGGGTTGGTTGGGCACAGTAGGTGTAGTCCCGGTTGTCTTGGGGATCGGTGGTGACAATCTGAACGACGGAAGTGGCTGGTGAGGGGCAATTTTCGAGCAGATTGAGTTGGAGCTTGGAGGCAAGCATGTCGCGCCGGGAGTCTACTAATTGAATGCTTTTGGTGTTGGTGTTGTAACTGTAAACACCGGGTTCAATATCACGGGTGCAGCGTTCTTCGGTTCCAATCTGAATTTTGGCCACTCGGGGAACGCCACAGCCAATCATGCGTAATTTCAGGATATCGGTCATGACTTGATCGGCTTGCCCCATTGGTTGGCTGGGAACGGTGGTGCTGGGGGCTTGCATCCCATTGAAAGCCAGGGTGTAACGGCCCAGAGTGTTGTTTTGGCCTAAAACCAGGAGGCGATAGGTGCCGGTTTGGGGGACTTGGTAGCGAAAATTGCCGGGTTGGTTGTTGAGTGCTACTTGGCGACCCGTGGGATCGAAGAGGACAAGAATGGGTTGTAGGGTGCTGCCATCTTCGGCTTGAACGGTGATGGTGATGGTTTCGCCTTGTTGGGCACTAAAGGTGTGGTCTTCGCCCCGGGCGGTCATGCTGGTTCCACGGGTTCCGGTGGTGCGATAGCGATATCCCGGAGAGGAGGAGCGGATGTAACCCTCGATTTTGGCTCCATTGTTCAGCGGGACGCTGGTGGCGTGGGGGGAGATCGCGCCCAAGGTTAGGGCTGCTACTGTTGTCGCCACCGCTAAAGTGTGCAACATGGAACGGGTCATCGTTTGAGTCATGGAAAAGTCGCCTCTTGACGTGAAGAACTGCTAGTGTGCGGGCTGCAAAGGAATGGGGACGGGGCTGGTGCGGGCTATCTGCATTGATTTGGGCGCGATCGCGCTCAACTAATCCCATTGCCTTTGGGGCACGCCAATCCTAGTTATCCCCCCAAACTGCCTTTGCCAACGCCGTTGCCCTGAGCATTGGCGCAAAGACTGTACAGGTGAGTTTGGGGGGAGATGGGGCCAACCGTGACGTTCCCCACTCGACCAAGCGTGTGACCACACGATCGCCTGGGGAATAGCTGATGGGCCTGAACCTTATGTTATGTGATGGGGCCAACGGATTAATGGCAGTCAGAGGATAATCTCTTTTTAGAAGAAACTATTGGCCGCCACGCTGATCGCCCCATCTGCTGATTACTCACCGGACGCTGTGGCCCCCAAGATAAGGAGCCTGCTCGGCGATCGCCGCCAGGGCTTCAGCCTCAGTGACTACGGGTGGATAACGTGAACAATGGGATAGGGCATTGGGATTGCCCATTGTGCGTCAGCCTTTGCCCAATGGGGCTTGCAGCACAACTCACCCCGATTGTCGCGATCGCCCAAAGGCGGTGGCTGGTCAGGGGGAGAGCGCAATTTCACAGTACGACGACGACCCCAAACAGAAGTTCCCGCCGAAGAAAGATTTCTGTGCGGGGGTGGTACGTCGGTTAGAAATCAGCAAAAGATGACCCACAGTGCTGTGGGCCAAGCTCTGGTGTCAGGACAAGGTGATTCGGGGGGAAGCCAAATGCGCGATCGCCCCCCGTTGCCCAGCCTTGGCTAGTAGGCTCCGTTGTCCTTCGGGAACACGACTACGCCAATCGTTTTGACCACAATCCACAAATCCATCCAAAGGTTGCGGCAGTTGGTGTAATAGACATCAATCTGCACCCGTCGGGGATAGGGAATGTTGTTACGACCTGAGACCTGCCACAAGCCAGTGATCCCAGGGCGCGTCGTCAACACGCGGTCAATATACTTGCCGTACTTGGGTAATTCCTCGACGACTAGGGGGCGTGGCCCAACCACACTCATATCCCCCATCAACACATTCCAAAATTGAGGAAATTCGTCGAGGCTAGTAATTCTGAGAAAGCGACCGATCCAGGTAATCCGAGGATCTTTTTTGAGCTTGAAGTTTTCTAGAAACTCCCGTCTGGTTCGGGGCGAGGTTTCCATAATCTCCAACAGCACCTCGTCTGCGTTCTCCACCATTGTTCTGAACTTGATGCAGTCAAACCGCCGATAGTTCCGCCCAACTCGCTCCTGCGTGTAAAACACAGGGCCGGGAGAACTCAAGGCAATGAGCAAAATCAGTAACAGATAAAGCGGGGAAAAAACAATCAGAACGGTCAACGAAAACACTATATCGAATAGTCGCTTGGCAGATTCGCCATGCAGGGAATCTAACAAGAATGGCAAAATACCACGCTTGAGAATTGCACGAAGCGATTTGCCGGAGACGAGTTGACTTTCCGCAGTCATTTTACTCCTTGCGTATCCACACCACACACAGTCCTGATCATAAAGCCACTGACCACTTCTACGCCCTTTTTGATCTGAATTCAGTAAAAAAATCATGGGTCAGGGCCGAAATTGCAAGTTTACTTGAACCGTTCAGTCTGGAACTCGTGGTAACAGCGCTCTAAGTGGTTCAGGTATTGTTGCCGAAAGACCTCTGGGCTAAAGGTCAATGCGTGCGATCGCACTACTTCTGGTTTGACTTGGGGTTGGCACGCTTCAAACGCAGCGATCGCGGCGATTAAATCAGCCTCGGTCTGCTGTTCAAATAAAATGCCAGTTCCCGCCTCCCCTTCCCGCCGCAAATCGCGCACAGTTTCTAGGGTTCCCCCAGCGCCGTAGGCGATCACGGGGGTTCCACACGCTTGGGCTTCCACCGGGGCGATCCCAAAATCCTCATAGGCCGCATAAACAAACCCCTTGGCATGAGCCATGTAAGACTCCACAACCTCATTGGATTGCCACCCTAGAATACGAATATTTGGCTTGGCCAACTGTCGTATTTGAGCTAATTCCGGGCCGTCGCCAATCACAATTAAGGGTTTCCCCAATTGATTAAAGGCCCGCACAATCAATGAGACTTTTTTATAACTAACCAGCCGCGATACGGTGAGATAGAAATCTTCTTTTTGGGGATTAAAGGCAAACCGGGTCGTGTCAACGGGTGGATAAATCACTGTGGCCGATCGCCGATAGCAGCGCCAAATCCGCCGCGCAGTGTGTTTAGAATTCGCGACAAAATAATCAACGCGGTTGGCACTTTGCACATCCCATTGGCGCAATTGATGGAGCAAATAGCGGGTTAAGTATCCCGGTAGCCCCCGCCCTAAGCGACTGTTTTCGAGATATTCAAAGGTCAGATCCCAGGCATAGCGGAGCGGCGCGTGGCAATAGCAAAGGTGCATTTGTTCTGCCCGTGTGAGCACGCCCTTTGCCACAGCATGAAACGATGACAAAATAATGTCGTACCCCCGTAAATCCAGTTGCTCGATCGCAAACGGCAGGAAGGGTAAATATTTTTGGACACCGAATTCGGCTCTGGGAAAATGCTGCAAAAACGTGGTGCCAATTTGGCGTTGGAAGAGGTAACTATCCGGATTGCGGGACTCAAAATCAATCAGGGCGTAGAGATCGGCTTCCAGGCAACCGAGAATTTCTTGCACAACTAATTCTGAGCCACCAGTGGCTTTGGGAGTCAGCCACTCGTGGACTAGCGCAATTTTGGAACTGGGCAAGGATGCCAGAGCGCCTAACACGTTAATCTCAATCCAGAACTACCTACACACCAAGCGCGGTTCCTGGTGCTGAGGCTGGGCTGTCGGGGAATGTAGCGCCACGCCGCCGCCAAGAAGCACGCGATTGTCAGCAGTATAAGGCCAAATTTGGCGATCGCAGGGGCACCGAGGGACAAATTTTGAACTGACGATGCAATTTGACCACCTCGCCTAGCTGCCTATTGCCGGTTTATCGTCAAGCTCTGGCCTGGTCGGGGTGACTTTATTGTAGTGGAGGCCGTTTTCCCGGCGATCGCCCTGCTTCTGCCACGGGTTGGTGTTAAGAAAAACCAAAATATATTGCGATTTTCATCAATTCGTTCACTTGGTTTTGCGATAGGGCAGCCTGAAGTATAGATCAGTATTTTTCGATACTCATGCAAGCTTTAAACCGCACTCTATCAAATAGTATTCTCGAAGCCGATGGGCGCTACCTCGACAGTCAGGAATTGTACCCATTGGAGCAATATATCGAGTCCTATGCCGCTCGAATGGAAGCCTATCAAGTGTTAAGCGACTACGGCGACAAGCTGGTAGTGGCGGCCTTACGGAAGTTAGCTGCAACTTATCCTGAGTTGATCCAACAACACGGGGCAAGATGCAAATATGACATGACGGAGGTTTTACGATACATTGCGATCGCCATTTTGCGCGATGATGAACTGTTTTTTAAAGAGCAAATGATGGTATGGCTCGATACCATTTTGCTTGCGCACAAACGCAATGCTCACTGTGCAGTGGCTTATCGCAATTTACAAGATGCGATCGCGGCCAACTTCCCGGCGGCGGCCAATAACTTTACTCGCCCCTATTTCGATTTAATTATTCAGTCTCTCCAAGCCCACGCTTAGTGGACTGGGGGAATTGCAACCTTTTTCGGTGCGATCGCCCCCGGCTTGGTCAGCGCTGACGCATGAGTCATCTCCCAAAGCAATCTCCTCATCAACAAGATGACTCGTGCGGCCCCAGTTTAACCCCAACAAACTGCCTTGCATTCGCGCCTCATGACGTGGTTTTGCCCCTTCGTAATCATTAAGATTCAGCCCGATCCAAGCGCTTTGCTTTGTTCTTCCAATGCCAGTTTTCCCTAACACTTAATCTTTCATACATAAGGGTACAGCCATGAATGCTTCTGAACCTGTAGTTGTCAATCGCTACTCTACCCCGGAAGAGCGCCACGCAGCCTTGCGACGCATCTACAGCCAAGTGCTAGAACGTCAACCCTATGCTTTTGAACGTTTGGAATTGGCAAAAGCAGAAAAAGATTTTTTAACCGATAAGATTGGTGTGCGCCGATTTTTGAAGGAGCTAGGTCACTCTAGAGTGTATCTCGATAGCTTTTATCACAATGCTTCTAACATGAAGTTTTTAGAATTGTGTTTTAAGCATTTTTTGGGGCGGGCACCCAGTCATCAAGCCGAGATTCAACTGTACTGCAATATTTTGATGTACAAAGGCGTCGCTCAGATGATTACGGCGATTCTGGATTCCGATGAATATCGCAAAGCCTTTGGGTGTTTTACGGTGCCCTATTGTCGCGAGTTGCGCTACTATCAATCGCCCAAAGCTTACACGGAATCACAATTTTTAAATCACGAGCACTTTAATCAACGGGGTCGGATTGTGCCAACGATGTATTGGCATCAATTAGGGCTGAATTGTGATGCGGGGGTGTGTCGGCATCCAGAAGCGGATGAAACGATTAACTCAAATGTGTCTGAAGCCGATTTGTCCCAGTTGCTGACGATGTTACGCGATGCGCCGCCGGAAGCCGTGGTGGCTACCTTATCGCCCCAGCAACGGGCGTTACTGCGGAAAGCAATGGTGCAATAGAGCTAGGAGCAAGGTAAAAACGGGCGCTACAAGACGGGGTGTGGCTCTGTGGGGTTACCCGGAGCCAAAATTCCGGGCCAAAAGTCAGGAGTGCGGTGTCACTGCTGGCTTTTTTCAATGGCGTTTTGAGGTGCTGGGCTGGGGGGCTTTGGCTGGAGTCGATCGAACTGGATTGGTGGTGTGGCTGGCCGGGGGCGTGGACGAAGTTTTGCCCGCAGTTGGGAGATTCGTCGCTATGATGCAAGGCGTGGCCCTGCTTTGACAGGAATTTTTGACGGGGGAAATAGCCTTATGCCGGGAAACGCGGTGGTTTTGTTGTCTGGTGGGTTAGATTCGGCGACGGTGGCGGCGCAGGCGATCGCCGATGGTTATACCGTCATTGCCCTTTCGATTCGCTACGGTCAGCGGCACGATCGCGAAATCCAAGCGGCCAAGCAGATTGCGACAGCTTTGGGGATTACGGAACACCTGGTTGTGGAAGTGAATTTGGCGGCCTGGGGGGGCTCGGCCCTGACGGATACCGCGATCGCCGTGCCAACGGAGGGCACCCCCGCTGAAGTCATTCCGGCAACCTACGTGCCGGGACGCAATACTGTTTTTATTGCGATCGCCCTTTCTCTTGCGGAGGCCAGAGACGCGGCGGCGGTGTATTTAGGAATCAATGCGGTCGATTATTCCGGCTACCCCGATTGTCGGCCAGAATATCTCGCGGCCTATCAACACTTGGCGGCGCTATCGTCCAAAGCCGGCATCGAAGGGCGAGCCCCCCAACTGCTTGCCCCCTTACTCCACCGCTCAAAACTGGATATTGTGCGCCTTGCCTTGCAATTGCAAGTGCCGATCGCCCAAACCTGGTCGTGCTACCAGGGGGGAACGGTTCCCTGTGGCCAGTGCGATTCCTGCCGAATTCGCGATGCAGCGCTGGTGGCGGCTGGACGGGTTGACCTGACGAGCGGGGCCGGGGTGCAGCCGTTAGTCTAGGTTAGCTGGGTGGCCGGGGGTAAGGGCGGCGTTTTCATTGCCCCCGGCAGATTACCGCGATCGCCGTTTGGCTGGCGGCTTGGGCACCTCATCAATGGGGGGTAAGGCGGTGGCATCCAGATCGCTCAATGGCTTGACCGGGGCCAGTGGTTGGGTCGGCTTGGGGGGCGGCAGAGGGGCCATATCGGTCGGGGGTAAGGCCGTCGCTTCCAGGTCATCGACGGGGGCTTGGGCGGTGGGGGGCAGTTCCGGCGATAAATCGAGGACATCCTGCCACAGTTTGGTATCGGCATCGGGCACTGCGTCTACATCGGTGGTGGAATCGGCGATCGCGATCGTGGCTGTGCCCCCGCCCTGGCCCGTCGCAAGCTGATTTTTTTCGAGCAGAGGCTTGAGTTCCGCCAGCACTGCTTTGGCCGTGTGGTAGCGCTTGGCATAGTCATACTCCACCATGCGATCCAAAATATCGGCCAACGTCTGGCTGACTTGGGCGCTCTCTTGCCATTGCAGGGCTGTGCTTGGCCCGTTGCGCCGATTTTTGAGTTCTGTCGCACTGATGCCCGTGAGCGCCTGGATGCCAATAATCCCGGCGGCATAGATATCGCTGGAGGGGCGGGGTTTGCCGATCGCCTGTTCGGGGGCCATAAAGCCGTCCGTGCCAATGGCCACCGTAAACTGAGACAGTTCTTCGTCAGCTTCCAGGTGATTGAATTCTTTCACCGCGCCAAAGTCAATTAACACAAGCTGGGCATCGCTTTGGCGGCGCATGATGTTGCTGGGTTTCACATCTCGGTGAATGACTCCCTGGGAATGGACAAAATCCAAGATGCTGAGCAAATCCACCAGCATAGCCACCACCAGGCGTTCAGGTAAAGGCTGGGCCAGGTAGTTGTTGAGGCGTAGTTCCTCTTCGAGGGATTTGCCTTCGACATATTCCAGCACCAGGTAAAATTCTTCGTTTTCCTCAAAATACGCCAGTAATTGGGGAATTTGGGGATGTTTACCAAGTTTTTCGAGGGTTGCGGCTTCGCGGGGAAAGCGGGCGCGGGCGTACTGAATCACTTTGGGATTGTTGCTGCGGGGGCTGAGCCGTTTCACGACGCATTTGGGCTGGCCGGGACGTTTTTGGTCTTCGGCAATGTAGGTGGCCCCAAAGCCGCCAGCCGCGAGTTCTTTGAGGATGCGATAGCGCCCGTCGAGAATTTGGTCGGTGAGTTGGCGATGGTTTTCTTCGAGCAAGGGCCGCAGATCGCTGTGGTGGCCTTGCTGGGAGACGAGATCACTCAGGAATTCTTGCATGAGGGGGGCGCTGGCATAGCGTTTGACGACTTGGCGCAGGCCCAGGCGATCGCTCACAAAGCCAGTACAGAGATAGGTGACGCCACTCAGGGAAATCGCCAAGATGGGGATGGTGGTGGGGAGAATCATTTGCCCCCGCACAAACACGGTGTAGCTGATCAGGCCCCAACTGGCGGCGATCGCCAACGCCGCGGCTAGCCGCCGAGAGGGACGAATAGCCCGACTTTGCAGATAGCCCGCGCTCCCAACTACTGTAATGACGGCACCGCCTGCCAACCAGAGATTGTTAAAAGCATAACGAATGAGTTTTTGTTCGAGCAGCGTGGCGATCGCGTTGGCCTGCACTTCGACCCCCGACATTTTGACCGGATGCAACAGCGAACTGGAAAATGGCGCGGCATGGAAATCTTGGAACAGCGGATCCGTCGGGCCAATCAAAACAATTTTGTTTTTGAACGTTTGGTTCGCCAGGTGATATTCCTGCCAATAGGTACTGTCTAAAATGCTCCAAAACGAGACGTGTTGGAAGGTTTGGCTGGGGCCATAGAAAAAAATGTTAGTGCCCGTTAAGGGTGGCACCTCGATTTGGGCACTTTTAACTGTTGCTTGGGCGAAGGACTGGGTTTCGGGCAACTGGTCGCCATAGGTGGCTTTTAACGCGCGGGCATACTCGAACCCAAGCTGATGGATGCGGTTATCGGGGCCGAGGGGCAGGTTGATAAACCCCAGCGTTGGGTTGGCCGAGGTGAGCTGTTGGTTCGGGGTCAGGATTTCGATCCGATCGCCAGTGCGATCGTTCGATTCCACATACTGCGCGGCCAAGACGACCCGCCCTGGATACTTGGTCAAGACTTGTTGTAAGGCGACATCATCCTCTGGGCCATACACACTGGGCGTATCAAACACCACATCAACCGCAACACTTTTGGCCCCGGCCTGCAACAACCGTTCGATGGCGATCGCATAGGCCCGACGCTGCCACGGCCAACGTTCAATCGGCGCAAATTCTCCATAGTCTTTGGGGGAGGCGGCATAAAATTCGCCCTGCTTCATGGTTTCCGTATCCATCGCGGCGATGACCACCCCAGTCTTGTTGGGATCGCTGGTGGCTCCGTTGTAGGCTGGTGGCGCGATCGGGCCGCGCACATCAAAAAAGATGGTTTGGATTTGCCGCTCCCATAACCGCACGATATCGGGGTTATTCACCGTGACAACCCCGGCAGTGACGGCGATACTGCCAACTAACACATGCCCCACACCAGGGATCCCAAACCGATTGAGCGCCTGGTAATACAAATGACGGACTTTCAAGCGCCGGAGCTTGTGCTGCTGGAGTTGGAGGTGCCGTAGCGTTTTTTGCAGGAAGGACTGATCGGGCGATCGCGGCTCCAGGGGCATAGGCGTAGCCTCATAGGTTTCGGTGTCTGGCGTGTTCAACGTCTCGCGGGGGGGCCGTCGTGGTCTGACCGAGGACTCAAACGTTTCCGTTTCAAGCTCGTTCTGCTGCGGGTGTCCATCCGTCGATCCGTGCTGACGATTGGAGCGATCGGGCGTTGTATTAGCCATTCCTCAACCTCTGTGAAACACCAAAGCTAACCACACCCTGATTGAATCGCTGGTTCCATCACCAGTTCACTCTATACCCATTAGAACCGATCCGTAGATTCACCGCCTAGAGCGTCATACTTTTCCGCACAGTATTGTGACTGGAATTCTGGTATGCCGTCCCCCACTGCCGCGATCGCGCCCAGGTCAGCAACAGGGGAAATGGTTTAAATTTCGCAATATTTGTAATAATAGGAGCAGCTTTGGGCGTTTCAGGCCGTCGGTGCAGCGCTAAACCCAGGTCGTTGCCCAAGCTCGTCCGGTGGTGTCCGCAGGCCCAGGCCCAACTGACGGATTTGAACAGTGACAGTTGCGGTGGCCGAAGCGACGGCACAGCAGAGCCTTGCTCGTCTGGTTAAGCGTGCGGTTGTCGGTAGGATTTGGTGATCAACTGCGCGATCGCATGGCAAGTAAAGCTGGAATTAGTGCCCTGAGAATTGTCAGAAAAACTTATTATTTTGTGAATATATTAAGTCGAAATCATGCTTTAACTGGATTGAAATTATTTCCAAACTAATGTAATTCAACCTCAAAAGAGACTAAGGTTTGTTGCCCTTAAGGTGGCGATCGAAACCCATCAAAATACTTCCTAACGGAATAGTGACTAAAGAATTCCTTGCTGTTTGTTGCCAGGATTCGTCATAATTACCCAAGGCAAAGTACCCAAAACAAAACATGGCTTGAATAGTCTCGTTAGCCTGTGCTAAAGGCCATTCTCCACGTTAGTTCGGTGTATTCTGTCATTCTTCTTCCTCTTTGCGTTAATCTATGGTTATTGCTGTGTGACTGACGATAATTCGCACCATACTTGCTAAGATTAACTGTCAAATTATTTTCTTTTATAGGCTTTATTTTCTATGCAAAAACCACCAAGCCGTCTTTCGATTTTTGTAGACGGTAATAATATGTTTTATGCACAACAGAAAAATGGTTGGTTCTTTGATCCAAAACGGGTGCTCGAACACTTTACTCGTGATCCAGGCACGGTTTTGGTGAATGCATTTTGGTACACGGGCCTAAAAGATTTGCAAGATCAGCGTGGGTTTCGTGATGCTTTAATCAGCTTGGGGTATACCGTACGCACCAAAATTCTCAAAGAGTATTACGACGATCATTCGGGCCGCTATTCTCAAAAAGCCAATCTGGATATTGAAATTGTGGTGGATATGTTCAACACGGTGGAGCAGTACGATCGCGTCGTATTGTTCAGCGGCGATGGCGACTTTGAGCGGGCGATCGAGCTCTTACGGGGCAAAAACACCCACATCACCGTGGTTTCGACGGATGGCATGATTGCCCGCGAACTCCGGAATGCAACCGACCACTATATCGACCTCAACGTGATTCGCTCGGCCATTGAAAAAATTGACTTTTGAGCGGCTGCCCGTGGGTGGAGCGGGGGCTTTGTTACGGAATTAACAAAAATGGGCGCAGGGGTTGCAAAGACCTCTGGTGAAAACGGTAGGCTAGTATTTGATTGCTGACTTGCGTTTTCTGCTCTGTGATTTGGTTGGCCTGCTTGGTTAGCCTGTTGCTGTTTCACTATTTGCGTTTTTGCTACATCCCTACATCCTATGAACACTCAGTCGAACCCCGATCGCGTCATTATCTTCGATACCACCCTGCGCGATGGAGAACAGTCGCCGGGGGCCACACTGAATGTAGACGAAAAACTGACGATCGCCCGTCAACTGGCGCGGCTTGGGGTCGATGTCATTGAGGCGGGGTTTCCCTATTCCAGTCCGGGGGATTTTGAAGCCGTTCAGAAAATTGCCCAAGCCGTGGGGACAGAGGATGGCCCGATTATCTGTGGCTTGGCGCGGGCAACCCGGCAAGATATTGAAACCGCAGCTAAAGCGTTGGCCCCAGCGGCCCATTCCCGCATTCACACGTTTATTGCAACGTCGGATATTCACCTGAAGCATAAGTTACGTAAAACGCGAGCGGAAGTGTTGGCGATCGCCGAAGACATGGTGGCTTTGGCCAAGACCTTTATGGCCGATGTGGAGTTTTCCCCGGAAGATGCAGGCCGCAGCGATCCTGAATTTTTATATGAAATGCTGGAACGGGTGATTGCGGCAGGGGCGACCACCGTGAATATTCCTGATACGGTGGGGTATTTG
>CAYYWG010000018.1:0-83513 GCA_964475335.1 uncultured bacterium
AAACTACTTTGCTCACTGCGGTTACTGTACCAATTAGTTCCGCAACACGCTGTACGCAAACCACAGCATCAAGGCTGGCAACACGGCCAAGAGCAAAATGCCAATAATTAAGACTACGATGACCCATTGTTCTGAGTCTCCGCCTTTGCGACTGAGGAGCAAGCCCAGGGCCAACATCACCATGACAATACTGAGGGCTAACGGCAGGTAATAGTTACCAAACCGCGAACCAGCCACGCTCCACTGGTGCCCGTTCCAGCGCCATGCTTTTTTGTAGGGATAGCTCCCAGACAGTTGCTCTAAAACATGACCGTTTTCTTCTACTACAAAAATTTGCTGACAGCGATCGCAGCCAAAGGCTTCGGTCAACGCGATCGGCTGCAAATGACCTTTACGGCGACAGGGGCAGGGATAGTCTTGCGCTAAATCAATTTTTTGAGATTTTTGGGATTGCACAGGCAGAATCAAAAATTGACTAGGTGAATGTATGTAATCCGGCTACCCATCGATTCAAGCAAATCTGTTTAGCTTCATCAAGTATCGCTATTGGCTAGGAATAACGAATGCCATGTCGCCCATCTGAAGTCTTGAAATCGCTCAGATTGCCCTGTTGCTAATCGTTGACTGATGTACTGGAAATGGTAACACTTTCCACTTGTGGAATATATCGTAGGGGCCAAAAAGCTAGGGCGAGGTTAGCAGAGCGGCACACCAGCGACCAACCCGCGATCGCGCAGCTTCGCGCCATTCAACAAGCCCCATTTACCCACCACACCCAATGGATGCTCCAACATGGGCCAAAACCGCTTGTGCAGTAGTCACAGCAAAGCCGCAGCCTGCTGACTGATCAGAAGTGTTGAAGACAGATTCTTGATGGACTGGGAAGCGGGTAACGCGATTCGAACGCGCGACATTCACCTTGGCAAGGTGACGCTCTACCACTGAGCTATACCCGCAAATTTCAGACAATTTTTAGTATTACGGAGAAGGGTAGTTCTTGTCAAGCGCCTGCGCTAATTTTTTTCCTTTTTTAGCGTACCCCAGGGCGATCGCCCCGCTACAGGGGCACACCCGCCCCTTACAATGCGGAGAGCACCTCGCACTGAGAACCAAGAATGGACAAAATTTATCTCCAGGGAATTCGCGGCTATGGCTATGTGGGAGCCTTGCCAGAAGAGCAAGTCTTGGGCCAATGGTTTGAGGTCGATGTGGAATTGTGGTTGGATTTAGCCGCTGCCGGGGCCAGCGATCGCCTCGCGGATACCCTGGACTATGGGCAAGTGGTAGCCCTGGTACAAACCCTGATGAAAACAACACGGTGCGCCTTATTGGAACGGTTGGCGACCATGATTGCCGAAGCGATTCTGGCGTTACCCAGCCCCTCGGCAGTGGCGGCAGTCGAGCAAGTGCGGGTTGCTCTCACCAAATGCACCGCTCCTATCCCCGACTTTGATGGCCGCGTGACGGTAGCCATTGTGCGTTGCCGGGGCGATCGCCTGGCTCCGCTTTAATGCCAGAAACCTGCAAAATATAAACCCCATTCTGGACCAAATTCGGTCAACCGATGGGGCTAGAGACGCAGTTAGGAGGTATCTCAGCTTCTAAATTACCCAGAGAATTTAAGGAACCCAATTCTTTTAATAAGTTCTTAAACTCCCCTCGCCATTGTGTAGCCTCATTGACTGCTTGAGCGGCATTTTCCAGGGGAATTCACGGCTTAAAGGGAAGATTTTGATTGATGGCATCCATCTCCCGCTGTTCCATCGTGTTGACATCCTCAATATAAGCCCCAAAGATTTGGGCAAACCGTGGCTCATAAAAGCGATGCAGGCTGTAGTTCGGGGTGGCCGGAAAACCCCGCCGTTTTTTGTGGCGGCCCCCGGCTCCTGGGTCGAAGAGCTGAATATCATTGGCGATCGCCCACTCAATCGGGGTGTAATAACACGCATCGAAATGAAGACAATCAATTTCCTGCGCCGCGCCCCAATAGCGCCCATAGAGGTTGGAGCCTTTGGTGAGGCAAAAGGACATTCCAACAGGATGCCGCTCCTCATCTTGCCGATAAGCCGTCACAAACACCACCCGATGGTTGTAATGAGGCCACAACTGCTCAAAAAAGCGCCGTGTGAGATATTTGCTGCCCCACCAACCAAATTTGTCGCAGGTATCGCTATAAAAATCGTACATTTTTGAGAACAGTGCTTTGGGGATCGCGTCGCCAGTCAGCACTTTGAGGGTGAGTCCGGCAGTGTCCACAGCTTTGCGCTCCCGTTTGATGTTGCGCCGTTGGTTTGCGTTGAACTGGGCGAGATAGTCATCAAAGCTTTGGTAGCTCTGATTTTGCCAGATAAAGCTGTGGTGGAGCCAGGTGCTAAAGCCGTGTTGCTCCATTCGGGCTTTCCAGACTGGATCGACATACAAAAAGTGGCAACCCAAAATTTTGTGGCGATCGCAAAAATGATCAATCTCGTTGACCATTAATTCTGTAATGGCAGCTTCATCTTCATTCGGCGCAATCAAAAATCGATAGCCTTCAGCGGGTGTAAACGGCGACATTCCCAGCAACTTGGGGTAGTATTCAACCCCCAGCCGTGCCGCCAAATCGGCCCACTGATGGTCAAACACAAATTCACCGTAGCTGTGGCCTTTGACATAGAGCGGGGCAACAGCCACCAACGCGCGATCGCGCCAAACCGTGAGGTGGCGAGGTAACCAACCCGCCTTGGTGGAAACACTGTGGGAAGTTTCCATCGTATTGAGCCAGTGCCACTCGAAAAAGGGAGTGTTAAGGGGGAGGGCGAGGGCATCCCATTCGGCCTGCGGGATTTCTGCCAAACGTTCAATCCAGGCAACGGCATAACGAGGCTTGAGTTGTTCCACCATGAACCAGTGTGAAGGACTGCATCTAGCGTAATACACCGTTTTGGGGTCTGCCTGTTGTTTTTGCGGCGATTTTAGGGCCGGACGACGTGATAGTGCAAAAAAACTTCATCGTTGTGCGATCGCACACTGTGCAACCGGAGTCGGGGCGCAAGTTGTTCGGTGAACTGAGTGTGAGCCAGGAGCGTGGGCGCAGCAGCCCCCCCCAACAGCAGCGGACACAACGTTAGCCACACTTCATCGACCCAATCGTGGGCCAGCAACAGGCCAACCACCGTGCCGCCCCCCATTGCGACCAACCGTTCCACACCCTGCGATCGCAGCATTGTCCACACTGTTGGCCACGCGATCGCGCCCGTGGAAGTACTCGAAGCTAACACCCGGTCAAACGCCGCTGAGGTAGACCACTGGGCTGCCCCTGGGGGAGTCGTCACCAACCACCGGGGCACGGGCTGCTGAAAAAAGCGCAACCTTGGATCAAGTTGGCCCGATCGGGAACACACCATGTGGATCGGCTGGGGAGGTTGGCCGCGATCGCGACGTTGGGCCAGCAAGGCCGGGTCGGTAATGGGGAGGGTGGTGCCATAGGCCCGCAGTGTATTAGCCCCAAATAAGGTGGCATCAGCTTGGGCGATCTGGGTTTCGAGATGGTGGCGATCGCCCGGCGACCCAAAACGGGCAGGAGCCCCGGTATAGTCCGCAATCTTGCCATCGGCACTCATCGCTAAAACCACGGTGATATGGGGGCGTAATACCTGAGCCCCAGACTCATCCAATTCAGACATTCTTCCTCCAGTCGGGAAACCGGGTCGCAATGGAGCATTCGACAGCACAGGTAGGCGACAGCGACACACAGCCCAGCCCCTTCGGGGACAGCGCAGAGTTTTCAACGCTTCCATGCCGTCGTCGCTGGAGACACAGCCGATCGCGATCGGCTGTGTCTCCAGCGAACAATCTAGCCCTAGATGCCAGCCAAGCACCCGAAGCGGCCCCAGCTCCAGGGTCAGCATCCGGACTGACAAATCCAGACTGACAAAATTGTATAGTTTTGTGAGGCGAGGCCGTGCATAACCCCCTGGTGTTCAGTCCCTAGAAACTAGCAATGGCTGTTTATCCCCCGCTGAATTACGCTAGCTTAGGACAAAGTAGACTAGGGCCACGGCTATGCCATCCATGATGGGCGTGGATAGCTGCTGTGGCGCTGTTGTTGGGCCATTTGTTCCCTGTTCCAGTTCGTTGTTCTCTGTTGTTTGCAGTCCAGTGATTGAATCCGTATTGTTATTAGCACCGTTGTAGGCTCGGTCGTCCTGCCACCCTGGGGAGCAGCGGCGATCGCGGGTGAAGGCACTCCAGGTGTGCGCCACCCGCCTATGAACCCGTTCACCCATTACGGGCCACCCCAATGGCCCACCCCCCGATGAATACCCCGGATTTGGGAGACCCAGCCGCCCATTCGTTGCCCATGTTGTGGGGTACCTTCAGCCCTGCTGCTGGTTCCCCTTCGGTCGCTCGGTTTGTTTTACTGCGTCACGCCGTTAGTTTATGGGCTTTTCCCATCCCGCTTCCTTTCGCCGCATTCTCCTGTCACGGATTTTGCTACTGACGATCCCAGTTCTGTTGCTGGGGGAGTATGTGGTGTACCGGAAGGTGCGCAGTGGTGTGCTGGAAACCACTCGTTACCACTTAGCCCAAAGCGCAGCCCGCAAAGCAGAAGCCATCCACACTAACCTGAATCTGTTGCGGGCCAATTTGGTAGCCTCTAGCCAAGCCTATTCTCTGGTTGCAGGCCAACCGCCACAAATCGCCCAGACCTTTGCCCGCCAGGTGGAATGGTGGCTGCCCAACACCGCCCAATGCTTGCAGATTACCGATGTGGCGACGGGGGGGACGGTTGCCAGTAATTGTGGAAATTTAGCGATCGCCCCCCAGGCTGATCGGTTTCGACCGCGATCGCCCAATGGCACAGGCATTACCCCAGCGGATGTTTTGCTTTCCGTTGTGCCCCCGCCCCCCCTCACCGGGGATAGTAGCGATCGCCGCAGTGCCACCCTCATGCTCACCGCCCCAGTCTATTCTGCCGCTGGGGAGTTGACCCATCTGCTCCATCTCCACACCACCATCCCCCTCCAAGAAGCAGGCGATCGCTCATCCTTCCAAGGCTATACCGCCGTCATCCGGCAAGATGGCTTAATCTTGGCCCACGTCAAACCCCAGGTCGTCGGTCAAACCATTGCCCAACAACCCAATGGCCCCATCCTCACTGCCGTTGTCGAAAGCGCGATCGCGGGTCGGCAGGATGCACTGCACTTGTTTGAAGAAAACCAATCGGAATGGATTGCCGGATATACGGCTGTGTCCATTGCCCTTCAGGGCGCAGAAACCCAAACCTGGGTCGTGTTGTCGCTCGCCCCAATGAGTAATGCCTTGTACGATCTCCAGGCGATCCGAACGGCCTTAGTCGTCTTGACTATGGGGTTAGTTGGAGCCAGTGTGTTGGTCACGGTGTTCGTGACCCGCGAGTTAGCCACCCCATTGGAAACCCTGGGTAACTATGCCCGCGACATTTGCGATCGCCTCGTCATTCAGCCCGCCCCCAGCAACTTCAAAGTCAAAGAACTCAACCAACTGGCCGAAGCCCTCAACAAAATGGTAGTCAGCCTCGAAGAACAAGCCAACGAACTCGAAACCGCTTGGCAACAAGCCGTCGCTGCTAGCCAGCTCAAAAGTAACTTTTTGGCCACCACCTCCCACGAACTCCGCACCCCCCTCAATGCCATTATTGGCTGTGTGCGCCTGGTCAAAGACGGCTGTTGCGATGACTGGGACGAAGCAATGGAGTTTTTGCAACAAGCCGATGATGCCGCCCTGCATTTACTCAAAATCATCAACGACTTGCTGGATATGGCCAAAATTGAAGCAGGGCGCGTTGAAATCAATCCTCAACCCGTTTCCGTGCTGGAACTTTGCCAACAGTGCATGGCGATGGTGCAACCCTCCGCCGACAGCAAACATATCGCGTTGACGCTGACCGTTGATCCCACCTTGCCCACCATTGCCCTAGACGAGTTACGCGCCCATCAAATGCTGATCAATCTGTTGGCCAATGCGGTGAAATTTACCCCACAGCAAGGCAAAGTCGAACTCAAGGCATGGCAAGGGCGAGGGGCACAGTTGGCCCAAGAGCAGCGGCCCGACCAAAGTCCCATTAACCCGACGACGGTGTATCTCTGTCTGGAAGTCACCGACTCTGGGCTGGGCATTCCCCTAGAACGGCAACATTTGCTGTTTCGGCCCTTCCAACAAATTGAATCACCGCTGGTGCAGGCCGCTGAAGGCACAGGCTTGGGGCTTGCGTTGACCAAGTTGCTGGCAGAATTGCATGGGGGAACGGTGTCCTTCGAGTCGCAGGTGGGGCAAGGCAGCACGTTCCGCATTTGGATTCCCCTAGCGACGACGGAATAAGCCTTTGCCCAAGAAGGAGGCCAGCCTCAGACCATCAGGGGGCGGGGCGGGGCGGAACTTCCAAGGGAGGCTCAGAAGGATAAATAATTTCGAGAAAGGCCATTTTGGCGGCAGCTTGTTCCGCTGCTTTGATCGTGCGCCCGGTGCCGTAACCCAGGCAGCGATCGCCGAGCCACACTTCTGCCGCAAACCGTTCCGCCGACACGGCTCCATTGGCTTCTTGGACACGATATTCCGGTAGACATTTGTGCTCGGCTTGCGTCCATTCTTGCAGGGCGGCTTTGTAGTTTTGGCGAGCCGGATCCCGCCGGATTTCATCTACCAGCGTTTCAAAGTGCCGATCCAGCCAGGGGCGCACCAGTTTAAAGGTGTGAGTGCTGAGATAGAGGGCACCCAAAACTGCTTCAAACGCATCGGCCAGACGGGAGGTTTCCCCGGCTTTGTCGCGGAGGGTACTGGGGGAGGCAATCAGGAACCGATCCAGACTGTAAATTTTGGCGAGGTTGGCCAGGATGCGATCGCTCACTAACACAGAGCGAATGGCCGTAAACTCCCCGACGGGCAATTCTCCATAGTTCTCCCACAAAAATTCAGCCGCAGCGAGCCGAATCACTGCATCGCCCACAAATTCCAACTGCTCGTAATTGGCCGTGGCGGAAGCCGAGGGATGAGTCAACGCCGTGTCTAGCAAATCCCAGCGCACAAGCGCGTGGTTAGCAATCTCTAACTCACGCATCAACCGTTCTAATTGTTTTTGGCGATTGGGATATTCCAGCGGCATGAAGTTAGCCTAGCAGTTCCTTACGCCGAACGGGGAAAACACTCCCCTGCCCATTGCAAAGTTTGGCGGAGTTGGGCACCAAAGCGACTGCCACCCGCCATGAGCGCTTGCCGATTAATGATCACCACGGCGCTGTTCTCGTTGCTGGGGGCGACCGTGCCCGGTTGACTGGTTTGCGATCGCACCGTCGCGATCGTGTGGGGTAACACCCCTGCTAATAACGCCAAGACTTCATTTGGAATTTGCTGGAGCGTGTCACTGCCAAAAAATTCTTCAAACCCAGTGAGGAGTTTTTCGACCCGCAGGCCCGGTTCGGGCTGGGCCACAATACACCGGAGCCAGCGCACCCACTGAATTCTGAGGCTGTATGCTTTTTGTCGTGCGGCATACTCCGTTAACTCAACAATTTCGGGCGCACCGATTGCAATCACAGCAGCATAGGGCTTTTCCCGCGGGCTGTGAATGGCCGCCCCTGGGCCAGCAAACTCGGCATGATGGGAACAACAAAGAATTAAACCGCTGCGCTTCGCTTCGCCGACAGCGAGAAGCTGACTTTCGGTTGAGGACGTAGATAAGCCTGTTGGGGTGGATGAAGCTAGTACACCGCTATTCACTGACATGGCCCTGCTGTTTCAGGTCTGCAACAACCAAGCGGGTCAACCCAATTGGTCGCATGGATTGCTATATCCTAGACAGGAACAGGACTTTGAGTTGTAAAGACGCTGGGAACTTTGCCGAATCTACATATTTGGGAGCCTATTTGCAACATTTAATAAATTAAGGATTTCTATCGTAGTCAAGAGTACTAATAGATTTCACTAAATTTTGCGATCGCCCCTGGTCACCCCGCCCCCCTCAGAGGAAGCCCCCGCACCCCGCACCGCACAAGCGCGCCTAGGAGTAGGACGGTCGAGTCGGTTGGCGCAAGACTTGTTTTACCAATGACGGAATTTGGGAAGGCGCGATCGCCACAGGCACATTGGCCCGTTCAAAAGCAGCAACTTTGCTCGCCACCGTCCCCACTGCCGCCCCCAAGGCCGTCAGTTGCGCCGCCACAATCGCCCCAGCATGACCAATCCGCCGACCTTTCGGGGCAGTCTGCCCTGCCACATAGGCAATCACAGGTTTATCAATCGCCGCAGCAATATAGTGGGCTGCCGCTTCTTCACTGTCGCCCCCAATTTCACCAATCAACACAATCACTTCCGTCGAGTCATCTTCATCCAGCAGTTCCAGCCATTGGGGAAAGGACGACCCGACCAGCGTATCCTCACCAATGCAAACCCCAATCGACTGGCCCAACCCGGCTTGAGTGAGTTCGTAGGCAATTTCATAGGTCAGCGTGCCGCTGCGGCTGATGATGCCCACTGGCCCCGGTGTATAAAATTCGCTGGGCTGAATGCCCAACAACAACTGACCAGGAATGATCAACCCTGGGCTATCTGGCCCGATGATCAACGTTTCAGTGGCTTCGGCTTTGCGCAACAGTTTTACCATGTCCAAGGGGGGGATCCCCTCGACGACCAGCACAATTTGCCGAATCCCAGCGGCGATCGCCTCCAGGGCAGCATCCAACGCCGCATAGGGGGGCACAAAGATCACCGAGGTATCGATTTCCCCCATCGCCAAAACCGCCTGTTCCACCAGGTTAAAAATCGGAATCCCGTGGTATGTCTTGTTGCCGTAGCCCGGACTCACCCCCGCCGCGATCGGGGTGCCATAGGCTTGCATTAACGGAGCATAAACCATGCCTAATGGCTCGACGATGCCCTGAATCAAAACTTTTTCCGACGTAAAATTCATAGCCTTTTGGAGTTGGGTAAGCGGAGCAGAGCAAGCAAGACAAAATCCAGGTGGTAGGAGCAAAGCCTCGCCCCAGGTCGTTTGCCGCCAAGGCAACCCCAACCTGGGCCACCCGCAAGCACAAGGCAGGTCATCCCCCTGAATTTCCCCTAGTTCCCAGCCAAGGCAGTTGGCCCTGACTGCGCAAAGCACAACTTGAGTAGTGGGTCGCTGGCCGGAGGTCGTCGTTGCGCTGGCCGCCGCCCACGAGCGGGATAAGCTCCACCCTTGAGCACAGGTGATGTTCTTTCACCATGCGCGATTTTTGCCATTTCTGCTGCAACTTCGATCACAATCACGGGGTTTAATTTCCTGCGGGGTTTGGCCACGGGTTCAATGGAGAACCCCCAACAGGGCCAGCCGCCTACCGGGCTGTGGTGGGAGGGGCATCCGGATAGGCGAGGGCGATCGCCTGACTCACCGCAGCCTCCAGATCTGTCACTAGGGTCAGGTGAGCTTTGGCCAGCACTTGCCGCGCGCGATCGCCCTGGCAACCAATAAGCCGCACCACCAAAATCGGCTCTGCCGCCGGGGGAAGGCGCGATCGAAAGTAATCCCCAATCACGGTCGCCATCTCATCGCAGGGCACCAAATTGCTGATCAAATTAATCAAAATCACCCGCATTTGGGCCATTGCCGCCATCCGCTCCAGGCCCCGCTCAATGCGCTGCTTCAACGGTTCCGAAGCGGCATCCCAGGTTGTCTCACCCCCCACATTCAGGTAGCAGCACGTATTCCCCCCGCCCCGTTCAATCAAATCCATAGTCGCCATCGTCAACCCAGCACCACTACACAACACCCCAATCTGCCCTTTGGGGTTCAAGAGGATGGGGGTAGCGGTGGGAACGGTGGGAGCCAGTGGCCCCAAAGTTCCAATCAAGGCCAGCAAATGAGGATGGCGACCTAAGGCTTCGTCGTTGGCACTGACTTTGCCATCGAGAGCCATCACCGCGCCACTGGCACTGACCCCCAAGGGGTTAATTTCGACCAAATCCAGATCCCAGCGCAAAAAAAGGCGATACATTTTTTCGACGATCGCGCTTACTGTTTCGATCAACGGGCCAGTCAACCCCATTTTGATCGCCAACCGCCGCGCATAGTATGGCGAAAATTCTTCCTCCACGACCACTTGCTGCATTTGGTCGATCGCCGCTTGCACATCAATGCCCCCTTGGGACGACCCCAGCAACACTGGCCGCCGCATCGAGCGATTCAGCGTCACGGCCAAGTAGAGTTCACGCTCAACGTCATATTTGGCTTCTGCCAGCAACAACTTGGGGTATTCCCCCATGATCGGCAGGTTAAAAATTGTTTGGGCAGCGGCGATCGCATCGATCGTGTTTTCAACAAACCGCACCCCGCCCACACGGCCCCGCCCCCCAATGTAGACCTGGGACTTGAGCACCAATGGATAGGGCAAAGTTAAGGCTTTGATATCTTTGGGGCGCTCGATCCGTTGGGAGGGTAACACCGGAATCCCCATGTCTCGGAATAGCTCTTTCGCTTGATATTCCAGCAAATCCATACCGGGTTGCCCCTTACCCCTGGGCGATCGTTGCGTTGCTTGCTTATCCTAAACCAGCCATTTCCAGGATGCAAATCGACCCATGCCTATGGTGACAGTACCAGCCAATTGATGCGTTCCCAGGGCCGCGATCGCCCCGCCCCATCTCTGCCCACAACACACAGTCTGGATACAGTTCTACTTCCCCCCTTCCATTTATGATTTGGATCGGTTAAAAACGGTCATTGCCAATTTTCATTGCGATTCATGCACTCTGAAGCTGTGTCACCTATTCTGCCACCGGCCCCCTCGTCTGCCCTTGGGTCCCCAGGGCTCGCCACGTCGCGCCGCACCATCCGTCCGATCGCGGCCTGTGCCCTCCAAGGGGTGTGCTACCTCGGCGAGTATCTCCTTGCGCTGGATTCGGTGCGCGGTTATGTGCTGCGAATCAATCCCACCACCAACGACACCACCATCCTCAACCCCCAACACACCGAAGAATTTATTCAGGCAGAAGGGTTGGCGGCCTGGGAAAACACCCTGTGGATCGGGCGGGAAAACAGCGTCTACTTTTTCACCCTGGATTATTTGGCCCTGCACCATTTTTATACCCTGCCCTATCCCGTCACCGGGGTTGCGGTTTGGGAAAATACCGTTTACGTTGCCTCTCAAAAAGCAGGGTACATCTACATCTTTGAGCGGGAATCCCGCCGTTTGATTACGCGGCTGCCCCTGCCCGGTGTCGGCCCTTCGACACTGGCCATCCAAGGGGAAATGCTTTGGGTGTGCGATCGCGTCGAGCAAACTGTTTTTTGCCTGGATCGGGCTACTGGCGAACAGCATTTCAGCGTCCTCACCCCCTTCGATTCCCCCACGGGCATTGCCTTTGCGCCCCAGGCCACCAGCACCGACACCACGGCCTACGTGTGTTATGCCCAGGAAGAACCCTATGTGCGGGATAACCCCAATAACAATTTAGACAGTCCGTTTGAGCTGTCCTATCGCGATCGCACCTTCATCCATCCCCTTTATTTCCACTACAACCCCCAAACCCATATCGCCCTATCCAACGGCTACCTGGTGGAAATGTCCTATGTGGAAGAGTTGCAACCCCTCGAACAAGTTCAGCTAGAGGATTTAGAGTGGCGCATCGCCTTACCAACAGACACCGATCGCCAAACCGTCCGGTCTGTTGAATCCATTGGCCTGCCATTTACCGAAGAAATCCAACAGGGGCAACGGGTCGCGGTGTTCAAGTTTCCCCAACTCACCGCTAACGAACGGCACATTTTTGGCTGGAAAGCACAACTCGAAATTCGGGCCATCAAATACCAATTGACCTTTGAGGATGTGGAAAAGGCTCCGCCACTAGCCGCCGACTTTCAGGCCAAATACCTGATCGACGACGACGAACTCGCAATGGATACCCCCATCATTCAAGCTGCCGCCCGTGAGGCGATCGGTACCGAAACCAACATCCTCCGCAAAATGTTGAAAATTCGGAACTACGTGTACGACAAACTGTCCTACGCCCTAACCCCCCGCATCGACACGCCCGATATCGTACTCGACCGGGGCATTGGCTCCTGCGGTGAGTATGTGGGCCTCCTGTTAGCCTTGGCCCGCCTCAATGGCATTGCCTGCCGCACCGTCGGTCGTTACAAATGCCCGCCCCAAGCCGACCAGCGCCACCTGCCCCTTGAACCCGACTACAACCATGTTTGGCTGGAATTTTATATTCCAGGGGTTGGGTGGTTGCCAATGGAATCCAACCCCGACGACATTGGCGAAACCGGGCCATATCCCACGCGCTTTTTTATGGGCTTGCCCTGGTATCACGCCGAAATTGCCAAAGGCATCCCTTTTGAAACCCTGACCGCCCAAGGCCAACGGGTTGAAGATGTGTCAATTGGGGAGTTGGCGCTGAATCATGTCCGGTTCGTGATTTTGGAGGAACTCCCGCCCAACGCATAAACACTGGCAACGCCACGCGGCGATCGCCCGTGGCCCCACGGGTAGGGTGTCTTCCCCCAAATGGGTCAACTTGTCAGCTAACCGTTACAAAGTGGGCCAAATGGGAACACTGGCAATATCAGGTTATTGGCATCTCTTTACCCATTGCCTTTCGATATGGACGTTTCACTTCAACTTGCAGACTGGCGCACCTTAGCAGGTCGGCTTTTGGCAACCTTAGTGCCCCAAATTTCGGGTAGTAGGTTCACTGCCCAGGATGAATTGGCCGATGATTTGTTGCGATCGCTGACCAACCAACCCCCTCGCCCCGCTGGCCGTGATCCCTATGTGGGCGTGTTGGGGACGGGCACAGTTCCCACCTTACGGGCCAAAGCGGGGAATGGCATTCGGTTTTATCTTGAGCGATCGCAAGCCGCTGATCTGGTGCCAGCAGATACCTTGAGCGATCGCCTCATTCGGGTCTTACGCAATTTTCCGACCCAACTGCCCGGTGGCGTTTTGCCCTACGAAGCCATTTTTGGCTATACCAGAGCCACTTACACCCCAGAGCAAATTTTCAATTGGCGACGCCAGGCCGGCAGCCGCCTCCAATTTCTGATCTTGCAACAAACTGTTTCCGAGCCAGTCCTGGCGGACAACCTGGCAGATGCCTTGTTACGCGCCCTGACCGGCCAAGCCCCCCGCCCCAGCGATCGCCGCCCCTACGAAGGCTTGTTTGTCGCCCCGGCGGGCACCCCTTTCTTGGCCCTGCGGCAACGGGGGGCCGATGGGCTCAAACTCTTCGTCGCCGCCATTCAAGATCCCCGCCTCGGCTCCAAAGATGCCGTAATCGATCATGTCATTCGCCAAATGACCCCGCCCCCCTTGCCAAACCGCCCCATCAGCCGCCTCCCCTACGAAGGCTTATTCCCTGCGGCGAGCGAACCCACCAGTCAACCCCTCAGCCAGAACTTCACCGTCGCTGACCTGACCCGATCGCAAACGGCCCGCGATCGCAACATCGACAACACCCCTGGCCCCACCGAACTCGAACACCTCCGACGGCTGTGCCAACAGATCTTGCAACCCACCTGGAATGCCTTGGGGCCGCTGTTTGTCACCTCTGGCTATCGATCTCCCACACTAAATGCAGCGGTGGGGGGTGTCACCAATAGTGACCATTTATCCGGCTATGCCGCAGATATTGTTCCCCGCGATTCCAGCAAGTTCAGCACCCGCCAAATCGCGGAATGGATTGTGAAAAACCTGCCCTTTGATCAAGTGATCTTAGAACGGGGCACCGAGCAAAACCCAGATTGGATCCATGTGAGCGCCAGTCCCACCAATCGGCGGCAAGTGCTCCGCGATGCTGGCAATGGGGCCGTGCCCTATGCCCTGTGACCCAGGCCCCGTTGGCACCATCGGCCTTTGCGAAGCCACCCCCACCCGTGGCCAGGGGCCACATTCTGGCTAAGTTTGTTCCCCCACCCATCGGCTTGGGCCACCCTGCATCCACCCCAGCTTAATGCTTTTACAATCTGCTTTCCCCATCGCCCTATGACGACCACGCACGCTACCACTCAGTTACAAACCTGGCGCGACCAAGCCGCTAAACTGTTGGCCACCCTCCTCCCCACCATGCCCGAAACCAAGGTTTGCCCGAAAGATGAATTAGCCGACGACTTGCTGCGATCGCTCACAGCCCAAACCGCCCGCCCTGGGGGGCGATCGCCCTATACAGGGCTATTTGGTGATGCCGCCCTCAGCACCCTTCGCCACAAAGCCGCCAGTGGCATCAAAACATACCTCGCCGCCCTGCACGATGATCACCTGACCCCTGCCGATACCCAGGCCGATCGCCTCATTCGGCTCTTGCGTGGGTTAAGCACCGCCCTGCCCCCCGGCGTATTGCCCTACGAAGCCCTGTTTGGGTACACCGCCAGCCCCCTCGCCCAGGCCCAGCTCAAAGCTTGGCGACGACAGGCCGCCGCCCGCATCCAACAACTCCTGGCCCAAATTACCAACCCCGAACCCACCGATGGCGACATCATCGCTGATGGGTTGCTCCGAGCCCTGGGCCGCCAACCCGCCCGCCCCCGCGATCGCCGCCCCTTTGAAGGCTTAGTCCTGGTGCCCCCTGCCGCCCCCTTTCTCGCTTTGCGCCAACGCGGAGCCGATGCCCTAAAACTGTTTATCGAACATCTCGACAATGCCCAACTTGGCTCCAAAGATGCCGTGATTGACAACGTTGTGCGGCAACTCTCCACACCGCCCTTGCCCGATCGCCCCATTCACCGCCTGCCCTACGAAGGACTGTTTCATCGCAGTACCAGCACCCTCACCCCAGAGCAACTCCAGCAAATCGCGACCATTACCAGTGCCGCCCAAGTCGCCCTCATCCGGCGCTTAGTCCCCTACTTAAACGACGCCATAGACGAATTTGGCATCAACACCCCCCTCCGGCAAGCCCACTTCCTCGCCCAACTGGCCCACGAATCCGACAACTTCAACACCACCGAAGAATACGCCAGCGGGGCTGATTACGAAGGCCGGATCGACTTGGGGAATGTATATCCCGGCGACGGCGTGCGGTTCAAGGGGCGCGGCCTCATCCAAGTGACGGGGCGGGCAAACTACGGTAGTTGCAGTCGGGGGTTGGGCCTGGGGGATACCCTGATTCAGCGGCCCACCTTGCTCAACCAGGAAGATCTGGCGGCCCGCAGCGCCGGGTGGTATTGGCAAACCCGAGACCTAAACCCATTGGCCGATCGCGACGATATCCTGCGGGTCACGCGGATCATCAACGGGGGGCAGCGGGGCCTGGATGATCGCATCGCCAAACTCCGCCGCGCCAAACTCGCGCTCAAGGTCTAGCCAGGGACGGTTGAGCAACCCCGGACAACCGCCAAGCCTGCCAGATGGCCTAATCCCCATAGCCCTATGAGACAATAAAACGTTGACTAAATTCGAGAGGAGACATAGACATGGAGGTGATTCCAGCGATTGATATCCTGGGTGGCCAGTGCGTACGGCTATACCAGGGGGATTATGGCCAAGTCCAAACGTTCCACGAAAATCCTGTGGCCGTCGCCCAGGAGTGGGCTGCCGCCGGGGCTACGCGGTTGCACGTTGTCGATTTAGACGGGGCCAAGGCTGGGCAGCCTGTGAACTTGGCAGCGATCGCCGCCATTACCCAAGCCCTCGACATTCCGGTGCAGGTGGGTGGGGGCTTACGCGATCGCGACAGTGTGGCCCAGTTGCTGCAAACTGGCGTTCAGCGAATTATTTTGGGCACCGTTGCCGTCGAACAGCCCGACCTGGTGCGCCAACTCTGTCAGGAATTTCCGGGACAAATTGTGGTCGGCATCGATGCCCGCAACGGCAAAGTCGCCACCCGAGGCTGGCTCGAAACCTCCGCAGTGGACGCAGTTGACCTGGCCCAACACATGGCCACCGCCGGAGCCGCAGCCATCATCTACACCGACATCTATCGCGATGGCACCATGCAAGGCCCCAACCTGGATGCCTTGCGAGAACTCGCCACCCAAATTCCCATTCCCGTGATTGCATCCGGCGGCATTAGCTCGATCACCGACTTGCTCAATTTGCTGGCCCTGGAGCCGTTGGGGGTGAGCGGGGCGATCGTCGGACGCGCCATCTACACCGGAGAAATCATGTTACAGGAAGCCCTCCGCGCCGTTGGCCCTGGCCGCTGGCAGGATGTCCCCCCCGATTTAGGGTCTTCTGCCTTTGCCTAAAAGCCCTGGGCACGCCGTCGCTCTGAACGGATGCCCAGCTCCCAGCCCCCACCGGAGCCCTGCTGTTGACAATGCTAAGCTAAGCCTGACGATGCATTGATTTGGGCCTCATCGCAGAGAACACAGCAGGTCAGCCCCATTCGCGCCGAAGGCGCGATCGCCCTTGCCCCCGCAACACCAAGTCCCAGCTCTGTGTTCAAAACAACATTCCCCCGACCCAAAGCCCCGCAAAATATGAGCACGTCATGCCGTTTGATTGACGATTTATCTGGATCACGTCTTATCACCAAAGGCAGTATTTCCCATGAGTTCATCCGTTGACGAAGCCGCAGCGATAGCGGATTCCCAGGCCCATGAAGATTATCCGCTTAGCCCTGTCCCGCACCATGCCCGCAAACCCGTCTGGTCGCTTGCACCCTTGTTGATGGGGTTTGCCTTAACGTCCACCACCTTGTTTGCGGGCGGCATCATTGGCCCCGCCTTCAACTTCAGCCAAATTCTGTGGCTCGTCTTAATTGGTAATTTGATGCTCGGCGCGTATTGCGCCACCTTAGGCTACATCGCTTTCAAAAGTGGCCTCAGCACGGTACTCATGGCACGCTTTAGTTTTGGCAACGTGGGCGGGCGCTGGGTCGATTTCATCCTCGGCTTTACCCAGATCGGCTGGTATGCCGTGACCAACGCCTTCGTGGCCGATGCCCTCAGCCGCCTCATCGGTTTCCCCAAGGACTGGCAGTGGCTCGGAATCTTATTTTTTACCTACGCCTTTTGCATCACCGCTTACATTGGCTATACGGCGATGGATTGGCTGAGTCGGCTGGCAGTCCCGGCCATGTTAATCCTCCTCGGCATTAGTCTGATCATGGGCACCCGCGATGCGGGAGATTTGTTCGCCTTGCAGCCCAGCCAACAAATGACGTTTGGGGCTGGCTTGGCAGTCATTGTGGCAACGTTCATTTCGGGGGGCACCCAGGCGACTAATTGGAGCCGTTATGCCGACAGCAGCAAAAACGCGATCGGCAGCACCTTGTTAGCCTTTGCTGGGGTCAATGGCCTGTTGGTGTTTGCCGGAGCCTTTAGCACCCTGGTTTACGGCACCCAAGACATCATTGAAGCGATGGCCAAACAAGGCATTTTGTTCGCTGGCATTGTCTTGCTGATTTTGAATGTTTGGACAACCCAAGACAACACGATTTATGCCTTTTCCATCGCAGGCACCAATTTTTTCCGCACGAGCAAACGCCATGCTTTTGTTATCGGCGGGGCCACGTTTGCCCTCGCGCTCGCCCTGGGGGGCATCTATAGCCAGGTCATTCCCTATTTAATACTTTTAGGCTCAGTGATTCCGCCCGTTGGTGGAATTATTATGGTGGATTTTTGGTTGCAACATAAAGGCCAATTTCCGCACCTGGATACGCCGCTGCCCTCGTTTAACTGGGCTGGAGTGATCGCTTATGTTATTGCGTCCGCGATCGCCTACTACACGGGCCAAATTTCCCTGGGCATTGCCCCCTTAAATGGGGTTGTCCTGGCCGGGTTGCTCTATGCCCTGTTGGTCAAAGTCATCCCGCAAAACTTTGGCACCAAACCGCAATAAGCGGTTCTAGCCTGCTCCACCCTCAACAGGCATACCCTCAAGCAAATAATCAAAAAGGCGCTACCAAGAGCGCCTTTTAAAGTATCTAGAGTTTTAGTTTGACCGCAACAAGTTCTTTACATTTGTTCCAACCCTAATCTGCCGAGGCCGGAGGGCACAACTGGGCTCGGAACAGTGGGCAGGGAACTGGCAAATTCGCATTGGGTAGTGGCTCTAAGACTACACCAACAGGACTCCTCAGCAAACGAACGGGAAAAAACGAGCGAAGAAACAAGGTTAACTAACAACGAACCGTAGAGCTGAACCTCAGTGCAGGTAGCGAAGGGGTTTTAGGATTGAAGCCGACTGTTAAACAGCAACCCGGCGGCTTCGGGCCAGGTCACGGATGAGCGGCAACCGCGAGTGGATGTAGTCACTAAATAAATCAGCATCTTGTGTGTCAAACGATTGCTGAATTTTCAGTTGACGCACCAACCACTGGACAAGGCTTTCGTCATCCAAATTGAGTAACACATTGGTCTGCGCGGTTTCCACCACTGACCAAACTTGACGCAACATAAAAGGAGACATGAATCACTTCCAAACGGGTTGCAAGGTTTGGGATGAACTGAGGCGATCGCAAGATCCCATTCAGCCCACTGATTGAGGTGCGAAGTCTCCCACACCTCTTTCTACTTCAACATACCCAATTCGTCTCCTGGAGATCGAAGAACACACAAGTTGATACAACAGTTACCAAACAGTAACTAACACATTAAGGTTTAGCACTCTTTTGCAAAGATGCTTGTTTGCGCGATCGCCTAGTTTGATTTCACTCCACCATAGGCAGCCATTGGCTCCTGAATGAAGCGAATGTAAAGGTGTTTAAACGTGGACTTCAGCACGCGAGGCATCCCAAAGTCGATGGGGGCGAGTTGCTCAGGCAGTCGCCAGTCCGACAGCCCACACTCCGCAGGCTGGGCCAGGGGAAAGGCGATCGCATCCAGTGCAGGAGACAAACCCAGGCGCTGAGCCGCAGCCACCGTCGGCACCACTGCCGGATCCACCTGCAAAATTTCCACCAAGGCCCGATCCAACGCAAACACATCCGTCGAAGCCCCCAACAGCCCCAACAAGCGCGGTTCCCCCCCACTGGGGCCATTGCCTTCGTGGCCAAGAATGCCGTCAATAATTGTCAAATCTGGGGCGATCGCCCGCGCCGTTTCCACCAACATTTGCCCAAAGCGATCGCGATTTTTGCCCGCTTCCATGTGCCACCAGGCTTTCATCTTGCCGGGAACACACCCAAACAAATTCTTGACCCCCAACGTCAGCGTCAACTGCACATGGGACTTCACCTTGGGTAAGTTGATCACCACATCAGCTTCCATCGCCTCTTTCGACAGCAACAAATGGTTAAACTCCGTGCTGACCGTTTCGTAACGTTGGCCATGAAATTCAACAATGGGTAACCCCAACTCCTGCACCAACGGCCCATAGCCATTCGCCCGTGCCACCCCTGCCGCCGACCCAAAGGCTGGCCCATCGCCCAAGAAAGGCTTGCCACCAGCTTCTTGCACCAGTTGGGCCACACAGTAAACCAACTCAGGGCGCGTCACACATTCTTTGCTGGGTTTGGCCCCGGTCAACAAATTGGGCTTGAGCAAGACGCGATCGCCCGGTTTCACAATGGCCTGCATTCCCCCCAGAGGGTCTAACAGGGCTGCGATCGCCTGCCGCAACGCCGCCAACTCATAGGATTGGGCCCGCACCAAACTGACCACTGGCTGAGTCATCGTCATCACCACATTCCTCTTGCCACAACACGCACGCCAACACAAGCAACCGGGCACAGCACCGCCCCAATGCCTCCATCGTAACGTTTTGCAAACCCACGTCAAGCCATTTTTCCTTCATTCAAGAAAGAATTCGCCTGCACCCAGGATGCCCCCCGTAGGTTATCGATAGGAACGAGTCAAAGCAGTGACGCGCTCAACGTTACTAAAGACCCCATCCCCCTGAATGCGGGTAATGGCGGGTTTAATTTCGATCTTCAAAATATTGGCCGTGTTGATGCACACTGTTTGCTCGGGCAAGTGGAGAACCCACCAATGCTTTTCGAGAAAGCGCCGAAACTCTTGTTGCAACTCTTGTTCGAGCAAGCCCGCTTCCACGGGATCGTAAATGTTAAAAGTTTCAGTTTCACCGTTGGTGTAGAAAAACGTGATCTGAAGAACGTTTGCTTGGTCTTCGGCCATATGCCACCTACCATGTGCCGTATGATTTCTCTCTCCCAAAGATTAGCAGACCCACCCGCAAAGGCGACATCTTTGTAATCAGTTGAACTTGTGCCCAGTTGAAAAGGATGGGGATGGAAGGCGCTAAACTAGAAAACGTTTCGCGATCGCGTCAGTCGTAATCTATGCCTAGATCTCAACGCAACGATAACTTCATCGACAAAAGCTTCACCGTCATGGCGGATCTCATCCTCAAGCTTTTGCCCGCTTCCAAAAAAGAGAAAGAAGCTTTTGCCTATTACCGAGATGGGATGGCCGCCCAAGCCGACGGGGAATACGCCGAGGCGCTTGAAAACTACACCGAAGCCCTGACCCTGGAAGAAGACCCCAACGATCGCAGCTACATCCTGTACAACATCGGCCTCATCCACTCCAGCAACGGCGAACACGACCGGGCGCTAGATTACTACCATCAAGCGATCGAGCTCAATCCCCGCTTGCCCCAAGCCTTGAACAACATTGCCGTCATCTTTCACTACAAAGGCGAAAAAGCGAAAGAAACCGGCAACACAGAAGAAGGCGAACAGTGGTTTGACCAGGCGGCCGAATACTGGAAACAAGCCATCCGCCTTGCGCCCAACAACTACATCGAAGCCCAAAACTGGCTGAAAACCACCGGGCGATCGCAAGTGGATGTGTTCTTTTAGGCGTGCTCCGTCGGTTCTGCCCCGGCCCGCCGCTAGCCATCCGGTTGTGGCTTGTTGACCTCAGTCGATATTGTCAAAAAAATTAACAAAAACTTATGCTGGATCGCGACCAAGTACACAAGGTAGCCCATCTCGCGCGGCTGGACTTGACGGAAGCCGAAGAAACCCAATTTGCCACCCAACTTAGTGGCATTCTGGATTATTTTGAACAACTCAGTGAATTGGACGTGAGCGATGTGGCCCCCACCACCCGCGCCATTGACGTGAGCAATGTCTTCCGGCCTGACCAACTCCAACCCTACGGCGATCGCGACCAAATTCTGGATGGGGCCCCCGATCGCGAAGGGGAGTTTTTCCGCGTGCCCAAAATCATCAACGCCGAAGCCTAAGCCCCAGCGCCAATCTATCCAGTCCTGGCCGTTGGGTTCCATCCGTGGCTGGCCGCTCTCGCTCCCCAATCGAAGCATTTTTTGCCCGTGGCTTAGTTGGGGGAAATTTGTGCTGCTTAGCCCTGAATATTGCTAGCGACAGACAGACAACCGAGCCCACCACCGCGATCGCCACCTCAGTTTCCCCATCTGCGCCCATTCCCACAAAATTCTTCCCACGTCACGATTTGTTGTTTTGTAAACCCGCCCGTTCCCCCTCCCCGATCTCCGTGGGAAATCGCTAAGATCCAGGACACAGCACTATTTTAGGTTGACTGCACCTGGCCACTTCAGCCAACAACCTAAAAGAGATAGCCTAGCTCCTTGGTTAGGATGGGGCCGCGTTAGCATTGCCCATGTGTAGGTTGGGTTCTGAATCAGCGCCTAACCATTGAGTAGCCAGAGCAGCCCGCAGGTGCCTTTGCCTTTGCTTGTTGGTTGTGCGGCTCAACACCTATCTATTGGTGGGTTCGAGCACGACTATCCTTGTTGGCAAATCGCGATGAAACCATCCCTTAGTTGTCCCGCCTGTGGTAAAGCGATCGCAGATTTTTACCCAAAACTAGCCCAACCGCAAATTCATTGCGTCGCCTGTAACCAGCATTATGGCCTGGTCTATGGCAAGCTCACCGTCTGTTCATCTCTCCCGGAAGCCCTGTTCGATCTCAAACGAGGACTGCCCAGCGTTTACAAACGCCACTACACCCTTCAAATTACCACCGCCGATCGCAGCCTCAAAAAACTACAATTCTCCCTTCCCGGCAAAGCCCACACCATTGGTGTCCATCGGGGCGATGTGGTGTCTGTGTTATACACCATGCGGGGCTATGTGATGCAACAACTGGTGGCGATCGCCAACCACACCACCGGCAAAAACTACGTCCTCGCCACCCCAATCCCCAGCTTCACCCACCATGTGGCCGTCTTGCTCTTGCTGACCGGGGGCATTGTCGCAACCACCATCGGCACCGGGGCCAATCTCCTCTTTGCCCTTCTGCTCACCGTGATTGGCAGTTTAACCTACCTCAAAGTGGCCAACAGCGCCCAACTGACCACCCCGCCACTGGATAGCCAAACCCACAGCACCTCCAAACGCTTGCAGGCCGATCAAGAACTCCTGGCCCAAAAACGCAAAATTGAGTACCGCATTGCCGAATTACAGCACGAACGCCAAGCCAACCGCGCCCTGATTGAGCAATTGACCACGCTGAAAGAAAAAATGGCCGCTGTGGAACCAACCCTATACTCCGCCCGCATCTACCGCACAACCCACGCCATGAAAATTTTGCAGCAGCAAATTACCAATAACCAGCGCCTGGTGCGGGAATATGAACGGGCCTTGAAGATGATTGAGATTGAAGTGGATACCTCCTGGATTGCGGATCAATTGCCAGATGTAGAGAACTTTACTCGCACTATTTTGGAACGGTTGACCGAGTTAAAGGCGATCGAAGCCCAAAATCAATCGCTGAAACTGCAACTGACCGCCTACGAAGAAGTGAAATACCACGGTATTGAAGATTATCAGGCCATCGCCACCACCGATGGGTTAGACGTTGGGTGAAGCCGCAACCGGCAGACCGTCATCCGTAGCCCGTATGCACCAGTGGAGCGATCGCCCCAGCAGCAGCCTTTCGCCTGGAGCCTTCACCCTGGTTGAGGTTGGTCGGGGGCGAAGGGCCACCACCCGCGATCGTCCCAACCAAAACACGGATGAATGCAGGTTAGGGACAGCGATCGCCGTTGCCCCCAGCCCCATCACTGAATCGTCGTGTGCGGATTCATCCCATGTGCATTCACCAGATGCGCCGCCCCAGCCCCCGGAACACCAGCGCCATTCGCCGTATAGGTAGACGCCCCCGGAGGCGGTAACAACCGCCCATTGGATACTCGCCCACTGGTTGCCCCAGCGTGGCCACTGGTATGGCCCACTCGCCCATTCGTGTAGCCCCCAGAATTGGGAATTTGGCCGTTCCCAGTCGGTTGCCCAGTCGATCGCTGAGGTGCATTGAGGCGACGGGCGATCGTCAACACATTCGCCGCAAACTGTTGATACATCTCCGGCGGTTTGGTCAGAAACACAGGGATCACATTGCGCTGGCTGTAAATGCTGAGATAGCGCCGCCGATAGGGGATAAACAAGCCCACACAGGCCAGCCCCATGAACAACAAAAACGAACCCAGCCCATTAAACCCGCCCGCCAGAATAATCCACCCAGCGGCAATTAAAGTCGGAATGCCCAGCAGCAACACTTCCCACAGCGGTGATTCCACCAGTTCCACGCAATCGATATTTTGCAACCGCGTCCACGACTCGTGTTTGTCAAAAAAGCCTTTGGAAGACACCACCAACAAATCGCCAGAAATTTTGAGCGTCACCACGCCCGAAGCCGGAAAGACAAAGTTCCCGAACCCGTTGTTGATGAGTTTCGCAGGGCGACCCGTAATTTCTTGGATCGGCGGGAGATTGGTTTTGGGCCGAGTAGTATGCATAGATCCCTGAACTGTGAATGATAGGTTTGCCAAAATAAGACAGGCGCAGACCGCAAAAGGGGCAACCAGGGCGATCGACATGGCACGATGAAGGGGGCAAGTAGGGGTCTGACCCCTCATTGAAAAGCGCGAAAAGCTTTGCCTGTCTGGGTTTAGGATTCCCAATTAATTTCGTAATCACCCTTTTTCAAAAGTTTAGTCGGGTTGTTTTTGGGGCAGAGTGATCTGAACCGTGGTGCCCTGGGCTTCGGGACTGGTGATTTGGATTTGGCCGTGGTGACTTTGGACGATCGCCGCCGCGATCGCCAACCCCAGCCCAGACCCACCTTTGGCCGACGATCGTCGGGCCGGATCCACCCGAAAAAAACGTTCAAACAACTGAGGAATGGCCTCGGCGGGAATACCAATGCCGGTATCTGTCACAGTGACTTGGAGGGTACCACTCCCCAGGCGGCCACCGCGTTGCAACGTCAGGGCAATGCTCCCCCCCGGTGGCGTGTAGTGTACGGCGTTATCGATAATGTTGGTGAACAACCGTGCTAGTTGGTCGCGATCGCCCTGGAGAGTAGCCCAGGAATCTGCCGGGGGCCGGGTTGGGTCGGGAGCATCGGGGGCGATCGCCGTCAACGTAATGGCAATGGCTTTTTCTGCCGCGACAGCGTGCTGTTCTTCCAGAATTTCTGTCAACAAGCCATCCAGGGCGATCGCCTCCCATTGCAATTGCACAATGCCGCTATCTTGCCGTGCCAGAAACAACAAATCATCCACCAACTTGCCCAACCGCCGGGTCAACCGCTCCACCACTTGCAAATGCTGTTGTTGGGATTGTGGATCCGGGTCAGGATCGGCCAGCGCCACTTGCACATTGGTTTGAATCACCGCGATCGGGCTACGCAACTCGTGGGAGGCATCGGCAGTAAATTGTTTCAACCGCTGGTAAGAGTCATACACCGGGCGCATGGCCAACCCCGACAACAACCACCCGATCGCCCCCACGGCCCCAATCATCCCCCCGCTGCCCACAATCAAATCCACAAACAACGCCCGACTCGGCTTCGTGACTTCAAACCAGGGATGACTCACGCGCAAATAGCCCAACAGCGATCGCCCCACCTCCACCCGTTGGGTAATCTGGCGCAAAATCAGCGGATCCACCTCGTCGGTTTTCGTCACCCGCACGGTTTCACCATCACTATTCACATGGAGCGGTAAGTGGAGCGCTGCCGAAAAGGTAGACCACACCAACTCACCCGTCGGGCTAAACCATTCAATATCAATGCGATCGTCTTCTCCCGTCGCGGCACTATCCCGGAAACTCGCTTCCACATTCACCCGCAACGGCCCCCCTTCCGCATGGGCAAACACTGGCTCAATCACCAGCGATCGCCGCACCACCTCCACCACGTGGTTCAACGTATCGTCCACCCGCTCAATTAACGTACTGCGGACATAGAAATACACCCCCGTCGCAAACAACAGCACCAATACCGCCGTCACCGCCGTATACCACAACGCCAACCACCGCCGCGTGGTTTGAAACATACCCTGCCCCATGCCTTGCTAGCCCCTTTGCGCGATCGCCCACCCCCACCCTCCCAACAGCAGGCAGGGGCAGACCTCTCTTTATTGTGCGCGATCGCGATCGTGCCGCCGTCCTAGCCCCTCTATTCAACAAAAAATTGTGCGCAACTTTCTAAATTGTGTGTAACATCGCTCATGAGCAGAATGAAAAAGCCGCCAAAAAGATTGCCAATCAAGCTTACAAGTCAAGATTGCTAATAATTTTTGGCCACTGTCAATCTGGTTATGTAGGATAAATCTTTAGGGTTTGCATCAGGCTGAGACAATACAGAATTTTCCACGGCAGTCTTTTTGTGAAGTGGTTTCAACTTCATGGAAGTCTGGTTTAGTAACCACCGCCATAAAAAGTGTTTCAATTCTAAATTCTGCCTCTATAATGCTTTTTCTGCATTCTTCGCAACCCTGAGAATGCCTTCAGTCAGTGCCATATTCTTTTGAATTAAACGTTCATTCGCTTGAATTAAACGTTCATTCGCTCAAAAGTTGAGTACTATGCTGATGCATTCTCTCATTACCATCAATCATTCCCAACCGTCCTGTTCCAAATCACTCCGTGGTAAGTCCTTTGAAACCTTCTCGTTGAGCTAGCAAGATCGTGGTTAAAGCGCTAACTAGTCTACTGTCCGGTAAGTCTAAGGGTATCGGTGTTGAGCTAGCCCCAGACCGAATTAACGTAGCCCAGCTACGGAAACAGGGGCAGGGGCTGAAGCTGGTGACCCTAGCCTCAACGCCCGTCCCCGAAGGGCTGTTTCAGGAAGGGCAAATTATGGACCCGCCGGGGATGGCCGAGCTGATTCAAGCCCTCTTTGCAGAGCACAAAATTAAAGCCAAGCAAGTTTCTTCTGCGGTCATGGGTGGTCGCGATACGGTCACTCGAATTATTCACGTTCCCGCCGAATTAGATGATGCGGAATTGCGGGAATTAGTCATTAACCAAGAGGCCGCGCTCTACTTGCCATTTTCTCGAGATGAGGCCGATGTTGACTATCAGAAACTCGGCTTATTCACAGATGAAGATGGGATCGAAAAGTTTCGGGTTTTATTAGTAGCAACCAAAAAAGAAGTGACTGATTCTTATCTGCAAACCTTTGAGGCAGCGGGAGTCCGTCTTTCTGTTTTAGAAATTGCGAGCTTTTCCTTAATTCGGACGATTCGGGAGCAGTTGCGCCAGTTTTCGAGCCAGGAAGCCGTGGCGATCGTAGACATTGAATTTGAAAGTACGGAGATTTCTATCGCCGTTGATGGCATTCCTGAGTTCACTCGGGCGGTGCCCATTGGTACTTATCAAATCCAGAGTGCTCTGTCGCGGGCGATGAACTTGCCCCCCAGTCGCAGTACGGAACTGCTGCAAGGGATGACCATTCCCATCTTGCCGACCGATACCATTGGCAACCCAGGCCGGATGGGGGGAACCAATCCAGGGGCGGCGGCGATGCTGCGGATTGTAGGGGAATTGGCTGACGAATTGCGGCGATCGATCGACTTTTACATTAACCAGGGCGATAACCTGGAAGTCGCGCAATTATTGCTGGCGGGGCCGGGGGCGGCGATCGGGCAACTGGATGAGTTTTTCACTCAACGGTTGAGTTTGCCTTGTAGTCAGGTGGATCCCATCACGGCGCTTTCCCTCGAAACACCTGAGGAAATTTCGCCAGCCCAGCGACCGGGGTTGAGTGTGGTGTTGGGTCTAGGATTGCGGGAGTCTTAAATCATGTATAGCCTTGATATCAATTTCCTCAACGATCGCCCGGAATATCGCCCTGATACGGTTGATCGACGACGACGACCAGCCAGCACCGGGAGCAAACAACCGTTGTATTTGGGGGCGGCAGCAGCGATCGCCTTACTGGCGCTTTCCGGGGGGGGCTGGTTATTTTTGCAAACCCAAAACACCCAACTGAGCGATCGCAAAGTGCAACTCGAAACCGAACTGGGCGCACTGAAAGTCGAGCAGGCCAAGCTGACTAGCATCAACGCTGAAGTTAAGCAAATTCAAGACGAAACTACTGCCCTGGCCAGCGTGTTTAATGCCATCAAACCCTGGTCATCCACGTTTAACGATGTCAGCAGCCGCACGCCACCCAGGGTGCGCATCCTCAAAATTGAAGAGCTACCCCCCCCAGCCACCACCGCGCAGGCCAGTCCCAGCCCAGGGGCCGCCGTCCCTTTGCCCGTGCGGACTGTTGCCATTTCAGGGGCCGCCAGCAATTTTGACGACATCAACGACTTCCTCTTAGTCTTACAAAACTCCAAGTTTCTCAAGGAAGAGGGCACCAAAATTGTTTCCGCCGAAATGGGCCAACCCCGAGTCATCACGCCGCTGCGGTTGGGTGACTCCCAAGGGGGCGAAAACGCACGATTGGAATTGCCAGCAGAAGCACTCTTTCGGATTGAAACCCAGTTAACAGATGTGCCCACATCTGACTTGTTGCGCGAACTGGAGACGAAGGGCGCGACGGGCTTAGTCACACGGATTGAAACGTTGCAACAGAAGGGGGTCGGCAAATGACCGCAGGGGGAGATTTCATACCTGGAGACCAAGGTTTAGATATTGAACCAGAATATCCGACCATTTTTGGTCTCAGCCTCACGCCCTTGGTTTCAGGGGTGATGTTGGCGATTGTGGGGTTGGCGGGGGCGGGGGCGCTCTTGTTTTACCTGGTCTTGCCGGAATGGGAACGCTATCAGCAGTTGCAGGGCGAGGTCACGGCAGCCGAGACGGAATTGGAGCAGCAGGCCGCGATCGCCCAACAAATCGCCAAAGCCAAAGCCAACCTAGAAACGGCCAAAACCCAGAAGGCGGAAGTTCTCAAGCTGTTTGCAAATGAGAACGCTCTGGATACATTGCTGCTGGATTTGAATCGCCAGATTGATGCCCGCAATGCCAACTTGCCCGCCCGCAAACAACAGAAACTGGCCCAGTGTCCGGCTCTAGTGCGGGAAAACTTAGCCGAGTTTGAGAAGCAAGCAGGCCCCTTAGCGGCTAAGGCCGAGCTGAAAAAGTTTGAACCCGTGAAACTGCAAGCCCAAGGCCCGCAAGCCTCCCCTGTGATTACCGACGGCTCCTACGGGCCTCAGGTCAATAACAAGCTGAAGCGGGAAGTGGTGAATGTGACGTTTTCGGGGAATTTCGAGCAGACAACTGCCATTTTGCAAAGTATTGAACGCTTGCAACCCTTGTTAGTCATTCGGGATTTGAACTCCACTCTGGACGATCGCTCCCAAAAGTACATTCCCTTACCCGGTGCCAGTGCTTGCATTCCTGATCCGCTGATTAATACCACCTTTAAGTTGGAAGCCCTGTTGCCGCTGACCCCAGAGGAACTGAAGCAGGCGAACCCAACGCCGTCGCCATCGCCCAGTCCATAGTCAAACCCAGCTCAATAAATTCAGATCAACCCCAAGAGTCAAGGAAGTGAGGAGGGAGTCGTGAAACTAACCCAGACGATGAATTATTTGTGGATGAGTGGTGTGCTAAGCACCGCTGCGATCGCAATGGTGGCTCAACCCACATCAGCTACCGCCAAAATTACCGATGTTCACCTCAATGCAACTCAAGCTGGGGTGAATTTGGTCTTAGAAACCGCAGGCCGCGATCGCCCTCAAGTCCTCGCTGTCCGCCAGGGCAACACCCTAACCGCCACTATCACCAACGCCAACCTCGCCTTAGCCCAAAAGAACTTTCAACAGGCCAACCCCACTAAGGGCATTGCATCGATTACCGTGCAGCCCCTCAGCAAAGATAGTGTGAAAGTGGTCGTCGTGGGCCAAGTCGGCGCACCGTTGGGAGAAATTACCCGCACCGCAGACGACACCCTCGCCTTCCAACTCCGGCCCACAAACGAAATCGCAACCCGCGAAACAACCGAGGGCGACAGCAAGACCAAAACCTTGACCAAAGCGCCCAGCAAAAAGGCCCCACCCCTCAAAGGCAAAGCCCTCGCCACCAAGCTGGAAAAACGCACGGTTATCCTGCCGATGCCGAAAGATCTGAGTCGCCTGCCTCAGATCATCGCCCAAGCAACAAAACCTCAAACTAAATCGGCTCCAACCGTTGTACCAGCGACTTCTACAGTCAAGCCTACGGTCGAGCGGCCAGTGAGCACCCCAGCGCCAATCAGCCAAAGTCCTTTGCCAGCCTTCCAGGGTGGCTCCCCGCTCGTTCCCAATCCCACGATTCAAGTTGAGGGGAAACCTTACACCCCAGCACCACCCGTGCCACCTTTCGCGCCTGCCCCCTTACCCCGGGCGATCGCGCCCCCGGTTGGCGATATCGCCGTCGGCCAAATTGACGCGACTCCGGGTTATGTCGACTTAGGCACCGCCGAACGAGTCCCCAGACTGGTGTTGCGAGATGCCTCTTCCCGTGAAGTTTTATCGCTATTGGCGCGATCGGCGGGAATGAACATTGTCTTCACCGCTGACCAAGGTAGAAATCAGCAAAACCAGCAACAACCAGGTCAGCCCGGTGCAACCGCAGAAGATGGGCCAAAAGTGACCCTTGATATTGTCAACGAACCGATCCAAAACGTGTTCAACTACGTCTTGCAAATTACAGGTTTGCAGGCCAGTCGGCGGGGAAACACGATTTTTGTTGGGCCTAGCTTGCCGAATTCGGCCCGTAACGTCATTGTGCGAAGCCTCCGCTTGAATCAGGTTCCAGTGACCACCGCATTACCATTTCTGGTAGCACTGGGGGCAGAGAGTGCTGTTTCACGGGAACGACTAGTCACGGCTGTGAATGCAATCCCAATTTCAGGGATCGGTCAAACAACTGGACAAAATGTGCAATCAACCGCTCAATCTTCTTTAACGCAATCACAGACAACAACAGAGCAAAAGATTGAGGTTTTGCGAGCTGAATATGAAGATTCGGATCCAGTTTTGCGAGGGTTGCAGGTTACAGGGGATGAGCGTACCAACACTGTCACTTTGGTCGGGGAAGCTCGTAAGGTTGATATGGCGATCGCTCAACTGACCCAGCTTGACGTGCGTCGTCGGCAAGTGGCGGTAAATGTTCGTGTTATTGACATTGACTTGCTGGCATTTGAGCGGCAGGCCGCCAGTTTTTCTTTCGGGATTAATGATACTCAAGTGACAAATGATGCTGGGATTGCTGTCCTTAACTTTGGTCAAAATACTCCTGGCGGCTCTTTCCTTAATGCGCCTCTAACTCCTGGTAGCAATTTTGGTTCGGCTACCAGTCTCTTTAATGGGAGTGGTACGGGTGGTTTTATCAAGCGATTTTTCTTACAGCTGCAGGCAGCTGTGACCAACGGAAGTGCTAAGGTCTTGACTGATCCGACCCTTGTTGTACAAGAGGGGCAACAGGCTCAAGTTGAACTGGGTGAGGAGGTTATTACGAACTTGACGCAGCAAACAACCGTTGCTGGTACAGGAGCTGCTGCCGTGCCGACTGTAACTGTTACGGTAGAAAAAGCGGTCGCTGGGGTGACTTTGCCAGTTAATGTGAACCGTATTGATGACAATGGTTTTATCTCTTTGTCTGTGGCTCCGCTGATCTCGCGGCCTCAGCAGTCTCAAAATATTGCTTTTGGCAGCGCTAACGTACCCATTACCCTGTTGGCTCTGCGGCGAGTCCAATCGGGACAGGTGCGGCTGCGGGATGGGCAAACCCTTCTGTTGTCGGGGATTATTCAAGATCAGGATCGGACGACAGTGACGAAAGTGCCAATTTTGGGTGATATTCCAATTTTGGGTGCATTGTTCCGTCGTACAGAAAACCAGAATCAGCGGCGGGAGGTGATTGTGTTGCTCACGCCGCGGATTTTGGATGACACGGATCAGAGTGCGTTTGGCTATAGCTATACGCCGGGGTCGGAGACGCAGCGGATTTTGAACAATATCAAACGCTAGGGGTTTCCGGTTTCGATTTACCTTTCTCATTGCACTTCATCAGAGCGATCGCGGTTGGCTATTGGGGTCTACCGCGATTTTTTTTGGCAAATCAGCACGGAGGTTCATGGCAACGGGGGCACAAGTTCGCTAGGGTGAAAAGCAATTTCTCGCTTTCTGTCCTCTGCATGAAACTCATGGCGCGATCGCACCTCTTCGTTCCGAGCTTGACTCTGGGGCTGTGTTTGTTGTCTTGTCAGGCGGGGCCAACGGCCCCCTCCACCACCGATACCGCCTCGCCCACGGCGATCGCGCCGCCTCCAGGGCAAATCTCCACCCAACCCCTGACACCCCAGCCCATCCGCATTCAGCCCGAGCAACTCCCGGCCCCCTTGAGCAGCAACAGTGCCAGCAAACCGCCCAACGTGTTGCCCATTCCCCCCAACCCCACCCTCAACGTTCCGGCAGGGTTCCGGGTCAATGTGTTTGCAGAAGGACTGGATCGCCCCCGGTGGCTGGCCCTGACACCGACGGGGGATGTGTTGGTAACAGAAACTCGGCAAAATCGGATTCGGCTCCTGCAAGATCGCGATCGCGATGGAGTGGCCGATCGCCAGCAAACCTTTGCAGGGCCAGATCAGGGTTTGGATCAACCCTTTGGGATGGCGTTTAGCCAAGATGCCTTCTTTTTGGGTAATACGGCTGCGGTGTTACGGTTTCCCTATCAACCAGGCCAAACCCAACTCCAGAGCCCAGGCACCAAAATCACCGATCTCCCTGGTGGCGGCTACAACCAACACTGGACGCGGAATGTGATTGTCGCGCCGGATCAGCAAAAGCTCTATGTCTCCATTGGCTCCCGCTCCAACGTAGACATTGAAGACTTGCCACGGGCCTCGATTCAGGTCATGAACTTAGACGGCAGCGATCGCCAAACCTACGCCTCCGGTTTGCGGAATCCGGTCGGGCTGGCTTTCCATCCCCAGACCAAAACTCTGTATACCACCGTCAACGAACGGGATGGACTGGGGGATGATCTCGTTCCCGACTATTTAGCCCAACTGCAACCGGGCCAGTTTTATGGTTGGCCCTATGCCTACCTTAGTCCGCGCTTCATCGATCCCAACCATGCCCAAAATGGCCAAAGCGTCCGCCCCGACTTAGTGGCCCAAACCGCCAGCCCCGCAGTGCTCTTCCAGGCCCACTCTGCTGCTCTCGGTTTACAGTTTTATACAGGTAAAACTTTCCCCACGAAATATCACAATGGCGCTTTCGTGGCCTTTCGGGGCTCGTGGAATCGCGATCGCGGCACTGGCTACAAAATTGTGTTCGTGCCTTTTGGGGCCAACGGCCAACCCCAAGGCTACTATGAAGACTTTGTTACAGGTTTCCTCACCAATCCCACCGGGCCAGATACCTGGGGCCGCCCCGTCGGGGTACTGGTCTTGCCCGATGGCAGCCTTTTGTTTACCGAAGAAGCCAACGGACGGATTTACCGCGTGCAGTACGATCGCAGCCCCAGCCGTTAACACCGCCAGCAGCGACAGCCGAGCAACCAAAGCAGCAAAGTCATCGGCTTTAACAAGTCATCCAATTGAATAAGTCATCAGATTAAATGCGGTTTTAGGTACGATTAATCACGTAAGCTTTGCTTAAAATTCCCAAAAAAATTATGAGTAATTTCTAAGCTGAGTGATTCTCCAGGCAAGCTGGAGAGGCGCAACGCGCGGCCAAATCGCTCAATCCAGGCGGCGGGCACGTTGAACCATAGTCTGGGGGGCATCGGTCAGCCGTTTTGAACTTAGCTTTGAACTGAATGTTGTAACGCTCGTTTCGGGATCGTGTTCTTGAGGATGGAGCAAGGTTGTGGAATTTTCCCGATTTCGGCAGTTCTTGGTTTGGCCTGGGATGTTGGGCTGGGGCAGTGTGGCCCTGGGTGCGATCGCGCTGGTGGAGGTAGGGCCACAACTGGTTCAGGCCCCAAGCACAAACCTGTCGCTCTTGCGGTTGGGCCTTGTCCTTGGGCTGATGCTGTTGGGTCTGGCCCTGGCCTGGTGGCGATCGCCGTCGCCTGCCGCATCGCCCTGGCGATCGCGCTCTGAACTGTGTGCCCTGGGTGGGCTGGGCCTGGGGCTTGGGATGCTGTGCTTCGCCCTACTCACACTGCCCAGCGGGGGCCTGGAGTTTCCGTGGTCGCTGGCGATCGGGGTGGTCAATCTGCTGGTACTGGGAATCGCCTTGCTGGGCCTCAACCAGGGCCACTGGTATGGACGAGCCCAAGGTTTGGCCTTGCTCGCCTTTCTCCTGTCCTTACTGGTCTTGATGGGATATTTCTATCAGGTGCCCAATTTTTATCGGTCAGGCCAGGAAGTGTTCACTTTGCTGGCGATCGCGGCCTGCCTGGGGCTTGCCGCCGGAGTTTGGGCCGTAGGGCCTGACCAGGGCTGGGTGCAGGTGTTGACCAGTCCCTATGCCGGAGGGAAAGCCGCCCGACGGTTGCTCCCGGTCATCCTGGGGGTGCCGTTGGTGTTTGGGGGCATTAGCGTATACGTATATGCGTGGCCGATTCACCCCCTCGCCAATGACGTGTGGGTATTGGGCCGCAGTGTGCTTAATATTTTGATTTTGGGCGGCACAACCTGGTGGATTGCCCGCTCCCTCAACGACAGCGATCGCCAACGGCGGTGCAGCGAATGCGACCTCCGCGCCCTCAACACCACCCTCAACGAGCGCGTTTTGCAACGGACTGCCGAGTTAACCGCCATCAATCGGCAAATGGAGGAAAACTATCAACTCCTGGTCACCGTGATCAACGGCATTTCCGATCCCATTTTTGTGAAAGATCGCCAGGGGCGGTTGGTCTTGGTCAACGAGGCCACAGCCACAAAGTTTGCCCGCTCCGTGGAGGGGCTGATTGGCTGCACCGATTTCGATTTGCACGAGCCGGAAATTGCTGCGGCCTTGAGCACCCAAGATTTTGCCTTGATGGCCCAGGCCCAAACCCGCACCCTGGAAGAACAAGTGCCCCATGGCGGCCAGATGCGCACCTATCTCACCACGAAAAGTCCCTGGCGCGATCGCGATGGCAACGTCATTGGGCTGATCGCGGTCGCCAAAGATATCAGCGATCGCAAACGCACCGAACTCGCCCTCCAAACCAGCGAACGCCGCCTCCGCGCCATCATCGACTCAGAACCCGAATGCGTCAAAATCACTACCGCAACGGGGGAACTCCTGGATATGAATGCAGCGGGCCTCGCCATGATCGAAGCCGACAGTTTGGAACAGGTGCGGGGTTGCCAAATCGCGAATCTGGCGACTGACGCCGATCGGGCCGGATTTCTCCACGCCTTACAGCAAGCCGCCCAAGGGAAACCCACAATCTATGTCCACGAGGTGTGCGGCTTAAAAGGGACTCGCCGTTGGCTAGAATCCCATGCGGTGCCCTTTCCCGCCCTGGATGGCCAATCCATGCAGGTGCTCTCCGTCACCCGTGATATCAGCGATCGCAAACGGGCAGAACTCGCCCTGCGCCACCGAGAATGGCTCACGCGCTTTTTCCTGGAACACACCCCCATCCCAGCGGCAGTGTTTGACACGGAAATGCGCTACCTCATGGTGAGTCACCGATGGCGCACAGAATACCAGTTAGGCGATCAACCCCTCATTGGCCGCAGCCACTACGAGGTTTTCCCCGACTTACCCGAGCATTGGCGCGAGATTCATCAACGGTGTTTGGCTGGCGAAACGGACACTGCCGAAGAACGCCCCTTGCGCCGGGCCGATGGCCAGTTGGATTGGCTCAGTTGGACAGTGCGGCCCTGGTATGCCGAGACAGGGGCGATCGGAGGCATCATCATATTCACCGAGATTGTCACCCAACGGAAACAAGCCGAGATCGCGCTCCGCATCAGCCAGCAGCGGTATGCCAGTTTGGCCGTGGCGGCTCCTGTCGGCATTTTCCGCACCACACCGGATGGACATTGTGTCTACGTGAACGATCGCTGGTGTCAACTGGCGGGGCTGGCGGCAGATGCTGCAATGGGGATGGGTTGGCTCACAGCCATTCACCCCGACGATCGTGAGCGTGTCTTTTCCGCCTGGTACACCACCGCCCATCAGGACTTGCTGTTTCGCGAAGAATGCCGCTTCCAACGGCCCGATCGCTCCGTGAGTTGGGTTGTGGTGCAAGCCACCACCGAACGCAACAGCAATGGCGACATCACCGGCTACGTCGGCACCATCACAGATATCACCGATCGCAAACACGCCGAAACCGCCCTCAAAGAAAGCGAAGAACGCCTCCGCCTTGCCCTCTCAGCGTCCCAGCAAGGCTTGTATGACCACAATTTACGCAACAACTGCACCATCGTCAGCGCCGAATACGCCCAAATCTTGGGCTACAGGCCCGAGGAGCTCCAAGAAACCACCGAAACCTGGCGCAATCGCCTTCATCCCGACGATCGCGCACGAGCGTTTCAAATCTACCAAGACTACATCAGCGGCCATCGCCCCCATTACCACGTCGAGTTCCGGCAACGCACCAAGCAAAACACCTGGAAGTGGGTCTTGTCGGTGGGCCAAATCGTCGCCTGGGATGAGCAGGGGCGACCGCTCCGCATGATCGGCACCTATACCGACATCAGCGATCGCAAACACACCGAAGCCCAACTCCAGCAGCAACAAGAACTCTTGCAAACCATTGTGGACAATATCCCCATCATGCTGACCTGCGTTGATGCCCAGGGCCGCCTGAGTTGGGTCAATCGCCGCTGGGAAACCATGATGGGTTGGACATTAGCCGAAGTCCAACAGCAAAGCGCCTTTGCCCCGTTGTATCCCGATCCCATCTATCACCAGTTTGTGTTGGACTTTGTGCAAACCGCCGATGGCAGTTGGCAAGACTTCAAATCTCGCTGCCGGGATGGCACCATCCTCGATACAGCGTGGGCTAATGTGCGCCTCTCCAATGGTCTCATCATTGGGATCGGCCAAGACGTGACCGCCCGCAAACGGGCCGCAGCCGAACTGCAAGAAAGCGAAGAACGCTTGCGGCTCACCCTGGCAGCCACCAACCAGGGCTTATACGACCTCAATCTGCAAACGGGCCAGATCATCATCAACGCAGAATATGCCCAACTGCTGGGCTACGAACCCGGAGAATTGCACGAAACCTATACAAGCTGGAGAGAACGCCTCCATCCCGATGAGGCCACCGAGATTGACCAAATCTATCAAGACTACATCGCTGGCAAACGGCCAGAGTACAAAGTCGAGTTTCGGCAACGCATCAAAACTGGCCAATGGAAGTGGATCCTGTCCGTTGGGAAAATCGTCGCCTGGGATGAGCAGGGGCAACCGCTCCGCATGATCGGCACCCACACCGATATTAGCGATCGCAAACAAGCCGAAGCCGAACGCCGCCGCGCCGCCCACCTGCGCTTGGAACTGAACCTGCTAGAAACCATTCTGGATAGTGTCTTAGCAGGATACTGGTATGAAGACTGCCGCACCGGCCAAACCTATTGGAGTGCCGGAATGAAACAGATGTTTGGCTACACCGAGGCCGAACTGCCCACCGGGCCTAACCTCTGGCAGCAGCTCATCTTCCCCGACGATATTCCAGAGGTTGCGGCCAATTTCGAGCAACACCTTCAGACCCGAGGACAAATTCCCTATTACAACGAAGTGCGCTATCGCCACAAAAACGGTTCCACAGTGTGGGTCATTTGTGCGGGCCAGGTGATCGAGTGGGACAGTGCGGGGCAACCACTGTATATGGCTGGTTGTCATGTGGATATCACCCGCCTCAAACAAGTCGAAGCCCAACTCCAAAAAAGTGAAACGCACTTGCGCCTCGCACAACGCATTGGCAACTTTGGGAGCTGGGAATTTGCCCTCGCTACAGGGCACGTTACCTGGTCTGAGCAAGTCTTTCGAATCTTTGGGCGGGAACCCGCCTCAGGCCCCCCCGACTTGGATACGATCCAGCAGTGTTTCCATCCTGACGATCGCGAGTTACATCGCCAAGCGGTCGAACAGGCGATCGCCACCGCCTCCCCCTACGAACTCGAAGCCCGAATTGAGCGCCCCGACGGCACCCTCGCCCATCTATACATCAAAGGCCAACCCATCGTTGATGCCAACGGCACCCTCGCCCAGCTCATTGGCACGGTATTAGATATTACCGAGCGAAAATTAGCAGAAGCCCAGCTCATCAGCACCGCCACCCAACTGGAAATGGCCAACCACGAACTAGAAGCCTTTTCCTATTCCGTTTCCCACGATTTACGCGCCCCCCTCCGGGGGATCGACGGTTTCAGCAAAGCCCTGGTCGAACGGTATGCCAACCAACTCGATGCAAAAGGGCTCCATTACCTCAATCGCATTCGCAGTGGCACTCAGCGCATGGGCGAATTAATTGATGATTTGCTGATGCTCTCGCGGGTCACCCGAGCCGACATGCAAAAAATGCCCGTTAATCTCAGTGATTTGGTGCACAGCATCACCAACGACTTGATGCATCAAACCCCCGATCGCCAGGTGGAATGGGTTATTGCCCCAAACATCACCGCCATTGGCGACCCCCGTTTACTCCGCATCGCCCTCGAAAATTTGCTGAGTAATGCCTGGAAGTTCACGTCAAATCGAACACAGACACGGATCGAATTTGGCGCTATGGTGGAAGGTGAACCAGCACAACCAATCTATTTTGTGAAAGACAATGGTGTGGGCTTTGACATGGCCTATGGCGATCGCCTGTTCAAACCTTTTCAGCGGCTCCACTCCGAACGCGAATTTCCTGGAACTGGTATTGGCTTAGCCACGATCGCGCGCATTATCCAACGTCATGGTGGTTCCGTGCGAGCAGAAGGCATTTTAGACCAGAGCGCCACCTTCTACTTCACGCTATGAACCCAACTCTTTACATATTTTTTATGATTAAGCATTTCTCTAGAATAAAAGTGGGTCAAATGCTTTGTCAGGGAGAATTGCCGCTGTATGTCAAATCGTAGTTTGTTGTTGCTCGTTGAGGATAATCCCGATGACGCGGAACTAACGTTGATGGCGTTTGAGCAAGGCGGGATCACCAATCCAGTGATCATTGCCCAAGATGGGGCCGAAGCCTTGGATTATCTCATCCCCACTGATTCCACTGCCATCGATTTGCCAGCCCTTGTCCTGCTCGATCTCCAACTCCCCAAAATCAACGGCCTCCAAGTGCTGCGTGCCATCCGGAATCACGCCAGCACGAAGCTTTTACCCGTTGTGATTCTGACCACATCCGACGAACAAGCCGATCTGATCAACAGCTACAACTTAGGGTGTAATAGCTACGTGCGGAAGCCCGTTGACTATGACCAATTCCTCACTGTGATTCAGCAATTAGGAATGTATTGGCTAGTAACCAACCTATCACCGCCCCTGTTGCCCCTCGGAAATCAAAATGTCTAACCCGTTGAGAGTTTTGGCGATCGAAGATAATCCCGATGACGCAGAGTTGCTGGCCTTGCAACTGGCCAGTGGCGGCTATGACGTGGACTATCTGCGCGTAGACACGGCAGCAGACTTGCAGGCAGCGTTGGCCGCAGGCCCGTGGGATATTATTCTGACTGATTATTCCATGCCCCAGTTTGATGCGATCGCGGCTTTAACCATTGTGCAAGCCAGCGGCCAAGACATTCCCTTCATCATTGTCTCTGGCTCCATTGGGGAAGAAACGGCAGTCGCCGCAATGCAAGCGGGCAGCCATGACTATCTCTTGAAAAGCAATTTGACCCGCTTAGTGCCTGCGGTGAAACGGGAACTGCGAGAAGCTCAAGTGCGGGATGAACGGCGGCAAGCTTTACGCGATTTAGAGCAATTAGCCTTTTATGATTTGTTGACTGGGTTGCCCAACCGCAGCAAATTTCTGCTGAATCTCCAGGATTGGATCGAACATCGCCAAACCGATCCAGAGGCCCATTTCAGTGTCATTTTCTTGGATATCGATCGCTACAAACGGGTGAAGTATGGCTTGGGACATCAAAAAGGCCATGATTTTTTAGTCGAGGTTGGTCAACGGCTGGTGCGCTGGGCAGGGCCGAATGATCTGGTTGCCCATATTGAGGAAGATTCCTTTGCGATCGCCCTGCGGCATGTAGCGAACACAGCGGTTTTAGCCGAAAAAGTCGCCCAGGTACACGGCCTCATGGAAGAACCGTTTCAATTGGGGGCATTGCAAATTTACTCCTCCGCCAGTTTGGGCATTGTAGACAGTAACTTGCCGTATACCGTCGCTGCGGATTTTTTGCGGGCTGCCGACACGGCCAATTACCATGCTCGCCAACAGGGCGGCCAAACGCGGTTTTTTAGTATTCAAATGCAAACAGAAGAAAGCGATCGCCTCCAGCTAGAAGCCGACCTCCAACAAGCCTTGGTCAACCAAGAGCTCGTATTGTACTATCAACCCATCATTTCCCTCCAAACCTGCCAAGTCTCCGGCTTTGAAGCCCTCGTTCGCTGGCATCACCCCACGCGCGGTTGGGTAGGGCCGAATATTTTCATTCCCCTCGCCGAACAAACCGGGTTGATTATTCCCCTGGGGCAATGGGTGCTGGAGGAAGCCTGTCGGCAAATGCACCATTGGCAAACCGAACTGGCCGAGTTTTTGCCCTTGAGTGTGGCAGTGAATCTATCGGGGATTCAACTTGTCCAACCCAACTTGGCGACTACCATTCAGGCCATTTGGGAGCAAGCCCAGATCCAAGGCTTATCGCTGAAGTTGGAAGTGACAGAAAGTTTGTTAATGGAAAATGGAGAGTTGGTCATTCAACAACTCCAGCGATTGCGCAGCAGCGGCATCCAGATTTGTATTGACGATTTTGGCACGGGCTATTCTTCGCTAGCTTATCTGCACTCGTTACCCATTAATACGCTCAAAATCGATCGCTCTTTTGTCGATCGCATGACCCTGGATGGGAAAAATTTGAGTATCGTCAAAACGATTCTGACCCTGGCTAAAACACTGGGCTTAAGTGTGGTTGCCGAAGGGATTGAAACTGCGAATCAGTTTGATGAATTGCGATCGCTCAACTGCACCGAAGGTCAAGGCTATCTCTTTGCCAAACCCCTGCCACCCCAAGATCTAGCCCTGTGGCTCCACCAAGCCAAATCGCCCCATTTCCTCACCACCGTTTCCGCCACCCATCCCCACTACGACAGCCCCCTCTCTTCGGCCTGTTGATTCCGCCAATACACCGCTTCCACACCCTGTCGTTCATACAATGCTGTGCGCTTCCGTTGGCCCAGTCGGCAGTTCACGCCCGCTGCCGCCAGTTGTTTTGCCGCTTGCTGCCGGGAAAGATTCAGCAAACTCGCCGCCGCCCTTAAGGAAATCCACTGACGCTGAAACAAAGCCAGCAAGTCCGCATCGGAGCGATCGCAAAGCTCAGTTAGCAACCGCTCTGCCAACAACCAACAGGCCAACGTATCCGCCGCCGCCCGGTGCGATCGCCCGACATTGAACCCAAAATGCTGCACCAGATTAGGCAAACTCCGCGACGGCAAATCTGGCAACAGCAAGCGGGCTAACAAGACCGTACACAAGCGTTCGGCCTCTGGTCGATAAAACGCAACATCCACAAAATTGAACTCTGATTGCAAAAAGCGGTAATCAAAGTCCAGGTTATGGGCTGTTAATATTCCAGTATTCAGTAAGGGCAAATAACTGCGCCAAATTTCCGTGGAATAAGGGGCAGCATCCACCATTGCTTGCGTGATCCCCGTTAATCGAGTGATCGTGGCTGGCACGGCCACACCTGGGTTGAGCACATGAGTCTGGTAGTGCAGTATGCCTTGAGCGAGGCTCCCTTGCAAAACAGCTACTTCAATGACGCGACTGGTGGGTGGTCGGCAACCCGTTGTTTCCACATCTACCACCGTTAATGGGGTCGCACTCAGTTGGCGATAGTAAGCAAGCAGATCAGTGGACAGCACAAGTTGAAGGGATAGGGTGAAAAAGAACAGGAACCAGCGCTGTCCTTATCATAATGCATATGAACTACAAATCCAGCCCAGCTCATGAAAAAAGGCACCTGCAACAGTGCCTTTCATCAATCAACATTGGTAGCTCCGAGCATGAATCATGATTAACCCAATTGCGCTTGCGATCGCTAAGCTGGTCATTGCAAATCACCAGACCAAAGGCGATCGCTAATTGCGTTCTAGGGTGATCCAAGCTCGAACCGAGAGCCGTTTTACTTGCTCGATACAGACTTCGACCGCTTGACTGGTCTGGGTTTAGCTCCACCGTGGTGATTGTTACCACCATGATGGCCATTGCCGCCTTGTCGCCGCCGGGGTGCTACCTCTTGCGAGACTTCATCGTACAAGTCGGTGCTATCTTGACTGGCTCGCAGCCAAGCAGGGCGTGTTTGGTCGTAGGCCATTTGCAACGCTGCCGCCGCGATCGCGTGAGGTTCGTACTCCTCAGACAGTTGAGCCACGATCGGCAAGAACGAGGCCATCCGTTCCCCAGCCAAGGCTTCGCGGAGTTTTGTCTGCAATTTCTCGATTTGGTGCGCTTCAATTTGAGCCCGCGTGGGGATCGTAGCCAACTCTAAGCGCTGGCGGATGTGATGCTCAATATCCCGCAGTTTGCGGCGATCGAGGGAATGAATCAACGAAATCGCAGTCCCTTCTTTGCCTGCCCGCCCTGTCCGGCCAATCCGGTGGACGTAGTTTTCTACACTATCTGGCAGATCGTAGTTGATCACATGGGTCAGGTCATCCACATGGATCCCCCGTGCTGCAATATCCGTTGCAACCACCCACCGCACTTGCCGTTGCCGGAACCGGAGCAAAAGCCGTTCCCGTTGGGTTTGGCTGAGATCACCGTGATACTCATCGACGCTGTGACCCGCTGCTTGCAACTGGCCAGTGAGTTCGGCAGCAGCTTTCCGAGTCCGCACAAAGATGATAGCGGCTTCGGGATCTTCCAGTTCTAGAATGGGCAACAAGGCCCGTGCTTTTGACCAACCCCGTGGCAAGGTGTACGCAACTTGGTTAATGCGTGTCGGGGCTGCTTTAGGCTGCTCGATGGTAATTGTGACTGGCGATCGCAAAAACTTCGTCACCAATTTCCGAATGGATGGATCCATCGTGGCCGAGAAGAACGCGGTTTGGCGCTCTGTCGGCACTTGATTGAGAATCTTTTCGACGTCTTGAATAAAGCCCATGTTGAGCATTTCATCGGCTTCATCCAACACCAGCCAACTGAGTTGATCCAGTTTCAGATCCCCCCGGCTGAGCAGATCCAAAACGCGACCCGGTGTGCCAACCACCATTTGGGCACCCCGCTTAAGGCGAGAAATTTGAGGGTCGATCGCTTGGCCACCGTAAATTGAGACAATGCGCAGGCGGCGATCGTCATTAAAACCTCGAATCGCTTGGCAAACTTGCATCGCCAACTCGCGAGTCGGAGTTAAAACCAGGGCTTGCACTGCCTGAGACTTCACATCAATGCGTTCTAAGATCGGGAGTGAAAATGCGGCGGTTTTCCCGGTGCCTGTTTGCGCTTGACCAACAACATCGCGCCCCGACAACAAGTGGGGGATGGCTTGCGCTTGAATTGGCGTGGGAGTCGTGAAGCCATTTGCTTCTAGGTGCCGACTACGAGTTTCAGACAGTCCAAGACTATGAAACGAAAGGGTCATTGAATCTCCTATGAACGTGGGGATTTAGAAACGTGACAACAAACCAACAGGGACAGCCCTGACAAACGTGGAAATCACATTAAGCTGCTACACAGTGAGGGGTTCTCCTTTGAAGAGGTCAGCTGCCGTCGCAACATGACCGTATAAGTCATACACATCCGCCGCATCAATCCGTGCTAGCACCAGGGTGCCCGGGGTTGCTGCGCCCTTGAGGTAAACCAAGCCATCAACATCGGGAGAGAACCGCGCCGAGCGGCCAATTAACTCTCCTGTCGCCGGATTTTCTTGTTCCACGAACACATCAACGACCTTACCAACCTCTTGCTGGTTGCGCTCTAAGGAAATCGGCTGTTGCACCTGCATCAATGCATCGCGGCGGGCATCCATCACAGCTTGGGGCAGTTGATTAGGCAGGTTAAAAGCTGGTGTTCCTTCTTCACGGGAGAAGGTAAACACACCAACATGATCAAAGGTGTGGCGTTGCACAAATTGCAGCAGGTGTTCAAAATGCGCATCAGTTTCACCAGGAAACCCGACGATAAAAGTAGTGCGCATGACTGCATCCGGCAAAGCAACTTTGATTTGCTCAATGATGCGATCGTTAACTTGCCCTTGCCAGGGTCGATTCATCGCTCGCAACACCTCTGGATGGGAATGCTGGAGCGGCAAATCTAGGTAGGGCAGAATATTGGGAGTCTCTTGAATTGCTGCGATCACCGCAGGGGTCAGCCCGGTCGGGTAGGCGTAATGCATCCGAATCCAGGGAATATCAACTTGCCCCAAGGCGCGCAGTAACTCGGCTAAGCGCGGTTCACCGTAAATGTCTAAGCCGTAGTTGGTCGTAATTTGGGAGATCAGAATCAGCTCTTGAACCCCTTCTGCGGCCAGTTGTTTTGCTTCGGCGACAATGGACTCAATCGATCGCGATCGCTGCTTGCCACGGAGATGGGGAATAATGCAAAACGCACAGCGATAGTCACAGCCTTCAGCAATGCGGAGGTAAGCTACGCCTTCGGTTGTGCGATAGCGGGGGGTGGTTTCGTCAGCGATGTAGGTTGGCTCTGGGGTGACTTCTTTCACCCGTTCGCCAGTCTCTGCGCGCTCAATCACGTTAACAATTTTATGGTAGTCACCTGTGCCCACCAGGGCCACTGCTTCTTCTAGCTCCTCTAGCAACTCAGACTGATAATGTTGCGCAAGACAACCAGTGATAACAATGGCTCTCCGAGACAGCAGATGATAAGCAAGACTCATAAACCATAAATCAAGAACCTGGGCATCTAAAGGCCGATCATCTTGTATTTTGCAATACCATTTCCACCAAAGATCTAGAAGAGACCTGATGCGCTCCTTATCTTCTTCGGCTATCCCTAGCAGGGTGCGAACAGATTCTTCGCGGGCCGACTGGATAAAGCTACAGGTGTTGACAATGACATAGTCGGCTAAGTCTTCATTGTCGCTGACTTCGTACCCTGCTTGCGCTAACAACCCAAGCATGTGCTCTGTGTCAACCCGATTTTTTTCGCAACCTAGATGAGAAATTGCAATGACTGGCTTGCTGCCCATGAAATCCTGTTTATTCTGTTAGTGAACCGTTATTGAAGCTGTAGCGATCGCTCAAACGGTGGCCGTCCCCTTGCTGAAACCCATGCTATCGAACCGTAGCACTGGATTTGCAATCGCACAGAATATTTTTGTCTATGAGCATCATAGCGCAAAACGCAAAATATTACGATCTGTTAAAAAAAACTTCTCTTTTCAATCGCTCCTAGGCTCTGGGTTCAGGGTGGGCTGGGAGCGCGATCGCCGTTGCCTTCAAGGATTTTGGGAACATCATGTAACGCGGACAAAGCGACGTAGGCGATCGGTGGGAATTCCAACAAATTCAGCCCCACGAAAACGCTATGATCGATGAGGAATGCAATGATAGATAAGCCCGAATCTGAGTTTGTAGACAAGTGGACTTGATCCAGACGTTTAAGACACCTAATCCGATTATTGGCGTTGTACATTTGCTGCCATTACCCACCTCTCCTTGCTGGGGAGGGGATTTGAAAGCTGTGATTCATCGCGCCGAACAAGAAGCTGTGGCCCTCGCCTCCGGTGGCGTACACGGCATTATTGTCGAAAACTTTTTTGATGCGCCCTTTCCCAAAGATCAGGTTGATCCCGCCGTCGTCAGTGCCATGAGCCTGATTGTGCAACGGCTGATGCAAATGGTGACCTTGCCCATTGGGATCAATGTGTTGCGGAACGATGCGCGTAGTGCCCTGGCGATCGCCACCTGCACCCAAGCCCAATTTATTCGGGTCAACGTTTTAACGGGGGTAATGGCCACCGACCAGGGATTGATCGAAGGCCAAGCCCATGAACTACTACGCTACCGCCGGGAACTGGGCAGTGATGTCAAAATTTTGGCCGATGTCTTGGTGAAACACGCTCGCCCACTCAGTGCGCCCAATTTGACCGTCGCCGTGCAAGATACTATTGAACGGGGTTTAGCCGATGCGGTGATCCTCTCTGGCTGGGCCACCGGGAGCCCGCCGACCTTGGAAGACTTGGAACTCGCCAAAGCTGCTGCTGGTGATACGCCCGTCTTTATAGGCAGTGGAGCCAGTTGGGAAAATATCTCGACCTTGCTCCAGGCCGCCGACGGGGTCATTGCTTGTAGTTCGCTCAAACGGCACGGACGGCGAGATCAACCGATTGATCCCATTCGGGTAAGTCGCTTTGTGGAAGCAACCCAGCGTTCCATTGAAACAGCACAATTGGCCCCCGCCACCGAGTCAGTCAGTCTACCGGCTTAGGCCCAAGCACCGGGAACAGCCTCCAGCCGCCGATCGCCTCCACCCAGAAACCGAGCAACTTGGGGAACTTTGCTCGACCCACTACCGTCATCAGGACAGCCGCTAGTTTCCCACAACCAAATATGACAGGACTGGAGGCATCCCCCAACGCGATCGCGACCTGCTCTCGTGGTTCCAAGCGCCAGGTCAGCCCACAGGTCAACATCATTCGTGGGAATAAAATGAGCGGGAAGAAAGTTTATTCAGTGGGAATAAAATGAGCAGGAACAAACCTAGCCCCACTCAGGCAATACACTCCCAGCCCAGCCAATTGCCCCCGCTCTGGATAGTTGAATTAGTTGGATTCGGTCTAGAGTAGGTTGCAGGTTCCGGGCAAGGGTGGCACACTCAAAATCGGTGACAGAGGGAACTTAAGATATGCAAGCATTGATGGTGAGGTTAAACCAAGGTTCTGTGGCCCTGCTCGGTGCGATCGCGCTCCTCAGTAGCCCCCTGGCCCCCAGGCTGGATGCAGCCCAAGCCCAACCCCGCCCCACCGTTAACCCACCCTTGCACCTGGCCGACACCGCATCCACCCTGGCCTTAGCCAAGCACCTCAGAAAAATTGGGGCGAAAATGTATGGGGCTTACTGGTGCCCCCACTGCAAAAACCAAATCGACCTGTTTGGGACAACCGCATTTCGCTCCATTGACTATGTGGAATGCGATCCCAGGGGAAAAAATCCACGGCCTCAATTGTGCAAATCAGCCAAAATTCGGGGCTATCCAACCTGGGAGATTAATGGCAAGTTATATCCTGGAGTGCAGTCGTTGGAAGAGTTAGCCGAAACCTCAGGCTATCCAGGCAAGAGTTCCTTCTAGGAAAATGATGCAGGGAAAAATGGGGCACAATGAAGCAGGATTGAGTTTTTGATTGGCCCTTGGTTGATTGGGAGAGATGAGCTATGTCTAGTCTGCTGAATCGTCGTCGTAACGTGCCGTGGATTCATCGCTGGTCGCGCCAAATCATTGGGGCGATCGCTGTGGCTGGGGCTGCAAATACCGCCTATCTACTGGTAAACAAACTCTCTAAAACCGTTGCCGCTTGTCCAACTAATGGCTGCGAACGAGTTTTGGAAAGTCCCTATGCCACAGTGCTGGGGCTACCGCTATCCCTCTTTGGCCTGTTAGCCTACATCGGGATGGCCGTTTTTGCCTTTGCTCCGTTTTTGGTCAACCCCGAAACGAACAAACCCCTGCGCCTCAACATTGAGAAATTAACCTGGTGGTTTTTGTTCATCGGGGCCACCGCCATGACCGTCTTTAGCGGTTATTTGATGTACATCATGACCTCGCAGTTTGTCTCCAAGTTTGGCGTTGAAGGCATTTGCTATTACTGCGTGGCATCAGCCATTTTTGCGTTTTCCATGTTTGCGGTCAGTCTCATTGGGCGCGACTGGAGCGATCTTGGCCAACTGTTGTTCACCGGGGCGATCGCGGCCATGATTACCCTCATTGCCACCCTGGCCATTTATGCTCCCACCAATGCTCAAATCGCAGGGCAAGCGCAAGTTGGTCAACAAGGGGGCACCCCAACCATTCCCGTTGTCAACACGTCCTCAGCTGCCGAAATTGAGTTAGCCAAATATCTCAAACAAAGCGGAGCCAAAATGTATGGAGCCTACTGGTGTTCCCACTGCCACGACCAAAAAGAACTCTTTGGCAAGGAAGCCGTCAAAGAACTTCCCTATGTTGAATGTGCAGAAGCCGGAGGAACCTCCATCACCGACCAATGTAAACAAGTAGCAACCCGCGTCGAAGAGCAAACCAAACAACCATTTGGCTTCCCAACCTGGGAAATTAATGGCAAGTTCTATAGCGGCACCCAATCGCTAACTGATTTGGCGAAAAACACTGGGTATCAAGGGCCGTTGAACTTTAAGAATGGGGCTTAAGCGTTTGCCAGATTTATCACTGCTGGCAATTCTGTCAAGATGCAGGCTTGGTTCTGGCCCCAAAAAATCCCTCGATAAAAATTCCCCTCCTCAGGTTCTGACATGACTTGGGGAGGGGATTTGAGTTTGGACTTCGGCGATCGCTCGGATCGTAGAAGTTCGCGTTCCTGGTTAGATTTCGCAGATTTCAGGATCTTGACTCCCGGTGACATAGGCAGATTCAGCCTCCGTTTTGACTGCGGATTGACTTACCGAAGCCAGATAAATGCCCAATAAAATCACCAAAAATGCCCCCCAGCCCAAAAGACTCAGCCGCTCCGAGAAAAACATCCACGCCCCTAACGCTGCCAACAAGGGATCTAGCAGCAGCACGATCGCCACAAACTCAGCCGACAACCGATTGAGACTATAGACCAGCAACCCTTGACCCACCACCTGGCAAACCACCGCCAGGGCAATCACCGCAGTCCACCCTTGCCAGGACACAGGCAAAAAGGGCGCATGACTCAGCACGACAAAGGGCACTGTCAACACCCCCGCGATCGCCGAACTCCACAGCACAATCGTATCCAACCGTAAACTGGCCTGGAGTTGTTCCAAGATCAACAGATAAATACTGAAACAAAGGGCGGCCAGCAGGGCTGCCAAATCACCATGCAAACGAAAGGCTGCCGCGTGCCAATCTTCTAGACCCAGGACAAACGTACCGCCCGTGGCGATCGCAATGCCCAACAGAAACCGCTGATCAAAGCACTTGTTCCAGATCAACCAGCCACCGAGACAGGCAAAGACAGGTGTTAAATTTGCCAGCAACGTGGCATTAGCCACACTCGTTTGGGTCAGCGACCAGGCCCAGAGCAACAAATCAGCCGCAAGACACGTTCCCGCCGCAATCAATAATCCCGATTGGGATAAGCGCGACTGGCGCTGGGTTGAACAATCCGTATCCACTACCCCAACCCGCCCCTGCTGGCGATCGCGCAAGGCCCGCAACCCACTCCAACCGCCCATGATCAAGGTCGTAATCCAAAACCGATCAAAGGCGGTTGCATAGGCGCTGATTTCGCGTTCACTAAAACGCACCAACAACGCCGATAGCGAAATCGAGAACACCGCAAACCCCAACGCCGCGATCGCAAACCACAGTTGGGTGCGCTGGGTCGTCTCTGGGACGGGGGTAGAAACCTGGGGGGTCGCTTCGGTAGGAGGCTGAACCGAACTAACCGACTCTTGAATTTTAAGCACAGGCAGAATGTCTGTCTAAACGCCACATATCACTTTGGGCAGCAAGCTCAGAACAATGACAAGCCGAAACTACAGTTGCCGAACCTTTTGCTGCGCTGCATCACCCCTAAAAAACAGGGCGATCGCAGGAGTTACACACTTGAAAGCCAAACCGAACAGTGATGAATTTTTGAACAAAAGTTGCGAAAAAATCGAAAAAATGTTTGTGCAGAACAGCGAAAAATTGCCACTACCACATTTCCATGTTTATTAAGTGGTGTCAATCGTAACAACCGAACGCCGCCAAGTGCCTTTATCGCGATGGAGAGTTAAGGATCTATCGTGGGAAAGAGAACACCAGCCAAGCCCTGCCCAGGGGAATAGCCTGCCGATCCCAGGTCATCCCAGAAGGAGAAAGGGGGGCGTGTCAAGTCTGCTCTTCAGCGCGATCGCCCGCCGGAGCCACCAACATCTTAAAATCCTCCACGAGACAAGCGAAAAAATTCGTTGCATCCACCTGGGTGGCCAACCAAACATTGGCCGCTGGTTTGGGTTGATGTCGCCAATCCACCACCGTTTGGCCATAGGTCCATTGCCCCAGAGTTTCCACCTGGAGATTAACGCGCCGAAATGTGAACAATTCGGGGTACAACAAATAGGCGATCGTTGCAGCATCGTGCACTAGAAAACCCGGCACACCTGCCGTTTCCCGATAGGTCAGGGCCGTTTGCGTCATAAAGCGGCAAAGCTGAAGCAAAAACTGGGCCAGGGGCGTTGTTGCGTGGGCCTGGGTTATTTGCTGGGCCATTGCCTCCGTAAAAATGAGATGGCGAGTCACATCCAACGGAATCACCACTATCTTGGCTCCACTGTTCAACACCGTGTGGGCTGCCGCCGGATCAAACCACACATTAAATTCCGCCGTTGGGGTGACGTTGCCCGGAGCCTGAACCGCGCCTGCCATCAAAACGACTTCCTGCGCTTGGCGCAAAATTCCCGGATGCTGAGCTTCGGCTTGGGCCAGGTTGGTGAATGGCGCGATCGCCGCGATCGTCACCTCACCGGGATGGGCCGCGATCGTGTCAATCAATACCTCCACGGAGGTCGGAGCCGTCAACCAGTCATGCCTGGATGGAGGCAGGGTTTGGGCTAAATTGCCCATGCCATCAGCCCCGTGAATATGGCTGGCATCAGCCTGAGGAGTCTCCGCCGCCTGCCCCCGCCCAACGGGCACAGCGGGCAAGCCACCGAGAGCCAACAGTTGACTGGCGCTGGTAAAGGTTCGATGGGCCGACACATTACCCGCCGCCGTGGTAACTGCCACCAGTTCGGCCAAGCCCTGGTGGACACAATTGGCCAACCACAATAAGGCCACGCTATCATCGCCACCCGGATCGGTGTCTAAGAGGATTTTTCGGACTGTTTCCATCGGTGATTCGGAGCGCGCGATCGCTCATTTCCCCAATGCCTATTCTCCCATGTCCACTGGCGACTCCTGCAACGGGCCAGCGATCGCGCCCCACAACTCCCCCCAGGATTAAGGGATGAAGTTGGGCGGCAGGTGGGTAGGAATTTCCCAGTAGTAGAGGGTTGCGGTTTCGTCAGCAATCTCCAAAGGCACCGACCGGGAGCATGTTGGCAACCAATCGCCCATATCAAAATCCAGGGAGATCAGCCGCGTCCCAGGCCGCAGTTGCTGAAACAAGCGGGGCCGCAACCGTAAATTGAGGTGGGGTAAAAGATAGAGAAACAGCACCGTGGCCTCCTGAAAGTCACTGGTGAAAAGATCTTGCTGGCGGAAGGAAACAAGCTGACTCACCTGAGCGGCGATCGCGTTTTGGGCCGCAACTTGAATGCGATCGGGATCAATATCAATTCCCACACCCCGAGTCCCAAATCGTTGAGCGGCCAACACCAGCAGTCTGCCGTCGCCACTGCCCAAATCATAAAAAACATCCTGGGGACGGAAGGCGGCCAACTCAAACACCACCTCAACCACCGGCCAGGGAGTGGGCAGAAACCCAATATCAGGGCGACGCAACGGCATGATGATAGTTCTTTCCTCCAAAGATTCGTTGAATTTCAACTAGCCACCAGGGGCAGTCAGCCGGGTGAACGCCAACGGATGCGCCCCGACCCCAGGCGATCGCCCAAAGGGCTTACGCATTTTCTGGGAGACCGGAAGCAATGCTTTATGAAAAATTTGCAAACTGGTGAAGAGTACAAATGATACCGCCGAAATCGTGACAAACCTTATTTAGAATTGTTCGGAAAGCTGTTTTTGCCTGAGGTATGAGTTGGAAAGAACTTTATATGTAGATTTAGACGCAGGAGGTGAGCCAGCACAATTCGATTAAATCCCCCGAATTGAGGAGTCGCAATAAAAAGTTGACTTGTTAGGATTGGTATATCTACTAGCAATTTAAGTCGTGGTTCAGTCAAATTTTATTCCTGCCATCCCTCGTCAAGGAGCGGCGTTTAGCCAACTTCAGACAGCGCCAGATAGGTAGGGGATGTAGGTTCATTTCAGTGGGTTCAACCAGTCACACGGCGATCGCAGCGGGTAGACTTGGTATCGATTTAACACGAGTTATGGATTGGGGGCCAGCCGTTGGCGATGTTCCGTTATGCATCCCCAGGCCAGTCTTCCCCAACCAACCCAACCTCAGGATCAGGGCGACACCATCTACAGTCCACCCGTCTATTAAACCGTCAGTGAGATAGATCACACCCACTCAGTAAGGGGATGCATCACAGTAGAGGGACATACCCGTCAGTAGCAGGCACACCCAAATTGCGATCAAGAGTACTCATTGTTCCCATGCTCTACAGAATTGAGGATCGTGCCGCTGGTCAGGAATCACACTGTGGGTTCTAAGAATTTTTTGTTGCTGGTTCAAGCATCTGGGAGGTTATTCATGATTTGCCAAATTCAATGGGGTAAGTCACTGGCCGTGGGCATCGCGTTGCTGGTCGGGGGCAGCGTGGCTATCGTTGGGGGGCAGGCGATCGCGGCAACTCCACTCAACCAAGCAACTGTGCAAAAGCTGAAAAATCAAGTCCAGCTTGTGGTGAAAAGCCAAGCGCCCCGTGCTGCTCGTGTTCAGGATCGAATGACACCAGGGGATGCGGTAAAAACCGCCAAAGCGGCAATGGTGGAACTGAGATTTAACGATCGCTCCCTGGCCCGGATTGGGGAGCAAGCCTTTTTCCGCTTTGTGCCTAATACCCGCACGTTCAACCTCAGCAACGGCACAGCGCTCTTTTTGATTCCGCCGGGGCAAGGGACAACCCGCGTCAGTACACCCAATGCCACGGCAGGCATTCGAGGGTCGGGGTTATTTGTCCGTTATGTCCCTGAAACCGACACCACCATTGTCGGCGCACTCACCGATAGTGGAATTACCATTAGTCACGGAAACCAAGAGCCCCAGGTGTTGAAAGCGGGGGATTTGGCCGTCATGGTGAAGGATCAACTGGTTGGGGTATATCGCTTTGACTTACAGCGTTTTTATGAAACCAGCGATTTGGTCAAAGATTTGCAGTTGCAGTCGCCCCAAAGTCTAAGCACAGAAACCGATCGGGCGATCGCTGCCGTTCGGCAAGAGGCGTTGGACGCGATCGCGCAACAACCTCCCCTGGACAACAGCGCGACCCTCGTTCAAGACACGATGTTTCTCAAGCGGCCTGAAGCCAATACCCAAACAGCCAGCACTGTACCCTCCACTACTTTTGGCGGCAGCCGCTTCGACCAATTAAGCGGGCAGAGCAACCCCGGAAACCGCCCATCAGACCGGGTATTTGGGCGATCGGAGAACTCGGCCAGCGATCGGGTTGACCGCCCAACCCCCATCAGTAACCTTCCAGAAATTCGCTCACCGACCTTTGCCACCCCGGTTAGCCCCGTTAACCAACCGACAGGGAGCATTAACCTGGGGGCAACTCCGGGCAATCCAGGCACAGCTCCAAGCAATCCAGGCACAGCTCCGGGCAATCCAGGCGCGGCTCCGGGCAATCCAGGCGCAACTCCAGGCAATCCAGGCGCGGCTCCGGGCAATCCGGGCGCAGCTCCGGGCAATTCAGGTAACAATCCTTTTGGCGGGCCACCAGGGCTCAACGGCAACAATCCCGGTAATGCCGGTGGCCCTCCGGCGGGCGGGGCCGCAGGCCCCAATAACCCAGCACCGGGCAACTCTGGGAACAATCCTTTTGGTGGGCCACCGGGGCTGAACGGCAACACTGCACCAGGGAACTCCGGTAATAATCCCTTTGGCGGGCCACCGGGGTTAAATCGCGGTCGGCTCTAGCCCGCTTTCAGCCCCTGGCGAGTGCCCCAGTCCACCGTACCGGGAGTGATTAGCATTTGGGTTAACTGCCGAGGTGAGCTTACTTGAGTAGGCGATCGGGATCTTCTGCCACCCAACCGAGATTAGAGCGCGATCGCAACTCAAAGTGGAGATGGGGCGCGGCAGAACTGGGTGTTCCCGAGGTGCCCACCGTTCCAATGCTTTGGCCTTGGCTCACCCGTTGGCCCGCTTTTACACTGATTTTGGCCAGTTGGGCATAGCGGGTTTGTAACCCTTCGGCATGGTTAATCACCACAAGATTGCCATAGGGCCCTTGAGCCCCGGCAAAGGCGATCGTCCCGCTCCCAACGGCCTGGACAGCCGTCCCGACTGGAGCCGCGAGATCAATCCCACTATGGAAAACGACTTGATTGGCCCCTTCAGGTAAGCTGTAGCCATAGCCCAGCAAGATTTGGGGCGTTGACTGCCGCGCCAAGGGAGAACCCGCCAAAATCTGGGGTGTGGCACTGGGTAATCGCTGACTTGGCGTATTCCCTGCAGGCGACCAATTCACTCCGGGGATAAACACCGTGCGCGGAGCCTGTTGGCAACCATTCACTTCAAACAGAATATCAGGGCGAATTTTGTAGGTTTTGGCTACGTCACGCCAGCTTTTGCCGGGGGGAACCGTTACCCGAATGCCATTGAAAGGAGGGATAGTCAACGTTGTCCCGACGGCGACCTTCCCCCCCTGAAGGGAAGGATTGAACCCAATGAGGGTGGCTGGTAAGAGATTATAGGTTTGGGCAATGCTTTGCAGGGTTTCGCCCGGTGCGACGGTGTGGCGGCTGAGTTGGGCCAGGGCTGCTGCTTTGGGGCAAGTCTGAGCGATCGCCCGGGGCTGCGCCACCAGCAACGGCAACAGGGACACCATCAGGCAGACACCATACCGCTTCAACAGGGCAAACCAGCACAACATAGGCAATCCAAAATCAACGTTAGACCAAAGCCACCTGCGAAACCCAAAGGCTTAGCCCTTGGGGCTACAGGCTCCACCCAGATTCTATCGAGAATGGCGCGCGATCGCCCAGGCCCGATCTGGCGACCCGCCCACCGTGTCAGCCCAGGGCAAAAACTCCACAGACTGTCATTAGAATGTCACGCGAAATCAGAATCTTATGGTTACAGTTAAGAAAGAATGTTGGAACCCAAATTCTAGACGCTTATGAATTGGTCGCTGAAGCAACTGTCCACCTATTTTTCGTTGTTGGTTTTAGGGACTGGGGCCGGGATTGTCGGGAGTCAGTATTGGCAGAAGCAGCAAAATTCAGCGATCGCCCCGGAAATTAGCCCCCCTATGCAACCCCTGGTCAGCCAACGCCCCGCCCCCACTGCCGCCCCTCTACCAGCCAGTGCAGTTAATCCCAACTTCATTGCCCAAGCGGTTGATAAAGTGGGGCCATCCGTCGTGCGGATCGATTCGGCTCGGCGAGTTGCCAACAAAATGGCTGATTCCTTTAACACACCCTTCTTTCGCCGCTTTTTTGGTGAAGATGCGCCCCAACGCCCCAGCGATCGCTTGGAACGCGGCACAGGCTCCGGCTTCATCCTTTCCCCAGATGGCCAAATTTTGACTAATGCCCACGTCGTCGCTGATATTGACACCGTGACCGTGACCTTGAAAGATGGTCGCCAATTTGAGGGCCAAGTGGTGGGGCGCGACCCCGTCACGGATGTGGCCGTCGTCAAAATCAAGGCAACGAATTTACCTGTCGTCAAGCTCGGTAGCTCCGAAGGCATCCTGCCGGGGCAATGGGCGATCGCGATCGGGAATCCACTGGGCCTAGACAACACCGTCACCGCAGGGATCATCAGCGCGATTGGGCGATCGAGCTCCCAGGTAGGCGTTCCCGATAAGCGCGTCAATTTCATTCAAACTGATGCCGCCATTAACCCAGGTAACTCCGGCGGGCCATTGTTAAACGATCGCGGCGAAGTCATTGGAGTCAACACCGCCATTCGGGCCGATGCCCAAGGATTGGGCTTTGCAATCCCCATTGAAACCGCGCAACGAGTCGCCTCGACCCTGCTAGCCAAAGGCCAGGTTGATCATCCCTATCTGGGAATTCAGATGGTGGATCTCAACCCAGGGCTGCGCAAAGAGCTAAATGAAAGCAACGAATTAGCCACCCCCATCACCCAGGATGACGGCATTTTGGTTGTACGAGTCATGCCCGACTCTCCCGCAGCCAAAGCTGGCTTCAAACCGGGAGATCTCATCCAAAAGGTGGGTAACCAGCCTGTTCAGTCAGCAGCAGATGTACAAGCTCTGGTGGAAAAAAGCCAAATTGGGGGCAACTTAGCCGTGGAAGTGCGGCGGGATGGGCGCTCGAACCAGATTACGGTACAGCCCGGTCAACTTCCGAAATAAACAGCCTTGCCCAAAGTCAACTGAACAACCCTAACGGGTTGGCCTGAGGGTTCTGCAAGCGGGTTCTGCTCAGTCTGCTGCGCTGGCCATGCGATCGCGGCCTGCCTGTGGCCTGTGCTGGCGCTCACCCAAAGGCTTTCCGCTGACACGCCCCCCCTCTATCAACCCCAGCCGCACGAACAGCCACGCACTCCCACGCAACAGTCGATCGCGCCGAGCAACCACTCACAAGCTTTTCCGCCCCAACCAACCGCCGCTGACCTGGGGCAATTCATCCCTGGTCAACGCCGCGATCGCCACGGGAAATTCCTTTACACGCTATCCCCATCGGTGTAGAACCCAGGCATGGAATCGGCCATGATATCTTCCATTTCCATGCGTTGTTCCATCTGGCGCAAAAAATAGCCCGTCATCATCGCTGAAGCCAACAACCCGGCCAGGTTTTCGCGATCGGTCGTGATTTTGACGTTAAACGCCTCCGACGGCAACAGCCCCACCAGCCCTTGCACATTATGGGAGATGATTTGCTTGACCTCTGGAGTCGCTGACTTTGCGACCTGCGCGAGGACTTCGGGCGATTGGATTTGCAGGTACTTTAGCAGGGGGTTTACTTCTTGCGTATCGGGGTCAGAATTGAGGAAGTTACTGCTATCCGAGTTAAAAAGCATTGGTCATCCAATAAGCGTCTTGGTCTATTCTGGCATTTCTTTTCTGTCAATGTAATCATTCGCAAGATTGGCCCAACCCATTGCCCCCAAGAGCGCGATGGATATAGGCGGTGGGGCGATCGCTCAAGGCTCCGATTGAATGTATTGACTCAGTTCCAGCGCTTGATCTTGGTTCAGTTGAAAATATTGATGAAATTTTTCGGTGACTTGGAGCCAATAGGAACGGCCATCGGTTTGGCGGCGCTTGCGGACAAACCCCAGTTCAACCAATTCCTGCACATGCTGATAGGCATTGGAACCCCGAATTTCCACCAAATCCGTTTGGGCAATTCGACCTTTGAGGGCGATCGCGGCCAAAGTGCGCAAGGCCCCAACCCCCAAATCGGCGGGCAACAGTTTTTGAATGAGATAGTGAAACGAATCCCGCAATTGCAGCACGTAGCCATTTGGCGTTTCGGCAACCTCCAAAGCGCCGAGACGATGGGCATACAACTCCATCAACTCTAGTAGGCCCGCTTCCGCAGTCGGGCGATCGCAACCCACGCATTCAGCAATCTCGGCCAGGGTGAGCGGCTGGGCTTTTAAGTACAAAATCGCTTCGATTTGGCTGGATAGCTCCGACATAGACCAGTTTTTTCTCTAGAGTTGGGCGATCGCGGGAAGTTAGCATTCTAGCCCGCCGCCATGCTGCCCTGTCTATTCTCATCTCAAACCGGCAAAGGATCACATTGCAAGCCAGAATCCTCATAACGGGCCACCCTCTCCCTAGACATTCCCAGGTTCTATCGAATGAGTGAGCCAGCCTGGGGGCACAACTTGCTACAACAGAAAAGATGACACCACTGTTCAGCGAGAGGCAAGTATGGCCGCTAAAACCCCCTTAACGAACCTTGAGTTAGTGGATTGCGCCCGCGCCAATGCGAAGGCAGGCTTGACGACGGCTGCCGAGTTGTGTGGCTATGGCACAGATGTCACTCGGTTTCAAGGCGCTTTAAAACAAGCTTGCGACAAGATGGGCGTGGAGTTTCACGAACTGTCTGATCTCGTCAAAGCCGAACCCAACCCCCTGGAGTTGGAAGGCGAGATTGTGGCCCCGGATTCAGCTAATCAGTTGTAGTGAAAGGGCGATCGCCCGTTGCCAGCGTTCCTGGCGTTTACAATGCTTGGCTTTACGCAGCGATCGCACGTTGCGGCTCCATTTCAAAGCTCAGATAAAGATCGACGGGCCAGAACTGTGCAAAGTTGGCCGTTGAGGTGAACACTAGAGGAGGCCATTGCCCCAAAGGTCGGTTGGCGATCGCAGTTTGATTCCCCGACCTTGGGCAAACCCGCCCCAATTTGACCTCTTCATTCCAAACATCGATCTATGAGCACCCCATCTCTGATTCCCGTGATTCTTGCTGGTGGTAAAGGCGAACGGTTTTGGCCCCTGAGCCGCAAAGCTCGCCCCAAACAATTCCTGAGTCTAGACGGGAGCGGGGATAGCTTGCTGCAAGCCACCGCCAAACGCCTGTTGGGAGTGGCCACAGGTTGGCAAGACATCTGGGTGATCACCGGAGCCCACCTGGCTGACCAAGTGCGGGAACAGTTGCCCGAACTGCCCGCCGCCAATTTGCTAGTGGAACCGGAAGGCCGGGATACTGCCCCCGCTGTTGCCTGGGGTGCATTGGAAATTGCTAAACGCTATGGCCGAGAGGCCGTTTTGGGCTTTTTTCCGGCAGATCATTGGATTGCCGAAGTCGAAACTTTTCATGCTGTGTTAAATGCCGCCGCAGCCTTAGCCCGATCGCAACCCGCGATCGTCACTCTGGGTATCACTCCGGCGTTTCCCTCAACGGGCTACGGCTACATTCAGCAGGGGGAGGCGATCGCCCAATTCGGTACCCATCCCCAGACCCACCAGGGTTTTCCCGCTTACAAAGTTGATCGCTTCACCGAAAAACCCGATCGCGCCACTGCCGAAGAATTTCTAGCCACAGGCAAATTTAGCTGGAATAGCGGGATGTTTGTGTTTCGGGCCGGGGTCGCGATCGATGAACTGCTGGTCTACGCCCCAGAAATTCTTGCCCCTCTGGAGGAAAAAGGCGTAGCCGCCTACAGTGAAGTCCCGAAGAAAAGTATTGACTATGCCTTGATGGAAAAAACCCAGCAGGCGTACGTACTCCCGGTGGAGTTTGGATGGGATGACCTGGGCGACTGGAACGCGATCGATCGCCTCTTGCAAAGCGACAAACCCAATGTCGAAATCGCCCAGCACGTTGGCCTGGATACCCACGGCTCCCTGCTGTACTCCACCAATGCAAATGACGTGATTGTCACCATTGGCCTGGAAGATACCGTCGTCGTGCGGGAAGGCAACGTGACCCTGATCGTCAAAAAAGACCGCACTCAAGACATCAAGCAAATCCTCAAAGTGCTGCAAGACGACCCTAAATTCAGCAATTTGCTGTAACCCCTCTTTCAACAAATAAACCCCGGAGATTTTTAAAGATCTCCGAGGTTTCGATTCGCCTACAGTTTGCGATCGCAAACCGATAGCTAAATCTCAGCGACCGCCCGTTCCACCAAGCGCCGTGCCAGGGTTTGTACCCCCGTGTGGCGATAGTACTTCACGTTCATATCTAGCAATGCCCCCAGATAGTCGGCCTTATCATCCGTAAAGTCAATAAAGCCTTTCAATTTGCCCATCAGCCCCTGTTGAGTAATGTTGTTGGAGGCGACAAAATTAGTCATCCAGCTTTTCGCCGAATCAAAACTCTGGGTAATAAACCCTTTCTTTGCGTCGGCTCCATTACCGGGAATTAGCTCTTGGACGCTCTTGTAAGTTTGGTTGCCTTCTAGCTCTTTGGGGCTGGTGCTGTCAAAGAAATTCAAGGCTTTGCCAGCAAATTCAGGGCCAAGGGGAATCACGCCATCGAAGCAGGCCAGGGCCGCCATTCGCATGAGGGATTCACCACTGTAGTCGCCCAAGGCCGCCAAAAAGTCGCCAATGCTGTCGCCGGGGATGCCGTTGATCTGGCAAAAGGCGACCAGTTCTGTGACCAATTTGACGCAGAGATCAATACTTTGGGCTTTTTCGGGTTTGGGCGTGATGTTTTTGAGGAAGCCGAGGAAGGTATCTTGCCCAATCCGGTTCGCCAGGGCAGCAGTACCCAACAGCCCAGAACCCGATTCCACGGTTTCGTAGAGCCAGAGGGCACGTTGATACCCTTGGGATTTGTCGTTATACAAGGCCACGGCCCGTTCCCCGATTTGTTGAATCAGGCTTTCATCGGTTTCCCCGGTGACCGCACGAATGGTGTTGTCAAAGCCGACGAGGTTATTCCACTGGCCGGGAATGGCAAAGTCGAGGGTGTGCAGGGCTGTGACTGTTAGCCCACCTTTCGGTAGCTCGTCCACAATTTCAAAAATGGGTTTACTCACAGAAAAGCTCCTTATTTCAAGGTGGAAAGACCATTGAGGTCAAATTTTTTAATCCAGGCAGTCCGGTCTTGGGGTGTAAACGAGGCATCGCGGGATTGGGCTTTGACCTGGAAGCGATCGCCAACCAAGACACCCGTAATCGTCGAGCCTTGTTCCACCGTGGGATAACCAGAAATTTTCTTCGTACTTTGCTTGTACTTGGAGGCCGCAGTCGGCGTGCTGATGGTGTCATTAATCGACAACACCGCCACGGTTTTACCGCCTCTGTTCAACTTGTGTTCTGCAAAACCCTTTTTCTCTTGGGCGGGAACAACGGAGTAACCGCTCCCCGATTTGGGGAAATAGCGATTTAACTTGCTGCCATTGACGGCCTCTTTGGCAACAGCCGTGGTGCCTTTTTGGGAGGTTTCTTGCTGGACTTGGTCATAGCGAGATGGGGCTTGTTCCGCGCAGGAACCCACCACCAGGGACAAGCCCAAAACCAGCGGTAACACAAATTTTCTGGCGGTCGGCGAGGTTGCAATCATGGGATGGAAAATGCTGTAGGGCAAGAGAATAGACAACGCTCATCTAACCGGCGGGTTGTAGGACGGGCGCTTTGAGCGGTGCGTTGGTGGTTACGGAGGGGGCGATCGCGGGTTTCAATTTCGCCAACCCCTTAAGGTCAAACTTCTGCAACCAGGCGACGCGATCGTCACGGCTAAAAGACGGATCCCGGGAGAGCACTTTAACTTGATAGCGATCGTTCACCAAAATTCCGGTTGCAGTTGTCCCCTGGTCAACAGCGGGATACCCCGCAATCTTATCGGTAGCCGATTTGTATTTAATCGCCGCCGTCGGCAGACTGGTGGTATCGCTGATCGATAAAACCGCCACATTTTTGCCGTCTTGATTCACTTTGTATTCCGCGAAGCCCTTCTTCTCCTGGGCCGGAATCACCTCATACCCTTTCACCCCATCAGGAAAAAATTTATTAAACTTCGCACCCTGCTCGGCTTTTTTCGCGACGGCTGGGGTGGCTCCCCGTTGGGTCGTCTCCTTCTGTACCTCGGCATAACGGGATTGCGTCGCGGGGGTACAGGCCGTGACGAATAACAACAGACTTAAACAAAGCGGGGCCAACCATCGCCGCCAACGATTAGTGTGCATAGAATTCTCCTAAATTGGGTGCATAAATGACAAGCAAGCGAGAACCATTGGGCTTCAGTTGAACACTCAAAGCCTACCGTAAAAAATTTTGGGCAGGGCAAAGTAATTCATTTTTCTCAAGACAAGCAACACAGATTGTTTCAAGTGATGAAGCAGAGAGCAGACCGATCGCCGTCCACATCAACCGTGCAACCCTGGCGATCGCCCTGCCAAATTGTGTCACATCCCCCAGCGGGAGTAGTCCAACCGCAGAGAGAAGTTGGACACCCCAGAAGTAAACGATTTTTAAGCGCAGGGCGTTGGAGGGCAGGATTGTTTATCGCGGAACGGTGGGCAACGGTTCAAATTCGTAAATGCCCCCATCGGCCAAGAGCGCAAGAGCCAAGCGGTCATTTTTCAGCACATACGATCGCACATAACTCCAATCTTTGGCGAGGCGATCGTGCAAGGAACCAGAGAGACAGGCTGCCCGCGTCAGGGCCAGTGGCCCAAACTGGAGTTGATTTGGCCTGGGCGATTGCCAGGTGCCCCGCCCCCGGTTACAGTCAAACCGGACGTTCACACTATTGTCTTGGTTAAAGGCGATCGTGTATTTGGTTTTATCCTGGGGCACCAACGTCGTCCCGTCGCCGCCCTGGAACTGCACCAATTGCCAAGACGTACCCGCCAGAGTCGCTGGTTTAGCGGCCATTGGCGATCGCCCATTCGCCACTTTTTCCGCCAGATCCAGGCGATCGCGCCACGGATCGGGCTGCATCTCCGCCGCCCCCTTCAGCGTAAACAGCATCAGCTCAGGCCGAGCGGGATTATGCTGGGCCCAGGTTGACAACTCCGCCCCATTCGGATTGCCCGTTTTAATGAAATTCACCATGTAGCGCTGAAACGTCTGGCTGGCAGCGCGATCGCGGGGTGTCACCGCCTGCCCATACCGGGCTGCCACCGTCCCAAACAAAAAGGGCAATTCACTGGCGTGGGGCGCACCCGTCACCTGGGGCTGAAGCGAGTCGGCCACATACCCAAACCGATATAACCAGGCAGCTTGGCCTCGCCCAGTCATTTGGTTCGCCACAAACCGCGCGGGTTCGTGCATCCCGATATCAGCTCCGATCGCAAACAAAAGTTGGAGGGGATTACTTGCCCCACTTGCGCCATAGAGTTGTTGGGCTTTGGCCGCATCTAGCCCGAAATAGGAAAACGGATTTTTTAAGTTGGGTAAAATAGCGGGCAAGTCTTGAGTGGTCGTACCAATCAGAATCGGCACCGACGCACCGCCCCCCTGCTGCAAAATTGCCCCCGGTGTCGCCGTCACCATTTGACCATCCAAAATTGGCCCACCGCTATAGGTTGGGGGTTGCTTCAGCAGACTGGTCATATTGAGATCACCCGCGACCGTTTTTGCCGGGAGTGCCCGCAATGCCTTCAGGGCATCGGCTCCAGTGCCTTGAATCCCCACGCTTGCGGCAAATTGAATGCCACTCTGTTCCGCCGAGGGGGTTTTGGCATCACCGCTCAACGGTTTCACATTCACGAGATAATCGCGGCCCCCGCCAGAAAGCACGATCGCCCGCTGGAACAACGGTGGGGCTGGCGGGGAAGTAAGCCAGTGCATCACCGAAATGCCCCCCGCCGACTCGCCCATGAGCGTAACCTGGGTGGGATCGCCCCCAAAAGCCGCAATATTACGCTGAACCCATTGCAGGGCCGCCTGTTGATCCATCAAACCGTAGTTCGCGATCGCCCCTTCTTTGGCCGCAGTCAACGCCGGATGGGCAAAAAAACCAAAGCGGCCTAAGCGGTAGTTGGGGCTAACGACCACCACCCCTTGGGCCGCGATCGCACTGCCATCATAAATCGGTGTAGACGTGCCCCCATTCACAAAGCCCCCACCATGCAACCAGACCACAACCGGGAGCTTGGCCTGGGGTGTGGCTTGGGCGGGCCGCCACACATTCACAAACAAACAATCTTCAGCGGGGGGCATCCCCGGAGGAGCCGCTTCGCCGGGATCAAGAAACTGCATACAGTCATTGCCATAGGCCGTGGCAGCCCGTGGGCCTGTCCAGGGTTTGACGGGCTGGGGCGATCGCCACCGCAACGCACCCACCGGCGGTGCCGCATAGGGAATTCCCTTAAACGCAGCTACATCGCCCGTGACCGACCCCGCGATCGCCCCACTTTCTAACCGCACAACCGGAGCTTTTGCCCCCACGACACTGGCGCAACTGGTCACCAGCGTGGTTGACACCACCGTCGCGATCGCCACCCGTTGTAACGAATGCCGTAGCCATAGATTCCCAACCATTCCCTGTTTGCTCCCACACACCTCAACACAACCAGAGTATTGCACCTGGGTTTGCATTTAGTTATGCCACGATTTAGCCATTTGTGCTGTGTTGTAACGCAGTGGGGAGCGCTGGAACATTACGCCGAGGGTGGCCCCACCAATTTCAGCACGGGGGGCACAGTCAGGGGAATTTGCACGGTAAAGGTTGAACCCTGGCCCAGTTGACTTTGCACCGCGATCGTCCCGTTGAGCAACTCCACAAATTGTTTGACAATGCTCAAGCCCAGCCCTGTACCGGGAATGTTGCTGGCATTGCGACCCCGCTGAAATGGCTCAAACAAGTGGGGCAAATCCTCTGGGAAAATGCCAATTCCGTGATCCGTCACCCGAAAGACCAATGAGCCATCCCGCTGGGCCAGCTTGAACTGAATTGGGTGGGGCTGCTCGCCAGCATAACGGATAGAATTCGCCAAAATGTTGGTCAAAATCGATCGCAACAACCGTTCATCCAGTTCAGCGGCGATCGCCTTCCGCGCACACCCAAACGCGATCGGCACCTCAGGATGTAATTCTTGAATTTCCCCAATCAAATCCTGGCAGAATTGCACCAAGTCCAGCGGCACGGGCTTCGGTTCAATTTTGTTCGCATCCACTTGGCCCAACACCAAAATGTCATCGATCATCGTCGCCATCCGTTCCACATTGGCTTGAATATCCGTCAGGCGATCGCGCTTTTGGTCGGGCGAGAGGTGCACATCATAGCGATCGAGATAGGACACCGACAACGAAATATTGTTGAGCGGATTCCGAAACTCATGGCACACCATCGACACCAACCGAGATTTCAGCTCATTCAAAGCTTGCAACTGGCCATTCAGTTGTTGCAATTCCGCCGTCCGCTCTTGCACCTTCTGTTCCAGGGCTTCATTGGTTTGGTGCAAAATCGCCTCGGCCCATTTCCGCTGCGTAATATCACGAAAGGCCACCACCGCCCCGATCAGGTTGCCCTGCTCATCCCGCATGGGGGTGCTGATGTATTCCACCGGGAAGCTCGTTCCATCTTTCCGCCAGAACACCTCCTCCTGCACCCGATGCACCACCCCATCCTGAAACGCGGCATAAATCGGGCACGCTTCCCGGAGATAGGGCGACCCGTCGGCATGGGTATGGTGCAAAATGGCGTGCATCGACTGGCCGATCAAATCCTCACTTTGCCAGCCAATCATGGCCGCTGCGGCTGGATTCACAAACGTGACCAAGCCGCTGGCATCGACTCCATAAACACCTTCCCCGATCGCGTCGAGAATAAGCTGATGTTGGCGACGTAAGGTGGCGAAATCAGTTTTGGCCATTGCCGTTCCATCCATCGCCCCATCTGCCGCCCCACTTGCTTCCCCAGCCGCTGACGGGAGCAGCGATCGCTCCGAGGTCGATGACTTTAACCAAAAATATTGCCGCATCGCGACCTCCCCCTTAGCGCAACAGTCAGCCCAAACTGCATGGTCGGTAACGTTGTCCCGGCGATCGCCTACCCTACAGCAGGTTAACCCCGTTCGGGGCGATCGGCCCAGGCCAAAGATTAGTAGCGAATTACACTACACCAGATCCCATTCAATCTTTAACTAACAATTAAGCTTACTGAGCGAACCCAACCAGAGCATTGGATCTTTTATCGCTTTTTTACGCATTTTTTGAGCACCTTGGGTCGCCAGGGGCAATTCGGGTCTTGCCGCTCACTGTCCTCCTCTTTGCACCGCTACCATGCCAACCATTCTGGTCATCGAAGACGAAACCCAGACCCGCGAGATTTTTCTGCGCTGTCTGACGTTTGAAGGCTTTCACGCCATCGGAGCAGCCAACGGCACAACGGGGGTTCAGCTAGCCACTCAGCACCGTCCCGACTTGATTGTATGCGACATTATGATGCCGGATTTAGATGGGTATGAGGTGTTAGCCCAAGTGCGCCAAGCCGCTGCCACTGCCGCCATTCCGTTCATTTTCCTGACCGCAAAATCGACAATGGCAGATCTGCGCTGGGGGATGCAGCTAGGGGCCGATGATTATTTGACCAAACCCTGCACGGTGGAGCAGTTATTGGCCGCGATCGCCAGTCGGTTACAGCGCCAAGCCGCCCTAAAACAGTGGTATTTACACACCCAGACCACCAGCAAGCTGCCCAGCCTACCCTCGCCCGCCTGTGCGCCGCCGCCCATCTTTCCTGATTGCCCCAAACTGGCCACGGCCTTTCAGTTCATTGAATTGCACTACGCTGACGGGATTAGCTTGCGCGATGTGGCCCAGGCTGCGGGCTATTCTCCAGCTTACCTCACCAATTTGGCCCAAAATTTGACGGGGCGCACGGTCAAACAATGGATCACCGAACGGCGAATGGTGGAGGCGCGATCGCGGTTGACCAGCACCGCCCAATCCATCAATCAAGTCGCGGCCAGTGTGGGATACGCCGATGTTGGACACTTCATTCGCCAATTTCGCCAGTTGCACGGGCTTTCGCCCCAAGCATGGCGCAATGCACATCCCCTAGAATTGGTGGGCTGAGGCCGCTGGTGGCAGAGTTAAGCAGCTTCAAGCGGAATCGAAAAAAATTCCTACTATCTCGAAAAGTAATCCAATGCTTTTGCCCATCCAGCCTGATACTTTACATATATCCTACTCATGCATTTAGCACTGCTGATTTAGATTCATCAATCCAAATCTAAGCCTGCTAATTTTGAGTCTTGACACAATCTATTACAGTGTATTTTGCAGTCCATTTCATTAATGGTTATTGCTCAAGCGCGATCGCTAAACCTAGGTTTAAGTCATCCTGATTCTCGTAATTAGCGATCGCAATTCTTTATTTCACTCTGATCTATTTTTCTATTGCTCACTTGAGTTTGGCACAAGTCCAAACTTAATTCAGCCTGAGTTTAGAGCAGCACACCTGACATAGCCCGATTCAACTCTTTTTTTCTATTTTTTTAACCCCGTGCTCTTCACCAGAGCATTGCTTGTCATTGTTCCCGACCATCCGAGCCATTCCTATGAATATGCTGACCAGTTCCGATCCTGTCTCCCTCCTGGCGCAACGCTGTACCTGCGGTGGGATGCACCTACCCCAAGACCATTGGCGATATACCGAAGGAATGCCCGACAACCCCATTGACTTCATCGACGATTGCATGAAGATGGGGTTGTATCAAGCCGATGCCCTCGTGCTGGCCAAAAGCCTTGCCGGGGCCGAATTTCGCAAAGAATTATTCCTGCAACAGGTTTCTGGCGGCAATACCCTACGTCGTCAATTTTGCGAAGAACTGATTCAAGAAGCCGGGGGTTTAGAGGCTGCCTTCACCGCTGCCTTTGGCCCCCAGGCTGCCGAGTTTTTTGGCAACACGATGAAGCGGGGCAGTTACAGTCGGCGGGAATTCATTAAGCGGGTCGTAGTGTCAGCGGCGTTAGTTGGGATGGCCAGTTGCGCCAATCGGGAACAGGCAGCAGATACCGAAGCGGCCAACACTGGAGGCGGCAACTTAGAGAAAAAAGAACTCACGATCGGGTTTATTCCCATTACCTGTGCCACGCCGATTGTGATGTCTGATCCCCTCGGTTTTTACGAAAAATATGGCCTGAAAGTGACGGTGAAAAAAATGCCAAATTGGGCTGCCGTCAGAGATTCGGCGATCGCCGGTGAACTCGACGCTTACCACATGCTATCCCCCATGCCGATCGCCATCACAATGGGGTTGGGTTCTGCGGCCTTCCCCATCAAACTGGCCAGTATCGAAAACATCAACGGCCAAGCCATCACCGTGGCCATGAAGCACAAAGATCAGGTCAAAGGCCCTGCCGACTTCAAAGGCTTCAAGATCGGTGTACCGTTCCCCTATTCCATGCACAACCTGTTGTTGCGGTACTACCTGGCCACCGGCGGCCTCGACCCCGACAAAGATGTGCAGATCAGCCCTGTCCCCCCGCCCGACAGCGTTGCCAAAATGGCGGCCGGGGATCTGGATGCCATGCTCATGCCCGATCCCTTTAACCAGCGGGCCGTTTACGAAAAAGTCGGCTTCATTCACATGCTGACGAAAGATCTGTGGGATGGGCACCCCTGTTGTGCCTTTGCCGCCAGCCAAAGCTGGATTGATGCCAACCCCAACACCTTCAAAGCCGTGAACAAGGCCATCATTGATGCCGCCAACTACGCCAACGACCCGACCAACCGCAAGAAAGTCTCGGAGGCCATGATCGAACGGAAATACCTGAATCAGCCGTTGCCCGTCGTAGAAGCGGTATTAACTGGAAAATTTGAGGATGGCTTGGGGAATACCCTGGATGTGCCCGATCGCATCGGCTTTGATCCCTATCCCTGGCAGAGCTTTGCGAAGTGGATTTCTTCCCAGTTAGTGCGGTGGGACTTGATGCCCAAAGACAAAGCGGACTATGACAAGATCGCTCAGGACATTTTCTTAACCGATGTCGCCGCCACCCTCCAAAAAGAGTTAGGCCAAACGCCACCCACCACTGCCGAACGTACCGAAAAGCTGAAGTTCGACACGTTTGATCCCAAAGATCCCACCGCTTACGTGGATGCCCAAGTCAAGAAATACACGGTTTAGGGAGGGTTTGGCAATGGCAACCAACCGGATTTTACCAACCACCACCGAGCGGCGGCGATCGCTCAAGTTCAACACCGACCAACGCGCCCTTATTTTGTTTTTCATCATCCTGGGAGCATTTCTGCTGTTGTGGGAACTGGGGGTACAGGCCAAGTTATTTCTGCCGATTATGCCCTCGGCCAGTCAAACCCTCAAAGATTTTTGGTTTTGGGTATCTGATCCGTTTTTTGACTACGGCCCCAACGACAAAGGCATTGGCCTCTTGCTGTTGACCAGTTTGCGGCGGGTGGCGATCGGCTTTCTGATTGGCTCCGCGATCGCCGTTCCCCTAGGTGTGGCTCTGGGGTTATCCCCCGTCGCCGCCAAAGCCGTCGATCCATTCATCCAAATCCTGCGGCCTGTCTCGCCCCTGGCCTGGCTCCCCTTGGGCCTCGCCCTCATGCGCGACTCCGAAAAAACCGCCCTCTTTGTCATCGCGATTTCCAGCATTTGGCCCACCCTCGCCAATACTAAATTTGGGGTCAGCAACGTCGATCCGGCCTACTTAAACGTAGCAAAAACCTTAGGCGCATCCCGCTGGCGTACTATTCGGACGGTCATTTTACCCGCCGCCGCACCCAGCATTGTCTCTGGTTTGCGCATCAGTTTTGGTATTGCCTGGTTAGTCATTGTTGCCGCAGAGATTTTACTCAGTGGTGGGGTGGGGTACTTTGTTTGGAATGAATGGAATAACTTAAAAATCACTAGCATCATCACTGCGATCTTAGTCATTGGACTCACTGGATTACTTTTGGATCGACTTTTTGGCGTACTTCAAAGTTGGGTATCGTTTGGGCAGAGGTCATAACCCATGAAAACACTTAGTCAGACTCCATCCCGACTAATGACAGCAACAACGGCGCATTTATCCATTCAGCAAGTTTCTAAGGTCTATTCTGGTCGTCGAACGGTTCTCGATAAAGTCCTGAAGCGCACCTCTCCCGACTTCACCGCGATCGCCGAGATTGACCTGGAAATTGAACCTAATACCTTTGTGTCTATCATTGGGCCATCGGGGTGTGGTAAGTCTACTTTGCTGAATATCATCGCCGGATTATCTCGCCCTTCCACGGGGACAATCATCCTGAATGATCATCCCATCACGGGGCCAGGGCCAGATCGGGGTGTCGTCTTCCAAAACTATGCCCTGATGCCGTGGATGACCGTCGCAGAAAACATTCGCTTTGCGATCGCCACTGTATATCCCCAAATGCCCATCGCCGAGCAAACCGCGATCGTCCAACAGTACATCGGCCTCGTCGGATTACAGGGGGCCGAACGGAAACACCCCCATGAACTCTCCGGCGGCATGAAACAGCGCGTCGGTATCGCCCGTGCCCTCGCGATCAATCCCCAAATTTTGTTGATGGATGAACCCTTTGGCGCACTGGATGCGTTAACCCGTGGCTTCTTGCAAGATGAAATCGAGCGCATTTGGGAACAAGACCGCAAAACCGTGATTTTGATTACCCACAGCATCGAGGAAGCCTTGCTGTTGTCTGACAAAATTGTGATGATGACGCGGGGGCCTGCCGCCCGTATTGCCCAGGTGTTGGATGTGCCCTTTCCCCGGCCTCGCAAGCGCGAAGAACTGGATCAATATCCCGGTTATCACGCGCTGAAAGCTGCAATGGAAGAACATTTGTCCAACGAAACACGAGCCGTCGAGGAAGCTCGTATCCAAGCCTCGGCCTAGAGGTACAGTAAATACTGATTGTAGTTTTTATCGAGTTTGCATTCACACCTTAGATAAGGCTTTCTTCTATTCAAGATCAATCAATTGAATTCTTAAAGTTGATGCTTGAGAATATCTTGATGTGAGGTGAAAGTCAGTTTTTATTTCTAGTTTCAAGGAGTAATGAATCATGCCCATGCCCGAAGTTCCACCCATTACCGCCACCCTTTTGGCCGCCAAGCAACAGCAAGGTCTCACCTTTGCCGATCTGGGGAGTAAGCTCGATCGCGATGAAGTCTGGGTGGCGTCTGTGTTCTATCGCCAAGCTACCCCCTCGGAGGCAGAAGCCACGCAGTTACTATCGGCTTTGGGCCTGGGAACAGAACTCGCCAGCGAATTGATGAGTTATCCCACCAAAGGCTTGGGGCCACTGGTGCCGACCGATCCGCTCATCTATCGTTTTTATGAAATCATGCAGGTGTATGGGATGCCGCTGAAGGATGTGATTCAGGAGAAGTTTGGGGATGGCATTATGAGTGCGATCGATTTCACCCTGCACGTTGAGAAAGAAGAAGATCCCAAGGGCGATCGCGTGAAGATCATCATGAACGGCAAATTCCTGCCTTACAAAAAGTGGTAGAGCCAATCAACCGTTAGTTTTAGCTGTCAGAGTGCGGAGCGATCGCGCTGGACTCTGGCAGCTTTTGACTATATTGGGGATCTTCGGAAGCAAATCCCAGCCCTCCGGCGACCAGCTTTAGGCAGCAAGCGGCAGAGTTTGGGGGTGATGCCAGCGATTAATCGGTGCCAAGAGAGCCGCGATCGCGGGTTCAGTAGAGGTCAGCGTATTGGCTGCGGTCACAGAACAGGTTGCCCACCAGGCTGGATACGCAGCGAGGTCTTGGAGCAAGTTGCTGTAGGCATTCGGCTCAGACGAACTCAGGCAAGTCAGCCGCAAAAAGGCTGTAAAGCGGAGGAAAGCGGGTATATCCGTAGCGTGCAGTTTGTGTTGGGCGGCGGCGAGCAGGCGTTGAGCGCGGTTGGCAGGGGTGGCAACAAGGTTCAGCATGGATGGTCTCCTGAGGGGCATTGATAGGTTGTGTGTTGATGTTTTTATCTTCCCAAGAGAATCAAGCGATTGGGGTGACAGGGCCGACACGGCGGAGTGAATTTCGTCAGACGAAACGTGTGGTCGGCATAGCTCTAAAGCCTGACCGAGATCACATGGTTTAGGGGCGGCACGGCGGGTCAACAGCTATGGGTGGCCCCCAGAAGCATGGGACGATCGCCCTGGCCCGGTTGCGCCACAACTCACGGTCGGTCGCCAAATCGCGTATTCTGCCTGCTCCGGCGCTTGACTGATCAACACCACAGTTCCATCTGCTGTTTGCATCCAACCTTGGGCTTCCACCAAGGTTGGAGCAGGCCCAGAGTCAGCGGCCCCTGGAAACTGCGGCACGGCCGTTTGGGGTGAAACCATGAGATCCGTTAAGGGGACTAAGGCGCGATCGCCCCCCGTTGTCATCTCCCCTGGCCCTTCGGGAATGCCAACACCGGGAACGACAACAAACTCACTCGTCCTTTGCCCCAACCGCTGAGGCGCACAACTGGCCGCAATCTGATTCGCTGGATCAACCAAGTTCGCCGGTAAAGCCACCAAGCCCCGATTGGGATCGACGTTCAGGGTATTGAGGGTGACGGTGCCATTCAACCCAAACTGGGAACTGGCGGTGATGTCGCTGAAAGGGGTAAGCCTGGGCTGAAACAGTAAACCAAAGATGGCGTTGGTGGTGATGGTGATATTGCCGCCCCGCCCGCTGAACGCATTGGCCGTAATGTCGCTGTTTTCCCCCAAGACCCCAATGATGAACGGAGTGCGAATGGTGATGTTGCCGCCATCGCCCCCGGCCTGGGCGTTACCCGCTGTTGCCGAAATCAAACTGTTGCGCCGCAGCAAAATCAGATCATTGACATCCAGGGAAATGTTACCGCCCTGGGAACTGGCAGTTTCAGCCGTGATGGAGCCTTGGCGATTGAGTTCTAAGCGATCGCTATGCAAACTGATGCTGCCCCCGGTGCCACTTCCCTGGCTATCCACCGCGATCGCCGCCCTGTTCTCAATCTTGACCCGACCCGCCTCCACCCGAATGCTGCCCCCATTGCCACTGGAACCGGGGGTCGTGCTGGCAAAGAGGCCCGTACCTTGACCACTCAGGTTCAGTTGGTCGGCAATTTGCACAATCAGGTTGCCTGCGGCTCCCGCCCCCGCCGTATTGGATGACACTCGCCCGCCCTGGCCCAGGGTTGCTGACCCGGCGGCGATCGCCACATCCCCCGCCCCGCCGCCCAATTGACCACTGCTGACGCTGACCTCGGCCCCCTGTTGAATCGACAATTGACCTGCCGTTTTTAACCGAATCGTTCCGGCCTGTCCCGTTTGGGCAGGGGCCGCTGAACCTTGAGAGGCCGTATTCCCCAGGCCCGTCGTCGCCAGCAGCGTAGACCCGGCACCAATGAGATCAATGCCACGGGCCGCTTCCACCCCAATATTGCCGCCTCGTCCAGGGCCTCTGGTTGATGTGGTCACGGCTCCCCCAGCTTGCACAGTAAACTGCCCTGTGGCAATGGCAACGTTGCCCGCATCCCCCAAACCACTGGACTCAGAGGCAAATTCCGCATTGCTCACCACCACTGAGTCCGGCGCAACCACGTCAATATTGCCTCCAGTACCAAGGCCCCTGGTCGAGGCAGAAATTTTGGCCCCATTCTGCACCGTCAATTGCTGGGTCGCCAGGTTAACACTGCCCCCTCGGCCACTGCTGCTGGTGCCAGCGATAATCTCCCCGTCTCCCGTGATCGTAATCGCCTGGGGTGCGGCGATCGCGATACTGCCCCCTGCCCCCCGACTGCTCGTAGATGCTGCAATTAGGCCGTTGTTTTGAAATTGGAGCGTCAACGCATTGCTGCTGCGCGGAGTCAGCGTGACATTGCCCGCCGCCCCAGCCCCCCGCGTTGCCGCCAAAATAGTGCCCTCCACAACCATCCCATCGGCAGCGATCGCCAAATTCCCGCCAGCCCCATTCCCCTCAGTGGCCACACTGATCCCCGACCCCTCCCGCACGAAAACCTGGCGGGCATTGATCGAGAGGCTCCCCCCCGCCCCGGCATTCGGCAAGGTGCTATTTGTCCCAGCAAAGAGACCACTGGAAACTTGACCATCCCCAGAGGTGCCCCCCGTTTCCACCGTGTCAGCCGTGATCACAACCGCCCCCCCGGCCCCCGCCCCAAAGGTGGCACTATCCACCTGTGCCCCATCTCGAATCGTCAGGGCATTCGTTTGAATGGCCAGAGTCCCAGCGCGGCCTGTCGCGGCAGCCTCCGACTGGGTTGTGATTTTGCTGCCTTTCCCGCTAACCTGAACGGCAGTTGTGGCCTGAACCGTCAAATTGCCGCCGATGCCACTGCTCTTGGTGTTGGCCAAAATCTGCGCCCCATTTTGCACGCTGACCTGGTTGGCCCGAATGACAAAATCGCCACCCCGCCCCGCTCCATCTGTCCCCGCCGCCAGCAACGCCCGATCGCTCACCAACAGGCTATCCGTGGTAATGTCTAAGGCCCCAGCATTGCCGGATGACCCCGGATTGGTCGAGGTAAACAAGCCACTCCGCCCGATTGCGCCCTGGCCGCTGACCTGAATATCGGCGGCAGTCACCGTCAGTTTGCCCCCGTTGCCACTGCCAAAGGTGCCCGCGCCAATTTGCGCCCCCTCTCGCACCAGCAATTGCCGGGTGTTAATCGTGAGTTGTCCCGCGTTGCCCGCCCCGACGGAACTGGCCCCAAAGCTACTGGCCACAGTACCGGTTGCGTTCGTGCCAGTCAGGTCAATGACATCCCCCGCGATCGCCAGATTGCCCGCTTGCCCCGGCCCACTGGTGAGGGTAAACAATTGGCCGCCACTTTGCACACTGATTTGGGGTGCATTCACCGTGATGTCACCACCACGAGCTTGTTGCGTGGTCTGGGTCGTAATTTGGGCACCGTTAGTAAGCACCAGCGATCGCGCCGCCAGGTTAATCGCGCCGCCCACACCGGGGACAGGACTACTGCTCACGGAGGTAATCCGGCCCCCCGACAGAGCGATTGCACCGCCGCTATTCAACGTCACGCGGCCCCCCAATAAACCATTGGCATCAATCACCGTGTTGGGCGCAGGCGTAAGATCTCCCCCGGCCAGCAGGGTAATGGTGCCCGCATTGGCCGGGGGTAAGGCCCCCGCAACAGCAGGAAGAGAAGAAGCATCCAAGCTGCCGTTAAGGCGCAGACTACCACGGGCATCGATCGCAATATCGCCGCCATTCCCACTGTTGCTATTGACATAGATACCACCAGGCCCCAAAACACTGGTGTTGTTGACGGTAATCGACCCATTGGGAAGATTGAGGTTGGGGCGAAATTGATTGGTCAATACCACCTGGCCATTGGGTTGGGTGACGGCAATTAAGTCCACCTGAATATTGGAGCCGCTGGCGATCGGGGTGTTGGCTGGGGGGGCCACTGGGAACAGAAAGGGGAGGGCAAACACGCCAAAAACCTCTGTTGGGGCCAGGGTATAGCCACTGGTGCCTAAAGGAGTGCCAATTGCCGCTGGATCCATCCCCGCGCGAATATCCAGGGTGGGGCGGAGATTGCCGTTTACGATTACCTGGCTCCCATTGGATAAGGGGACAGTGGCGAGGGTCGGTGTTGCCGTTGGATTGATAGTGTCGGCGATCGCATCATTGCCCGTAATCACAATCGCCCCGGCGGTCACATTACCTCCGGCCAAAATATGCAACGAAGACCCCTGGTAATCTTGAAACGTCACATCTCCCTGCGATCGAATAATTGGATCTTTGGGACTGTAGAGACTGCCCAAACTGCCGTCCAATTGCTCAATCCGAAAGTTGCCCCCCGCAAAGTAACGAGCATCGCCACCCACCGTATTCGCCGATCGCAGCACCAAATCGCCCCCTGCAAAAAGGCCACTATTGGGATGGTTCAGCGCAAAAATATCAATGGTCTGGTTGCCTTGCACCAGCAGGTTTCTGCCCGCACCAACCATCAACGGAGTGGTCGCGCTGTCTCTGGCTTGGAGCGTTGTCTGGGCCTTCAGCGTCAAATCCCGGCCTGCTGCCAATTGCCCTTGCAAGTCCAGGCGATCGCCTTCCAAAATCAGGTCTTGTTCGGGTGCCAGGTTGCCACGATTGGTAATGGTTGCACCGCCAGCCAGCGAGCCCGTTTGCAATCCGGGGGTGATGTTGACCGTGAGCAACGGTGGCGCTTGGGGATTCGTCGCACTAAACTCGCTCCCATCAGCAAACTGGAAGCGATCGGCCGTGCTAGCCCAAAACGAACCCCCAATTTGTAACCGCGCATTCGGGCCAAAGATAACGCCGTTGGGATTGAGCAAAAAGAGGTTAGCAGTGCCGTTCGTGCGGAGCAGACCATCAATACTGGACGGGGTAAGACCAGTCACACGGGTGAGGATATTTTGAATCTGGGGAGCATTGTTGAACCAGGCCGAGCCATTGGTCGGCACAGAAAACTCGCGAAAGCTGTGATAGAGATTGACTCCGTGGGTCGTCCCGCCATCAATGATGCAGTTGGCGCAACCGGGCATAACGCGAGAATTTTCGGGCAGGGTCGTATCCGGGACGATCTGGGCGATCGCAGGAACGGGCCAGCAAACAAACAAACCCAACGCGATCGCAGAGCCAACACGGTGCATATTGGTATGGAGCAAAAGAACATGTTCTACTTTATTCAGGCATAGAGTAAAAATTCCGTAAAATTATTTCTTTCAGGCAAAATACAGTCATCCTAGCCAAACCAACCAGAGTCCCAGCTCCCGCGCCCAAAGTTGATTGCCCGCAGGAGCGGAGCCAGCGAACTCGGCGTTAGCACCAAAGGGAGTCGCCTCAGTCAAAGAGGGAGATTTGGTCGGAAGGGGAAGGAGGTTGATCGATCGCAGGGCCAGAGGCAAGTTTGTGGGCTTGGCGCGTGGTTTCGGGCAGGCGATATTTGGGACTGCATTGCAAGACGATCGCGATCGCGGTGGCCAATGCAACCCGATGACCAGGGGAAATGTACAACGGTTTGGTACCGGGGCGCGTGCGCAAGACTGCACCAATGATTTCCGCTTTGTGAATAAGGGGTTGCCAATCGCCTCGTTGATTGCCGACCTCTGCGTGTTGACCGACTAAGCGTGATTTCCCGACCCCGATCGCAGGCAATTCCGTTAGCAGGCCCAGATGACACGCAATCCCAAAGCGACGCGGGTGGGCAGTGCCTTGACCATCGCAAAGCAAAATATCCGGCAGGGTGGTGAGTTGGGCCAGGGCATCCAACACGGCGGGAATTTCCCGAAAGGAGAGCAAACCTGGAATGTAGGGAAAGGTCGTTGGCCGACGGGCGATCGCCCGATCAACCAGTTGCAAATTCGGAAAACTGAGCACCGCGATCGCCGCTCGGGTAATCTGGCCGTCAGCCTCGAAGCCAACATCCACACCTGCCACGGTTTGAATTTGAGTTTGGAAGTCGGCGCAGGGATCAGTCAGGGTAATTTGACCCCGCAGAGTTTGCTGGAGGGCGATCGCCGCCGCCGGAGTCAAATCCCAGTCATGCAGAGATTTTATGTTCAACATTCACTGCTTGTCGCGCACAATATTACTGTGAGTGTAATTCCTGTTAACTTGCCTGTCTAAGACTGGCAGGAAGCTCATCCTCACGATAGAGTCAATAGTAATGTTACTTACTCTGGTAGGGATCTCTGCCGGATTTTGTGGATGCAATGATAGGCGAACTGGTCGGTGCGCGCTACAAAGTCATCAATGTTTTGGGGTCAGGGGGCTTTGGTCGTACCTATATCGCTGAGGATACACAACGCCCTGGCAACCCTCGTTGCGTCCTTAAGCACCTAACCTTCAAAAGCGACGATCCCGATATCTTACGGCAAGTGCGTCGCCTCTTCCAGGCCGAAGCCGAAACCCTGGAGCGCTTGGGCAAACACGACCAAATTCCGCGCCTACTCGCCTATTTTGAAGAAAACCAGCAGTTTTATTTAGTGCAAGAGTTCATCGACGGCGAACCCCTGAGCCACGAATTAAAAGCGGGGGTGCGCATCTCCGAAGCCGAGCTTGTGCCCATGCTCGAAGACGTGCTCAGCGTTTTGGAGTTTGTCCACGCGGAAGGCGTTGTCCATCGCGACATCAAACCAGCGAACCTCATGCGGCGGCGCTACGACGGGAAACTCGTGCTGATCGACTTTGGGGCCGTCAAAATGCTGGGGAACACCGTCGCCGAGATGACGGGTGAAACCAATGTGAGTATGCCTGTCTACACCTCTGGGTATGCTGCCAGTGAACAGTGCCTGGGGCGGCCCCGATTCAGCAGCGATATTTATTCCTTGGGGATGGTAGGCATTCAAGCGTTGACGGGGTTACATCCGTCTCAATTGCCCCACGATTACAGTTCGTCTGAAGTGATCTGGCAGTACCAGGCTGAGGTGAGCGAAGAATTGGCCCAGGTTCTCAACACCATGATTCGGTATCACTTTAAAGATCGGTATGCCTCGGCCCAGGAAACACTCCAGGCTTTGCGATCGGTCATTTCAACAGCACCCACCCTGGTCAAACATTCGGAACCCCACCCCGCGCCAACGCGACTGGTCGATCCTGCGACAACTCTCGCCAGTGACACGGCACCACCGGGCCAGGGGAGTGAGTTGAGTGGGCAGTTATCCGGTCGCTCGAAACGCCGTAAGGCGATCGCCCGCATTGGCTTGGCCTTGATGGGAACGCTAACCGTCGCTGTCTTACTCCGGAGTTTGTCAGAAACTGGCTTTCAACTGCCCTTTGTTGTGCCAACACCGACGAATCCGGCCTTGCTCCTGGCAACCAATGACCATATCAGTCGGGGCGAAAAAGCCTTGTTGCAATGGGATCTGTTGCCCCAAAAGCAAGCCGGAGTGGACTATTTAGCCGCAGGCCAGTTTGAGCAAGCCGTGACAGCGCTGACTGAGGCCCGCAAAGCCGATCCCGGCGATCCAGAAACGCTGATTTATCTGAATAATGCGCGCATTGGGAAACGGGAGGCGCATCATGTGGCGGTGGTCGTGCCGTTAAACAGCCCAGCGTTAGCCTCAGCATTGGAGGTGTTGCGAGGGGTAGCCCAAGCTCAAGAGGAACTCAACCGGGCCGGCGGGGTAAAGGGGGTGCCCCTGAAGGTGGTCATTGCTGATGATGGGGGCGATCGCAACCTGGCCCGTCAAATTGCCGAAACCCTCGCCAACGAACCGCAGATTTTGGGAGTTGTTGGACATGGTTCCAGCGATACGAGTTTGGCCGCCGCCCAAATCTATCAAACCAAAGGATTGGTGATGGTGGCTCCGGTGAGTTCAGCCGTGCAACTCTCTGGGTTTGGCAGCTACATTTTCCGCACCATGCCCAGCGATAAGCAAACGGCGAATGCGCTCAAAGACTATATGCTCCAGCGATTGCAAAAGCGGCGCGTGATGATCTTCCACAACTCTAATGGCCGTTACAGTCAATCGCTGAAAGAAGAATTCAAAAATGCTCTGGGCTATAGCGGGGTCAATGATGCGGAAGTTGTGGGTGAGGTTGACTTGGGCCGCCCAGATTTTGATCCAGACAGGGCATTGCAACAGGCGATCGCCGCTAAAGCCGACTTATTCATGATCGCCCCCGACGGCGAGGTGATGGATCGGGCAATTCGTCTGGTGGAAACTAATGATCGCCGGTTTCCCATCATTGCAGGGGATAGTTTTTACAATCCCAAACTGCTGAAGTTTGCCAAAAGCAAAGCAGCACAAATGGTCTTGGCCGTTCCGGTGGATTTGACAGGTACTCCGTTCAAGGCTGCTGCCCAAACCATGTGGCAACAGCCCAGCTTGAGCACTTGGCGCACAGCCCTAGCCTTTGATGCGGCCCAAGCCCTGACGACGGCGGTGGCTGAAGACCCGAGCCGGAATGGGGTACGACGGGCCTTAACCAACCCCAGTTTCAGCGCGACCGGGGCCAATGGCCCTGTGAATTTTGAGCAGCTTGGCGATCGCCGCCGCCCCCCCGCCTATGTGGTCGTCGCGCCCATCCCCAACACGAAGCCGCCAGAGTACCAGTTTCGGCCCCTTCCCCTGGTGCCCCCATCGCCCCCCCGCCGCAAGTAGCTGGCCTTCAGGCAATCAGCCATCAATCAGCTTTTACACACAACTCCGTTGCGATCGCACCTAGATTTTTTGGGCAGCGCGATCGCAACGGGGCCAACGAAAACTAAGACAAAACCGTTAACGTGTTACTGGAGCGGGGTCGCTCGAGGTGTCGCCACAGACGGCAAAGTTTCCAACGGGGCCACATCGGAGGTTGGGTTCACTTGGCGCTTGCGAAACTGCTCCGCTTGTTGTGCCCGGAAACGCGCTGTTTCCGAATCCAAATTATCTTTCTGCTCAGCGGCAAATTCCCCTGCATCCCTGGGCACGCCGATAATGGCATTCTGAATAAAATTCATCACACTGCCAGCACCATTGCCGTTCCCACGGCCATTGAAGAAATCAGCTCCATCTTTGGTTTGAAAATCAGCCAGGGGATCGGGCCGATCCGCCGATTGCGCCTGGGCACCGGTTGACATCATTCCCAGCAGCGTCACAGTTCCCAGGGCCGCACCAACGAGGCACCGGGTGAGGGGACGAACGGCGACTTTGGGCATCAGTGACATGAGAAATACGCTCCTCAACGCATAGAAATCAGTGAACAAGTCAAACCCAGTTAAGCATCTGAGGCGTAGTGGCCCTTCCAGCCTTCAGGGTTTTTACTCATTTAGTGTAGCGGGTTCTTGAGGGATTGACGCGATCGCCCCCAACTTTGCTCCCCAAGCAAGCTGGCAAACTCGAAGATCTTGGCCAACGGAAAACTCGCTTAGGAGGACTTGGACGGCACCACCGGAGCAGCAGCTAGATCCACCGCTGGCTGGGCCGTTGCCGTTTGCACCAAAACCTGAGTGCAATCCGCGATCGCCGACCGCCGCTGCATCGCTTCCACCAACGCTTCGTAAGCGGCCCAATTTTCTTGCAAGACTGTTTTGGCCCGCAAAGCCGCCCACCGTTCTTTTTGCTGGCGCTCCGCCGGGGGAATCGGCAATTGGGCTAAAACCATCCGTAATTTTTGGCGATCGTCAGCCCCCCCTTGGGCCGACCCATAGCACAGATGTTCCGCTGCGGCTCCGGCCATCCAAATCGCGCAATACCGATCCAGCAATTGCCCAGACAGTTGCCCCATTTGGACTTCTGTCTCCAGCTCTTGGGTATCTAGTTGCACGCCTCCTTCCCCCGGATGGCCCTGGCGGAAGGCTTCCCAGGCATTTAAGGTGTAGCCCGTGACGGGAATCTGGAGATGGTGAGCCACCAGAAAGTGACCCGCTTCGTGCCGCAAAACGCGATCGCGGTGTTCCGCCGACCAACTCGCCAACCAATCCAACACCAGGGTGCCGCCCTTGCCTTGCCAACTAAAGGAATCTAAGGTGGCCAAACCCAACACGCTGATTGTCGCGATCGCCGGAATGGCCGGAGACACATGCAGCATTGGCCCCAGCAGAGCCGATAGAGTCATCGCAAATACCGCAATGGCAACCAGATTGAGGGCGAGCTGATTCATGGAGAATGAAAGCAATTATTGTTTCTTAACAATTTTGCTCCTAGCCTAGCAACAATTGCCTGGGTTTGGGAACGGTAACGCGGAGCAATCCCCGCAACCAGGCCCCTGATTTCAAGCGACTCCACGGAACCAGATGGGACTCCACGCCCCCAGCCAGCCCGACTTCAGGGGGCCGGATTCACCGTGGAATCAGCTTTCTTGCCCCGCGCCTTGTAAAACGTTTCTAAACTCGTGCGATCGCCCACATACCGCCAATGCCAGGGTTCATAGCTTACCCCCTGCTCATTCCCCCGAGGAAAGGAAATCTCGAAACTATAGTAAGGCGCGTTTTGCTGCAACCACTGAAACGCCGCCGTCCGTTCAAAACTTTCACTCAAATGGGTGGCTGGCGCATTCCCATCACCAATGTCCACCGCATAGCCCGTGTGGTGTTCGCTATATCCCGGTGGCGCACTGACCTTGGCCCGCTCCCGTGCAACTTGGCCCCGTTCCGCTTTCTTGCCAAAAAACAAATAGTCTTGATCCGTCAAAGACCGAAAGCCAGAAATTGGCTCCAGGATCACCCCATCACGACGGGCCGCCGCTTCCATAGATTGATAAGCCGTAGCCGCTGCTTGGCGCAATTTGATGCTGCCATCCGCCACGATCGCCCGTAAATCGGAAGCGGGGGCTTCAGCATACTTGAAGTGGCCCAGAACCGTATCTCCCGTTGGGCTGTTGGTTGGCGACGCAGTTGGGGCCGCTGGGGTGGAGGGTGTTGCCGTCGCCGTATTTTGGGCGGGCGATCGCTGTAATTGCACCGCAACCAAGGCTCCGGCTCCCAGGGCCAATACCGTTAGCACCGATAGCCCAGCAAACAGCCAGGGTTGATTAACCGATGTTGTCGGGACGGACTTTTTGGGCAGGTCACGCTGGGCCACAGGAATATCATCGGCCACCCGCGTTGTCATACTTGCCGGATTGTTTACAGTAACCTTGTCCACAGTGCCTGTTCCCCTTGCGCGTTGTTCGCACCCCTGCCTCTGTCGTGCAACATCTTAGCACTATGGTTTATAGCCCGGACTTGAATTTCTGGCGAAAGGCCAAAAAGTTTTGTGGTTGCGTTGTTATGGTTAGGTGCCTTGCCACGGCTGGTTCCCCCTGGTTGCTTGGCAGCGATCGCCCTCTCCCTCTCCCTCAGGTCACTATGGTGTTAGGCAAACTGTTATCCATTTATGCGCCCCTCGTTGGTTGGATCAGCCTGGGCGTGCTGTGCGGTCGGCTCCTGCCTCCGGCAACCCCCGGCTGGCTGGGTAAATTCCTGTTTTGGGTGGGTGTGCCTATCGGGATTTTTGGCTTTCTGCGCGGGGCCGAAATTACCTGGGATTTGTGGCTGGCACCCACGATCGCGTGGCTGGCGATCGCGCTGGGCCTGGGCTTAGGCCGCACCTGGCTCTGGTACCGCCAACCAGCCTGGTCGCCCCAAACCCAAACCAGTTTCCTCCTCACAACAATGGTGGGAAACACAGGCTATATCGGCTTTCCGGTATCGCTGATTCTCGTTGGGCCGCAGTATTTTGCCTGGGCTATTTTCTACGACCTGTTAGGCTCCACACCGGGGGCCTATGGGCTGGGAGTCGCGATCGCCGCCCACACCCAACGCAATAACACCCAGTGGTGGCACCCCCTGAAACCCATCCTGATCAATCCGGCCTTTTGGAGTTTTGGGCTGGGGCTGGCCTGTCGCTCGGTGCCCTTCCCGGCCCCGCTGGAACTGGGCCTCAAGGCGATCGCCTGGATGATGGTGTCCATCTCCTTATTGCTCGTTGGGATGCGGTTAAGCCGTTTGTCGTCCTGGCAAGGGGTCAAACCCGCCCTGCTGAGCCTCAGTATTAAAATGCTCCTCGTACCTTTCGGCCTCGGCCTTGGGCTGTGGGCCTTGGGCATCACTGGGACTGTGCATCGGGCGCTGTTGCTGCAAATGGCCATGCCCCCCGCGTTTGCCACGCTAGTTATTTCTGAAGCTTACGATCTAGATCCAGAACTGGCCGTCACCACGATCGCGATCGGTTGTTTAAACCTATTAATCACACTGCCCCTCTGGCTGTGGCTTTTTAGCGGTTAATCACAGAATAGGGATTAAAGTTAGCGATCGCCCTTCATGAATTCGCTTCATCATCAATCCGTTTATCGCGGGTAATCGCTTGATATTCATCCGGGGTTCCGGCTTGTTGCAACGCTTCTTGCTCCGGCAAGATCACCTTTTGCATCAAATATTCAATCGTTTGTTGCTTCACCCATCCCCGCGCTGCTAGCACTTCTCCAAAACGTTTCCCCGACGACTTTTGATCATTCAGCGCCACATCAATCTGGGCCGGAGTGAGCAGCCCCGCCTCCACCAGATACCCCCCCAAGCGTTTCCCCCGTGGGTTATCTTGGGCTGACGGCGATCGCCGAACATGATTTGGATTGTGCATGAAATTCCTCAAGGATTTGGTTTAAGTCTGATGCTGACCATACGTTGTCGCCTGTGGCCCAATCTGCCACCTCGTAAGCGACACCCCGGCAACCCCGATCAACTCGCAATTGAGCGCAACCATCAAAAAGGGAAAACACCAAATCTACCGTTTCACACTTCACTCATTGCAAGCAGGCAGAACACCCACAATGACGCAGCCTGCCACGGCAAATGACCACAGCGGAACACATTACTTCCGTAATTTGGCTCATTCTTGACCGCTAAAACTACTAAATTAAATTTTATAAAGTTTTTGAGTGAAATGCCATACCAGTTGGGCCGATTCAGTATCAGACCTTAACGTTAAAAAGCGATTTCGTTATTTAGGTTATTGGGGAGATGCATCACCAACAGGCGCTCAGCCAGGAGCCACACCTGTTCATCACGAACAGCGTAAATCTACTATCAGTGTAAACAAAGAGTTACCCCTAATTCACTCGTCAAAATTGCTGAGGTTTCTCCGCTATTCCGTGGGATGTAGGGACAGCAAATCTGCGGCTTGCATCTGTTCATACCCCTCAAACGGCTGATGAATCCACGGATTGTCAGAAAAATACGTTACATAATAGTCCGGTGCAATCACGGAGCAATCCTTGTACCACAGCACCGCCGTGCGAATGTCTTCAATGTAGAAACCATACTGGCGATCGAGCCAGACCAAACTTTTTTTCAACGTCACGCCCGAATCCACTAAATCATCCACCACCAGCACATGACTGCCAAGATTAGCCGTGGTCATAGTCAAATCGCGGGAAATCGTGAGGGAACCGCGCACCTGATTGTTCGTGCCGCCATAGGATGAGGTGGCTAAAATAGCCAGGGGAATATCAAAGATTCGTGACAAAATATCTCCGACTCGTAAACCACCTTTTGCCAAACACACAAGCTGATTAAACTTCCAATCAGACTGATAAATCTTGATTGCAAGCTTTTCAATCGTTTGGTGGTAGTCGTCCCAGGTAACGTAAAAATCTGACATAGGGAAATAGAATGGAGAGTCGCTGAACAGAATGATACAACTGTCTA
>CAYYWG010000019.1:0-45747 GCA_964475335.1 uncultured bacterium
CCCACGCTCCACTTAGTTTTGTCTATCCTCTGTCCGATTTGAAGGGGTCACTACACAATCTTTCAGGTAGTTCTGGGAGATGGGGATATTGATTTACGCGATCGCGCTTTGCTCGCAGTTCTAACCCACGGCTTGAGAGCAGAGGACGTTTCCGGCTTGAACGTTGGTAACTATGACGGTGTTCGCCTCAAGTTTTTTCGCAAGAAGGACAGAAGCGATGCGATCGTTCCTCTACGTCAGGTAGCGAGGGAACAGATTAAGGCTTACTTAGAGCGACGGCGATCGCAGCAGGAAGAATTGACGGACGATAGCCCCCTTTTCTTGTCCTATGATTTTCGCAGCGGAGGTCAAAGACTGGGCTATCAGGGAATTTATTACTTCACTAGGGCGCGCCTGGGCACGGCAACAGGAATTCCAGACTTAACACCTCATCGCTTCCGACACACCTATGCCAGCGAACTTGTAGAGCTAGGCATCGATAGCCTACTTGCCCGAAGTCTGACAGGACACAAATCGGAAAAGGTGTTTGAGCGGTATGTAAAAGGGAGACGACTTGCGGCAGCGGAAGATGCATTCTTCAGGGCAATCGACGAAACTCCCAAGCAATCATAATTTTATTGCAATAGAAAAACGGTGGAACGCATAAAATGCCAACTTTAGAAGATTTTCTGCCAGATCTACCACCCTTAAACGCTCAATTTCTGAATGATTACTGTGACAATTACCAGTCAGTCTTCTCAAGTAGCAGAGATTTTAATGCCTTTAGAGCATTACATTTTGGTATGGTTTCGGAACTTGAGCGAAAGTATATTTCAGATATTGCTAAGACTATCAAACTTGCTAGCTATAAAAGCTTACTTCAGCTAATCAATGGTTCGTCTTGGGATACGATGACGTTACGTCGATGTAGACTAGCACTGATACTAAAAATCTTGAACCAAAGATCAATAAGACTTGTTATCGAAGAGTTAGGCATCCTTAAGAAAGGGAAAGGTACGGATTACGTAACTCGGCAGTACATGGGTAATTTAAAGAGAAAAGAAAATGGAATTATTGTACTTATTACATATGGTGTTTTAGATGAAATCATTTTTCCGATTACATTTCAAGTCTTTAAACCTAGAGAACGACTTAAGCTAGGCGAGCAGTTCAAAAGTAAAACTCAACTAGCCATTGAGATAGTTGAATATTTGACTCAGCTCGGATTCAATATGGAAACCGTTTCAGTTGATGGTTTTCATGGTGAAGATCAAGCTACTTGTTTACAGGCGCTTGAAGAAGAACTACGTTGCAACTATGTTTTAACCGTTTCTGGTAGCAACCGAGATTGGTTGAAGTGGAGGCAAGTCTCCTGGGAAAACCACTGGATCGAACTCAGCGATGCCAATTCACGAGACTTCTTTATCCGTGATGGTTACTTCAAAGAAGGTTCATTGCGCTGCTGGCAGGTTAGCAGTATTCCTACAGATTTGTACTTTGGGGACGGTAGCTGGTCTCTGATTACAAATGTGTCTGATATCACGTATCAAAAAGCATTTTATTTTTACCTTTTGCGTGAGTGGATTGATTGTGAAACCAATTCACTTAGCGATTGGCTTGGTTGGTCAGACTTTCAGATGAAAAATTTCGCTCAAATTGAGAGGTGGTGGGAGATAAGCATGAGTACTCACCTAATGCTGAGCCTTTATCCAGATTACGCTCAACAACCGTCAAAATCTGATGTGCTTGATTGTAAATAATTGTAACTGAACGTTGCTCCTGGTTCTCGGTTTCACTGTAGAAAAAACATAACCTTTATTTTCTAGTTATAGAAATAAGTTCAACTGCCCAAAGGCAAAAAGAGGAAGAGCAGATTATCACTACGTCATCTGCTTAACGTCGATAAAGAATTAATAGAAGAAAAGTAGATGCAATTTAGCATCCTTATCTGAAGCGGCTTCACTAATTTAGTGTTGGTGATTAGGATGATGTCATAGTCATTTTGGATTTAATGAATCATCTTTGTTGGCATTGACAATGCTAAATGAGCAGGATTCATGGAAGGTGATATGTAGCCTGTTTTAGCCAGTTCACACAATTTGTAGAACTGGTCTACCTGCACTCTGCACCATTTAACGATCTCTATAAAAAGACCGAGCAAATTTCTAGAATTTCTGCTCCATTTTGCCTTGCTCTAAATTCAACCTTCGGAGCATCTAATGAAACCTGAACCGGAAGATAAGGCTGAACAGAATGAATCCAGCGATCGCACACAAACTCCTATCAAAGTACGACACTCACAAGTTACCTTCAATGATGTCAGTAACGAGGTGTGGTATTGCAATCTGATTAAACTACCTCAACGAATTAAAGATTGTTTTGGCGATCCAACGGGGTACCCCATTCTCATCTCTCTACATGATAGGTATTCAACAAATATCATGGGTGCAAAACTGTTTTCATCAATTTCGTCAGAAGCTATAGCCCTGACTTTACGGCAGGCAATCCTACGTAAAAATGTGAAGGAGGAAAACGCATCACTACACAAATGGACTGCGTCTGGTCTTCCTAATCATTTAGTTATTAACTTGACAGCGGATTTCTCGCAGCTATTGAAATTGGGCAGCATCTTAGGAGTAAAAATTCATCGGGAAAATCCGTTATGGGGAGTGCCTGGGGCGATCGAGTCATTTAATTGGCACATAATGCGCGTTGTTAAACATCTACCTGAGCTAGAGAAACAGAAAATAGGTTTGAATTTAGCAGAACTGGAACAACTCATTATTGATTACATTGTTGATCACTACAACCAACAGAGTTTTTCAAAGGACCTACATCACACTCGAACTGAACGTTGGGAAGCTGGGTTGGTTAAATTTCCACCAGATGTTCCGCCAGAGCGATCGCTTGACATCTGTTTTCCCAGAACACGTAATCGCATTATTCAAAAAGGTGGTCAACTTCGGTTTGAGGGGCAGAGTTACCGTGACGACTATTTATCGTCACTTGCTGGGGAGAGCGTATTCCTCCGCTTTAACCCTTCTAACATTACGTCTGTTCTTGTTTATCAAGAGCAAGGATATGAGGAGCATTTTCTTGCACGGGCTTGTATTCAGAATTTTCATGAAGAAAGCCTTTCACTTGCTGATGCTAAGGCAATTCTGCGCCGCAGTCAGAAACGCAGATCGCACTAGACACAAAATGTCTACTTCTGGGTTCTCACGCAAACAGAAATATCTGTAGGAAAAACACTTCTATTAGGTTAAGAGCTTGCGAGTGAAGTGCTGCATTCCCTACACAGCAGTACTTTGTATGTTCATTAATTCAATTGTTTTGCCTAAGCAATCCATTCTATGTGCTTGAGGTCATTTTGCCATGTCTATGAAAACAATTCAATCTGATTTGATTGTGCACCTTGATCCAAATCCAAGGAGTGGAAAAAAGAACTTGGACGACCTACCTAAATTTGATACAGTTGCTTGGTGTCGTTTGTGTGAACGAGCATATCAGCATGCGCTCCTTATTGATCGAATCAGCGAGCAAATTAAACAGAATCCTGATGTTCTTACCTGGATATACGCAGCACAAAACGCTGAAGACCAAAATTCTGCGGATATGGATACCGAAACAGACACTGAACAAGGATACAGTTGGCTGCCAGATAGATTGATCAGCGGATTATGCGCTCTCCTCAAAAATACTCCTCAATTTGAAGGTATGTCTGGGCGTGCCTACACCTCAGCTACCGATCGTGTAGAAGAAAACTTCAAAGGATGGTTTGCTAGTCACCAGAAATTGCTTTTCCAAATCAAAGGAAAACAACATTGGCTAACAGTTGTAGAAAGTGATGCCGGGTTAGCTGAGATCAGTAACTTTAATCAATCTGAAATTGAAAATCAAGCTAAACAGATTTTAGACGAGATAGAAGCAGAAAACGAGTCTAAAGATGAATCAGTTAATAATCACCGTAGAGTATTCAATATTTTATTCGATAAGTTCGACGCAACCGAAGACATATTAAGCCGTCGGGCAATTATTCACCTTCTCAAAAATGGTGGAAAAGTTCGATGGGAGCCGAAGAAATCTAGAAATCGCAAAAGTCAAAAGCATTCTTCTAATCCTATGACGCTCGAAGAACGCCTTGTAGCGAAGCGAATAGAGATTGCTCGTTTGGAAAAACAGCTTTTAAGCCAATTGCCCAGAGCCAGAAATCTTTTCCCTGATATAGCATTTGAAGAATCGCTACAAGCTCTGCTCACGTTGCCAGATCCAGACTTGGAGAGACATAACCAATACTACTTCCTGGTATTCTCACTTCTCATCCATAAGGAGAGTCTTGAGCAGAATACTCAGTTTCAATGGCATTTGCTCAAATCGATGGACCTTTTATGGGAGAAGCCAAATAGCCTTTGCTATTATCGTATTCTAATTTTTTCCTTTTTGTTGTGCGCCATATCCACTCAGAAGTATCTTCAGTTTGGTCATCATCTACTTCAAGCCATCCAAGTTGGGGTAGAGCGGGTTGAATCTCAGTTTTACGATTGGCATGAGTCAATCACATTCAAATTGTCAGAATTTTTAAGGGAGCCTAAGTCCTTACCGTACCCAATCAGCTTCGGTTATGAAGATGTTCGAGCATGGCAGATAAATCAAGCAGGAAAAATCTTCTTCAAACTCAATGGTTGGGGAGATTTGATTTTTGAGGTGCGTTGCCATCGCCGCCAATTGCCATTAATCAAATCCTTTCTCAAAGACTGGCAGACCAAGGAGCAGTGCCAAGAGGGAGATCAGTATTCAGGAAGCCTGATGCTACTGAGATCGATTGAACTGGTTTGGAAACCTAAACCGGTTAACAAACAGAATGATACTCAATTGTGCAGCCAGTGTGAGGTGTTCCAGCAGTATCCAGGTAAGGGATTCTGGAACGAGTGCAAACTGTCAATTCATTGGTCCTATGATTCTGATGCTCTATCCAAGCAGGGCTTAGAAAAGGTTCGCCAGCGCAAACTGGAGCCTCAATTGGAGAAGTTGAGAAAGAAACAAGAAGAATTAGAGGAAAAGCAGCAACTTTTACAGAGCATAGAGGAAGTACCGGAAGCCCTCAGAAGTAAAGTCCAGTCCAAAAAGATGAGATCTCTGACAAAGGCAATTCAGGAGCTTCAAGATGATCTGGCAAAACCGCGTCCAAAGCTAGACTGCCTACAAAATTCCCTCTTGTTCGATCGTCCCGATCGCCCACTTTATGAAGGTGTTCCCAATATCTTTGTCGGTGTCCTTCTGGATCTCGATAAACACTTAGTCGTTACTGTTGTAGATGCAATGCGTCGTAAAATCCTGGCGATTCGGAATGCTAGCAGTATTTCAAAGGAGGGATACGATCTACTACAAAGCTATTTTCACCAACGGCGAGAACACTCCAAGCAACGACAAATAGACCAGAAAGCACATCGGCATGTCCATCAGTCTGAATCCAATTTGGGTCAGCACGTAGCTCGGCTGTTTGCTAAGGGGATAGTTGAGTTAGCACAAAAGTACAAAGCTAGCACGATTGTGATACCGGAAACGGATGGATGGCGCGATCGCTTATACAGCCAACTAGTAGCGAGAGCCGCAATTAAGTGCAAAGGTGTTAAAAAAGCGATGGCGCTCTACACCAAAAAGCATGGCGAAGAGCTACACCAATGGGATTACAGCCGATTGAGCCAAGCAATTATCGATCGTGCCGCAACAGATGGGTTGAAGGTGATGCGGCAAAATACTGTGTATGAAGAAGATGCCTTTCAGCAAGCAGCGAATTTAGCGATCGCAGCTTACGATTCGTTAAATCCGAGCGAGACGTAGCCAGGTTTCCGCTGCAATGCATTACACTGGATATAGTGCGCCGATGCATATGCACTATAGGCTTACGCTTTTTAGTGTCTCTATGCTGAAGTTAGTATCTGGATGCCGAAGTCAGTGTCTAGGTACTGAAGTAAGGGGGGCTTTGCCCGCAAGGGATACTTTCACCTCCTGTAGCTGCCCGCTCTGGTGGGGTGCCCTGACACCCGCCTCATTACATCAATGTAATGACTGTCTGGGCTATGAGAGAAGATTAGGGTAACAGGTTCACGACCTACTTCAATCATAGTCTGTGCAACCCAGATAAGTGAGTATGATCCGCAAGGATCTAAACGCCTTTAGCAGAGCAGTTCTTCTGGTTTGTTAAGGGTAGGGCTTGGTTCTCCAAGGTGGCTCGAATTCTTCTCGATATTTTGGCAAACGGAAGCGGGAGTTATGTTCCCGGCACCTTTGCCAATTCCTAATTCCTGAGTCGCTGTAGGTTTCACGATCGTTGCTGCTTATTCGCCCCTCTATGTAGTGGCAAGAATGACGCAAAAACACAGCTTTACCAAAATAAAGCTCGAAACTATTGTGCACTCATGGTTTTAGTCGTCAAGGGTCGCAATGACCGATTTGGCGCGAGGCGGAATGAAAGGCCCTGGCAGGTTACGACTCGCTACTTTCTCCTTGTGTTGCAATGACCGATTTGACGGGAGATGGAATGAAATATTGAGAAGCCTAAGCTGAAACCGTTGTATTCTAAGGAGTTGCAATACCAGGTTTGGCTTGGGATGGAATGAAAGAACCGGTCGGGATATTAGTTCCTCGTAGGTTGCTTCTGGTTACAATGTCGGGTTTAGCATGAGACGGAATGAAAGAGCGTACATGTCTTCTGTCTCAGCCTCTGGTAAACACCATTGCAAAGCCCAATATGGCGTAAAGCAAAATAATCTCGCTACAATTGACTCATCGAGAAGAATGAAAGAGGCAGAGGTCTGCAAACCTCTGCAAAAGCTAAAAATAACAATACTCAAGCTAAATTTATAGCTACCCAGCGCTTAGGTCTACCGCTTGAGCGCATTTTGTTTTGTAAAGTAGACAGCTATTTAGTTTGATCAAGATTCACTTTTGAAAGCCTTACAGGATAAACCTTTAAGGGCTTCTTCAGGTTCTACAGAAAGAAATGCACTGCGATAATTTTGCGACATTAACGTGCAAAAAGCTCTAAAATATGATTTCAGCGACATGATCGTGCAAATTTGTATGACCTGTCAAAAAAGCGCCAAAAAACGACATGATCGCGCAAATAGCGACATTTATCATGCAAACGTACAGTACATAAAAACTAAGGCGGCACCCAGATTCGAACTGGGGGTGAGGGTTTTGCAGACCCCTGCCTTACCACTTGGCTATGCCGCCGCTGCCTCTCTAATGAATATATCAAGCATGGGAGCGATCGCGCTAAGAATTTTGTAATTTTATTTAGATCTGGGTTGGATCTGGGGCAGATTGGGGGGCGCGATCGCGAGTGTACCGTTGGCCCAACCGTATCACTTCATACAATCTTCATTCCTGATGTTTTCTGGATCACGCTGGTTCCGGGCTGTTCCCCGTAATGATGGGGAGTGGAAAAATCGTCATCCGTAAATTCCGGGAAGTTAATACCCAGAACGGTTTGGCCCGTTTGTGGGCGATCGCTCTTTTCAGAATTTTTGCGTAGGTTGACGGGATGACTTGCCGTATCGCCGATTGTGATTCAGAAATCCCTTGGTGGCGGTAATGCTTACGAGCGGCTTAACCACAGCGGCTTAACTTCAGCGGACTGGAGGACGATTTTCCACGGTCTATTTCTGTCCATTTACGTGCGTAGGTACTGATTGTCATGCCATCGTTTAGCCTCAGTGAGCCAAATTCCCAAGATTTTAGTGCCATCACTTCCACCTCAGACGCAAATACGATTTTGAAAAAAGTCGGAGGATTAGAAGGCACTGGAGCCGAAATTTCTGCCTATGACCCAGCCACCAATCGCTTATTCGTTATTTCGGGCGGCACCCTGTTGGAAATTCTCGATCTGAGTGATCCCAGCAATCCAACCTTAGTGCAAACGCTGGACGTGGAAGCGTTTGGAGGGGGTGCAAATAGCGTGGCGATCGCCAATGGGATTGTGGCGGTTGCGGTGCAGGCCGATCCCAAAACCGATCCAGGCTCCGTTGTCTTTTTCGATGCAAACGGCGTTTTTCAGGGGCAAGTGACCGTGGGGGCACTGCCGGATATGCTGACCTTTACGCCCGATGGCAAAACGATCTTGGTTGCCAATGAAGGGGAACCCAACAGCTACGGGGAGCCGGATTCCGTCGATCCGGAGGGTTCCATCAGCGTCATTGACTTGTCAAATGGAATCGCCGGGGCAACAGTGACGACGGCTGGTTTTAGTGGTTTCAACAGTCAACTGGCAGCCTTGCAAGCCAAAGGAGTCCGAATTTATGGGCCGGGGGCAACGGTGGCCCAGGATCTTGAGCCGGAGTACATTACCATTTCTAGCGATAGCAAAACGGCTTGGGTGACGCTTCAGGAAAACAATGCGATCGCGGTGGTGGACATTGCAACTGCAACCGTGACTAACATTTTGCCCCTGGGATTAAAAGATCACAGTCAAGGCTTGTCCACTCTGAGCAACGATGTCAAGTTCAATCAAAGTAATGGGCTGGATGCTAGCGATCGCGACGGTCGTATCAATATCCAGAACTATCCAGTGTTTGGCATGTATCAGCCGGACGCGATCGGTCGCTACGTCGGGCTGGATGGCAACACCTATTTGGTTACGGCCAACGAAGGGGATGCCCGCGACTATGATGGCTTTGCCGAAGAAATCCGAGTCGGGGACGAAGACTATGTTCTCGATCCAGATAAATTCCCCAATGCCGCAGCCCTCAAGCAAAACGATGGGTTGGGACGCTTGACCGTAACTACGGCTACAGGTGATACCGATGGTGACGGTGACTATGACCAGATTCATGTTTTGGGTGGACGGTCTTTCACCATTCGCGACACCAACGGCAACATTGTGTTTGACAGTGGCGATCAATTTGAGCGCATCACGGCAGCGGCAGTGCCCACCGGGTTCAACTCTAATGGGGATGCAGACACCTTCGACACTCGCAGCGATAACAAAGGCCCCGAACCTGAAGGGCTGACCATTGGGCGCGTGAATGAGCGGGTCTATGCCTTTATTGGGCTAGAACGGACGGGTGGGGTGATGGTGTATGACATTACCAATGCCCAAAACCCGAAGTTCCTGGAATATGTGACGACTCCCGGTGACATCAGCCCCGAAGGGTTGCTGTTTATTCCAGCCGAGCAAAGCCCCAACGGAGTGCCGTTGCTGGTGGTGACCAATGAAGTCAGCGGCACGACCGCCGTGTTTGAGTTTAATCCCACCCCCTCTGGTTCGGGTGGACAGCAATCGTTTTTGGTGGCACAAGGTGAAGGAACCGTGACCGTTGCGAATTTTGGTGGCGTTGGCACGGGCATTTATCCGACTGAGGTTACGATCGCGGCAGTCGATACCCTCAAATTTCAGGGCACAGGACTCACTGCCCGGAATATGCTGTTGACCCAGGTTGGCAGCGATCTGGAAATTACTTTTGAAGGCATTGCGAATACCAAAGCGGTTCTGCAAAATTTCCAACTTGAAAATCTGGATAATCTGCTGCGTCAAACTGGCGCAGGGGTGGATATTGCCAACATTTTGTTTGATGGTCAAACCACTGGGCAAGATAGCTTTGATGTGTTTAATGCCAATTGGACAAATGGCAATCCTGACTGGTTCCCTGGTCAAATTTTCAATCGCAACAGTGTCACATTTTTGAATGAATTAGACAATCAGGTGAATGGATTGGCCAATTCTGATGACGTGATTAACGCACAAGGGGGCAACGATTATATTGATGGCCGCAGTGGCAATGACGTGTTGCGGGGCGGAGCCGGAAATGACACTCTGATTGGGGGATCTGGATTTGACACATTGACCGGAAATGTCGGCAAGGATGTCTTTACCCTGGCAGCAAATTCAGGCACCGACACCATCACCGATTTTGAGGTCACGCAAGATAGCTTGCAACTCAGTGGTGGTTTAGGGTTTGCGCAGTTATCTGTGATTCAGGGAACAGGGGCAAATATCAACGATACGCTGATTCAATTGACCAGCACGAACGAAGTGATCGCCGTATTAACTGGGGTACAGGCCACGACGTTGAACGCTGGCACCTTTATCTAAACCTAATGTTCTAAATCCTAAGGCTCTCAATCTAGGTTCGGTTGTCTTTGCCTGCCGATCCCAGCCTTAGATTGCTCCCTTGCCGCTCAATCGCAGGGGAGTTTTTTTATGAAAGGGCGATCGCGGTAAGATGAGGGCATGACAGATACTTATCAACAACCGAGTCGTGAGTGGTGGGCCCAGCGGTGGATTGAAGTGCTGGAGTCTTTTGGATGGATTCGGCGGTTGGCGCGGGCGCGGGTGTATGCGCGGGAAGGGAATGTCAAAAGTATTGAGTTTAAGGGGCACAAGGTGGCGGCGCGGGTGCAAGGAACAGCGCCAGAACCTTACAAAGTGACGTTATCACTGGATCCATTTAGCGATGAACAATGGAACTATGTGATTGAGTCTATGTCGCAGCAGGCATTGTTTTCTGCAAAATTGCTAGCGGGGGAAATGCCCCTGAGCATTGAAAAAGTGTTTACGGAAAATGGGCTGAGTCTGTTTCCATTCACCAAGTTTGATATTCACAGTCGCTGTTCTTGCCCTGATCCGGCGAATCCTTGTAAGCACATTGGGGCCGTGTATTATTTGCTGGGCGATCGCTTCAGTGATGATCCATTTGTGCTGTTTCAATTGCGGGGCCGCACAAAAGAGCAAATTTTGGAAGCATTGCGGCAAATGCGGGGCCAAACAACGGCGGGTGCAGGAGCGGAGCCTGTTCCAGCAGAATTGCAGGATGAACCGTTGGAGCGGGAGGCCAGAACCCAGATTCAGTGGGAACAGTTTTGGCACTATCACGAGCAACTGGAATCGTCGTTGGTGGTGATTGCACCGCCGCCCAGCAGTGAAACGGTGTTGGATTTGTTGGGGCCAATTCCGCTCAAAACCCAAGAATTTGAAGATGCGGCAGCCGCTCAGGCGACGGCCCAAACGGCGATGGATTATCTCAGAACGCTGTATCAAGCGGTGAGCCAGTATGGAATTTTGACGGGGATGAATACGGGCAATCCTGATCCTTAGGTGGATGCTGGGGCGCGATCGCGGGGAGGCCCCCAGCCAACCTGGCACCGCTGAGCGATGGGGAAACCGGGGGCCAAGCGATCGGGATTAAGGCTATTTGACGGCAACGATGAAATCACCTTGGCCGCGTTTGGCGGGGGCTACTGTAATTTTGTAGGCTCCGGCCTTTGGCAGTTTGAAGGAGAGGCCCGCATCCGTCGATTTGAGGTTGACGTTATCATTGCAGGCTAACCGTTTGCCGGTGGTGTCTGAAAGGCAGACGTGGATATCGAACTGCTTGCTGACAGCCACGATCGCCACATCCTGGTTGGCTTTGCCAGTAAAGGAATATTCGCGATAGAGTTTACCTTCCGCTGTGAGGGGGTCACCCGCTTGGAGGCGATCGCGCCGCCAGAAGACCAGTGGGGTGACGTTGAGGGTATAAGCACCGGCTTCTTTGGGGCGGCTAGAGTTGGCCAAGACGCGGTAGGTGCCTGTGCGGGGCAGGTCAGTGACAATGGTGGCAGTGATGCCGGGGCGATAGCTGAAGTCGCTTTTGGAGAGGCCATCGGGGGCATACACCGTGAGGGCGGGGGCAAACGCCTGACTGGTCATAGAAATCATCACATTTTGGCCCGCTTTGCCCTGGAAGGTGTATTCGTTGAACAGGCTACCTGTTTTGCAAAAAACACCACTGTTGCGGCTGTTCAGTTCCCCCCGGAGTTGGCTAGTCGGGAGGGATACGGTTTGCACGTTTTTGCTCTGGCCCACGGCGGCGCTGGGTTGGGTGGGGGCTTTCCCCTGGTCAAAGTCTTTGAGGAAGGCTTGGACGCGATCGCTGGTAATGGCAAAAGCCGCATTTTGGGCTGGTTTAATAAACGTATTGACCCCAATGATTTGACCGTCACTGTTTAGCAAGGGGCCACCCGAATTACCAGGGCGAATGGACGCATCGGTTTGGATCAGGCCATCTTTGGTAATGATGCGGCTGACAATCCCCGAGGTCATGGAATTGTCGAGTAAGCCGGGGCTTCCGATCGCAAAAACTTGTTGCCCCTGTTGCACCCGGTCGAGGCGCGCGATGTCAATAGTTCGGAGTTTGCTGGGATTGCGGACTTTCACCAGGGCCAAATCCAGACAATCAGTGCCATAGGCCACCACATCTCCCGTTAGGGTGCGCCCATCGTTCAGCACCACGCTCACCGTTAGATCATCTTTAACCACATGGGCATTAGTCAAAATCAGCCCATTGTCGCGAATAATGCTGCCACTGCCATAGCCCTTTTTTCCGCGCAAGGTGACGACGGAATTCCCCGCCCGCTCGGCGACACGCACCCCCGGATCTTTGGCGATCGCGGCTTGGGTCAGGGGTAAATTGGGGCTACTCAAGATCACTTCGCTGAGGCCACTCCCGGCGATCGCCAGACTGAGCGCGATCGTGCTAGAAACTAAGGCCCGTGCAGGCAGTGGAACAACTTTCCCAGAAAACAGAGCAGAGAATCGTTGCATGGTGATGTCCTTTTGGGGAGTCAGAGAACAGAGCAGGCCATGACTTGACAACATTCGTGGGTAGACGAGAACGCGTTAGCCTGTTACACATCTATCCGTGAGCTACGCCAGAGTTATGCAAAATTCTAGGGAAAAAAGTCAGGCACTTTTTTGTTTTGAGTCGCGTGACAGGAGGTAGCCCTTGATTTACTCTTATTCGTAAACCTCTAAGGCCATTATTTTACATATGGCGTTTCGCTCCATCATTCACCTGCCTACGTTTCGTTGTTTCCAATTACGTTGGCCTGCATCATGTTTCATCTTGCCCCCGCTGCATCTCGTTTACCCGTCTGGCACTCTATTGGCTGGGCGAGTTTAGCGATCGCGAGTTCCATTTGGATAGCGCAACCGAGCGCGATCGCTCAATCCATCACCCTTGACGGCACCCTCGTCCCCGCCCGCACCCTCCTTGGCCCCAACTATCTCATCACGCCCAACGAAGGCATCACCCTTAATGGCAACCAATTCCACAGCTTCAGCCAATTTGGGTTAACCGCAGGCGAAGCCGCAACCTTTTTCAGCGATACCAGTACCCGCAATATTGTGACCCGTGTAACAGGGGGCACCATTTCCAATATTGACGGCCTCCTCCGCACCCAAAGCGCCAACGTCAACCTTTATGTCATCAACCCCAGTGGCATTGTCTTTGGCCCCAATGCTCGCCTGGATATCGGCGGCCCGACCGGACGCGGAGCCTTTGTCGCCACCACTACCGATGCCCTCCTCTGGGGCAGTGAAGCCAATCAATTCAGCGCCCGCACCCCCGGCGGCCCCAGCAGCCTGCTGAGCTTGATCGGTGATCCCAGCGGCTTTCTGGCCTCCCAAACCCGCCCCGGTAACATTACTGTCTTAGGTACCGGCGACCCCAGCAGCGAAGGACTGTCGTTATTTCCTGAACAACGCTTGCTCCTCCTGGGCGGCGATGTGGGCGTTGATGGTGGCGTGCTCAGAGCCAGGGGCGGACGCATCGAAATTGGGGCCATTGCCGGAGCCGGAACCGTTGGCCTTGACCTTAATACCCCCGATGTCAGCTTGCAGTTTCCAGCGGACGTCGCGCGGGGCAATGTCTTTTTTAATCAGGGTTTTGTGGTCACAAATGCCTTTACGGGCGACGGGGGGGATATTGCCATCCAGGCGGGCACCATTCGCTTAACTAACTCAACCCAACTGCAAGCGGCGACCTTTGGGGTCGGTAATGCTGGGGATGTGTTGCTCCGGGCCACGGAGTCGATTTCCCTGGAAAGTGACAGCATTGTGTTTAGCACGCTGGAAGATGGGGCGCAGGGACAAGGTGGCAATATTCTGGTTCGAACACCTCGGTTAGAGATGAGTGGTGGTGCGCAGTTACAAACGGCGGTTAAAGGTGGCTCGAACGGCGTTGCAGGGATTGTCTTTGTCAATACAAACGGTGGCAGTGTTACTTTGTCGGGGCGATCGGCCCGCACGGGTTTGCCCACTTTAATGTCTAGTTCAATTGGGGAAGGTTCATCCAACACGTTTAGTGGCGGTGACTTTGCCGGAAATGTTTTTGATGTGTTGTTGGGGGAAACGAACGCTGACATCACGGGTTCTGTCTTTGTTTCGACGGGCTCGTTCACTTTAGAAAACGGTGCTCGGTTGGATTCCAGCACCTTTGGCGCGGGAAATGCTGGCTCCGTTGTGGTGTTGGCCGAGAATATGATCTTGCGGAATGGCGGTTTTATTTCTAGCGTTGTCGGTCGCAATGCCAATGGCAATGGGGGCGGCGTTGTTGTTGGGACAACTAATCTGACGATCGCGGGTGTGGGCACTGGCATTACAACCACGACTTTTGGCAATGGCGACGCTGGTTTGATCTTTGTTTTAGCCAAAGATCGGATTTTTGTGAATGGGCCTGGCAGTGGCTTTGAAAGTAAGGTGGCCCGAGGTGTTAATCGAGATGGTGGGGGGATTATCTTATCCTCGCGATCGCTCGTCCTTCGCAATGGCGGCATTGTCAGTGTCAATAACGAAGGCGCTGGGGAAGCGGGGGCAATTGCCATTTTCTCGCGGGCGGTTTGGCTCGATCGCAGCAGCCGCATTTCGGCGACCACCCTATCTGGCTCTGGTGGCAATATCACGTTGCGGGTGGGGGCACTGGTGTTGACCAATACCAGTAACATCACCACCGAAGCAGGCACCGCCCAGGCCGGGGGCAACGGCGGCAACATTTTGGTGAATGGGAGTGGCTTTTTATTTGGGAGCGATCGCGCCTTTATCGTGTCGGGGCGGCCCGTCGCCAATAGCAATATTGTTGCCAACGCTTTTACGGGCAACGGCGGCAGTATTTTTGTCAACGCCTTCAAACTCAGTGGCATTGCCCAACGGCCAGAAGTCTTGGCGACAAACGACATTGACGCCAGTTCGCGCTTTGGCCTGAACGGGACGACGAGCATCAGTGTGTTGGATATTGACCCAGAGCGGGGCACGGTCGCCTTGCCCGCTGGACTGGCTGATGTGAGTTCGTTGATTGCTGAAGGGTGTGATACGCGCGGGAAGTTGGCTCAGGGGCGATTTGTGAATACCAAGCGGGGTGGTCTATCGGCCAGCCCAATTGATGCCCTGTCGAGTGAGGAGAGTGCAGCAGAATGGATTACCCTAGAGAAAAATACGGCGGCCCAGCGATCGCCCCAGCCCGCTTCTGTGGCAACTGCGCCTCTGCCCACCGCTCCCCCGGCCAGTTCTGGGGAGTTGGTGCCGCCTCCGGCCAATTCTGTTGAACCGATTTCAGAAACTTCGGAGAAAATTGTCGAAGCGCAGGGTTGGATGTTAGCGAGTGATGGTAGCGTAGTGCTGACTGCCGATGCATCTCCATCGGTTTCCCCGTTCCAGATCCCGTGGTTGGAAGGAGGAACTTGTCGGGTACCGTAATGCCTCTCGTGTGCGACGCGGTCAATTTTGTGAGGAGAACAACAGAAATCGTGAAAAGCCTGTTATTAAGTGCCCCCATTCGTCTGTCTTGTCTGCTAGCGATCTGTGTTTCCGGTGGGTCAGCCACCGCCCAATCTTTGGAGGTGGCTCAGGTGCGGCCCCCCGACACAAGAGGGATTGAGCCACCCTCTCAGCAGCCCCTCCCCACCCCTGAGATTGAAACCCTGCCGTCGCCGGATCAACTCCTGCCAGCTACCCCTACGCCCACCCCTGGCGATCGCCCCGATGTGGATGCACCCCAAGAAATTACGGTGCGGGGCTTCACGATTACGGGCAGTACCGTCTTTTCGCAGGAGCAAATGCTGCGGGCGATCGAAAAAAAGATTGGCCCCATCCCGCCAGAAGGCAAAAAAATCTCCCTCAATCAACTGTTTGAAGCCCGTACCGCGATTACCGAGCTGTATACCGAAAACGAATACATCACCTCTGGGGCCTTCATTCCACCCCAAAAATTGCAAGACGGCCAGGTCGAAATTCGGGTGGTGGAAGGCAGCCTGGAAGACATTCAAGTCTTGGGCACAAAAGATCTCAAACCGGGCTATATCTCCAGTCGTTTGGGCCTCGCCACCCAAACGCCGCTGAACCGCAGTAAGTTGCTAGAAGCCTTGCAACTGTTGCAACTGAACCCCCTCATCGAAACCATCTCCGCAGAATTGTCTGCCGGGTCGCGACCGGGAACCAGTCTGCTCCAGGTGACAGTGACAGAAGCGGATTCTGCCTCAGCCACCTTCACCTTTGACAACCAACGGGTGCCGAGTGTCGGCACCTTGCGGGGGCAAATCCAGGGTGTGGAGCAAAATCTCTTGGGCTATGGCGACACCATCAGCCTCGCGTTTACCAAAACCGAGGGCAGTAATGCCCTGGATTTTGGCTACACCATTCCGGTGAGTCCACGCAATACGACCATTAGTTTCAATGCGGGGTTTTCTGCGAGTGATGTCATCGAGGCTCCGTTTGATATTCTCGATATTCATTCCGAATCCAACTATTTTGAGATTACAGGGCGGCATCCGCTGATTCAAACCCCGACTACTGATTTGGCTGTGGGGTTAACCTTTGGCCGCCGCAGTACCCAGACCGATTTGTTGGATGAAATTCCCTTCCCCAGTCCGGGGGCGGATACTGAAGGCCGCACGACAGAGACCGTCGCTCGGTTCTTTCAGGAATATACAAAGCGGAGTAGCCAATCCGTTTTCGCGTTGCGATCGCAATTCAACTTTGGGCTAGATGCACTAAACTCCACCGTTAACGAAGAACCCCCGGATACCCGCTTTTTTAGTTGGCGGTTGCAGGGGCAGTGGGTGCGCTTGTTAGCTCCTGATATGTTGCTGCTCGTGCGGAGTGACTTGCAACTGGCGAATAAACCCGTGTTGCCGATTGAACAATTTGGCCTGGGGGGGGCTTTGAACCTGCGCGGCTATCGCCAAGACCTGTTGTTGACGGATAACGGTCTTTCTGGGTCGGCGGAACTGCGCATCCCCATTCTGCGCCTGCCAAAGCAACAAGCCCTTTTACAAGCCACCCCCTTTGTGGATTTGGGCCGTGGCTGGAATAACGGCGACTTTGCCGATCCAGATCCGGGCTTTTTGGCTTCCCTGGGGGTTGGGTTGCGGCTCCAGGTGGGCAACAATTTCACCGCTCGGATGGATTTTGGGTTCCCCTTAGTGGATGTGGACTCGGCCAAAAATACCTTACAAGAAAAGGGAATTTATTTCTCGATTATTTACACGCCGTTTTAGGCGAATTGGGGCGACCAGGCCGCGGACTGGCGGCGGCCAGATGAATGGGGCGATCGCCGACTAGACCATTTGAAGCCCACGGTGTAATCAAAATATTCAAAACATCAGGAACAGGCGATGAGGCAGCAACGGTGGCGACAGAACCGATATAAGCGGAGTTGGGTGTGGGCGCTCTTGGCCTTGCTCACGGCGCTGGTGTGCAGTGTGGGCATCCCCCAGCGATCGCTGGCCACATTGTCCATAGGGGGGGCAACGGCGATCGCCACCGCGCCTTCTGCCCCAGCACCTTCCGTGCCTGCAATGGTGCTTGCTCAAACTGACCCCGTGCAGGCTGGTAAAGACTTTTACGATGCGGGACAGTATGCCCAAGCCGCGACGGCCCTGGAACAAGCTGTTGCCCAGTTGCGATCGCCCGTTCAGCTCTTGCCCTTGGCGGCAGCTCTAGCTAACCTGGCCCTCACCTATCAACAACTGGGCCAGTGGGAGCAGGCCACCACCGCGATCGACGAAAGTTTGCAATGGCTTGATGCCCAACCCCAAAGCCGCGAGATCAGCCAGATCAAAGCCCAAACCCTGGAAATTGCTGGGCGCTTGCGGTTTGCCCAGGGAGACAGCGATACCGCCCTGAGTCTGTGGCAACAGGCCGAAGAGTGGTATGGCCGTGCGCAAGATTCAGACGGGGTGATCAACGCTCAACTCAATCAGGCCCAGGCGTTGCGATCGCTGGGGTTTTATCGGCGGGCATTGGATCGACTCCGGGCCATCAGTACCCAATTGCGCGATCGCCCTGCTACCCGCCAAAAAGCCCTCGCGCTCCGGGCCTTGGGCGAAACCCTTCAATTAGTGGGGGACTTGGACGAAGCCCAGACCGTGTTGAACCAAAGTTTGGCGATCGCTGAAACCCTCCAACTCCCCGCAGACCAGGCTTCGACCTTGTTGAGTTTGGGGAATACCAGCCGCGCCCAAAAAGCCGCGAACACAGCCCAACGAAATGTCGAGGCGGCGATCGCCTACTATCAGCAGGCCGCCACCCTGAATGTCAACCCCCTCACCACCATTCAAGCCCAACTGAATGAACTGAGCCTGTTAATCGAGCAGCAGGCCGAGCCGGAGATTCAACGCCTTTTGCCCCAAATCGCTCCGGCCCTGGCTCAACTGCCTGCCAGTCGTTCCAGCGTCTATGCCCACATCAACTTTGCCCAGGCGCTATTGGACTTAGGCCGGATGCCTGCCACCAATGTAGCGGCGGCACCACCAGCCAGTGCGCCAAAACCCACCGCCTCACCTCGCTTAAAATTGTTGCAAGACAGCTTGCAGACTGCCATTCTCCAGGCGCGTTCGCTTCAGGATAAACGGGCCGAATCCTATGCTCTGGGCATTTTGGGCGAAGCCTACGAGACGGCCCAGCAATATACCGACGCTGAAACCGTGACCCGGCAAGCGCTTGTCCTCGCCCAATCCAAAAGTACCTGGGATATTGCCTATCGTTGGCAGTGGCAATTGGGCCGACTGTTGCAACGGGGGGATGATCTCAACGCTGCGATCGCGGCCTACGATGCAGCGGTCGAAAATCTGCGATCGCTCCGGGGTGATCTGGCGGCTGTGAACCAGGACGTGCAGTTCAAATTCCGGGAAGAAGTGGAACCCGTCTATCGCCAGTCAGTAGAACTCTTGCTGCAAGCCCAGGAAAAGATTCAGGGTCAGGATGAAAGCGCCCAAAAAGAAAAATCTGCCTTGCTCAACAAAGCCCGTGAACGGATTGAAGCATTGCAATTAGCCGAACTCGATAACTTTTTCCGGGAAGCCTGCCTCGAAGGGCAGCGGGTCATCCTGGATCAGGTTGTAGACCAGGAAAACCCCACCACGGCGGTGGTGTATCCCATTGTTTTGCGCGATCGCGAACAAGGCACCGTCGCCATCAAAACCATCGCCAAAATTCCCGGTCAACCCCTCCAATCCTACTCCGTCACTCTGCCTGCCACCCAGTTTGAGCAGACTCTAGAAAACTTGCAAACCCTGTTGGCAGACGCGCCCTCTGGCTTTGTGATTGGTCAACTCCAAGATACGGCAAACGTCATTTATTCCTGGTTAATTACCCCCCTCGAAGCCGATTTGCAAGCCCGTGCGCTCCCCAAAACCAAAGCCAGCCCAACCGCTGCAACCACCGAAGCCCCGGCGATCGATACCCTGGTCTTTATTTTGGATGATGCGCTCCGCAACATTCCCCTGGCTATGCTGTGGGATGGTGAACAATATCTGATTGAAAAATACGCGATCGGGCTTAGCTTGGGCCTCCAACTCTTTGACCCCACCCCGATCGCCCGCACTAACCTCCGCGTGTTGGCGGCGGGCCTCAGCGAACCCCCCAAGAATTCGCCAGAGCCATTTGATCCATTGCCCCTAGTGAAAGAAGAAATTGATTCCCTCGCCAAGTTGGGCCTGACCCTGACCCCCCTGGTGGAAAGTCAATTTACGCGCCAAGCCCTGGAAACCCAACTGAATGCCAACCCTTACAACGTGGTGCATTTAGCGACTCATGGCAAGTTTGGGTCACGGGCCGAAGATACCTATATTCTTGCGGCAGATGGCGTGATTAATGTGACCGAGTTTGATACGTTGTTGCGCAGTCGGGATGTCACACGGCCAGAGGCGATCGAGCTTTTGGTGCTGAGTGCCTGTCAAACTGCGACCAATGATAAACGCGCGACCCTGGGCCTTGCTGGATTTGCGGTTCGGGCCGGAGCCCGGAGCACCCTCGCTTCCTTGCGGAATGCCAGCGATCAATCGACGCCAGTGCTGATGGAAGAGTTTTATCGCCAGTTGAGCAATGCTAAAGAGCCTGTGACCAAAGCGGAAGCCTTGCGTCGGGCGCAGTTGGGTTTGCTTCAGGGGGAAAACAAAGACTTTCAAAATCCCCAGTATTGGGCACCTTATGTGTTGGTCGGCAATTGGTTATAGGCGGTTGGCCCTGACGATCGCAGAAGACGATGGGGGGCGATCGCGGCTTGGTTGACTGTACTCCGCTGGAGAAATCGCACCAGGGAAGAAAAAATCAAGGTTAAGAAAACAGGTGAGGAACTGGCTTGCTCATCAGTTCCGGTTGTTGGTTGAGTTACTGCCGTTTGAGATTTTTGGCCAAGGTGCCAACAACGGTGTTGACTTCCCGCTCCAGCGTGCTCAGCCCTTGCTTGAGGTTTTTGCGAGCATCATAGGGTTTGGCCGTGCCCACGGGTAAATGAATCGCAATAAGTTGGGATTTGCCCGCATCGGGAGCGGTAGCGCTATTGGCGGCGACCCGGCCATCAAACAACCCCGGACTGGCGGAAACAAACACACTTACGACCGTCGTCGCGATCGCCGCTTCCGCGACCAAGTTCCACGGGAGCAGGCGTGGCCGCCGTTGGGATTTGGGGGTGTCGAGCGCGCGTGACTGGCGTTGTAGCATCATGTATTCCTCCTTGCCTTTGCAGTGAATCTGGTTCAGCCTTAGCCAACATCGTCAGAACACACAGGCGATACAGACTCAACCAGGCTATAAATTGTTCTTTCTTGGTTCAAAAAATTATGCAGAGCATGGGAAACAGACACCTAAATGAACGATTCAGGGCCGGAGGCTAGTGGATTCTAGCCCTTTGGCTTGGTGGGGCGGTGCTTGTCCCCCGTCCCAAGGCCCAGACTGGCTGTAAAGGGGGTGGCAACCGTTACTTCAAGGGAATCAACAGCCCCATAGCAAAATCCAGAAGCCAGACCAGAAAAAGATGATCTGACCTCTGGAGGCAGCGCAGGAGACATCTGATCGGGGCGAGCGGGGGCGGCCAGGAGTTTTTAGCTGACGGCCTGAAGCCGCTGTTCAACTTGCGCTTGAACCCACTGTTCATACATTTCGTTCACCATCTGTTGGTGCATCCCGGCATCCATTTGGGCTGGAATTAACTTTTCTAAGCGCATCACGATTACCCATTCGCCCAGCCGACGCGGCATCAAAATCTGGCCTGGTTGGCTTGAGGCGAGGAGTTTGGCGATCGTGGGGTGGGGTTGGCTCAGTGGTACTGGCCCCAAGACCCCATTGGTATGGGCTTCTGCCCCTTGGGAATATTGCCGAGCGAGTTCTTCAAAGGATTGCTCACCTTCCAAAATCCGAAAGTAAAGCTCATTGGCCAGCCCAAAGTCTGTGGTGCGAATCAATGAATAAATGACCGTATCCAGCGCACCTTTCCGCTTGAGGAAATACGAGTCAACCAAATGCCCCCATTGTTGCTGCTTAAATTTTTCCAGCAAGACAGGCCGGAGGGCCATTTCAGTGAACTGTTCTGGGGTGGTGTCCTTCTGCTGCAACCAGGCCGTGAACGCGGCGTCTGACTCTAGCTTGTGGTGGTGCTTGAGCGTGGCGATCGCCTGCTGTTGCTCTGCTTCCGTGCAGGTTTGGGTGGCGATCGCTTCATCAATCACAATGCCCCGAATCACCTGGGGTAAAACCTGATAGCGCTTCAACAGCGTCAACATTTCGTCGGCTTGAATCGTTTGGTTGCCAACTTGCAGCACTGCCGTCATGATCAAAACTCCCGCATCAGAAAATGTTGCTTAGTTCACCTGCCGCCCCAAAAGTCACTCATCCTTGGCTTTGACCTTGCGCCTAGCGATCGCGGCTTCAGGCCCCAGCCAGTGACTTCCTTCTGTCAAAGCGTTCTCTCTGATTGCAATCAATGGATGCCGATCAGGGCCAACGCTGGGGTAAAGACTCCAGGCTATTAATCTATACGGGAGAATTCAAGAACTTATGCAAAAATTTCAGCTTAGCTCAGCTATTGTTGAGAAACGCGATCGCCCCTGTCCTTTTAGCAATACCAAAATGGCTCAAAACAGTCCGCATATTTGGCCGTAGGGGCAACCCTTGTGGTTACCCTACTATCGAATTTCTCGTGGTTGCCCTGGTATAAACAAACAAACCCAAGATCAGCCCCAACTGGGCCAACCTTGGGCTATTGTGGTGAGCAAGTCTGTTGAGGCCGATTGATCTAAGTAGAGGTGTCGAAGCTGGGTCTACCAGTCTTGTCTGGACGCAGCGATCGCTACCCTGTCGCTAATGCATTCAGCTATTGCCCGATCTGGACAAGACTTTGGGTTTAACAGGTTCTCGGTCTAAGCTAACGGTTCGTCCTCGGCGGAATCTGGATCGAGTTCCCAGCGATGGGCATCCCGGCGCTCAATCTGAGTCCGAATTTGGACAGGTTGTTTGTCGGCTAGGGGCACTCCAGCCGCGATCGCAATCTCTTCCACTTGGTCTTGGTCGGGGGTTGGGGCTGTGCCCCCAACGGCTTCTTCTCCCCCAAACTCGGCCTGCAATGCGTCTACATCGGGATCGCCACCAGTAATACGTTGGTCAATCGCCGTGGTTTGATTGGGTTGTGTGTTTGTTGTATCCATATTGAAGTTTTGGTTGTCAGTATGCATTACTTCTATCTCGCTAGTGATTACGCTATTAATGCTATTTGATATGTTTTCTAAAAGTCTGGTTTCTATTTTTTCTAATTACTTTCTCAGCTCTTGGATTCAATTAATTCATAATTTCATTTGATTTGAACAGTAACACTAAGATCATTAGTAAATTGTGTTTAATTAGATAGATTTTCGGGGTGTAATTATTCTTTTAGTTAAGCTTCATATCTTGCGAAAATATATAGATAAGTCTGAAAATCTTAACCAGAAAACAAAAGTCTTTGGCTTATTCCAGCCAACCTATTGAGTTGATTCTATTTTCGATGAAGCTTTCGCTTTTCTTCATCTGCACCCAGAGATATTACTCTTTGGGTGATCTATATCTTGTGGTGGATTACCTGAGCTAGATTTTCTCGCCTGCGCTAAAATTTTCTGATTGCTGACTAACTTCTGAAGGCGAATCAATTATGACGCTAGGGTGAGTTTATCTAGTGAGATAGATGTCAAAAAAGGGGGTTAGTGAGGGGTAATATGCGCACGATGTTCCATCACTTGGATTCGTGATAGGCTGGCTGGACGGGCAATTGGCGGAGCGCGCGATCGCGCTCTTCAACGTAACACATGGCTAAGCCCGCAAGGCCAAAAAGCAGAAGCCACCACACCCAAGTTTTAGTTGGCGATCGCTTTTTGCTGATTGAGGAAACTAACTGCTTTTCCATCAACAGGCAAGGAATCCAAATTGTTCCATCAATCCAAAAGCCGCTCTGGCGTTCTTTGCAATAACCTTGCCGTTCATAAAACGCGATCGCCGTGAGCGAGGACAACACCGTTAAGCTGTGAAATTGTTTGTCGCGTGCTGTTTGCTCTAAGGTGGCCATCAGTTGGGTGCCAATTCCTTGCCGTGCCCAGTTTGGATGGACATAGATCCCACCCACTTCGGGCTGATTTTTTGCAATGGCTGCAAAGCCGACAATTTTCCCGTCTACCTCTGCAACAAACAAATCTTCCTTGCTTGTTTGGCGGGCACGACTCTGTTCTTTGATAATGGCAGATAATTGCTGGCTGTTATAGTCTCTGCAACATAGCGTTTCGATCGCTAAGTTCTGTATTTCAATGAGTGTTGTCAAATCTTCTGTGCGACCAGGCCGAATGCAAAGCTCCATAGCCCCTCATTGTGGTGTCAATACTGGCTTTATGGTTGGGTTTAATATGCCCAAATTTTGATGAACTTGATAGAGCAGGCGGGCGATCGCAATCCATTGTCCTCAACACTGCTGATTTAGTCAGTATAGTTCAATCAGGCTAGTTCAATTATTCTAGTTCAAGCCTTTTGTCCCGTCGCGGCAACTTATTTTCATATCTGAACAGGTATTCATATTTGCTGAGATTTCTCCTAGAATGAGACAGTTACCCAGGCTGCCAAAGGTAGTTCAACTTCAACTGTAGTTTTATGGCCCACGCCCATCCCTCCCATCCGCCAACGGAGCATCCTGATCACTCAGGGCATCATCACCATGCCCCAGGGAATTACAACCGAGCGTTTATCCTGGGGTTGTTGTTAAACGGTGGTTTTGTGCTGACGGAATTTGGGTTTGGGGTGCTGGCTAATTCCGTCGCCCTGATTGCGGATGCAGGCCACAATTTGAGTGATGTCCTGGGGTTGCTGCTGGCCTGGATTGCCAGCGTGTTAGCTCAGCGTCAACCTTCGGCCCGATATACCTATGGCTGGCGCAAGACTTCGATTTTGGCAGCTTTTTTGAATGCCATTTTTTTGATGGTGGCAACGGGGGGCATTTTGTGGGAAGCGGTGCAACGGCTGGTGACACCGGGAGACGTGCAAGGTGGGCTAATCATTGGTGTGGCGATCGCGGGTGTTGTGATTAACACGGGGACGGCGTTGATGTTTGCGGCTGGCCGGAAGGGTGACATGAATATCCGCGCGGCTTTTTTGCACATGGCCGCCGATGCGTTGGTTTCGGTGGGGGTGGCGATCGCGGGGTTGGGCATCATGCTGACTCGGTGGCAGTGGCTCGATCCAGCCTTTAGTCTGGTGATTGGCGCTTTGATCATTGTCAGTACGTGGGGCTTGCTCAAAGAGTCATTTCACTTGGCGATCGACGGGGTGCCGCAGCGGGTGGATGAACGGGCTGTCCGGTTATTCTTGGCCGAGCGGCCTGGGGTAACGCAGGTACACGATTTACACATTTGGAGCATGAGCACGGTGGAAACAGCGCTGACGGCCCATTTGGTTATCCCCACAGGGCATCCGGGCGATCGCTTCCTGGCTGACACTTGCCACGAGCTGCACCACCACTTTGGGATTGACCATTCAACCTTGCAAATCGAAATTGGTGATCCCGCTTATCCTTGTACTTTGGAACCCCACGGCCATGTGTGATCGCTAGGAGATAGAGCGAATCGGAATCCCTCGTGAGGCCATCAGGAGTTCGAAATATTCTGGTGCTGCCACAGTTGAAAGGCCAAGCGCCGCAACCGCCGACTCACGATTTTTTCGACTGTAATGCCGACTAAGCCGCCGGATAAAAAGGCCGCGATCGCCCGCAGGGGCGCGGGCATCTCGAACAATACCGTGGCAATTAACCCGACGGCTCCTACCCCAAGATATAAGGCGATGAGCAGTTTGGACTGAGTTCGCAAATCCGTCAGTAGGGCTGCATCGTGGGGAGATAGCTTCATAAGGGGGATCCCAAGTTTCGAGGGTGCTCTACCGCAATCTACCGTAAGATGACCTCAATCGGGCAAACCCTGGTGTAATCTGTGCTTGGCCAGGGACTAGGCGTGGGTTGGATTATTCGTAGGTTGGGCATTCCATTGCCGTGGGCCAGGATAACGTCATTTCGGCGGGGGCGAGGGTTACTAATTGCACGGAACCGTCGGCCATTTGCATCCAAGTTTGGGCTTCGGCGGTGGGTGGCGGAGTTGCAGTCGGTGGGTCGGCGGTGGGTGGCACGGTTTGGGCAGCGGGGCGATCGCCAGCACTGGGCAAACTGAGCCAGGGGGTGGCGATGCGGGTGCGGCCTGGTTGGTCGGGGCTGATGGGCAACCCACCCCGGCCCGTTGCGACAAAGGAACTGGCCCTGCCTGCACGGGCAACACAGCGTTGATCAATTTGGTTCGTGGGGTCAGCAAGGTTAATGGGGAAGGCGACCAACCCCCGATTGGGATCAACGTTGAGGGTATTGAGGGTGACGGTGCCACTGACGCCAAAGCGAGAACTGGCGGTGATGTCGCTAAACGGGGTGTCTTGGCGCTGGAATTGGAGGCCAAAAATGCCTTGGGCGTTGATGGTGACGTTGCCGCCGCGTCCGGTAAAGGCATTGGCCCGAATGTCGCTGTTTTCGCTGAGGACCCCAATAACGAAGGGGGCCGTAATGGTGATGTTGCCGCCGTCGCCGCCTGCTTGGGCATTCCCGGCGGTGGCCGAAATCAGGCTGTTGCGGCGGAGGATGAGGGGGTATTGGGTGGTGATGGTGATGTTGCCGCCCTGGGCTGTGGCGGTTTCAGCGGTGATATAGGCGCGATCGCGGAGGGTGAGGCGTCCGGTTTGGAGGTCAATACTGCCCCCTTGGCCTGCGCCCTGGCTATCGACCGCAATGCCTGCACCGTTTTGGAGGTCAAATACCGGCGCGTTAATGAGAATGCTGCCTCCGGCCCCGGTTGAGCCAAGGGCAGTATCAGCAAACAGGCCCGTGCCCGGATCGGAGAGCGTGAGGCGATCGCCCAACGTCACGACGATATTGCCTGCGGTGCCGCTGCCCAAGGCGGTTGTCCGAATTTGGCCCTGGCGAGTTGCAGCGAAGCGATCGCCCGTGATGAACACATTGCCGCCGGTGCCTGTGGTGTAGGTTTCGGCACTGAGAGTGGCCCCGTTGGTGACATTCAGGGTGGCCACATTTAACCGAATATCGCCCCCTGTCCCCGTGACAGCGCCTCGTTGTTGGGCGGTGCCGCTGCCCGAGCGAATTGTGGTGCCGGGATCAGTCAACAGGAGGTTCTGGCCCATGACCTGGATATCGCCAGCATTCCCCGTGCTGGTTGTCGCGGCGGTGATGAAGCCTTGGCTGGCCATTGTCAGTTGGCCGACTTGCAGTTGAATGGTGCCCCCTGGCCCGGCCCCCTGGGTATCGACGGCGATTCCGGCTCCGGCTTGAATCCAGGCTTGGGGCGCTGTGGCAAAGAGGTTGCCTCCGGAACCCCTGGATTCAGTCGCAGTGTTGGCAAACAGTCCGGTGCCAGGGTCAGAGAGAATAAGGCGATCGCGGAGATTGAGCGTGATGCTGCCAGCGGTGCCGTTGCCAAAGGTGGTGGTGCGCACCTGGCCTTGTTGGGTGGCGACCAGATGGTTACTGGCGATCGCGATATTGCCGCCGTTGGCGTTGGTATAGGTTTCGGCGTTGAGGGTTGCGCCGTTGGTAAGGTGAATTTGATTGGCGTTTAACCGAATGTCAGCCCCTGCGCCAATGGGGCCAGAGCGAAAGAGGCGATCGCCGCTGCCAGAACGAATGCCACTGCCCGGATCCGTCATGGTGATGGTATCGGCATCGACTTGAATCAACCCCGCATTCCCCTGGCCCAGAGTTTGCGATTGAATGACCCCGCCATTGGCGATCGCGAGGGTCGGCGTTTGAATTTGAATCGTGCCGCTGCTACCCAATGCGCCCGGTGCCACCCCACTGAGGATCGAACCTCCCTGAATTTGCACATTGCCCGCTTGAATGCTGGTTGTGCCCCCTGGCCCGGCCCCAAACGTCGTCGAAGCGATCGCCCCTTCATTCCGCAGGACGAGGAGCGGCGTTTCAACGCGAATATTGCCCGTGCTGCCGCTGGCTTCACTGGTGCTCTGGCTAAAAAGGCCACTGGGCACCAAGCGCCGTTCCCGTTGTTTCACATCAGTAATTTTCCCGGAAGGAATATAGCCACCCAGGTAGGTGCCTTCGGGAATACCAGTGATGGCCCCCTGCACTAAACTGTCGGGTTCAATCACTTTGGGCACAATATCGGCAATTTCCAACCGCTCCGTTGCCCGCACCGTAATGCTTCCCGCCGCCCCGCTGCTATGGGTCGAAGCGGTGATTTGGTTGCCCTCAACGAGCCGCACGACTTTGGCGGTGATGTCAATGTTGCCGCCGTTCCCCGCCCCAAAGGTGTCGCTAATGATGGTACTGGCTCGGGCGGGAGCACCCGTCGAACCTTGAGGCCGATAGGCCCGGGAGGTGCCAGAAACTTCAAAAATGTTGCCTGCGTTGATGGTAATGTTGCCGCTGGTATCGCCAGTGGAGTTGAGATTGGCTAAGCGCACATTCCCCGTGCTGGCGAAACTCATATCGCCGCCGCGCCCCCCTCGCGAAAAGCTGTAAACCCCACTGGCATCAATGCCGCCATCCCCAGCAGTGTAGCGAATGTCGCCGCCGCGCCCCCCCTGGTAGGAGTGGGCCAAGACAACCCGGGTGACGATCGCCCCCTGCGGCGAGAACACGGTAATGTCGCCCCCGTTGTTGGCTGCATAGGAGAAGACTTTATCCAAAAAAATCGTGCCCCGGCCAGTGGCCACGGTGATGTTGCCCCCATTGCCGGTGCAGTTTGGGTTTAAGTCAAAACAGCCACGAGACTGGATATCCTGGTCGGGCTGCATGATGATGTCGCCGTTGGTCGTGGCCAGGGTAATGTTGCCGCCGCTCCCCTGGTTGGAGTAAGAAAAGATGCCCCGCCGGGGTCGAATGTCGCCGTTGCTGGTGGTGATGGTAATGTCGCCTCCTCGGCCCCGCCGATTGGCCTGCGAAACTACATCCCCCATCGTGATATTGCCTGCATCGGGTACGTTGAGGCGATCGCCCGCCTGGATCTCAATGTGGCCTCCGTTTCCCCCCGATTGGGAAATGGTATTCACTGATTTTGCCAGGGCGATCTGCCCCTGGTCGGTGCGAATCCGGATATTGCCCCCATTGCCAGCCCGATTCCCGGTGGAAAGCAGCACGATATCTTCATTCACCCGGATGTCCCCTTGTTGGGTTTCCAGGGTGAGGTTGCCTCCGTTTCCCCGATAGCCCACCCCCCGAATCGTATCCCGAACGGTGATGTTCCCGATTTGGGTGGCAAGGCGCATATTACCTGCACTGCCGTTATTGCCTGTTGTATCCAGTGGCCCGACATTAATGTTGCCCTGTTGGGTCGCGAGGTCAATATCGCCGCCCCGTTGACCCCGAGCGGATTGGGTCGAAATGCGATCGCTGCGAATATTACCCGTGATGCTCCGAAAGGTTACCGAACCCCCATTCTGGGCACTGTTCTTCGTGTCCGCTTCAACATTCTGGGTGCGAATATCCTGGCCTGCATCGATGAGAACGTTACCACTGCGCCCATTGACCGAATCAGCCCGCAGCAACTGGACATTCACATTGCCACCAGGCGCTTCAATGCGGATATCGCCAGCTTGGCCCCGTGATTGGGTGCGGGTACTGAGTTCGCCCGTCGCGGTGACGTTGCCAGCCTCAGACCGAATTGTGAGGTTGCCCCCATTGCTAGCACTGCCAAAGTTGTTGGCCTGGGTGGAGACTCGCCGCACGCGAATATTGCCCTGTGCTGTTAACTGAATGCGACCCCCGTTGCCAACGACATCGTTCGTTGCGGTGATGTCATTCATTGCGGTGATGCCCCCCTGCTGACTGGTGAGGGCGATCGCCCCCGCATTCCCCCGTTCAGAGTTGGTGGTAACACGCCCGACGGTGATGTTGCCCGTGGCCGTGTAGGTAATTGCGCCCCCGTCTCGTTGCCGCGACGAAGAGACAATGGTGCCGGGAGTGGTAATGCTGCCGTTGGTGGCCGACACCGTGATGTCACTATTGGCCCCGCCCTGAATCGAAAAGGAATTGATCCCACCTTGCACGGCGATATTGCCATTCCCAGTAGACACGGTAACGGCTCCGCCCCGCCCTGTTCCATTAGAAAGGGCATTAATCGTACCGTTCACGGTGATATCGCCACTTTGGGCTTCGAGCCGCACATCGCCCCCCCGGCCCGATAACCCCAGAGGCACGATCGCCCCCGTGGTAATGTTGCCATTCCGGGTAGAGACGGTGATATCGCCGCCCGTGGCCGCGATCGTCGTCAGTGCCGCTGTTTGAATATTGCCCGTGGCCGCATCCAAAATAATTGGCCCGCTATTGGTGCCCACGTTGCCCGTAATCCGAATGCCCTGAAAGGTGGCTGGCCCCGGTTGCACGGTGCTATCACCAATCATTGTGGGTAAAGGCGTGGGGGCATAGGCCAGGGCATCCCGTCCGGCGCGGACAATAAAGGCATTGGAGGTGGCGAGTAGGGTGGTGTCAGCATCAATGGGGGCGATCGCCCCATCAGGCCGAGTAATTTCTACCGAACCGTTAATCTGTACCCCTTGAAGCGACTCAATCAACAATGCCGCACCGTTATAATTCCCCCCAATTTCGACTGCGCCTGCCGCACTAATGATGGGATCGTACAAACTCGTCAGCGTGACGGCCTGCCCTGAGAGACTCTGCACTTGAAACTGTTGCTGGCTGGCAAACCGGGCATCCCCCGAAATCAACCCATCACTGACTAACCGTAAATTGCCACCACTCTGGAACGGCGTTTGATTTGGATGGTTCAGCGCCAAAATATCGATGCCCGTTTTGCCTTGCACCGTGAGTGTGCCCCCGGCCTGCGCCACAAAGGGCGTTTGCACCGTATCGCGGACATACACCGTTTGCTCAGCGTGCAACTGCAAATTGCGCCCCGCTTGAAGCTGCCCCTGCAAATCCAAATGAGTCGCATCTAGAGTCAGATCTTGCCCCGCAGCAAGCACCCCGCGATTCACAATGGTTGCTTCTGGGAGGCTGGTGCCCGGTTGCAACCCCGGTGCCAGGTTGACCGTTAACAGGGGCGGGGCTTGGGGATTGGTAGCACTAAATTCAGTCCCATCGGGGAACTGAAAACGACTGGCTGTACTCGCAAAAAACGATCCGCCAACTTGGATCTGGGCATTTGGCCCAAAGACAATGCCATTGGGGTTCAGAAAAAACAGACTGGCGGTGCCATTGGTTTTCAGCAGCCCGTCAATGCTAGACCGTTGGCCACCCGTGACCCGCGTCAGGATGGTTTGAATAGAAGGCGCTTGGTTGAACCAGGCTTGGCCCCCGGTTGGCACTGAAAATTCGCGGAAACTATGGAACAGGTGCGCGCCACGGGTGGTGCCCCCGTCGATCACACACTGGATACAGCCCGGTGCGACCGTGGAATTGCTGGGTAGGGTCGCATCGGGGGTAATTTGGGCCAGACTTTTAGACCCCAAACCAAGCACTATGATGGGGCCAAGCCACAGGCTCGTCAACCCGCCCCCTTGCCGATTCCGCTGGGAAAAGATCATGCCGCTATTCTGTGGTGAGTCTGATCAAACCCAGTATAGGAAGAAACTCAGAAAATTCCCTGAAAAATCGAAAACGGTAATAGTTTGAGTTGGGGAATCGCAGCGGTGGTTTAGACCATAATTTCGTATTCGACCCCTTGGGTGGTCATCAGGTTGCAGGTTTCATGATCGACCACGTTGGTATCGCTTAATTCCAGAGTATAAAAATCGGCGGTGGGTGTTAGAAAGTAAGGGCCGGCGTGCCATGTGCCAATGTCTAGTTTGATGAAGCAGTTCCCTGGGATGTGAAAGGCGGTGATGGTTTCAAGATCGGGCAGGGCAGCGGGAGTGGGGGTGGCGACGGCTAAGAACCAGGTTTGGCCGTTGAGTGCGCCTAAACACTGGGTAACGCGCTGGTGGCGGGTGATGCGGTCAAATTTGAGCCCTCGCTGGTGGAGGCGCATGATATAGAAGCGGGGGGTGCCGTTTTGGAGCTGGAGTTGTGCGTCGGTGGCATCATAGTCTTTGCCGTCGGGGCTGGCAAAAATGACTTGGCCGAAGGGCTGAAAGGCTTCGGGGGTAATGAGTTGGGGCCGGAGTTTGAGTAGCAAGTAGGTTTCCATGACAACAAGACACAGCGCGGCGACAGGGGGTGATTCACTGCGAAATCGGTGCTTTCCGTAAGGGCGAGATGAAGATTTTGAACCTCAACGGGTTTGGCTGGCTTTGCCGACGCTGAGCGTATTATAACGGGCGATCGCCGTTCCCCTAGGCGGATTGAAAGGATCAGGGTTCTGCGGTGAGGGTGACGGTTTCGATACAAACGCGATCGCGGCCTTCGACTTTGGCTCGGTAGAGGGCGCGATCGGCAGCATAGAGCAGATATTCGGGTTTGCACTCGACCTGGGGGATCATGGTGGCAAGGCCCAGACTCATGGTGACAATGGGGCGGACGGAGGAACTCCGGTGGGCGATCGCGCGATCATGAATCGCGGCCCGAATTTCTTCTGCTACGTGAATCGCCCCGGTTTCTGGCGTGTTGGGCAACACAATGACAAACTCTTCCCCCCCATAGCGTGCGAGCAAATCACTGGGGCGTTTGAGGGTGAGGGTGATGGTGCGGGCAATTTGCTTGAGGCATTCATCCCCGGCTTGGTGGCCGTAGGTATCGTTAAAGCCTTTGAAGCAATCGACATCGCACAAAATCAGAGACAGGGGATTTTCCTCCCGGCTCAAGCGTCGCCACTCTTTGGCCAAGGTGGTGTCAAAGCTGCGGCGATTGGCAACTTGGGTGAGTCCATCTAAGTTGGCGAGACGATGTAGTTCGCGGTTGGCAGATTGGAGGGCTGTTTCTGCGGCTTCGCGATCGCGGACTTCTTGTTGCAGGCGTTGATTTTGGGTTTCTAGCTGCTGTTGTAGCCGCCGGATCGAAAGATGGGTGTCGATGCGTGCAACGACTTCAGCACCATGAAAGGGTTTGGTGATGTAGTCAATGCCACCGACTTTGAAGGCTTTGATTTTGTCGAGCACTTCGTCGAGGGCACTAATGAAAATAATGGGGATATTTTTGGTCAGTTCATCCGCTTTCAGCGCCGTACACACAGCATAGCCATCCATCTGAGGCATGCAAATATCCAGCAAGATCAGTTCTGGCCACTCTTGATAGACACACGCGATCGCGGCTTTGCCACTGTGGGCGGTCAAGACCGTAAAGCCTTTGCGCGTGAGCAAACTGTTGAGCAAATCCAGATTATCAGGGGTATCATCTACCACCAATATCTTGCCGCGATCGCCGTGCATTGCTCCATATTTTCTCAACCGATCACTCATTGATTCCGACTCGTAGGCTGCTAAGCGTGTAGAGCTAAGAACGTTAACACTGGAAAAACCTCCCTAAATAGAACAATTAGAACCTTCCATGAAAGATAGTTGCTAATTGTGACTTAGTTTGATCTGTAGATTATCTTTGTATACCGTGATTCTTCACTTTTATCCGTACACGGTGGGCAATTTTGTGAGGGAGATGGCCTGATCCGATGGCCAGGGCAGCCAGAAAGCAGGCGATCGCCGCTGTCCACCTCCCCATGCAGCCCCTCCGGTTTCCCACGTTCAGCGGTAGAGTTTGGGCGATCGCTCAGGGAAGTCTGATTCTTCCATCGTAGTCCCTCCGTATTTACCACAGCTATAGTGTAATTTTAGTGGTGGTTTTGATACCTACTCCCCTAGGATTATGGTTGCCAAGACCAATGGTTACCTAAACCGCCGATCGCCAAAAACGTGCGATCGGCTGGGGCTTAACGCAACAGGGCCTGCCCACAACACGGCCCCGATTCAATCCATCGTCATGGGTTGATTTCTCCTCTTCACTGATGGCTTAGCCCCCACTATCCAGCGAGACCGCCGCTGTAAAAAATTGCATTTAAGGCCGCTTTGATACAGCCATTATTCCCGTGGGACTGAAGCGTGCAACAGTTCGACACAAAATTCTCTTAATTCCTCAGAGCTGGCAACCTGGGGGTGAACCAGCCGTGGGGATGGTTGGGCTACAACCCTGGCTAGGCTGTGATTCTGGGGGTTGGTGGCGGGGCACCGCAAAAGGGTGCTGGGGGCAGACACTTACGACAAACTGCGTAGAGCCTGATCTATTTGCCTGCCGGAATGGGCGACCCTTGGGGGGTGGCAAGCGCGATCGCCCTGGGAAGAGTAGCTAAGGTGGGTAGGAAAACGGTATTCTGCTGTCGGATCTGGTGAGGCGGTTTGCCCGTCAGTTCCGTTGCTCTTTCGTCCGGTTGTGTCCCATGAGTGAACTGCGATCGCTCCTCAATGCCAAATTACCTGGCTGTGGAGGCTTGCATCAGGTCAGTATTGAAGATGGCGTGATTACGCGGGTTCAGCCCCAGGCGGCGGCGACTGCCAGCCCTGCCAGCCTTGATCTCGCTGAGGATTGGCTCTCGCTGGGTGGGATCGACCTTCAAATTAACGGAGCCTTGGGGCTTGCCTTTCCAGAGTTGAATGCCGCCACCCAAGATCAACTGGCAGCGATCGCAACTTATCTCTGGCAAACGGGGGTGGATGGTTATCTCCCGACTTTAGTGACGACCTCGTTGGACAATATTCAGCGATCGCTGGCGATTTTGGCTCAGGCGCAAACCCCGACTCCCGGACAGGCGCAGATTTTGGGCATCCATTTAGAAGGGCCTTTTTTGAATCCGGCTAAACGGGGGGCGCATCCAGCGGAATTTTTGCAACCGTTGACCCTCGACCGGGTGAAGCAAGTGCTGGGCGACTACGCCGCTGTGGTGAAAATTATGACCCTGGCCCCAGAGCTAGACCCCACGGGCACGGTGATTCCCTATTTGCGATCGCTGGGCATTACGGTGAGTTTGGGGCATTCCCTCGCGACGGCTGAGCAAGCCCGCCACGCCTTTGACCAAGGGGCCACAATGGTTACTCATGCGTTTAATGCCATGCCCCCGTTGCACCATCGGGAGCCCGGATTGCTGGCGGCGGCGATCGCTCATCCCGCGGTCTACTGTGGGTTGATCGCCGATGGCGAACACGTTGATCCCCTCATGGTGGATGTGTTTTTGCGGGCGAGTCGGTATGAGCAGGGCGTTTTTTTGGTGAGCGATGCTCTGGCTCCGTTGGGGTTGCCGGATGGGGTGTATCCGTGGGACAGTCGGCAGATCGAAGTTATACGGGGCACGGCACGGCTACCCGATAGCACCCTATCGGGCACAACGTTACCGTTGCTGGTTGGGGTGCAAAATCTGGTGGAGTGGGGGCTGTGTGCACCGGAAACGGCGATCGCCCTGGCCACCACTGCGCCCCGTCGAGCCCTTGGCCTGCTGACAGAGTGGGTCGGCCAACCCGCGAACCTGCTCCGCTGGCGGCGATCGCCCACCGGAGTGCTGACCTGGCAGCGAATTTAGTCCCCCTTCGGTTCAGCTTGGCCGTCGATGATTACGCCTGTGCCCGTTCGGTAATCTAGACGACAACCCGTGGTTAACTGGGGAGGCGATCGCTGACAATAGAAGAGCGATCGCCCCGATTCCCTGACCCCACGACCCTTTTTGATTCCCCTTTCCCCCACCCATGCCAGCTTTCGAAAAAAGTGACCCCCAAACGCTTTACCTGCACCGAGCCCGCGCCAGTGTGCGCCAAGCCTTGAACCGCTACACTCATTTTTTCCGGGCGGTGAAGCAACGGCCCCCCACGGGACAGCCCCTCACTCCCTTCAAAGCCGATGCCGAGCGCTTGGCCGTCACCCTCAAGCAACTGGAAACCCAGATCCCACGGGTGGCGGTGTTTGGGCTGGTTAGTCGGGGCAAGTCAGCCGTGCTCAATGCAATCGTGGGCCACAAAACCTTACCCACCGGGCCGCTCAATGGGGTGACCCTGACCCCCCAGGCGATCGTCTGGCAACCGACCCTGCCCCCAGAGGCGTCTCCTTTTCCGTTCAGCCAAATTGAATTAATTGACACACCGGGCTTGGATGAAATTGATGGGCAAACCCGCGCTGATATGGCCCAGGCGATCGCGCAACAGGCTGATCTGATCTTGTTTGTGGTGGCGGGCGACATTACCCGTACGGAATACCAAGCCCTGTGCGAATTGCGCCAAGCCCAGAAACCGTTGTTGCTGGTGTTCAACAAAGTGGATCTTTACCCGGAACAAAGTCGCCAAGCCATTTACCAAAGTTTGTTGCAGTTTGCCGCCCATAGCCGAGGGGCAACGGCCTTGTCTGAGTTGCTTTCAGCCAATGAGATTGTGCTAGTTGCTGCCGAGCCGGCCCCGCTCCAAGTCCGGGTTGAACAGCCCGATGGCCGCATCACCTATGAATGGGAAACGCCGCTGCCCCAAATCGATTGCCTCAAAGCGAAGATTTTGGAAGTTTTGGGCCGCGAAGGTCGGACGTTAATGGCTCTAAATGCGTTATTTCAAGTGCGGGAGGCGGAGGCGCGGTTGGCCACGGGCCTGCTGGAACTGCATGGGCAAGAGGCGGAGGCGTTGATTTGGCGGTTTGTTCGCTATAAGGCGATCGCGATCGCCCTGAATCCGATCGCCATTCTGGATTTGATGGGTGGGACAGTGGCCGATCTAGCGATGATTCGGGCGTTGTCAGAGTTATATGGCTTGCCGATTACGGGCCACGAAGCGAACAAACTCTGGAAAACAATTTTGCTCAGTTCGGGAAGTTTGTTGTTGACAGAAATTGGCAGTGGGGTTGTGTTGGGCTTGGGGAAAAGTGCAGCGGCGGCGGTGGCCGGGGCTGATACAGCCAGTGGCATCACGGCCTATGCCGGAACGGCGATCGCCCAGGCCAGTTTGGCGGGTTTTGGGGCCTATGCGATCGGGCGGGCGGCCCAAGTCTACTTGGAACAGGGCTGTAGCTGGGGGCCACAGGGCGCAAATACAGTGATTCAAGATGTATTGCGCCAACTGGATACCACCACTATCCTCTATCGCATTCGGCAAGAATTGAGCGACCAAATGGGCTTTCCGACGCTGTGAACTGGGCTGGCCATTCCGGTTGGCAGCGATCGCGGAATTTAGGCTGATCGGGGGGCTGTTTGGTCAATTGGCACTTGAATCAAAAATTGGGTGCCTTGCCCCGGTGCAGAGATACAGGTGAGGGTGCCATTGTGGCGCTCGGTGATGATTTGATGGCTGATCGACATCCCCATCCCGGTGCCTTTGCCAACGGCTTTGGTGGTGTAAAAGGGATCAAAAATGCGGGTTTTGACGGCAGCGGGAATGCCAACGCCATTGTCGGCGATCGCAATTTGTATCTTCGTCGCACTGATGCGTTCCGTGGTGATGGTGATCGCGGGTTCAAAGGTGCCGTTACTTTTTTCCATTTGTTCATCCAGGGCATCGATCGCGTTAACCAGGATATTCATAAACACTTGATTCAGTTGGCCAGCGTAACATTCGATCTGGGGCAAATCGGCATAGTCTTTAACGATTTTGATTTCGGGGCGATCGTGTCTGGCCTTAATCCGGTTTTGCAAAATCATGAGGGTGCTATCAATGCCTTCGTGGATATTCACCTGTTTTTGCTCGGCTTCGTCCATTCGGGAAAAGGTGCGGAGAGACGCAACGATCGCCTGAATTCGTTCTGCCCCCACGCGCATGGAATTCAACAGCTTCAACAAGTCCTCTTGCAAAAACTCTAAGTCAATTGCTTCCATTTCGTCGGCGATCGCCGCCACTGGATTGGGGTAGTGGTCTTGGTAAAGATTCACCAACCCCAGCAAATCGTTGATGTAGTCATTGGCATGGCTTAAATTGCCATAGATAAAGTTCACTGGATTGTTGATTTCGTGGGCCACCCCCGCCACCAACTGCCCCAAAGATGACATTTTTTCACTCTGAATCATTTGCATCTGGGTGTGCTGGAGTTCTTCCAGCGCTTGGGCGAGTTCGTGGGCCTGTTGCCGACTTTCTGAGTAAAGATGGGACTGATTCAGCGCGATCGCCAACTGATTCGCCACGGCCTGGAGTAATTCCACTTCATACTCTGTCCATTCATGGGGGATAAACCGGGCTCCGATTAACGCTCCCAACCGCCCATTTTGGAGAAAGATTGGCACTTCGATCATGGCTGCAACCCCCAGCGTTTGAAGAAAAGCCCGATGAATGGGTTCTGGATAGTGCTCAACCTGTTCGATTTTGAGGATTCCTTGAGTCAAAAACCAATCTTCAACGGGGCCAAAAACTGTTGTGGCACAGGTTTCGGAAAGGGGATTTGTAAAGCCAACTGTATTGACTAATTTCACAATCTCCCAACTAGGTGGATCAAGGTCTGGCATGAGCCAGACTAGGCCGCAGAAGTCAAGATGAAGCTGAGTATGGATAGCCTTTAAGGCTGTGTCGATAATGATGCTTTGGTCGAGCGAATGGCGAATTTGATTTGTGAGTTGGTTGAACAGGGTTTGGCGATCGGCATAGTTGCGTAAGGCTACTTCAGCTTGTTTCCGCTCTGTGGCATCGACGGCTAAGCCAATGAGTCCAACGACAGTGCCTTGATCATCTCGTACTTTGGCTTTGATGACTTCGATCGCGTGTAAGTTGCCATCAACAAACGGAAGAATTTCTTCTGAAACGTGTAGAGTTTCTTGGGCATAGCAGGCCGCATCAGAGGCCATGCAGTTTTGGGCAGCAGTTTCTCCGATGACTTCACGATAGTGGCTTGCGGCCAAAAATTGGGTTTCTGGAATGCCCACATTTTCACAGAAGGTTCGGTTAACAAATTGCATTTTGCCGTCGCAGTTAGTCATCCAAATCCAAATTGGAGCGGCATCTAAAATGGCACGGAGGGTGCTTTGTTGTTCGGCTAGACGGGTTTCGGCGGCTTTGCGATCGGTAATATCTTCGGTAATGGCAACGAGATATTGGGGTTGCCCAGTGGGGTCTAAGATCGCTGTTTTTTTGGTGTGGAGAATGCGCCGTTTGCCAGAGGCGGTTTGGGCTTCTTCTGCCGGGATATCGAGGAGTTGCCCGGTGGCCAGGACGCGGCGATCGATGGTGGTGAACAGATCGGCTTGTTCGGTGGGGAAGAAGTCATAGTCTGTTTTGCCTAATACCGATTCGGTGGGCATTTCGAGGATTTCTGCGATCGCCGGATTCCACAAAACAATGCGTAAATCATCGGCGGCTTTGGCTGCAACGCCCACAGGTAAGGCGTTGAGAATGGACTCAAAAAAGTTTTTTGTTTTTTGCAATTCGGCTTCGGCGTTTTTGTGATCAGTAATATCTCTGGCCGATCCAAAGATTAGAGCTTGATCGGGTAAGGAAACGCATTGCCACAACAGCCAGCGCACGGATCCATCCTTGCAAATGTACCGATTTTCAAATTCTTGAACGGCAGTCCCGTCGCCCAGGACTGAGGCTTGAATGGCGGTCTGGTTTTGGTCGTCGGGGTGGACAAATTCAAGCCAGGGTTTGGCCAAGATTTCTGCTTCGGAATAGCCTAAAATGTTTTCCCAGCGGGAATTGACCTGTTTGAAGTACCCATCAAACCCGGCAATGCACAACAAATCTTGGGAAATTTCAAAGATAAAGTCCCGTTGTTCTGCTGTGGCGATCGCGGGGTGCAGCGATCGTGGGAGAGTCAGTGGGGCTTGTTCCACGGGCGCGGTTGGGGGCGCGGGGCAGTGGGTAACATCCAGCCAAATCCCATGCCAGAGAATGGCACCCGTGGGTTGGGGGTTGGGATGAAAAGTCGCGATCGCCCGTCGAGGTGGGCCTTGGGGCGATGGTTGAAGGTAGCCTTCCCACAGCCAGGGTTCGCTCGTTTGGGCCGCTTGGGCAACCGCCTGGGCAAAGCGATCGCGGTCAATGGGGGCGATCGCCCGCGTCAACACGGTTCCATCTCGGAGCAGGGCTGTTGGGTCGCAATGAAACAGCGCGGCACAGCCAGCACTGACATAGGTGCATTGCATGGTTCCATCGGCCTCTAGCGAAAACTGTTGGATCATCCCAGGCACCTGATCCAGCAAATGGCGATAGAAGGTGTCGGGAGGTGCGCTAGGGGACATAGCTAGGGCCGACGCAGGCGTTGAGACAAACTCTGATTTCTCGATCGCATCTGGCATAGCGGCCCATCTCCTGTATCCGTAATGACTTTGCTTATGATTCCCCTGGCTGGCCTTGAAATAACGAGTTTGCGTGGGGTTTTATGCTGGGCAGCGGAATGCAGAGCGGTCATCCGGGATTTAAGCTGCCATCCACTCGGCGGCGGTTTGGATGAGGTGGGTGGCGGCTTGGCTGGCGGTTAGCCCCGTGGCGGGGATGGTGCTGATTGGGACTGGGCGACGTTTGAGGTCGTAGCAATAGGTTTTGTCATAGTAGTCAAGGACGAGGGCGATCGCAGGGGCCAAGTCGTTCCTGCGAATGTGGGCGATCGCTTGCTTGGCGGCCAATCCCCCAATGCGGCGTGTAATGCGTTCGGTGGCGGCAATGAGTTCAGCCTGCTCCGCCTGCCCATACACGTCAGTCAAAATGGCGATCCGTTCTGCCCGCGATCGCTCAAGCTGCACAATGGGAGCGGCCTGCATCTGGTCAAAAATTTCGTTAGGAATACGGCAGGTTCCCACCATGCGGCTTTCGGCTTCAATCCAAACGGGCCGATGAGCGTCAAGTTTGGCCCAGGCCACAGCCAACAGATTTTCAAATTGCTCTGTCGTGGGTTGGGGGGGCAACCCCAGTGCCCCATAACTGCTGCCTCGGTGGTTGGCCAACGCTTCGAGGTCGATAATTTGTTCCCCTTGGGCGGCGATCGCGTGCAAAACTGCCGTTTTCCCGGTGCCAGTCATGCCGCCCAGGGTCAGCACAGGTTTCTGCACAGCCAAGGTTTCGCGCACCCACCGCCGAAACCCTTTGTAGCCGCCTTGCAAAACCGTTACCTGAAAGCCTGCTGTTTCCAGCAACCACGCCATACTGTTGCTCCGCATCCCCCCCCGCCAGCAATGCACCCGCACCGTGCGATCGCGGCTAAATGTTTTCGCCTGAAGCACAAAGTCAGCCAGCTTCGGCCCAACGATGGTCAACCCTAGTTCCACAGCGGCCTCTTTTCCCTGGCGTTTGTAGCACGTCCCAACTTTGGCCCGTTCCTCGTTGGTAAACAGTGGCAGACACATTGCTCCTGGGATATGCCCCTGCTCATATTCCGCTGGACTGCGGACATCGAAAATCAGTCCAGGATTCGTAAGAAAGTCAACCGAAGACAATAGACAGGACATGACCAATGAGCACAAAAGAGGAGTATTAAGATTTTAAATTGGTATTCGCAAAGCTGCGGGGCTTCACCCACAGATTCGGTTCAGTTCAGGCTGAAATTGGCACTTTTGCGATCGCCCGCCACGCTCGTTCACCTGAGATAATAGGGCTGTTAGCAAATGTTGATAGTAACTCTGCCGATATGACAGTGACAGTTTCTGCCCCAACGTTGACTTCTCGCCTGGTGAATGGGGTGTTGGCGATCAAACCCCTGGCCAAACTGGCCAAAAATCGGGCGCGGAGCATGATGATCAAACGGGCTGATTCCATTGGAGTGCCCTGGATGGCGACTGTGGACGCATTGAAACAGCGCGACTGGCAAGCGGATCTCGCCGCAGTGCAAAATCCAACGCTGGTTTATCCCGACTATTACCAAACGTCGTTTCATGCCTACGAAGAAGGCAATTTGGGTTGGGAACCGGCCCTGGAAGTGGAAGTAGCGGCCTATGCTGTGCATGCGCGCATTTGGCAAGAAGCCGGGGCCGAAGGGGATGGACGATTACGCGACAGCTATCACGACTATCTAAAACAACAACTCCCAACAGCACCCACCGCGATCGCGGATTTGGGTTGCGGCGTTGGGATGAGTACGTTTGCGTTGCAGGCTACTTTTCCAGAAGCAACGCTGACTGGTGTGGATCTGTCGCCTTACTTTTTGGCCGTGGCAAAGTATCGCACCGAACAACGGGCCAGTGGGCAGGGCGATCGCTATCAGGGCACAGATGCAACGGCTTCGCGGCCTCAGTGGGTTCATGCGGCGGCGGAAGCAACTGGCCTACCGTCAGCGTCGTTTGATCTGGTGTCCACCTGTTTGGTGTTCCATGAGTTGCCCCAAACTGCCGCGATCGCGATTTTTGCGGAAGCTCGGCGGTTGCTGCGTCCCGGTGGACACTTCGCTCTAATGGATATGAATCCCCAATCCGAGGTTTACGCCAAACTTCCTCCCTATGTCTTGACGTTACTGAAAAGTACGGAACCCTATCTCGACCAGTACTTTACGCTAGACATCAGCCAAGCCTTATCCGACGCTGGCTTTGAACGGCCTCAACTGGTGGCTTGTACACCGCGCCATCGGGCTGTTGTGGCCAAAGTCCGTTAACCTGACTTCCTGAATTTAGCTCAGGCCGAGTCTAAATCATTTCAAAGGCAGCCAAACAGAGCGACCCAAAGCCTGAATCTGGGCGATCGCTCATTTTCAAACTTGAGCAAACTTAATTTCCTGGGTTAGTTCATCTCCTTGAGAAATCCAACCAACCCAGGATTTTTTAATTTATTTGGCTCTAATTATGGTTCAACGAACACGGCACAATTCGCGATCGCGTTTCACCCATTAATTCCGACTACCCACTGTGGTTTTCTGATTCGGTAAGGGTGCCGACCCATCGGATTGAACGGCTTCACCCTCAATGAAAGAGCGCAACATCCAAGCCATTTCTTCGTGCTGTTCCATCAAGCCTGTCAAAAAGTCTGCGGTACCTTCATCGTGAAATTCTTCACTGCATCGATCAATATGGCTACGCAGATTACGAATGATCTGTTCGTGGTCATCAACCAAGTTACTGACCATCGTTGTGGTGCTGGGGGTATGGCCAGGATCTTCTTGAATCGTGGCGAACTCAATAAATTCTTTGGCTGTTGCCACTGGATAGCCACCTAAGGCCCGAATGCGCTCAGCTAAACTATCAATTGCCATTGATAAGTTGGTGTATTGTTCTTCCCACATTTTGTGCAGTGACATAAATTGGGGGCCAACCACATCCCAATGATACTTTTTTGTTTTAATTTGTAGCAAATAAGCATCTGCTAGATCATGCTTGAGCAGCTCAATGACACCGTTCAATTGGCTATCTGTTAAACCAATATTTAGCTTACGCATGGATTGATTCCCTTTAACTTACCTGTGTTCTATTTCATCAAAATTAGATGGCTAGAACATCAATCAAAGGGGCCGTTGTGGATGCTAAAAAATCTGTCTAATTAAAGATTCGTTTATTTTTGAATGTAGGGAATAGCCAATCCACAACGGCAGCCAAAGCCAAAGCTACGAAACACCCTCAATCCAGCCTTGGGCCGGGTGGGGGTTAGCCTCAGCCTCATTGTTGCCGTTTCTACTGGTAGGGTTGGCTAAGAGCCTTAGAACCCAGACCCAGTGGGAGGTTTCAGTTTGCCCTGGTGCCCCCCAAATCCTGACCTTAGGCTGTCAAAGATGAACTTATGTAAAAAGTTGACACTTCTCAGAAAATTCTGTAAAAATAGATACAGAAAACAAAAACGTTCATCTTCTTGCGATGACAACTCAATCAAAGGGTTGGTGAGTTTGCTAAGAAGACGGAAGTAGGGAGTCATCCCGAAGGAACGCGCCTCAAATCAATCGCAACAAGATTCTAGGAGGCGAAATATGAAACTCTCTTATCGCGGTGTTCGTTACGAAGCTAATTCCACTCCAATCGCACCCGATGCGCCTGCAGTGTATACCGGGCCAGCCGTTAATCTGAAGTATCGTGGTGCAACCTATCGACGCAGTGAAGTCGCGAAGGTTGATCGCTTGGGAGCCATTTTCAAGTATCGCGGTGCTGCCTACAGTACGGAAGCAGCGATCGCGCCAGAACCTGTTACCACGCCGATCGCTCAACCTGCGATGGCTGCTACTCCAGCTCTGTCTATTGAAGCGAAAGCTCGTCACCTCATGCTCAACCACAATCGGGAAATCAAAAATCGGCAGCACTCTGTACTGGCCCGGACTGCCGCTGAAGTGGGCTTCTCGGCTAAACTTTCCAACTATTGGAATCAAATCCAAGGTGAAGTTGATGCCAGCTTGATGTCGGAATACGATCGCAGTGGCGCAGCTCTGAGCTAGGTTAAGGCGGGTAAACGTTCCTGTCTAATCCTGTTTAATTGAATCGTTTCAAACATTTCCCCTGTGGGGCAGTGTTACTCATGGTGAAGCTCCAGTCATTGGCTGGGGCTTTTCTGTTGGGAACTTGGTCACGTTTGCTGCCGGCGGTGCCGCAGAGTTTGGCATGGACTTTGGCAATTTTCAGGGAAATTGGCATAAAACTTGCAAGGCTATCCGAAGAGTAGGTATCACCTGACTGGCTCATCCTAACGCACAACCTTCTATTTAGTTTTCCTTGACGCATAACGCGATCGTGCCAGTCGTAGAAGCGGGGTAACAACCTAGAGTTGTCTAACGGTTCCCACGCGCAACTTGATGACTCCGTGGAGTTTACCGTTTGCCCCCTCCCAGCCACTTTGATAATCCAGTGTTTGGGAATCTCAACACCTACCTGTTAAGGAGAATTCTTAGATCATGGCAACCCCATTTAACGACACCCTCTTCGGCAATGACGGCAACAACACCATTGATGCCTTGGGCGGCAACGATGTTGTCTATGGCTCAGATGGCAACGATTCGCTGGACGGTGGCAGCGGCAACGATACCCTCTACGGTGGTAATGATAACGACACCCTCAACGGTGGTGTTGGTCGTGATTTTACTCGTGGCGGCGCTGGGCGCGATCGCATTGTCGATAGTGACTACGTTACCTTTGATAATCATGATGGCGGTAGCGGCATCGACACCATTGACTACTCTGAAGTCGCATTTGGGTCTGGTGTCACTATTAACCTAACGACTGGTTTGGTTTCTGTGACCAACGGCAACACAGAAACCATTACGAATTTTGAAAATGTCGAAGGTAGTCAAGGCGGCGAAACCATCATTGGTTCCAGCGTTGATAACTATCTCTCCGGCAACGGTGGCAACGACACCCTCTACGGCCAGGGCGGTGCCGATACCCTGGTGGGCGGCAGTGGCGACGATCGCCTCGACTCCGACACCCTCGCGGCGGTGGATAGCATCGGCGACTATCTCGATGGTGGGGTCGGCAACGACACCCTAATTGGAGAAGACGGCCACGATACGCTCCTGGGTGGCAGCGGGAACGACTCCCTGAGTGGCGGGAACGGGAATGATATCCTCAGCGGTGGGGATGACTTCGACACCATCACGGGCGGTGCGGGCGATGACACCATCGATGGCGGCTATGGCCTGGACGTGATGGATGGTGGCGCTGGGATTGATACGCTAGATGTCACCTTCTGGAGCGGGGGCTATGAACTCGACATGACCACTGGGGTCACCAACTATGGCGGGGAAACAGCCATCAACTTTGAACATGTGTATACCGGCAGTGGCGACGACAAAATTACTGGTACCAGCGAGGCGAATTACATCAGCACGGGGGCTGGCAATGACACGGTCTTCGGTGGCAGTGGCAATGATACGGTCTATGGCGGAGCTGGAAATGACAGTATAGAGGGCGGGGATGGGGATGATTTCCTCTCCGGTGGTGCCGGCAACGACACGATGTATGGCGGTTTGAACCAGGACACCTTGTATGGCGGTGCGGGCGACGACTCTTTGATCGGCGGTGTGGTCAGCGGCTTAGAAAGTGGCGTGGCCAAATATCTGGATGGTGGAGCCGGGAACGACACCCTGCAAGGGGCGAATGGGAGTGACACGCTGTATGGTGGCACAGGTAATGATTGGCTGTCAGGCCTTGATGCTAACGACTCGCTCTATGGCGGCGATGGCAATGACACCCTCTTCGGCGGTGACGGCGACGATCGCTTGGAAGGAGAGGATGGGGATGACTTTCTCTCCGGTGGTGCCGGCAACGACACGATGTATGGCGGTTTGAACCAGGACACCTTGTATGGCGGTGCGGGCGACGACTCTTTGATCGGCGGTGTGGTCAGCGGCTTAGAAAGTGGCGTGGCCAAATATCTGGATGGTGGAGCCGGGAACGACACCCTGCAAGGGGCGAATGGGAGTGACACGCTGTATGGTGGCA
>CAYYWG010000019.1:45847-76667 GCA_964475335.1 uncultured bacterium
GCTCTATGGCGGCGATGGCAATGACACCCTCTTCGGCGGTGACGGCGACGATCGCCTGGAAGGTGAAGATGGGGATGACTTTCTCTCCGGTGGTGCTGGCAACGATACGATTTATGGTGGCTTGAACCAGGACACCTTGTATGGCGGTGCGGGCGATGACTCCTTGATTGGCGGTGTGGTCAGTGGCTTAGAAAGTGGCGTGGCCAAATATCTGGATGGCGGGGCCGGGAACGACACCCTGCAAGGGGCGAATGGGAGTGACACGCTGTATGGTGGCACAGGGAGCGATCGCCTGTATGGCCTGGACGGGAATGACACTCTGGACGGTGGCGATGATAACGACCTTCTAGATGGCGGCGCTGGGAATGACTCCCTGTCTGGTGGTGACGGCAACGACACCCTCTACGGCCAAGGCGGTGCCGATACCCTGGTGGGCGGCAGTGGCGACGATCGCCTCGACTCCGACACCCTCGCGGCGGTGGATAGCATCGGCGACTATCTCGATGGTGGGGTCGGCAACGACACCCTAATTGGAGAAGACGGCCACGATACGCTCCTGGGTGGCAGCGGGAACGACTCCCTGAGTGGCGGGAACGGGAATGATATCCTCAGCGGTGGGGATGACTTCGACACCATCACGGGCGGTGCGGGCGATGACACCATCGATGGCGGCTATGGCCTGGACGTGATGGATGGTGGCGCTGGGATTGATACGCTAGATGTCACCTTCTGGAGCGGGGGCTATGAACTCGACATGACCACTGGGGTCACCAACTATGGCGGGGAAACAGCCATCAACTTTGAACATGTGTATACCGGCAGTGGCGACGACAAAATTACTGGTACCAGCGAGGCGAATTACATCAGCACGGGGGCTGGCAATGACACGGTCTTCGGTGGCAGTGGCAATGATACGGTCTATGGCGGCGCTGGAAATGACAGATTGGAAGGGGATAATGGCGATGACTTCCTTTCTGGTGGCGCAGGCAACGACACCATTTATGGTGGCTTTAACCGAGACACCCTCTACGGCGGGGATGGGGATGACTATCTCGTTGGTGGGGTGGTCAGCGGGGCCGACAGTCTGGTCGAAAAATACATCGACGGTGGGGCCGGGAACGACATCCTCCACGGGGCGGATTGGAATGATAGCCTCTATGGCGGCACGGGCAACGATGATCTCTATGGCAGAGATGGCCATGATTACATGGAAGGTGGCGATGGCGATGACTACCTGGTGGGTGGCGACGGCAACGACACGCTGTATGGTGGCCTGAACCAAGACACCCTCTACGGCGGAGCAGGCGATGACTCTTTGGTCGGTGGAGTTGTTAGCGGTGCTGAAAGCAGTGTGGCCAAATACCTGAATGGTGGAACGGGGAACGATACGCTGGTGGGGGCTTACGGCGCTGATACCCTCATCGGTGGCTTAGACAATGACTCGTTGAATGGCAGCCTCGGCGACGATCGCCTCAATGGCTACGGAACCTATGATAACGGCATGGCCCAAATTGACACGCTTACTGGTGGTGCGGGTTCTGATACCTTTGTTCTGGGTGACACGAACAATGTCTACTACAACGACGCTGGCAATGGCTATGCCCTCATCACCGACTGGGATCCTCGGGCCAACAACTTTGACCTGGTGTATGACCAGATTGAAGTGAAAGGTGGAGAGTTCTACAAACTGGAGTACCTGAGTATCGGTGGGATTGGGTCTGCCGCCGCCGACACCGAAATCTACTTCTGGCAAGGCAGCGGTTGGGAGCGGATTGGTGTGGTGCAGGATACCACCGATGTCAACATCTTCCGCGACTTCAACTTTGTCTAAAGCGAACTGGCGGGGGCCAATTCAGGAATATGCACACCTGAGTTAGCCTCCACTCATTGCTAAAACCTCAAGCCCCTTCGGTGATTTGACTGGTGGGGCTTTGGCGATCGCCCAGTGCCCCAGGAGTTCGCGCTTGTTGCCGTTTGGGGTTTCAGCCTGCCCTGTGGGCGATCGCCAATTCCACGGTTAACCGTCCCGAAACGGGGATCAACTGCTCGGCCTGAGTGGTCATTGCGGGTTTGAACTGCCATTCCCGCACCACACATTGCGCCAACTGATCATAGCGATCGTTCTGGCTGGAACTTCTGACCTGAACCGGAGCCACGACCTGCCCTTTCGGGTTGATTTCAATTTGCAGCACCACGGGCTGGCCAAAGCTGTGTAGGGCATCTGGGTGTAGGGTGCAATGGCTGGCCTGGGACAGAAACGTTTTGGTGGGTTCATCTTGCAGAACGGGCGCTTCCACTGGGTCAGGCGTTGGGGGAACAGCGGCGATGGTCAATGTGGCGAAAAATTTTGCTGGCACTGGGTTCTGGCTGATGACCTGGGGGCGCATTGGGCGGATAGGGTCTTCTGCGACTTGATTGCGCTCCGGATCTGGCACTACAGGCACTCCCGGCAACAAGCGGCCTGATTGCACGGGGCCAGTCTCCAGTGGTGTGGTCGGGGGCATGGGGGGGGTTGGGGCAGTGCCGGAGGCTTGAGTGTTGGCCGGGGGGGTGGGTTCTGGGTTGGGGCGTTGTTCGGTTTCCGGGGCCGAGGATTCGGTCGCAGGTTGGGTTGGGGCCGATCGCTTGGTTTTGGGGGGATCGTCTGCTAACTCGTCGGTTGGCTCAGCTTCGGGTTCTGTGGCAGGGGGCGCGACGGTGGTGGCGGGGGGAACCGCGATCGCCGAAGTGGCTGAGGTTCTAGGTAAAGGCGCTTGGCTCGGAGGCGGTGTTTGGGCGGCGGGGGCGGCGGCGGCCTTGGGGGCAAACGTCGTCTGGGGCTTAGGCGAAGCGGGGGTGGAGGTCGTCTGTTTTCCCGCTGGCGCGACAAATTCCACCGCGATCGGGGCAAAGGCCAAATTCAATGGTTTTAACTGTTGTAGTGTGGCCTGAAACGCCAATGCCGCAACCAGGTTTACTAGCAGGGATCCGGCTAATAATGTGATCCAGAAGCGCGGCGACTCGGCGGGCCTTTGTTTGGGCGATCGCTGGAATGGGATGGTAGAAGCCATTGGGGGCAACGATAAATCAGGACAAAAATGCAAACAGCATAGCTGCTCCCCAAATGGTACTCCGGTCAAGAAACATTGACCTACCTTCTAGAGACAGAATTTTGGCGCTGAAACCCGTCCAGGCTGCTGTCTGGGGGAGTGGCGGACGGTTTAGGGGCCAGTTTCGTTCTCAAATAAATTTTTGTTAAATAAATTTTCCAATGGCGATCGCCCTGGGAAGACGGTGTGAATTCGCGGGGCAGTTTTGGCGGGTGGCTTTTTTAGTTGTGAGCGGTTCTTCGTGTGCATTTATTTGTGAGCAATTGTTGACCTTAACTGGGCCAACCCCCTGGTAATTTAGGCTTTTTTCGCCGGTTTAGCCCAATTCATCCCATCAGTTGAATCCGCTCCCAACTCCACTCGGCATAATAAAAGCACCCCATTACCATCCGAGGGGCAATGCCCATTCTGCCATCACTATGAACGATTCTTTGCATCTTTTAGGGACTCCACCTAATGCTTGGGCCGTCAATGCGGCGATCGCCGACATGACCCGCCCGCCCCTGGCTCCTCGGCCTATTACCCTACCCACAGAAACCAAAATCTTGCGGCTCGACCTGGCTAAAACGGCCTTGCTCGTCATCGATATGCAAAATGATTTTTGTCATCCCGATGGTTGGCTGGCCAGTATTGGTGTTGACGTGACCCCAGCGCGATCGCCCATTCCCACGCTCCAAACCCTGCTCCCCGCCTTACGGCACCACGCGATTCCAATTGTCTGGATTAACTGGGGCAATCGGCCCGACCTGCTCAATATCAGTGCCAACCTCCGCCATGTTTACAATCCCACAGGCACAGGCACAGGCTTAGGCGACCCACTCCCCACCAACGGTGCGCCCGTGTTAACTAAGGATAGTTGGGCTGCTGCCGTAGTCGATGAATTGAACCCTGCCCCTACAGATATTTGGGTCGATAAGTATCGCATGAGTGGATTTTGGGATACCCCCCTCGACAGTATTCTCCGCAATCTTGGCCGTACAACACTGTTCTTTGCTGGCGTCAATGCGGATCAATGTGTGATGGCGACTTTACAAGATGCCAATTGTTTAGGCTATGACTGCATCTTGCTGAAAGATAGTGCAGCAACAACTTCGCCAGACTATTGTTGGCTAGCAACTTTGTATAACGTGAATCAATGTTTTGGCTTTGTTGCCGATTCTGCTACATTATTGCAGTCCATTCAGGCTGAAGCGATGCCTAAATCGACCTCTTCTTCCTGCTAAAAGCTACTGGAAAAATGGGTAAAGATAGATTTGAAACAATTGAATAAAAATGATCGACGTTAGGATTTTATTGCTTGAAGTTTCTTGATTAGCGGAGTGACGAATTCAGTGCTAATTGTGAATGTGTAACCGTATCTTAACCCCTCTATTCATTTATTAACAAGGAAACTCCAATGGACTCAACGAGTTGTGTCATTCCCGTCATCAAATCTCCCCGCGACTACCAAGCTTATCGCATTAGCTCCCATGATACAAATCGCTTGGCCATTGTGTTTGATCCACAAATTGCCAATATGTCTTTGACCTTTTGTGTGGAAATTTTTGATGTGGGTGGGAAAACACCGCCGAATCGCCATCAGTTAGCGGTGGAAATGTTTTTTGTATTAAAAGGAGAAGGCGTTGCCAGTTGTGATGGGAAATCAGTTCCACTCCATGCGGGCGATAGCATTCTTGTGCCACCAACGGGCATTCACGAAATTCGAAATACTGGCAATGAACGACTATATGCTCTTTGTTTTATGGTGCCGAATGAAGATTTTGCCGAACTGATCCAGAGTGGTATCCCTGTGCCCTTAGATGAGGAAGATCTAGCGGTGTTACAACGAGTTCCAGCACCAATATTAATCTCTTAATTCGTCTATTCATAAATAAAATGGAGATGGGCAAGCCGCGATCGCTTCCTAGAAACTGCGATCGCATCAAAATAGTTTTCTCAAAAAAGTGCTGTTTAAGTAGCACTAAGATAGATAAGATTTGAGAAAAAATGCTCGTTGATCGTTTGATTGATCATTTGATTAGTCGTTTGCCAATCGAATTTCCAGCAAAGAATTGCGATCGATCTGTCAAGGATTCTATTTACTATTCAGGATGGGGCCGATGGGTTCATCTCGCTTAGAATAGGGATTGTGGATAGAGTGCTCCAGTGCCCAGCTAGATAGAAGCAGTTTAAAGATATTTAAACCTGTGGATTACTAATTTAGGCATGGTGTATTTTGCAATGTATTGGTTGGTGTTGGTTTGCCTGTGTTTCAAGTTTTACCGAAAGAAACTGTTGCAATGGTGACGCGCGATCGCGTTCGTCTGGATGCAGATGTTTATCGACCGGATGCAGCGGGAGATTTTCCAGTTTTGCTGATGCGCCAACCCTATGGCCGCGCGATCGCCTCTACCGTTGTCTATGCCCACCCTCTTTGGTATGCAGCCCACGGTTATATTGTTGTGATTCAAGATGTGCGTGGACGAGGCACGTCTGAGGGCGATTTTGATTTGTTTACCCACGAAGTTGCCGATGGTGAAGATACGCTGGAATGGGCTGCCACGCTGCCAGGGAGTAACGGCAGGGTGGGGATGTATGGCTTTTCTTACCAGGGGATGACGCAATTGTATGCAGCGGCCAGTCAACATCCTGCCCTTAAAACTATCTGTCCGGCAATGGTGGGATACGATTTGTATACTGACTGGGCCTATGAAAATGGTGCTTTTTGTCTACAGGCGAATCTGGGTTGGGCGATCCAGCTTGCGGCTGAAACGGCCCGCCGCCAAAACGATACCATTGCCCATCACACGTTATCAATGGCTGGTAAAAACCTGATCTTCGGTGATTCAGTGCCGACTCGCTCAGGTATTTTGAATGTACTTGCTCCAGGCTCATTTTATCACACTTGGCTGACTCATTCCGAACCTGATTCTTACTGGGAACAGCGATCGCCAAAATTCTTGCTTGAGTCTGTTGATTTGCCCATGTTGCACATTGGCGGTTGGTACGATACGTTTCTGCGGGGAACCCTCAACCTTTATCAAGCGATGGTGGCTAGGAGTCAACATCGGCAACAGCTGATTGTTGGCCCGTGGGCTCATTTGCCTTGGGGACGAAAAGTTGGTGCGAAAGACTTTGGCCCTGAGGCCGTTAGCCCTTGCGATCGCCTGCAACTCCAGTGGTTTGATCATTTTCTCAAAGATCACCAAACCAATTTGGGGGCAGAATCTTGTGTACAGCTATTTGAATTGGGGACAAATCAGTGGATTACTCAATCTAGTTGGGCTGATACTTCATCCACTCCGTTCTATTTAGTCAGTGATGGTCTGGCTGGTTTTGCCCAGCATGGTGGCTTAACTGGGGACTGGCCTCCTGCATCCCCGATTCCAGATGTTTTGGTTCACGATCCTTGGCGTCCGGTACCCTCTCACGGTGGCCATGCGGCCATTCCAGCAGGCCCCCAAGAACGCAGCGCGATCGACGATCGCACGGATGTGTTGACCTATACGTCTGCTCCCCTCGCGACTAATTTGCACCTCTCTGGTGATGTTATTTTGTATCTGTATTGCAGTTCAGACTCAGTGAGTTTTGATTTATCAGCAGTATTATCTGAAGTTGCTCCAAATGGATTAACGTACAATCTGACCCAAGGCTATTTGACTGTTAAATCTGAGGCGATCGCTGATTCTAGTTCAACCCCCATCAAGCTGCAATTGCAATCAATTTGTGTTTGTATTGCCGCAGGGTCTGCCTTGCGCTTGAGCCTCAGTGCTGCCTGTTTTCCTGCCTATCCTGTTAATCCTGGTACGGGTGAGTCACCCAAACAAGCTCAGTTAATTAACCAACAAATAATCACAATCATGGTGTTGTCTGGAGGAAACGTTGCTTCCCATTTACAATTGCCTGTTGTCTCCTCTGACATGTAAATAATCAATCAGCATAATTAAATATAAAAGTTGGGTAGGTGAGATTGAGGCACAAAAAGCCAGAGCCAGCAGAGGTTTTACTATCGCCAACCCATTTTATATTTAACTCAACCCACCTACTTATCATTCAGGATTAGACTGACTTATGTACTGATGATTCACTTTCTAGTGAGATTTACCGTTGACTCGATAGCGCACTAAATATTCTTCCAACCGACGACTTGGTATAGAATTGGTTGCTTGCTCAAACAACAACGGTTCAAAACTTGGTTCAAATAGCTGCCTCAGTTCGAGCACACTCGTACCAAAGGGTGGGCCACCTGGTTTTTGGTGGGCCCAAAATAAGGCAATGAGTTCACCTTGCGATCGCAATAATGTGCGTACAACTTGGACATAAGCTGGACGCAACGCCGGATTGATCGCGCAAAAGCAGGTATGTTCCAGCACATAGTCAAACCCTCCAGCAAAGTCGGCAATTTGCGTAAAAATATCTCGCTGCAAAAACTGTGCTGAGATGTGGCGTGCTTGAGCCGTTTGCGTTGCTGTGGCGATCGCGGACGGTGCAATGTCAAACCCAACGACCTCAAAACCATGTTCTGCAAACAACAGGGCATCGTGACCACGACCTGCCCCCAAAACTGCAACTCGGCCTGGTTGCGGTGCATTTTTCCCAGCCAAAAGCTGTACCAATGGCGGGGCGGGTGCGCCTAAATCCCAACCGGTGCGACCATCCTGGTACCGCTGTTCCCACGCTGTGGCTGACAAATCTGGCTGGGAGCGATCGGCTTTTGGCAACAAATCTTCAGTCATACTCAGGGCCTATCCCGCATAACGGATAATTCTTGTAATTGTTGTTGTTGTTGCTCGACTTGAATGGATAAAGCCGCGCAAACCTGCTCGCACAAATCAAACAAAAAGGGATTAGCGATCGCATAATACACACAAATTCCCTGCTGTTGCCGCGCCACAATTCCAGCCTGAGTCAACATCTTTAGATGTTTAGAAACATTAGCTTGACCTAAACCCGTTGCCTCAATAATTTCTGTGACATTGCGCGGCCCCGCCTTTAAGGCACATACAATTTGCAACCGACTAACTTCAGACAAAACTTTGAAAAAATCGGCAATTAGCCCAAGGGCTGTAGGCGATAACTGGGGATTCATTGTGTCTAGCTTCAGCGATCGCTCTGGATTTGGTTTTAGCGTAGATAAACCCGCTTGATTCGCAATATTCTTTCTGGCCATTGCAATTGCTCTAATTTCCAAATGCTGGGCATAAACCTACACCGATCTTACCGTATAACTAACTGGTTGTATATACGAGGCCAGATGAGGAAAAACAGAGCTTAAACAGTTAGGTCAGAACTGCGCGATCGCCCATCTCTACCCCAATGGAGCAAAGGGTTGCTGCGTTGCAATCAACTACGACTGAGCGCAAGGGTGAGACGTGATGATGGCAACACCTGACGTCTTATTCAAACCCTATAGCGGTGTCTGTGCCGAATTAAGGGAACTGGCAGACAAGGGCGAATCAGAATAGTGAGTTAGCAAATCTGCTGGATCTTGGTAGATAGCAATACAGCCTGCTGCTCGTAATTCTGTTTCGGAAAAACCGCCACTGAGCAGCCCAATTGTTGTTAATGAAATTTTCCCCGCAGCCTCGGCATCATAAGGGCTATCACCAATTACAATGGCATCCTGAGCAGAAATTCCAGAGAGTTTTTCGAGGGCTGCTTCAAAGACATCTGGGTAGGGTTTCGCCTTTTCGACATCTCCTGTCGTGGTGCAACCTTGAATCAAGTCTGCTACACCTAATAAATCAATATAGTGCTGGGCAGATTCGGGTTGAGCCGACGAGGCTAAGACGATCGCAAGGCCATCAGTGTGTAATTGTTCAAACAAGGCTTTGACTTAGGGAAAGGGTTGAACTTTGGGTAAAAAGTTTGACTGAAAATACTCCTTGCGATACCCATGAATTTCTTTACCAACTTGTTCCATTTCTGCTTTAGTTAGTACCGTTTCCATTAGGAATTCGCCCCCTTTACCGATTTGTTTTTGCATTTGCTCGAAGGTGACGGAATAGCCAAATTTAGCAAAGGCAATAACCCATGCCTCAGCATGGAACGGCACAGAGTCAACTAGGGTTCCATCAATGTCAAAAATGGCGGCTTTGGGCATGGCAACTAACGCGATCGCGGCTTGTTAAAACACCTTCACTAAACCAGATCGAGCTAGGGCTGTCATGATTCGGAAGACAGAAGCCGGAGACGAGGCTGGGTTTTGTGGGGTTGGAGCGGTTGGTGGCTAGGGGCGATCGCCGACGTGAGTCGTGGGATGTTTTTTCAAGAATGGGGGCGATCGCGGGTGTAGTTAGCGGCAGATTAATAATCGTTCCAAATCGAGTTGGTCGAGAAAACAGATGTCAAGATGGGAGTGATTGAGTGTTGAACCCTTCGACCATGCTGACAATTTACTGGTTTTGTTTTGCCATCGGTGGGGTCTTTGTCCTCCTGGCTGTCGTCAGTGGTATTGACGGTGTGGAATTTGGTCTTGGCGATTTTGAGGCAAGTGTTGATGCGCTTGAACCGGATGGGGGCCTGGATGATGATCTTGAATTGACAGATCAATCCAGGTCTTCGTCGCGATCGCTGTTTGATCGTCGTCCCCGGCATTCGCCGTTGGCCATTTTCAAAAGTTTGCGCTTTTGGACGTTTGGCTGCTGCTTTTTTGGTTTGACGGGGTTAGTGTTGTCTCAGTTGTCTGTGGGCTGGTCGCCGCTGGCGATTGCGATCGCGGCGGGAGGCATGGGTGTGGCCTGCGGGACGATTGTGTCTGGAATGGTTCAGATGCTGCGCGATCGCGATACCGATAGTCTGGTGCGATCGACGGACTTGGTTGGCCAAACAGGTGTGGTCGAAATTCCTTTTGATCGGCATTCGCGGGGTAAAGTGCGGCTGCGAGTGAAAGGATCAGTGATTGATCGGATTGCCTATACCGAAGATGTCAAGCAGTTTCAACCAGGAGATACGGTTTTAGTGGTGGGTACAGAACAGGATCGACTCTGGGTTGTATCAACAGATCAATTGCGACTTGAGTGAGGCTGATGCTAATGAGCGATCGCTGTTTGACTCATTATTTCATTAGTTGATCGATTGTTTGAATATGTATCCAAAGCTCATGCTAGAACTATGTCCTACTCTCGTTAAAAGATCACTGCTGGCTACGCTCTAGACTCTGTATTTTAAGTATCGTTACTGGATGAAGTTATGGTTGATCAAACCGTGAAAGACATTCAATTATACCCATTGCAGACTGCCATCACCGATCAAGCGTTGGTGGCCCAAATTGAGGCGACTCCTAATTCGTCACCGGAGACTGAAAATGGCAGTTTGTTGCAACTCTTGCCCGCTCTGGGAGTTTCGGTGCTGGGGACGTTGCTGCTGATTTGGTTCCTCAAAATGGTGGTGCGGATTTGCAACCCAAATGAGTTGTTGGTGCTGTCAGGTCGCAAACAGCGGACAAAAGATGGCGCAGAAATGGGGTATCGGGTGATTTTTGGCGGTCGCACGATTGTCATTCCGATTTTAGAAACGGTGACGCGGATGGATTTGACGACCATGCCCGTGCCCGTTGAAGTGCGGAATGCCTATTCCAAAGGGGGCACGCCGTTACAAATTCAGGCGATCGCCAATGTGAAGGTTTCCAGCAATCCAGAGATTGTAAGCAATGCAATTGAGCGATTTTTGGGGCGCGATCACAGCGAAATTACGCGGGTAGCGCGGGAAACCCTGGAAGGAAATTTGCGCGGAGTTGTAGCCTTGCTGACACCGGAACAGGTGAATGAAGATCGACTGGAGTTTGCCGAGCGTATTGCCCAAGATGTGTCGCGGGATTTGGGCAAACTGGGGCTGCAATTGGATACGCTCAAAATTCAAAGCGTGGCCGATGATATGGACTATCTTCGCTCCATTGGCCGCAAGCGCATTGCCCAAATTGTGCGAGATGCAGAGATTGCAGAGGCAGAAGCCATGAGTCAGGCCGATCGCATTGAGGCCGATTGCCAACGGCAGGCCGAAGTTGCCAAGTCGGAAGCGTTGGCTGTGATTCAACAACGCCAAAATGAATTGCGGAAAATTAAGGCGGAATTAGAACAGCGGGCGCGATCGGAGGAGGAACGCACGAAGGCGGCGGAGAAAGAAGCCAGGGCCAAGGCAGAGCAGCAGTTGCAAACTGTGCGGGCCGAGTTGGAACGCTTGCGCTTACAGGCGGATGAGGTGTTGCCTGCGGAAGCGAACAAAACGGCGCAGGAATTTTTGGCGCGGGGTGGGGCGGCCCAACTAGCGGAAAATGCCAAGGCCGCAGCTTTGGTGAATGAAATGCTGACAAAGGTTTGGCAAGAGACAGGGGTCAATGCCGCTGAGGTCTTTTTGATTCAGCAAATTGAAATGGTGTTGAAGGAAGCGGCAACGATTCCAAATCGGTTGCATTTGGAACATATCAGTGTGGTGGACAACGGCGATGGACGGGCGATCGCAAGCCTGATTAACGTTTACCCCGAAGTGGTGCGGCAGTTTTTAGCCCGTGTGGATGAAACCCTGGGCTTAGATGTCGTGGGGATTTTGAATCGTCCCAAACAGTCTCAGTAAGCGCGATCGCGCCCTGGTTTTTCCACCTATTTCTCAACGCAATTTGGAGCAACCCATGATTGAAGCATTCGCCGCTTTGCTGGCCATTCTGAGCCTCGGCACCGGAGCCGGAGTGTTTGTCATCAAAAACTTGTACTACATTTGTCAGCCGAACGAAGTCTTGATCTTTGCTGGCAGTTCCCGTCGGTTGGCCAACGATCGCAAAGTTGGCTATCGCCTGGTCAAAGGGGGCAGTAGTGTCCGGCTGCCGTTGCTGGAACGGGCTTTGCGGATGGATTTAAGCAACATGATTATTGAGTTACGTGTTTCCAATGCCTATTCCAAAGGGGGCATTCCCCTCACGGTGGAAGGGGTAGCCAACATCAAAGTGGCAGGCGAAGAACCTGCAATTCACAATGCGATCGAACGGTTGCTGGGTAAATCCCGCCAACAAATTGAGCAAATGGCCAAAGAAACTCTGGAAGGTAATCTGCGGGGCGTGCTGGCCAGCCTAACTCCAGAACAGGTCAACGAGGACAAAATTGCCTTTGCCAAAAGCCTGCTGGATGAAGCCGAAGACGATCTCGAAAAGTTAGGGCTGGTGCTGGATACGTTGCAAATTCAGAATATTTCTGATGATGTGCGCTATCTCGATTCCATTGGCCGGAAGCAACAGGCTGATTTGCTCCGGGATGCCCGCATTGCCGAAGCCGAAGCCCAGGCCGAATCAAAGATTCAAACCGTTGAAAATGACAAAGTAACGGCGTTGAGTCGCCTGGAGCGGGATATGGGCATTGCCCAAGCGGAAGCGGAACGCCGCATTAAAGATACGATGACCAATCGGGATGCGGTTGTCGCGGAAGCCTTGGCCGAAATTGCGGCGGATTTAGCGCGGTTCCAGGCGGAAGTGCCGGTGCAAAAAGAGCGCATTAAACAAGTGACCCAAAAGCTCAAAGCCGATGTGGTTGCGCCTGCCGAAGCAGAATGTCAACGGGCGATCGCCCAAGCCCAGGGGGATGCGGCCCAAATTTTAGAAGACGGGAAAGCCCGCGCCGAAGGGACATTACACCTCGCGAAATCCTGGCAAGCTGCCGGAACCAACGCCCGCGATATTTTCTTGTTGCAACGCCTAGAAACCTTACTCAAGACCCTAACCAATGCTGTCCCCGATGTGGCAGTGCAAAATGTCACCGTGATTGATGCGAATGGCGGCACAACAGCCACAAAGTTGGCTTCTTTCATTGAGCAATTGCGCCAAACTACTGGAATTGACTTAGCAGAAACAGTGCAAACATTAACAACAAAATCGAATCAATCTGAGCCAAACACTTTGGCTGCTAGCGATTTACCAGATTTACCCCTGAGTTAAGTCTAATCCCAGGGGCAGGAAGTATCGGCAAGAATAGCTTCTATTCTCAATTCGAGCCGATCTGACTAAACTGTTTTCCGTCATTCATGAGCAAAATTGACAGATTGGCTAGCGTTTAACATCAGGTTAAGCCTTATCCAATCAGTCACTTATTTGCTCTACTTGGGTATGCTAGGAGTAATTCTGCTGGAAGTAGTTCATCTAATTCTTAACTAGGAAACAATCATGTCATTTATTGTTTCGCTATTAACGACTTTAGTTGCTCTGTTCATTTATCTCCAAAGTGGTAAAGTCTCTGGCGATCGCGCTCGTCTGTTAGTGCGAGTGATCTCTGGCTTGATTTTTATAGTGGCGGCGATCGCAGTCCTCTTTCGGAATGTGATTCTCATTGCTGGCGGTGATGTGGGCGTTGTTGAATCGTTCGGGAAGATTTCTTCTAAACCCTTATTGTCAGGTATTCACTTAGTTAATCCCTTCTCGACGGTTGAAATCTATTCAACTCGCTTGAAAGATCTTAAAGAAACGATTGAAGCGACTTCTAAGGAGGGATTGAGTTTCAAAATCGATGTTAGTTTGCAGTATCAAGTTGACCCAGAAAGGGCAGTTGAAATTTATCAAAAGGTTAGAGATGGTGATAACGAAGCTGCCATTATTGCCGCTCGGTTTCGCTCCACAACTCGTACCATTACAGCAAAATATCCTATTGAGGCCATTTACTCGAGCAAACGGCAGGAAGTGAGTGATGCGATCGCCAAAGACTTAGCGACCCAACTACAACCCATTGGCCTCAAACTGGATGGAGTCTATCTGCGAGAAGTCATCCTCCCAGAATCTTTACAAGCTGCGATTCAAGAAAAACTCAAAGCTGATCAACAAAATCAACAGATGGAATTCACCATCGCCCAAGCCAAAAAAGAAGCAGAGCGTAAGCGCATTGAAGCACGGGGTAATGCCGACGCTCAAAGAATTTTATCTGGCAGTATTACTCCGGCTATTTTGCAACTGCGCTCAGTAGAAGCAATGGAAAAACTCGCGACCTCTAACAATACAAAAGTTGTCGTAGTGGGTGGCAACAAAGATGGTAATGTGCCCACAATTTTGTCCCTTGATGGCTCGACCGGCGCACCTAAATAAGCATCCCAACTGATAATAATGAGGCAAGCAAAATCAATTATTAGCTCAAAGGATTGGGGGTGCTTGCCGTGGGTACGGTGCCCGTTGATCGATTTAATCCGTCTAGGCAATAGGCTAGAGTCTTCACTGCGCGCGGATCTTGGCCGAACTGGTAGCCCCCTGTGACCGAACTGTGAAATGTTGGAGCAACTCTAAGTTGCTGGAGCCAAAAGACCTGTGGCAAGCACACTGGCGATCGCGGACTTAGGGGCACGAAAGTTAAATAACTCCACCAATTGCAACCCTCACCCCACCTATGGCAACCCTCCTCCTGGGAAAAAGGGACGAGGATGAGGGCGACCCGCAAAACCAAATTTTATTCCATCCACGATTCTTGGCCTCTTTAAGCCACCCTTCAAGTTGATTCGTGGCCACTTGTCCCAAGATCCTCAGGGGGTGACAGTGAGGCTGAAAGGATTATTGGGGAATAGAAAGGAGCTACAAGGATAGACGAAAATAGAGCGAATCCAAAGAATCCGCTCTACCAAATCAAAATATGTTGCCACCATTCTACCAGGCTTGCCTATGCGCTCAACTGTCGCCAATTCAATTGATTACCCTGACAATGTTGGTGGGACTGTTGCAGAAAGAACGCCAAGTATCGCTCGAACGGTTAGCGACTCTGTTTGCTCAACCGATTCAATTTGAGAGCCGTCGTCGGAACTTGCAACGGTTTCTGATGCTGCCCCAATTGAGCGCTAAAGCGGTGTGGTTTCCCATCCTCAAGTATTGGCTCAAAAAGCACTTTAAGCTTGGAAAACGGGTGTTAGTTGTGATTGACCGGACGCAATGGAAACACCATAACTTGCTGATGGTGAGCGTGGTTTACCAGAAGCGAACGATTCCGTTGTATTGGCAGGTCTTGGATAAGCAAGGACAGAGTTCATTTGCAGAGCAGACAGCAGTCCTGCGTCCGGTGTTTAAGTTGGTGCGTCGGCATCGCCTGGTTGTGCTGGGCGACCGAGAGTTTCACAGTGTCGTTCTAGCCGATTGGTTGCGCCAACAACGTGTCCATTTTGTCCTGAGATTGCCCAAGAGCACGACGGTTGAGCCGTTTGTCAATGCTGGGTTTACCCGACTTGACGAGTTACCCCAGTTTCCAGGCATTGCGGTGCATGAAGTGCAAGTCCAAGTTACCCAACAACAGGGGTTTGGTCGCTTTCATCTCGTCACTCGATGGAAACGAGTGTACCGCCAGAGCAAAGCCAATCAAGTTTGGTATTTGCTCACTGACCTCGACACCTTGGAGGAGGCTTTACAGTGTTACTCAAAACGATTTGCGGTCGAACCGATGTTTAGGGACTTTAAGAGTGGGGGGTACCATTTGGAAGACACTCAACTCTCAGGTCAACGCTTCTTGGCAATCATGCTATTGATTGCCATCGCTTACACGCTTGCCACTGACCAAGGCAAACGGATGCGCCAACAGCAAGTCCAGCACTATATTGGTCGAGTTACTGAACCCGGACGCGCTGCAAAACGACACAGTGATTTCTGGATTGGTTTGTATGGTCGCTTGTGGATTGATTCGTTCAATTGTTGGTCAACCTGGGCACAACACCTGATGTGTCTCAAACCTCAAAAACGGGTCTTTTTTCTACGAGGTTTAAGAGCAATGAGCTTGATCCAGTCTGCCTTCTAGCCTTGTTGTCACCCCTTGAACCCAAGATCCCTCCTCAACTCCCCTAACTGAGCAAGGAGAGATTTCTGTTTGGGGGCGATCGCGCCCTACCCAAGCCCTTTTGCACTTGGCGGCGAAAACCAGGATTTCAAGCTCAGCCTTGAACAATGAACGACTTCAAGCATCGCTGACGACACATTACCAACCTGTGCAACTGTTCTCGCACTCCTGGATTTGGGGTGTGCAGTATCCGTTTGCCTGTGGAGGTATCGGCGATCGCCGATGCCTCCTAAATTCACTTTGCATTGTTTTACCCGTTGTCGTCGTGCTCCTTCTCTCGCGGTCTAAGTGGCTTGTCCGAATAACCCGTGCGCGGAACGGGTGTGACTCAGGCCAACCAGAAGAAAAATACCGTGATGTTTTAAAATTCCCAAAATTAATATACGGTAAATTGGTCGATTTACCGTATTATTCTAAAGATAAAGTCACGTAAGTCGCTCGGCTTACCGTATTTTATGTGTCGTCGGGTGGAAAGGCAGCGTGCAAAGGCATTCTGGTGTTTTTGGGCCTACCCCCACCAAGAATGATTGAGGTAGTAGGGAGAATCAACGACAGAATGACTTTGGAACAATTACGCATCTTCCTTGCTGTGGCGGAGCATTTGCACTTTACTCGGGCGGCTGAGACTTTATACATTACTCAACCAGCCGTCAGTGCGGCGATTCAGAATTTGGAGGCTGAGTATAGTGTCAAGTTGTTTCACCGGGTTGGGCGACGAGTTGAGATTACAGAAGCGGGGAAGTTGTTGTATCGAGAGGCGCAAAAAATTCTGGAACAGGTGGTGATTGCCGAACGCAATTTACGTGAGTTGAATAATTTGCAGCAGGGCGAGCTACGCCTGGGGGCTAGCCTCACGATTGGCAACTACTGGCTACCCGACAAAATTAGCCAATTTCAACGAGAGTATTCCCGCATTCGGGTGAACTGCACGTTGGCGAATGCCGAAGAAATTGCGGAAGGAACTGCGTCTGGACGATTTGACTTGGGGTTGGTCTCAGGTGAGGTGAAATCGACCTTGCGAGAAGTGTTGTTGCCAACGGTGGTCGGGCGCGATCGCTTACAAATTGTGGTCGGTCAATCCCATCCCTGGTTCCATCGCCCAATGATTCAGGTTCAAGATTTGCTCACAACGCCCTGGGTGATGCGGGAAGGAGGAAGCGGGGCGCAGCAGGTTTTTGAGCAGGCGCTCCAGGGTTGGGGCGTAGAACTACCGCAATTGAATATCATGTTGGTGCTGAGCAGTAGTGAAATGGTGAAAGCAGTAGTAGAACGGGGTAGCGGGGCCGCCGCTATTCCTGAATTGATGGTGCATAAGGAACTTCAACTCAAGACATTGAAAGCGGTGCAAGTATTCGCTGGAACAGCGGGTGATACTCGCCTGGAAATTGTTCAGCCAATTTTGCAGTTAAAACATGTCCAACGATTTCAGACTCAAACCATGAATGCTTTTGAGCAAATCTTGCATCAACAAATTGCTGTGGCAGACTCACTTTCGACTTGTTTTGAAATTGAATATTAATCACACTAGATGTTTTCCGCTACGCAAGATTTTTCGATACATTGCAAGCTTGGCTGCGGATTGGGCGTATGGAGTAACTGGGCGGGCACCCTCTAAACTAGAGGTCATTGGCGGTTGGTTGGATTTTGGGTTGGCTTGTGGCCCTCGCTTGGGCGATCGCGGGAAAAATGAAATCACAATGTGCTGATAATGCTTTTTGCGTAATGCTGTCTGGTAAAGCTGGTGGAACATATTGCGTTGGGTATGACTGCCACCAACCTGATGGATACGGGGCAGAGCTGTATCGAATTGCGCGATCGCCTGAGACCACTGGCCAATGGCGTAGGCCGCTAACCCTTCGGCCAGGGGAATTGCTACTTCCACCCAGGTTTTGCGTAAGTCTGGGTGGAGGCGTTGGCCATGCAGGTGCATACTATGCAGCATTTCTGTCACTTGTTCCGTTTGACCAGATCGGGCTAAGGCGTATACATAATGGAGATCCTGGAAGGGAAGCAGATGTTCGTGCAGGCGAGGCCGTAGATAGCCGCTCAAGTCTTGCCACCGAGCACCCACATCAACACCCTGCAACTCCAAGCGGATTAAGGTAGCGATCGCCCCAACCTGATCTTTGGGGGAATCTTTTCTGGCTCGTCCCCACACATGCCGATCATAAAGCTGGAGTACCGTCTGGAAGGCTCCTTTGGTCAGGTAAAACAAGGCAATGTGCCACCAGTTATGGGTGTACAACATCGAGTTGCAGTGTTCCCAGGTATCAGCGTGTTGCTCCATCCAGCGAATCCCTTCGTCGATGCGGCCTTGCGTTTCCAGCACATGGGCGATCGCGTGGTGTGCCCACGGATCATTTCGGTTGATGGCGATCGCGCGATGCGCCATTTCTTCTGCTTCTGATAAATGATGGCATTGTTCTAACCCAAAAGCCACCATGCCGTACAAATAGTGATTATCCAAATTGGCTAGAAGCACCTGTTCCGCGACTTGCAAGAGTTGCTGGGTGTCTCCTTGATAAAAATAGTGGTATTGGGCTTGCTGAACCGCTAATAAATCCTGAGGATAGTGCTCAACAATGTGCCTGTGTAAGGCAATTGCTTGTTGAATTTTGCCTGCTGCCCAAGCTGCGATCGCCTGAATTGTCCACCGTTCTCGATCCGTCACTTGGTCTAATTGCTGCTGCGCCAGATGTAAATGGTGTATTGCCTGTTGGCGAACGCGCGTTTCTTCTTGCGTCAGGTAATACGCCGCTGTGTAAGCATGGAGCAATGCACATTCTCGATCCGCTGCATGACCTTGAAAAAGATAAAACGGTATCTGGTTGCCGTAGCTAAGCGCCTGTTGAGTGAAGCGATCAATCGACTCAATTGCCAGTAGAGAATCAGTTGTTACTGAAAGACCGTAAGTGTCTTGAAGCATATTGTTTGGAAGTACAGGGAAATCAACGCTGAAGAGTGAGGATGGAATTAATATTCAAGCAAATATGACTTTAATCCTAATAAGATTGCACAATTAGTTGATCTGCAATCTAATAGCTAAACCGACAATAAAGTTTATGAAGTATTAGTGCAAAGCGATCGTAGATATATAGCGCTGTTAAGCTAAGGAGTGATAAAAATATAATGACAAAAATCGTTGTATAAGCATGGACATGCCACCATAGACGATAGAAGGGGATAATTAAGGAATACGTAATCTTCTTAACGCCTAAAAAATGATTCGATTGTTTTGATTGAGCTTGAAGGGCGATCGTCATAGCCTACTTGTGAATGATTTGTAGGGTGAGTGTAGAAGAACCTAACTCATTTCACAAGTTAAACAAACACACAATCTTTGTATTTTGCAATACATTCAACAGCCTATTCATTGAATCATGGGAGATTCTTGAAGGTGAACGAATAACTGAAGCGTTACCTTGTCCATCGCATCTGTTCTCCCGTGAGTTAAAAGCGCTTTTATATTAAAAGTACTGTTTGCCGATCAAGATTAAGATGATTGAACTTGATTTTTACCGTCTGTCGCTGTAATATCAGCTTTATTGACAAAATAAACTGTATTCCGACCGACTTACCGTAGATTTTGAATGATAATTGCTACCAGTGGTGCCTGTGACTGCTGGCTTGTGAGCGTTGCGAGAATATTTATCTCGTGGCCCTTCCTGGTGCAAGCCGAATACCCGGCTTTAATGCAATGGGAGAACGGCTTGGAGCAGGGGCGCAGTTTGTTGGTTGTGTTCGCCTGACAAACCCTGGTTGTAGCTTCGGTTTGGAAATTCGATGAGAGCCGGATCAAGATGGTTGGTGATGGCTTGGAAAGATTAGCGTCAAAAGTAATCAGACGATTTTGAGTACTTTCAAAGGAGTTAAGAATGGATGTGCGATCGCAACTGAGTAGAAAGAAACCTCAGTTTTTTGTTTTACTCTTTTCGCTTGTTGTTAGTTTAGTTTTGCTACCAACCTTAGTCTTGCCATCATTTGGGGCAACAAATCAGGCAAATGTTCAATTTGTTTCTCCGGAGTGGGTTGCAGCAAATAGTAAAGACTCTAACTTACGAGTTCTGGATGTTCGCACAGCGCCTTTAGAGTACATCTCAGGACACCTTCCTGGGGCGGTGAATATTGCAGACTCAGCATTTCGCGGACCGAATGGGGTGTTGCCTGTGCAATATTGGGATACTGATAAGCTCGGTAGCCTTTTCTCCAAATCGGGTGTATCGAATAACAGCAAAGTGCTTGTTTATTCTGCTGGTAATGATGTTTTGGGTGCAACGATGGTTGCCTATTTGTTGGAGCGATCGGGAGTTAAAGATATTTATGTGCTAGATGGTGGCTTTGCTGGATATAAAGCAGCAGGACAAGCGACTACTAAGGTCTTTCCTCAGTATAAATCGAGCAAATTTACAGTCAAAGACAACCCAGCGATTCGAGTGTCTTTGAACCAGGTGGAAAATTTGATTGGCAAACCAGGGGTTGTGTTTATCGATCCGCGACCACCAGAACTCTTTCGAGGTGAAAAAGATATTTGGGTACGGAATGGACATATTCCCGGAGCAAAAAACATTCCCTGGCCAACCTTTACTGAAGCCAATAACCCTCAAGAGAATCTAAAAAATCCTCACAAGCTCAAGTCTTTGGATGAAATTCGCGGCCTTTTGGCAGAACGGGGAATTAAACCAACAGACGACATTATTGTGACCTGTAGCACTGGGCGTGAGGCGACGTTGCAATATGTTGTGCTCAAGCATCTCCTTGGCTATCCTAAGGTACGAGTTTATGAAGGTTCTTGGACGGAGTATAGTACAACGAACTTACCTGTTGCTGTGGGAGCAGAGAAGACCGTTACTTCCAATGCTCGATAGGGGAACTTATGAAGTTTGCGCGATCGCTATCTTTTGGTTTTCTGTTCAGTCTAATTTGCATCGCTTCATCAGGCTTGATTACTTTTAATCAAAGTGCTTTAGCCAGTTGCGATCCTCCTCCTGAAACTCCGAAGAAACCGCCTCAAAAATAGTTTTCGTCTAGCAATGTATCCACCTAACCAATGATGCAGTGTAGGATGACCGATTTATTTCTTTGCCATCCCAGTCATTTTGTAAAGTAATGGATAGCTTTTCAGAACCAACTCTGACGACTCAGTTTCCTCCTCGGCGATTACGCCCCCAGCGATTGAGTATTGCGATTGCTCTGTCTTTACTGAGTATTGGTATTGTTTTCCTCAGTCAGTACGGTTGGAAGCACAGTCTGTTATTTCTGATTGGCGGGTTGTTGGGTGTAACCCTATATCATTCCAGTTTTGGCTTTGCCTCTGCCTATCGCAAACTGCTTGTTCAGCGGGATGTTCAGGGGATATATGCGCAATTGGTGATGTTAGGAATTGCGACGATTTTGTTTGCAACGGTGCTCGCGAGTGGTTCCATTGGGGGACAACCTGTACGTGGAGCATTTTCACCTGTCGGGATCCAGGGCGCGATCGGTGCTTTTCTGTTTGGCATCGGGATGCAACTTGGTGGAGCCTGTGGTTGTGGAACGCTTTACACCATTGGAGGAGGGAGCTATGGCATGGTGTTAACCCTCCTCACGTTTTGCCTGGGAGCGTTTGGAGCTAGCCTCACTCGCCAACTGTGGGCTGGACTTCCTGCGTACCCGCCGATTGTGTTAGGAACCGCGATCGGCTGGGTTGGGGCGGTCATCGTGCAATTGATTGGGTTTGGCCTGATGGCTATGGCGTTGCGCTGGTGGAGCCGAGGCGGCAAGAGCCAAAATGGAGGAATCCAGGCAGGTCATTTTTCACTTTCCCCAGTTCCATCTTCTTCCGCCTTCTTCCGCTCCATCCTTCGCGGGCCTTGGTCTTTACTGGCTGGGGCGATCGCGTTGGCAATCCTCAATTGGTGCACGCTAATTTTATCTGGGCAACCCTGGCGGATCACTTGGGGATTTGCTGTATGGGCTGCCCAGGTTGCGACTTGGTTTGGTTGGGATTCAACGTCTAGCCCATTTTGGAGCAGTGAGGCATCTCAAACTCTATTGAGTCAGGGTCTCTTTGCTGATATCAGTTCTGTAATGAACATTGGTATTGTTCTAGGGGCAGTTTTGGCTGCCGCATTGGCAGGTCGTTTAATACCGAAAAGGCCACCGACTGTTCAGCTTGTGCTAGGTAACTTGTTCGGTGGTTTGATTATGGGCTACGGTGCATTTCTGGCTTATGGCTGCAATGTTAGTGCTTTTTTCGGCGGAATTGCTTCAACCAGCCTGCATGGCTGGGTTTGGATTCTTTTTGCATTGTTAGGCACTTGGGTTGGTTTGCGATTCCGTCCGCTCTTCCGTTTAGACTAACTTTATCTCAACTAGCTGAATGAGTGACTGATGATAAGTGTAGTTTCAGGCTTATTTCTAGATGTATTCATTAACAATTTTCATTTGTCATTGATATTTGCTATCAAGAGTAATTACCAATGACAAATGATTCGACAGAGTTAATCAATAGCACTGCATGGATGAGTATGTTCTAAATTTCATAGTGCCATGTCTCATACTCCTTCAAAAAAATTCGATGAAGTGACCAACGTTCAATTAATCCTTGTTCTTCAAATTGTCCCAGGATGCGTGTAATTGTGACGCGAGTTGTACCAACCAAATCTGCCAAATCTTGATGGGTAAGGCGCAACTCAATCAAGTTTCCATTCTGTACCGATCGCCCAAATCGCTTGGCTAACCAACCTAGCAGTTTTACCAGCATGGTGTCTACGCGCCGATAACTACGAATCACAATCAACGTTTCTGCATGTTGCAAATGGGTGAACAGCCATTCTGTTGGGATCTGATTGTTTTCAAGCGGCACAAGGGTCGTCTCCACTGCCGTCAGGCACTCAATTTGGTAGGGATCGACGGTGGAGAGCGCTTTGCCCACCATATCCCCTGGCCCCCAAATTCCAGTGGTGATGTTGGTTCCGTCTTCCAGCCAGGTGAGGGTACGGACAGCCCCAGAATCAATCCTCCAAAGGGAATTCTGTTTTGTGGGAATCGTTGCCCTCAAGGCGAACTTACGCTGTAGGGGCAGCATTCCATGAGATTGAGGTAGACCAGCAAGAGACATCAGCTTAAATTACTGTTTACCGATAGGATAACCGTAGTATACTACGGTATTCGTTGCAAACAAAAGGTTTATCATGGGCATTGCGGTTCAAGACGTTTCCAAACGATTTGGCTCTTTTCAGGCAATCGATCGAGTCACGCTGGAGATTAAGACTGGCTCATTGGTAGCGCTGTTAGGGCCTTCGGGTTCTGGGAAATCGACGTTGCTACGCATGATTGCTGGACTAGAGCAACCTGACGCTGGACAGATTTACTTGATTGGCGAAGACGCTACCTATCGAAAGGTGCAGGATAGACATATTGGCTTTGTGTTTCAGCACTATGCCTTGTTTAAGCATTTGACTGTGCGCCAAAATGTGGCTTTTGCGATGGAGATCCGCAAAGTTCCGAAGCCCCAAATTCGACATCGCGTTGAAGAGTTAATCGATCTGGTGCAATTAGCCGGTATGGGCGATCGCTATCCGTCTCAACTGTCGGGTGGGCAACGGCAACGAGTGGCGCTGGCACGGGCACTGGCAGTTCAACCCAGGGTGTTATTGCTCGATGAACCATTTGGTGCATTAGACGCTAAAGTCCGTAAAGAATTACGCACCTGGTTACGAAATTTGCACCATGAAGTAAATGTCACGACTGTATTCGTGACTCATGATCAAGAAGAGGCGATGGAAGTGGCCGATGAGATTGTGATTATGAATTATGGTCGAGTCGAGCAGGTTGGTTCTGCGGCTGAAATTTATGACAATCCAGCTTCGTCATTTGTGATGAGTTTTATTGGGCCAGTGAATGTGCTACCACCAGTCTCGGGCTTATTTCCTAGTAATGGTAAAGTTTTAGGAAATGGTGCCAGTTGGGAGCATCATGGGGCAGGTAGTAATGTCTTAGATCCCTCTGTTCGGGTCTTTTGGCGGCCTCAAGATGTCCTCATTCGGCTCCAACCCGCGGATGAAACCGTCACAGCCAGAGTTGAACGGATCATTCATTTAGGATGGGAAATTCAGACTGAGTTAGGGTTAGAAACTGGACAAACGGTTACAGCGCATTTAAGTCGAGAGGAGTTTGATCGGCTAAACCTCCAACGGTATCAAACTGTGTATGTCTCCCCCAAGCGGGTCAAGGTCTTTGCTGATTCTGCCTTAAGTCCTTTGTGAGTTAAATTCAGCCAGAGTTTGAACGTTTCAGATTTTATCCTCAAGTTTAATTGAGTATTTATTGCCATGAATTCATTTGAAGATCAGCTTACATCTAGCTGATCTTTTTTAATGGAAAAAGGGATTAAAAGATTTGGGATTTTTATCGTTTAAATATGGCTGTTATGATCCCCTGACTGATAAAATACGGTAAATACATGGGTAAACCGTATTTTATGAATCTTCTCAAGATCCTCAACTCGAAGTTCTTGCAACCGACCCCAACAGATGCGATCGCGACAGACAGTCATTCGCTTCTCAATCGTGGGAAATCGCCATTCAAAAAGATTAGGGGCGGTTTTTTAGTCCTGCTTGGTTGGGCACTGTCGCCGCTGTGCTGGTGGAATGATCTGATTTTCAACCTTCCGATCGCCTATGGCTTTGGTTATCTGTGTCACTGGGTTTCACCAAATTTATTTGTCCCAGGGGCGATCGGAGGCTATTGGCTCTCGAATGTGGTGGGGATTCTCCTGATGCAAGCCGGATTTTTGGATGTGGTGCAGGGCCAAACTGGAGAACGCAATCTCAAAAAAGAACTGTTGACTGGGATAGCAACATCAACCCTTTATACGGCTGCTATCGTCTTGTTACTACACTTTAAAGTGCTAGAAACACCGTTCTTTGCCCTTAGTTTTTAGCCACTTTTCTAATCTCTGTGAGTGGATAAATAAGCCTGTGGAGCAAACGTTGTCCTGATGATCTGAGTATGAACAGAGCGATCGTAGGCGCATCGAAGTTCAGCATATTTTTTAGTGAATTTACGCTCGCTTTTTAATTTGCTTTTAGTTAATACGCTTTTGCAACGCCATATCTCAGAGGCAAATCGTTGGCAGCCTCGTGCTGAGAATGAGGATGTGAGGTTATGCAAACCACTACGACATTGCTGAATTGAAATAAGCAGTTTTTCTATACTGATCATGAATGAAATATTTCTGCCCGTGTTCAGCTTTGGCGTGGGCATATTGGTTGGCTTGACTGGAATTGGGGGCGCATCCCTGATTACTCCGATGTTGATTGTGGTGTTTCATGTATCACCGGCGATCGCGGTTAGCTCTGATGTGGTTGCGGCAACGTTGATGAAAGTAGTTGGCGGCATTAAACACTGGCGACAACAAACCGTTGATCGTCAAATTGTGCAGTGGTTAGCGACGGGAAGTGTTCCGGGTGCCTTGACGGGCGTTGGCATTCTCCACCAGATCAAAACTGCGACGAACCTGGATTTAGATGCGGTCTTAGTTCGCTGCATTGGCGTGGCAATTCTGCTAGTAACTCTGTTGGCGTTGGTGCAATTATTGGTGCTTACGATCGCACCGACGTTCCAATTACCACCCATCCCGACCCTCGACCTCTCGACAGCGACAGGTAAGGCCAGTGCGATCGCGATCGGGGCGGTGCTGGGCTGTATTGTCGGCATGACCAGTGTTTCATCTGGTTCACTCTTTGCGATCGTGCTGATTACCTTCTTTCGTCTGGATTCTCAACGTCTGGTTGGAACCGATCTAGCTCAAGCCGCCATTTTGCTGGGGTTTACGTCACTGGGACATTTAGGGCTAGGCACCGTGGATTGGTCGTTAGTGTTACCAATTTGGTTAGGTTCAGTGCCAGGAGTTTTGGTTGGTGCGAAGCTGTGTCAACTCGTACCACAACGCTTATTGAAATTTGTCATTTATGTTTTACTCGTTGTGGTGAGTTGGAAACTCGCTTACTCAGTTTAGAGAATTAACAAATTAGGATTAAATTTAAGTCATCATGAGCCTGATCAAGTTTTCTCCTTATCCTCTTTTTCCATCTCATCTGACTTTATTCCTGATGGGAATTGGTTTGCCACTAGCAATATTTTTACTATTAGCAAGTTGTGTTTGGAATCAAGGCGATGCGCTGGTATGGGATGTACCACTGTTGGAGGCAATTCACGCAACTTCTCAACCTTTATTAGATACTATTGCGCTGACAATTACGCCACTGGGCGTGATTTGGGGCATCTTGCCAGTTTTGGCTGGAGTTGGCTGCGCCCTGCTGTATCAACGAAATTGGCGATCGCTGGTGTACATTGTTATCACTCCGTTGGGCAGTGCCCTGCTCAATCGCCTCTTTAAGCTATATTTTCATCGCCCTCGACCTCAGCTTTGGGAAGTCGTTTCGCCAACAGTGAGTTATGCCTTTCCCAGTGGACACGCCATGTCAAGTGCCACATTGGTTGTGGTGTTGAGCGTAATAGCATGGCCAACTCGGTGGCGTTGGCTCACCCTGATCGGCGGTGGTCTGTTTATGGTGAGCATTGGCTGGACGCGCCTTTACCTGGGCAAGCACTATCCCAGTGATGTCTTAGCCGGATGGCTGTTGGCGATCGCCTGGTCAATTACTCTCATGCTCTTGATTCGCCCTTATTCAATTAAAACTGCACTCATTTCCAAAGGCACGGTGAAGACGTAGTAGATGACTCCCGCCCCTAAGAACAAAACTGCAAGGCTGGACAAAACCACCCAGCGATCGGGTGGTTCGTAAGTATCTTCTTCAATATCATCACGTACAGCAAAATAGTGCTGGGTGGAAAGGAGTACGCATAGCAACCCGACGATCGCAAAGGCAAGTCCTAGTTTCCAGCCATTTCCCGGCGGCTGAGGAGCCAGAGGTGGGCGGAGAAGACGGAGTCGCACGATGAGCACACCAAACCCCATGAGCGCGATCGCGCTACGCATCCAGGACAGGTAGGTGCGTTCATTGGCAAGATGATCCCGAATGCGATTTGGATTCCGTTTCCGTCGTTCTTCCACTGCTGCTGGTAATTCCCGCGACTTAAATAATGACAACATGAACCAATAATCTCGTAGTTGTGAATGAAACTTGAATCTTGCTACATAACAGTAAACCTATGAGGGTGGGTTTATTGATTCACAACTGATTCAGCCAGAAGTTGAATTGCAAAACCCACCTTCTAGCATTTTTAATCCACTGAGGCGTTAGGAACTTGGGCTTCGACCTCAGCTTGAGTTAGAGTTGGGATTGTCCAATCAATTTCGCCCGTCTTAAAAAAGCCCAAACCGGGTGCGTTAAAGTCAAGCACTCCTGTCTCTGGATCCGCTGTTGCAACCAGTTGGGTGCCAGGTACTAATTTTGCAATCACGGGCTCGGCAAATCCTTCAGCATCGCCGAAGGCAACTTTGCTTTCCGCAGGTAAGAAAATCCCGACACACTCAATGTCATCATCAGTAGCCTCATTTGCCCCTAAAAACGATAGCGTGGGCAGAGCGGTCTTTTTAGTCTTTGTATAAATTCCTAAGGTTTTTCCAGTGTCATTGCGACAGACTGAGTTTTCCTCTGCTGTCTCCAGAATATATTTTTGAAATCGTAGATCTGCTAGTTTTTGTTGGATTTTCTCTGGTGCTAAATCAGTTGTTATTTCAGGATTAGTTAAATCCGCGATCGCTTGTGTGACTTGAGTGTATTCCGGTGTTTTCATAAACTTACCTGCATCTGCCCAGGCCGGACGAACAACAAATATATTCAGTAGTAAGACACCAACAATTAATACAGTCTTGAGCAGTTTCATGGTAGTTTCCTTGTTCTCTAACATTAGGTGATTAATCATATACCCAGTGGGTATGCAAAAAAGGCGACTATGGCATCAAAACTTGATAAGCACCACTTTCAACAATGATGAACAGACCAAGAGCCAATAGGACAAAGGGCACGATGCGATGGCCATAGCGGGTGAGAGTGCGGGAAAGAAGAGGATGTTGGGAGAGTTGATAGCCAAGCAAACACCAAACTCCAATGAAGCAGAGAAAGACGCTCAGAATGATGCCGAGTTTTGCCGGAGAACTATTGGCAAAGAGCGGAACATAGATACCGATGTTGTCGCCCCCATTAGCAATTGTGATGGCGGCAACCTGATAAGTTTGGGGACTAAACAAACTGGCAAGGCGCGATCGCGATTGAGTGAAGGAAACTGTTTGAGGGGATTTCTCATCAGTTTCGGGGTGCCAAAGTTGGAGCAAGCCGATCGCGATCGGCAGTAACCCCAACCAGCCCAACCACGCTTTAGGCAGCACCAAGCCACCCAAAAAACCAGGCAAACTGGCGAAAATTAATGCACCAAATCCAAGATATTGCCCAACCACGATGTGCCGTCGCCGCAGGGTTTCATCAACTTTGGCAAAAAACAATGTCAGGATTACAATATCATCCACATTGGTTGCAATAAACGCAGTTGCCCCTGTTACCATTGCCTCAACAACCCAATTCATTGGTATGTAATCAATCCGTTAATCTTTTTTCCATCTCTGGTTTTATTGTCTCTGTTTTCTCCGCATTTCTAAACAACATGAGTAGAACTAATCCTTCAACCACCAGCGCCAACGTTGCTAAACCTCGATTCTCTAACGTATGGCTATCAATTAAAATTAATACACCTAACCCAATCAGCACAAAAGGAATCAACTGATTTCCATAACGGGTTAGCACTTCGGCAATTCCGGGTAAGCGAGTCAGTTGAAAGGCTGTGAAACACCAAACGCCGACTAAGGAAAAGAACGCGGTAAGAATCACAATTAACTCTTCCCAGGCACTATTAGCAAACAAGGGCGCATAAATTCCTACATTGTCGCCTCCATTGGCAAAGGTCACGGCTGCTACACTGTAGGCTTGGGGCGAGAGAAAGCTCGCATACCAGGGCTGTTGGGTTGTATAGTCTGGCTGGATTTCATCAGGTGCATCTTCTTCTTGCACAAAGAGACGGTTGATCCCGATCGCGATCGGCACTAATCCCAGTAACCCAATCCAGGGTTTCGGAAAAAGCAAGCTACCGAAAAACCCAGGCAGACAGGCCAAGACCAGCAGGGCAAAACCCAGATATTGTCCCATCACAATATGTCGGCGACGAAAGCAGGTGTTGACCTGGGAAAAGAAAAGCAGCAGAATCACAATATCATCCAAATTGGTGGCAATAAAGGCTGTGATTCCGGTGGAAAGCGCAGTGATTAGATGAGTCATGATTGTGAATGATGAGATGACAACCGTTGATGTTTAGTGAGTTCGTCATTCGTTATTGGTCATTGGTTACTGGTCATTGGTTACTGGTCATTGATCATTAGTTGGAACTTTGTAGAAAGAGGGTTGAGGAGCGGGTTCAAATTGGGCATGGATAGCCTCAATTCCTTGTTTCATGGAGCGTACGACTTTAGGCGATCGCGATCGTTGCAGCAAGAACCAACCGCAGGTCACAACGAGATACATCACAAACAGATAGGGCAGCCGATCATAAGGTGCTTCGGGGACGGGAAATAGAGTGCTGCCAGGAATGCCGATACTGCCTAAGACTGGAATCATCATGAAGCTAACGGATAGTCCGGCAATGACGGCATCACGGCGCTGAAACTGCTGAATCTTGCGGAGGTAAAGGGGAGCCGCGACGGAAATCAGGATGTAAACAGTGAGAAATCCATAGCTGGCGATCGCCCCCAGAATGCCCATACATTCAAACAATTTGATTTGACAGAAGACCATCGTTGCAGGCACCAGAAATAAAATCAGAGAACAAACCGTAACGGCAACGTGAGGCGTGCGATTCGCGGAATGGGCTTCTCCCATAGAGGAGGGAAACAACCCGTGGCGTGCCATTGTGAAAAACACTCGTGCGGCGGGGTTAATACTGCCCAATACACAGGCAAAAAAACTGAACAACGCTCCGAACGCGATCGCGCCACCCAACCAGCCTACGCCTGCCTGCTGAGCCAAAAAGCCCAACGGCTCTTCAGTTTGAGCAATGTCTACGCCAGTGCCACTAAAGCCCAGCATCTCAATATAGGTCATTGCGACAAAGAACAAACCCGCCAAAACGACGCTCCCCATCACGGCTCTAGGAATAGTTTTAAGGGGGTTGCGGGCTTCATCGCCTAAGGACGTTGCACTCTCAAACCCGGAAAATGCAAACATCACAAGCACCAATCCCATTGCAATTTGCCCCGGTGCAACCCCCTGCAATGAAAGCTGTGTCCAATCGATCGCGAAGCCCCGCTGTACCCAGATAATGCCACCTAAAATTGCGATCAATCCAATTGAAATGGCCTCCAGCCAGAGCATGGCCATTGCAGACAGTTGAATATCTTTGTAGGCCGTGTACCAGGCAATCCCGGCTCCAATCGCCAACAGCGTGATGCTGGAAGGATGCAACCCGATATGTCCCATCATGGCAATGCTGAAGTTAGCAAATCCACACAATACAGACATTCCTGTGAAGAGATAGGCGAGCACCAAGCTCCAGCCACAAATCACCCCGGCGGTAGGCCCTAAGCCCTTGACAATGTAGGAATAAAGCGAACCAGGAGACGCAGAACGACTGGCGAACTGATTAATATTGATGCTGACCAGAACCAATCCCACTAATCCAATTAGAAAGCTGAGCCAAGCTCCATTTCCCGCTAACGCCACGATCAACCCCAAATTCGATGCTGGAATTGTGGTGGGTGCAATCACTGCAAACGATTGCGCCAGGACTTCTCCAAAGGAGAGGCAAGCTGGCTTTAAGCCATGCATACTGCGAGTCGCTGGTATCGGTGAGTTATCACTGGTCATGAAGGACTCCTAAGGAAAGGCAAAAAACGAAGCGGTGCGATCGCGGTACAGTCATCCTCCGGAGGGAATAAGTAGGTGGCTGCAATTAAATGTAAGATGTTACGAACTCCTCTAGCAAATT
>CAYYWG010000020.1:0-75524 GCA_964475335.1 uncultured bacterium
TGGGCTGGTTTTTGGGCTGGTTTTTGGGCTGGTTGGTGGGCTGGGTGGTGGGCTGGTTGGTGGGCTGGTTGTTGGGCTGAGAGCCGATATCCAAACGCGCCTTACACCAAATCAAGGAATCAAAAACTCTGCAAAGAATATGGTGATTGTAGGGGCGATCGCTCTGGTGCTTGCCCTTCCCTTCAAATGGGCCTTAGAACTGGTTTTGCCTCTGGTTCTGAACTCAGAACAAAGTCCCCCTTTGGTAGCCAGTCTTTTGGTAGCTTTAATTTGGTTTAGTTTCAATGAAGCTGGGGGACAAGCACTCAGCCAACACCTTGCCCTGCGGCTCGTCCTCGCCTGGAATCGCTATGCACCCCTCCGGTACGATTTGCTGCTCAACTACTGCACCGAGCGGTTGTTGCTCCAGCGGGTGGGGGGGCGCTATCGATTTATGCACAAGCTGTTGCAAGACTACTTTGCCCGCATGGAGCTGGACTAAAGCTTAAATCCTGGCGATCGCCCGACTCTACTTTTTGTATTGATGAGCCAGGGGCGATCGCCACCGGGATCTATTCAGGCTAGGGAGATGACTCTGAGCCAAAGCCACCGCCGCCGGGGGTTTCGATAACAAACGTATCACCGGGTTGCATGAAAACTTCGGCCTGCCCTGCCAGATGTTCGATAGTGCCGTTTTGGCGTTGCACCCAGTTGGCCCCCAGTTGACCCGATCGCCCACCCTTCAGACCAAAAGGCGCGATCGCCCGATGCCCAGAGAGGATGGCAGCGGTCATGGGTTCCCGAAATTGGATGCGGCGAATCACCCCATTGCCCCCGCGATGCAAACCAGTGCCACCACTGTCGGGCCGAATGGAGAAGGCTTCAAGCAAGACGGGAAAGCGCCATTCCAGCACTTCAGGATCGGTGAGGCGCGAGTTGGTCATGTGGGTGTGCACGGCATCGGTGCCATCAAAGTCTGGGCCAGCGCCAGAACCACCGCAAATGGTTTCGTAATATTGATGGCGATCGCTGCCAAAGGTGAAGTTATTCATGGTGCCCTGAGACGCGGCCATCACCCCCAAGGCTCCATACAACGCATCGGTCACGGTTTGGGAGGTTTCCACATTCCCCGCCACCACCGCCGCCGGATACCGGGGATTCAGCAAACACCCCTCCGGCACGATGATGTGCAGCGGTTTGAGGCAACCTGCATTCAGGGGAATGTCATCATCCACCAGGGTACGAAAAACATAGAGCACTGCCGCTTTACACACGGCCAGGGGCGCATTGAAGTTGGTGGGTTGCTGGGGTGAGGTGCCAGTGAAATCAATGGTAGCCGTGCGATCGCGCCGATCAATCGTAATCTTGACCTGAATCTGGCTCCCGTCATCCATCATGTAGGTAAACTGACCATCACTAAGCGCCTCAATCACTGCCCGTACCGAGGTTTCGGCATTATCCTGCACGTGTTGCATATAGGCTTGCACCGTCGCCAAACCGTAATGCTGCACCATTTTTTGGAGTTCTTGCGCCCCTTTGGCATTGGCCGCAACCTGGGCTTTGAGATCGGCCAGATTTTGGGCTAAATTGCGCACGGGATAGTCACCGCTAGTCAGGAGTTTGGTCAAGGCCGCTTCCTGAAACTCTCCCTGCTGCACCAGACAAAAATTGGTGATCAGCACACCTTCTTGGTCAATGGTGTGACTGTTGGGGGGCATGGAACCGGGGGTGATGCCGCCAATATCGGCGTGGTGGCCCCGCGACGCCACGTAAAACAGCGGAGTCGCCGCATCCTGGGTGGCAAAAACGGGCGTAATCACCGTGATGTCGGGCAAATGAGTACCACCGTTGTAAGGATCGTTCAACACATACACATCACCGGGTTTGAAGGTTTCCCCGCGATCGCGCATCAAGGTTTGGACACTTTCCCCCATTGATCCCAGGTGTACCGGAATGTGGGGCGCATTGGCGACCAGTTGCCCCTGATGATCAAAAATGGCGCAGGAGAAATCAAGCCGCTCTTTGATATTGACGGAATAGCTGGTGTTTTGGAGCGTGAAGCCCATTTGCTCGGCGATCGCCATAAACAGATGGTTAAAGATTTCCAACAGCACCGGATCGGGCGTACCGTGGTTTGTCTGGTGCGTCAGGGTTTGGGGGGCCGGGTTCTTCACTGGCGCAAGATACCGCAACAGCAGATGGGCTTTTTCCGTCACGATCGCCTCCCAATGAGGCGCAACCAAGTTAGTGCCCGTGGCTTCAAGAATGATGGCAGGGCCAGCAATGCGATCGCCGGGATAGAGATCGCTACGGTGATACAACGGCACAGACTGCCAGGTGCCCACCAAATAGACCGAACGGGTCGCGATCGGGATCAAAGGCTGAGTCCGTTCTGTGGTCACAATAGGTTCTGCAATCACTTCCATCTGACCCACAACTTCCACCGAAATCGCTTCCACAACCAAAGCTTTATGATTGGCAATAAAGCCATACCGCTGGAAGTGAGCCTGCTCAAATTGAGCGGTCATTATAGGAATCTGATCAAAGTCTACAATGAGCGCTGAGTCAGTGCCTTGATAACGCAAATGCACTTTTCGGATGACGTATAGGCGATCGCTGGGCACACCCTGTTGGATCAATTCTTCGCGCCCCACTTGAGCCAACACCGTAAATTGCTGGGTTAGTGCTGGAATTAAGTCCGCCGTGAGTTCCGCTTCAATACTGCGCTGGTGCATGGTGGTTTGATTGGCCAACCCCATACCATAGGCTGACAAGACTCCCGCATAGGGATGAATGAACACTTGCTTCATGCCCAAAGATTCAGCGATCGCGCAGGCATGTTGCCCCCCCGCCCCGCCAAAACAGCACAGCGTATACTCCGTCACGTCATAGCCCCGTTGCACCGAAATTTTCTTGATCGCATTGGCCATTTTCTCCACCGCGATCGCCAAAAAGCCTTCCGCTACTTGCTCGGGAGTGCGCGTATCCCCTGTGGTGTGGTGAATCTGCTCCGCCAGAGCCGCAAACTGCGCTTGCACCACCGCACCATCCAAAGGCTGATTGCCCTCTGGCCCAAACACCGCTGGAAAGAAATCGGGCTGAATCCGGCCTAACATCACATTGCAATCCGTCACCGTCAACGGGCCGCCCCGCCGATAACACGCTGGCCCCGGATTCGCCCCCGCCGACTCTGGCCCCACCCGGTACCGTGCCCCATCAAAGACCAGCACCGAGCCACCCCCCGCCGCGACAGTGTGAATCGCCATCATCGGTGCTCGCATCCGCACCCCGGCCACCTCCGTTTCAAAGGCCCGCTCGTACTCGCCAGCATAGTGAGTAACATCCGTAGACGTGCCCCCCATGTCGAACCCAATAATTTTGTCGAGTCCGGCCATTTTGCTAGTTTCCACAGCCCCCACAATGCCCCCTGCTGGCCCCGACAGAATGCTGTCTTTGCCCTGGAAGGTGTAGGCATCAGTCAGGCCACCGTTGGATTGCATAAACATCAAGCGGGGTGCAGGCGTGTCGGGGGTGTCGTGGCCGAGTTCCCCGGCGACCTGGTTCACATAGCGGCGCAGGATAGGCGAAAGGTAAGCATCGACAACGGTGGTATCCCCCCGGCTGACCAGTTTGATCAGGGGGCTGACTTGGTGGGAAACCGAAATTTGGGTGAAGCCGATGGTCTGGGCGATCGCCGCAATCTGTTGTTCATGGTCAGGATAACGATAGCCATGCAAAAACGCGATCGCACAACTCCGAATCCCGTCCGCGTAGGCTGTTTGCAATTCAACTTGCACCCGCGCCAGTTCCGCCGCCGTCAGGGCCACCAGTTCCTCGCCTTGGGCGGTATACCGCTCGTGGACTTCGATCACCCGTTCATAGAGCAACTCTGGCAGCACAATTTGACGGGCAAAAATGTGGGGCCGATTTTGGTAGCCAATCCGCAACACATCCCGAAAGCCGTGAGTCGTTACAAACACCGTGCGATCGCCCTTCCGCTCTAACAATGCATTGGTCGCTACCGTTGTCCCCATTTTGACCGCTTCGATCTGGTCAGCCGGGAGGGGATCTGCCGCTGACACACCGAGCAATTCCCGAATTCCTTGAATCGCCGCATCAGCATAGCGATCGGGATTTTCGGATAACAGCTTGTGGACTTGCAGAGCACCGTCCGGTCGGCGCGCCACAATATCCGTAAACGTGCCGCCGCGATCGATCCAAAACTGCCAACGATGAGGGGTGGTGTTCATTCTGTTTCGGGATAGACGAAAACTGCAAACCGAACCATAACGCCTGACTGAAGCTGAATAGGGAAGAAAGACGTTATTCGGCTGGTTGACTGACAAAACTCCTGAAACCTTGATTCTTGCGTAGGTTGGGTTAGCGTTAACGTCGCCCAACAAAATCCAGGCTAGTGTTGGGTTTTACACTGTTCAACCCAACCGACAACAATAGATTTGTCAATCAACCAGCGTTATTAGAATACTTCCACCATAGAAGGATACTAGGATATGGGCAATGATGATTTTGTCAAGATGAAATACGGTAAACGATAGTGATGGTTAACACGACCTGATTAAAACTTATCCTCCCTTCATTCATGGGCGACATTAAACAAATTCCTCAGTCGCGTTTGCACCCATGATACAAAGTCGCGATCGCGGTTTGTCATACTCAATAAACCCAAATCCTGCAATTGCTGACGCAAGCCAGAATATTCCATCTCTTCTTTAGAAACTTCTTCAGCAAAGGTTTCTGCCAATCGAGAACAGGCATGAAGAAGTTTCTCAAAATTGGCTTTCGGAATCACAAATAAACAAACATCTCCAAGGGCGCGGGCAGTGACCAAATACGGGACATTTAACATCACCGGAGCTTCCCCAAAAAATTCCCCCGCGACATAAGTTCTAAATGTTTGAGCTAATCGTACAGATAGAGCCTCAATTTTTCCTGATAAAACGATATAAACTGCGGCTGCGATGTCGCCTTCTTGAAATAGAATTTCGCCATCAGTCAGCAATTTGCGATAACCTGCCTCAATCACTCCCCGCAAATATAAATCAGAAGTTTGCTCAAAGTAAGGTACTTGCTTTAACAAATGCCGAATTGAAACAGGTTCAGCCATCGGCAGCGAGGAAGCCGGAGCGATCGCGCCCCCATTCCCCCCGCCCTCAATTAATGCAGCGGATAGAACCTCTGGATTATTTAGCCACAATTCTCGTTGCGGAAACGGAATCCTAATGCCTGCCTGCCGCAGATTGTACTCAATAATATAGTTCAAGGAACTTTTGACCGAAATTCCTTCATCAATCCGACTAATCCAGGCCCATAGTTCAAAATTCAGTGCATTATCTCCAAATCCCTTAAAAATGACTCTGGGTGGAGGTTCATATAAAACCGTAGGTTCCATATAGGCAGAATTCAACAGTGTTTCCGTCACCAAAATTGGGTCGCTAGCATAGGCAACCCCAATTGGCAGCCGAATTTTACCCGTATAGTTTTTATAGCTCCAATTCAGGACTTGATTACCAACCAAAGTGCTGTTTGGCACAACCACATCACCACCATCAAAGGTACGGATTAGTGTACAACGCATATCAATTTCTTTGATGTAACCCGCCAAACCGTTGAATTCGATATAGTCGCCAACCTGGAGTTTGCCTTCAATCAGCAAGGTTAACCCACTAACCAAATTTTTCGTTAGTTCTTGCAGGCCAAACCCAATCCCTACGCCCAATCCACCCAGTACAACCGCCAACGATGCCAGATCTAAACCATTGACGGATAGCACCACTAAAAAGGCAATCGTCCCAGTGCTGTAACTTACTAAAGTGGAAATTGCTTCCCGATTTCCTTGAGACAGGTTTAATCGAGTCAGCAAATAATCTCGAATTAGTCTCTTGAAAAGATTTATTAAAATAAAAACAATGAGTAATGAGCTTAATAACTTCAATAGCCAAAGCAGCGAGATTGATTCATTCCCTGCTCGAAAAATAGGAGAACTAATGAGTTCGTTAAACCTTTCAATTAGCGACATATTAGAGTTATTACTTTCTAGCGATTCTTATCAAGATTCTGACACAATGCATTAATTTAAGCATGAGAATTCGACGAGATAAAGATGAAGCAAGCACAAAGAAATAGACAGAAGCCAATCTATCTACATTTCTAATAAGTTTCGTCTTGAGGACAAATTTATTCGATTAAACAACCGATTCTGACAAGATATTTTTTAATTTGCAACAGACCTAGCAAATCGTTGATTCTTGCTAATATTCCGCCAGGTCTATTGCACTTTACGCTAGTGATAGAGGATTTTTTAGGATATCTTCAGATTTACAGGTGCAGTTATTCTTGCGCGATCGCCTTATGAATTTGATCGAGGAATACACTTGCAGAACACAGCCTATCAAATCTTACGATCTATCTTCTTCATCCATTGAGTTCATCATTTGCCCAGCAAAACTGACCTCCCAATTGAATTTCAACTCCACGATTCAAGCCCCAGATCAGCCCCGAAAGCTTTACTCAAGATGAGGTTTAATCATTAGTCCTCTAACCTTAATGGGCAAAAGTTTAGTCATCACTTTAGGCGACAAGCAGAGGACGCTTCACCATCAGCTTTAACTCTGGCGTTCCCAGCGAAATTTGCGATCGCTTTCCTGAATGGGCACATCATTAATGCTGGCAAAGCGGCGCATCATCAGCCCATTTTCAGCAAACTCCCAATTTTCATTGCCATAGGAGCGATACCAAAAACCCGAATCATCGTGCCATTCATACTCAAACCGCACCGCAATTCGGTTATCCATGAAACACCACAGTTCTTTTCTCAAGCGATAATCCAGTTCCTTCGCCCACTTACGTTTGAGAAACTCCACAATTGCAGCCCGCCCCTGCAAAAACTCGGCCCGATTCCGCCACTCAGAATCTTCGGTATAGGCCAGGGCAACCCGTTCTGGATCGCGGGTATTCCAGGCATTTTCCGCAGCTTGCACCTTTGCTTTCGCAGTTTCCAGAGTAAATGGAGGGAAGGGTGGACGGCCTGTTGCATCAGACATAATTTCAATTTCCTCAAGGCTAAAAAACAAACTGTTAACAATCACACTTTTTTCATGGGGCAACCGTTTTATTGAGTCGCAGACTGACGCTCTAGCTGCTGCTCTAACAGGGCGATGCGATCGCGTAGAGGAATTAGCATTGCCTCAACCTCCTGCTCTGAATATCGAATTGGGATGTGTTGCGGACAATTTTCGCTGGTTGCTTCCACATGAAACACAATGGCACGCTCAATCGTTGCAGGATAACCCGGCATTTGCAATCGTTCAATCAGTTCAGGTTGATTTTCGATAAATTCAGCCCTGCCCCAAATTTTGACTCGTTTACGATGACGATAATCCATCAAAAAGAGAAACGCCTTGTCATTGCCAGATAAATTGCCAACGGTAATGTACTGCACATTGCCAGAAAAATCTGCAAACCCTAAGGTCTTCTCATCCAATACTTTCAGAAAACCCAGTGGCCCACCCCGAAACTGAATGTAAGGATACCCATTCGAACCCACGGTGCCCAAATAAAATCCCTCCAGCGTGCCAATAAATTCGGCCAGAGGCGGCGGAATCGAATCGTTCGTGGGGCCTTTGGCAATATACCGTTCGTAAGTTTCCCGTGATCCCCGTTCTGCTTGAGCAGCCTGCACTTCAGGGGTAAAAGCAATCTCTCCAAATTTGCGTGGCATTGTTCCTCCACGGGCGTTAATCAAAATGAATGGATTGGATTGGAATAGCTTAGTTTAATGTTGGGTTATTGGTTATTGGTCATTAGTCATTGGTCATTGGTCATTGGTTATTGCGCTTAATCAGTGATTATTTTCAAGTCCCGCCTAGTCGTATTCCAAATGACTAATGACCTATCGCAGTAGTGCGATCGCGTTGAGTAAGTTGAGTCAATGGTTACACTGCAACCGGAGCTGAAATGCCTGCCATTGGGATAAATCCTGGTAACTGTTTGACGCGATCGATCCAGGTCAGCACGTTGGGATAGGCATCCAGATCAATTTTGCCATCACGCGCTAGCGCCACGTAGGGAAAGACAGCTATATCTGCGATGGTTGGGCGGTCGAATTCCAGCCAGGGGCAATCGCTCAAGTGTTGGTTCAACTGCGTCAAGATATACGCTGCTTTTTGGTGGGCCCGTTCAATGTTGATATTGGTTGCCCCAAATAGGTAATACAGTCTTGCATTCTCAGGCCCCTGCCGCACTTCGCCTGCCGTGGTAGATAGCCAGCGAACCACTTGAGCTAGAGGCAACGCATCCGTTGGCAGCCATTGTTCCCCGCCGTATTCTCTGGCGAGATAAACCAGAATCGCCTGAGCATCCGCGAGGGTAATATCGCCATCAACCAACCAGGGAACTTGGCCAAATGGATTCAATGCAAGATATTCTGGCGACTTATGTTCGCCTTTCATTAAATCGACTTTGATCCATTCATAATCAACCTGCAACAGTTCTAAAAATAATCGAGCTTTGTAGCTATTGCCAGACATTTCATGGCCATAGAGCTTAATCATTGTTGTTCTCCTTGCATTGTGGGGATGGAATAGGGTGGTCAATGGAGCGCCTTAGCCATAGGAGGATCGAGACATGGCACGCTGAACCGTTATTGTTCTTGGTTGAATAACTGTACCGTTCGTTCGGTATACCCTGACTGTACCGTTCGTTCGGTATAATGTCAACAGGCAAAAAGTTTTTGGGTCATTGCAGGAAATCATGTCTAAACAGGCTCATGTACCTTCCCTGCTGAACCTCTTTCGGCAGTTTGGCTATGACGGGGTCACCCTCGCAAAAATTTCGCAGGCAACCGGTTTGGGCAAAGCCAGCCTTTACCATCACTTTCCCGGTGGGAAGGATGAAATGGTCGAAACCGTGTTGATGACGCTGGAACAAGGGTTAGAAAAAATTATTGCGGAAACCCTTCGCACCGATGGGGATGCTTTAACGCGGTTACACAAGATGAGCGATCGCATCAGCGACGTTTACGAGGGTGGCCAAAAACCCTGTTTGCTGGCGGCCCTGCTACTTGGCTCAGCCAAAGACGTATTCCAGGAGCGAGTACGGCGGCTGTTGGATACCTGGATCACCGCGATCGCCGATGTGCTGATTGACGCTGGCCTGGAGCCTACCCTGGCGCGTCAGCGTGGCGAAGATGCAGTAATTGCCATTCAAGGAGCGTTGATTTTGGCACAAGGCTTGGGCGATCCCACACCGTTTCAACGGGTCATGCAGCAACTGCCCCACCGTCTCTGTGAAATACCAGCCTGATGGGTCAAACCAGCAATGGCAAGACTAAACCAGAGAACCAGAGAGGGAAAGATGCGAACCCTCGGTACGGCCTGATGCTCCGTACAACAGAATCCACCATCTGCGGCTTTCAACCACTCAGCCACCTCGCCTCAGTGACCTCTTCCGGTAGCGTCTAGAGCGCCGCCGCAATTTTATTGTTGATTGTTCGCCCCAATGCCCCCACCCTCATCCACTCAGCATCCCGGAATTGAGGGTGGCATGGCCATTTTCCTGGCCCGATCCCAATAGATTTACTGAGAGTCGTGCGCAAAAACACTCATGTCGTTCTAAGAATCGGCGTTTCCAACGTTTCTTAGAGGCTGAATGCAGGGAATACTGAAAACGAATTCTTTGTCAAGGTTCCCGTTCTTTTCCATTCATTGAGGAGATTCACTATGCAGCAACTCACGACACCAGGAGATGCTCCCATCCCGTCGCATGAGCCTGCTGCCAGTTCTACTCCCGTCGGCCACTGGTGGATCCATAGCCTCCCCGTGGCGATCGCCCTCCTGGATCCAGCCTTCAACTACATCGCCGTGAACCAGCGCTGGCTCGACTTTTTGCAAACCCTCGGCAACACGGTGCCCCACGCCAACAGCAGCAGCGGTGATGACCTGATTGGCCAACCGTTCTTACCTCCCTTTGTCGAATATGCGGAGACCTGGCACCTGCGGCTGCAAGACTGTCTGGCAGGCAACCCCCACCCAGCAGCGGAGTTTAGCCTGGTTCAAGCCGATGGCACCCTCAACTGGTGGCGGTGGGAAGCGAGCCTGGTAACCAACGGCCCCACCCATCCCCAGTCCTCCGCCTGCCTCGCGATCGCCCTCACCCCCATCACCCCCTACAAACGCCGCGAAGCCGAACTCCAACAAAGCATTCGCCAACTGCAACACCAATACAGCCAACGCACTGCGGAACTCCGCCGCACGATCTCTTCTCTAGAGGAAGAAATTAGCGATCGCCTCACCCTGGAAAATCAACTGCGCTTCACCGAAAAAACGCTCAGAACCAACGAAAAACAATACCAACAAATCCTCAATGCCATTACGGATATGGTCTTGGTGAAAGGCCCAGAATCTCGCATCATTTGGGCCAACCAAGCCTTTTGCACCTACTACGGTATGACCCCAGACGAACTCGAAAATCTCCTTGATGCGCCCTTCAGCAAACCCGACTACACCCAGCAATACGTCAAAGACGATGCCTTTGTTTTTGCCACGGGCCGCACCCTAGAAATTGAAGAACCCGTAGTGCGCCATGATGGCGAAGTGCGACTTTTTAGCACCATCAAATCGGCCATTCGGAACGAACTCGGCCAGGTCATTATGACCGTGGGAGTCTCGCGGGATATCACCATTCAAAAGCAAATTGAACAGCAGCGACTGCTGACAGAAATTGAACTCCGCAACTCCCAACAACGGTTGCATCTGCTGGCCCAACAAATGCCGATCGCCCTCATTGAATGGGATGAAACCTTCACCATTTCTGAATGGAATCCAGAGGCGGAACGCATCTTTGGCTACACCCGCGAGGAGGCGATCGGCCAAGCGATTACCTTTGTCATCCCAGAAGATATCCAACCCCAAATCATCGGCACCGTCCAAAACCTGATCTACAACCGCAGCAGCCTCCACAGCATCAACACCAACCTCACCAAAGCGGGGAAAACCATCATCTGCCAATGGCACAACACGCCCCTGATCGATCAAGATGGCGAGATGATCGGCATGGCGTCTATGGCGATCGATATTACCGAACGCCAACAGGCCGAACTCCAACTCCGCCAACAAGAGCAATTTCTGCGGTGCGTTTATGAAGGTGTGGAAGATTGCCTCTTTGTGCTGGAAGTGGGAGCGGATGGGGACGTGCGGTATGCCGGATGGAACAGCAAAACCGCCCAGAATACTGGTATTGCCTCAGAGTCGATTGTGGGTAAAACGCCAGTCGAACTGTTTGGGCCAGCGGTGGGGGGTGATATTGCTTGGCATTACCGCCAATGCCTGGAAACCAAAGCCACCTTCCGGTATGAGGAACATCGCGAATTTGAAGGGGCCAATGGCTGGTGGCTGACCACCCTCAATCCCGTGTTTAACGAGGCCGGAGACGTGACCCAAATTTTGGGAACCGCTTCTAACATTAGCGATCGCAAACGGGCCGAAGCCAAACTCCGAGAACAAGAGCAGTTTCTCCGCAGCATTTATGACGGAGTTTCGACCAATATCTTTGTGCTGGATGTGTTGGAAACGGGCGAAATTGTCTACGTGGACTATAATCAGGCGGCGGAAAGAACGACGGGACAAACACGGTACGAAATCAAGGGAAAAACTCCATTTGAACTATTTAGTGCCGATGAAGCCGCTATCATGACTGAGCTTTACCAGACTTGCATTGCAACCAAAGAAGGAATTACGCAAGAAGAACATCTAACCTTCAAAACTGGCGATCGCTGGTCACTCACAACCTTTAACCCATTGCAAAACGCCGAGGGGCGGGTCTACCGAATTGTGGGGACAGCAGTAGATATCACAAACCTGAAACGGATCGAAGCAACCCTACAAGAAACCCTCCGCAACTCAGAATATCAATCGCAACTTTTGCGCACTGTGTTGGACTCGACCCCAGACTGGATTTTTGCCAAAGATCGAGAGTGCCGCTACATCCTGGCCAACGAAAGCTATGCCAAGGCGATCGGTAAACCCATCACGACCCTCCTCGGACGGACGGATCTCGAATTAGGCTTTCCCCGTGAGCAGGTCTGTGGCGACCCCACGCTGGGGATTCAGGGCTTCCGCCACGACGATCGCCGCGCCCTGGCCGGGGAAATGGTGCACAATCCCAACGATCCGGCCACCATTGCCGATGGCTCAGTCCGCATTTTTGACTCCCGCAAAGTTCCGCTCTATGAAGCAGACGGCAGCATTTTTGCCATGTTGGGGATCTGCCGTGACATTACCGAACGCCACCACGCCGAGGCCGAAATTCGCCGTTCCGAAGCGATCGCCCAAGACAAAGCTGAGCAACTGCAACAAGCCCTGATTGAACTGCAACAAACCCAGGCCCAACTGGTGCAAAACGAAAAAATGTCGGGCTTAGGGCAATTAGTCGCCGGGGTCGCCCACGAAATCAACAACCCGGTGAACTTCATTTATGGCAACCTCAACCACGCCCAAGAATACACCCAAGATTTGTTGGGGCTGGTCGAGTTATACCAACACCACTATCCCGACCCGCCCGCGGCCATTGCCACCGAAGTAGAAGCGATCGACCTGGAATTTTTGGTGGATGATTTGCCCAAACTCATTGGCTCGATGAAAGTCGGGGCAGAGCGCATTCAAAAAATTGTGGCCTCCCTGCGCACCTTTTCCCGCATGGATGAAGCCGAAATGAAAGCGGTGAATATCCACGAAGGCATCGACAGTACGCTGATGATTTTGCAGCATCGGTTAAAAGCCAAAGAATCCCACCCAGAGATCACCATCCACCGGGACTATGGCGACTTGCCCCTGGTGGAATGTTACGCCGGGCAGCTTAATCAGGTGTTTATGAATATCTTGAGCAACGCGATCGATGCGCTGGAAGAAACCTGGAGCCACTCACGGGACAAGTCGCGCGACCACCCCCCGGCGATCGCCATCCACACCCAACGCCTCGCCACCGACCTCGTTGAAATTCGCCTCACAGACAATGGCCCCGGCATTCCCCCGGCCATCCAGCAACGGTTGTTTGATCCGTTTTTCACCACCAAACCTATTGGCAAAGGCACTGGCATGGGCCTTTCGATTAGCTACCAAATTGTGACCGAAAAGCATCGCGGTAGTTTGCACTGTGAATCAGCGATCGGCCAGGGCACAGCCTTTATCATTCGCATTCCCCTGCGGCAAGCCTAGCCACCCAGGGCCACCGACTGCCCCTACAACAAACCCCGCTCACAAGGCGCGCCAACCAGCAAACCGTGGGTGATAATGACCCAGGTTAAGTGTTGCCCTGCATGAGCTTGCACGCCATTGATGGCCAAGGCTGGGCAATGCTGGCTCCTTTGTGTGTCTGGAAAACTGTGTGTCTCTGGGAAAAACCATGCCCGATCGCGCTCCCCGTAACCGTACCCTGACCCTGACTGAGGCCGATCGCCTCCGCCTCGGCGATCGCCTGTGGCAGTTCCCCCTAGCCCAACCTCTGCCCCCCGTTCCCCAGGGCACATTCTGGGGCGATTGTTTTGACTGGGTGCCCCACTTTCCTCCCGGCGTGGTTGATTTACTGTTTCTCGACCCGCCCTATAACCTCGACAAGAATTTCCACGGCTACAAATTCACTCGCCAAACCATCGAAGCCTACACCTTTTGGCTCGACGACGCGATCGCAGCCTTTAAGCCCTTGCTAAAACCCACAGCCAGCATCTACATTTGCGCCGATTGGTTCTCATCCATTTCTGTCTTTGCCGCCGCCGCCGCCCACTTCACCGTTCGCAACCGCATCACCTGGGAGCGGGAAAAAGGGCGCGGGGCCAAAGCCAATTGGAAAAACGCCAGCGAAGACATCTGGTTTTGCACCCTGTCTGACACCTACACCTTTAACGTGGATGCGGTGAAACTGCGGCGGCGCGTCCTGGCTCCCTATCGGCAAAATGGCACCCCCAAAGATTGGCAAGAAACCACCCACGGCAACTTTCGTGACACCCATCCCTCCAACCTGTGGACAGACTTGACCATTCCCTTTTGGTCTATGCCCGAAAATACCGATCATCCCACCCAAAAAAGTGAAAAGTTGCTGGCACGGCTGATCCTGGCAAGTACGCACCCCGGTGATGTGGTCTTGGATCCCTTTTTGGGCAGTGGCACCACCTCTGTCGTGGCCAAAAAACTGGGACGACGCTACATCGGGATTGAGCAACACGCTGACTATTGCCTCCTGGCGGAAAAACGGTTGGAACTGGCCGATCGCGATCGCGCCGTTCAGGGGTATGCCGATGGGGTATTTTGGGAACGCAATACCCTGCCCGCCCAAAAAGCCCACCGACGGGAAGTTCAGTAACGAAAACGGCACGGCAGCACACTTTCCGAGTACGCTGATCCCAGTGTGTTGTCAAGGGTTCGCCACATGACTCTGCAAAAATATGTCTCTCCGTCGCCGTCCCCCCGCCGCAAAACCCTCTGGTTTGAGCGGGTCATGGCGATCGCTGCTACCCTCAACCTGGCCCTGGTGGTATTTGACTTGACCTATGTGTCGTGGCGCAACTTTTGGCTTCAGGGCAATATCCCAATTCCCTTCACCACGACCAAAATCCATGTGCCGTTACCGCAGGTAGACTGCCGCGATCGCAGCTTGGCCGCTAACACTCCCCCTCGTACAATCCGCCAATCCGCCATTACCTGCGCTTATGACCCCATCAAAGGCATCGAACCCAATCGCGACACCGAACAATATTTGGACACAGTGGCCCAGTTAGAAGATTTGGTCTACCAGCAAGGCGTAACCGTTGGGCTGCAATCGCCCCAGGGCCAACAACTCCTCACCCAGTTGCAGCAACAAAGCACAGAAATGATTGCCCTGAACCCGTTTGAAGTAGCGGGAAAAAGTGGCACCCTGGAAAAAATCAAAAACACCATGCGGGAGCGAGTACGCGATCGCGCCAACCTGAAAAATCTATCGGCCACCCAAGCGTTTCAGATTTTTTGGAGCACCAACGCGGCCAGCGCCCCCAACTATCTGACTCCCGCCAGTTGGAAAACGGAAATTGCCTGGTTTAACAAGCAAATTCGGCCTCTGATTGCCACCAACTACTACCGCACCATTGGGGAAAACGGCGAACCCACCAATCACTTTTGGATACTTGATGCGCCTTTTGTGCTGCTGTTTTTGCTGGAGTTTTTGGCCCGCACCTTTTATGTGAGTCGTCGCTACACAAGCTTGAACTGGCTTGATGCCATGGTTTGGCGTTGGTACGATGTGCCACTATTTTTGCCGTTTAGTGTATTGGTGCCATCCTTGGCCTTGCTGCGGGTCGTGCCGACGGGCTTGCGCCTCCACCAGGCTGAGGTGATCGATCTTCATGCCATCAATGCCAGAGCCAGACAAGGGTTTGTGGGGGCGATCGCCGAAGAAATTACCGAAGTCGTCGTCGTGCAAGTCGTCAACCAGTTACAAGCGGCTGTCCAGCGGGGCGAACTGAGCCAGTTTTTAGAACGGAGCGCCTCGCGCCAATACATCGACATCAACAACATCAACGAAGTCGAGGTCATTTCAAAACAACTGATTCAACTGGTGGTGTATCAAACCCTGCCCAAAGTCAAACCTGACTTAGAAGCGTTGTTAACTCACAGCATTGGCAGCATTCTCAGCCAAGCTCCGGCCTATCGCGGGTTAACGGCCCTCCCCGGCATTGGCTCCGTGCCCCACCAAATCACCGAACGGATTGTGAGTGATGTCACGCAAGTGCTGTATGACACGCTCAAGGCGGGCCTGGAAGACGAAAAAGCCGCCCAACTCACCGCCCAACTCGTCCAAAAATTTGGCAATACCTTGCTGGCAGAAGCACGGCAACAAGACAACCTGGAAGAGTTGCAACACCTCATCAGTGATTTGTTAGAAGAAATCAAGATTAATTACATCCAGCGCATTTCCGCTGAAGATGCAACGATGGTGCTGGATCAAACTCGGCGCATTAAACAGCAAATGACGGTGAAGTAAGCCTGGGCCAGAACGGGAGCAAGTCACTGTGCCCCAAGGGGGCGATCGCTCACACACCGAAATCCTGCGAAGATCTCCCGCGTATGGGGATGATACCAATTCCGAAAGGCCGCGCGGAAAGCCCAGGGACGAGTCGCCCAACTGCCCCCCCGCAAAACCCGATGTTCATCATCGAAATAAACTTGGGAGTAGCCGGGATAGGGATAGGGTTGGAAGTTGGGATAGCGATCGAACCAGGTATCTGTCCATTCCCACACGTTACCCAGCATATCCAAACAGCCCACAGGACTGATGCCACGCGGATAGGCATCGACCGGGGTCGTCTGCCCCACCCAATGACTGCAATTGCAGTGGTCTGATGTGGGCCAACTGTCGCCCCAGGGATAGGTCAGGCTATCGGTCGTTTCGGGTTTCCAGCGGGCGGCTTTTTCCCATTCGGCTTCAGTCGGGAGGCGTTTACCCACAAATTTGGCATAGGCCGCAGCTTCGTACCAACTGACCCCACACACGGGATGCTCGGCCTGGTGAACCGGATCTGACCAGTACAACGGATGGGTCACGGAGTGCGATCGCCGCCAATCCCAGCCTTCTGGGGTCCACCATTGCGGATCGTCGTAGCCCCCTGCCGCGATGAATTGCTGATATTGCCCTTGGGTCACAGGGGTGCGATCGATCCAATAGGTCGGCAGATCGACCCAATGCTGGTCTCGTTCGTTATCCAATGCATCCAGAGCCGTATTGCCCATACAAAATTGGCCCGCTGGCACTTCGAGCATCGGGGTAGGTAGCGGCGGGCTAGCGGCACAGGCAGGGGCAATGGGCGAGACCGTCGCCTGACGATGGAGAGCAAGAATAAAGGTGATGGTTTCGCAGTGTTGGCTTTCGTGTTGTAACAGCCAGCGCCAAAGCCATGCCTGGTCTCGAATGGGGGCAGTTTCCAGGTAGGCAAAGACTTGCGATCGCACCTGCGCCAGGTAAGCGTAAATATCAGTGAGGGCAGGCAATTGCTGGCGATCGCGCTTGGGCAAGATATCCGCAGCAAACAACCGACGGTATTCAGGCCATTGGGGCGGTTGGCCAGCACATCGTTCTAAAAGCCACAACGCTTCGGTGTAGCCGATATGCCCCAGGTGCCACCCCACCGGACTGAAATCGGGATGGGCTTGCTGGCAAAGGGTGTCGCGATCGAGGTCAACAAACAGATCGAGGGTTAAGTGGCGGCAGGTCTCCATCCACTGTCGCAGTTGCTGCCGAATGGCTGTCGGCGAGGCCGCGATCGGGGGCTGAGGCAAAGGCGGGCTAAAGAGTGTGGGTTGTGAAGTTGAGGTCATGGTCAATGGTCAAAATACTGCGATCGCCAAAAGGATGCCAATTGCCTGCAAAAAACGGTTCTGAGGCAATCAGCACAGCATTGGGCAAGGTCGGATCATCGCGCAACCAGTACAATGTCGGCACTGGATCACGACTGGCAAAGCGCGAAGCCACCAGTTGCTTGCCGTCACTGAGAATGATGTTGGCAGAAAACTCCGTTTGGTGAGTCTTTCCCAGGTGAGACAAGCAGGCAATCGCTTCAGTCAGCGCCTCGGTCAACGTTAGCGTCGGCGATCGCACCAATTGATCAATCACCAGGGCAAAGATATGTTCGGAATCCGTATTCCCGTGAATCGCCTGGTAAGCCACATCACTCAACTGGTTGCGAATGGGTCGATAGAGCGTTTGGCGAAAATTTTCAATGAAGCCATTATGCACACCCAACATGAACTGATGCTGAAAGGGCTGGCAATTCCCTAAATCAACGGCCAACCCCGGCGTTGCACTGCGGACATTGGCCAACACACTCCCCGACTCAACATAGCGGCTGAGGCTCAGCAAATTACTGTCATTCCAAATTGGGAGCGTGTTTTTGTAGGTAAACGGTTCCACCGAGCGGTGCGGATGGTACCAGCCCAGGCCAAACCCATCGGCATTCAGCAGGCCAGCGGTCATTTCACGGGGTTGATAGCTCTGCGCAATCAAAGAATGTTCTGGCTTATAGAGCAATGTGTCCAGGGTGGTCGGAATGCCTAAATAGCCCAGGAGTCGGCACATGGAGGGTTCGGGAAACTCATATTTCCAAATCTTTACACACAAACTTGGGCGATCGCTACCCTCAGCCCCCACCCACCCCCGCCAGCGCCAGTATCATTCCCGAAGTCGGAGAACTCTTGATACACTGGATAGGCTAACTTTTAATCGCAAAGACGGTTCACAGCTTATGCACAAGCGCAACGCGATGGATAGTGCCCAGGTCATGCGGCGGGCCGACGAATTGATTTCTGCGGCTTCCAATCGCTATCGGATCACCGTTCAGGTGGCGAATCGGGCCAAGCGGCGGCGGTTTGAAGACTTTGACAATAACGAGGATCCGTCGATGAAACCAGTCATGCGGGCCATTATCGAAATGTCCGACGAACTCACCCAACCTGAAATTATCGGCGAATAGCATCTCCCCAGCCCAAAGCACGGCATCGGGGCGTTTCAGCCCCACCCAGCAAGCCATTCTCTACCGTACTGTAACCCGGTCATCACAAACTAACGATGGGCAAACGCAGACAACAACGGTTCCTTCAGCGCGTGCTGATAGCCAGTGCGGCAGCGGCAGTAGTGCTTATTGTGCCTTTGCAGCTTGGGCCGCTGGATTTGGGCCATTGGTGGGGCGGTTCTAGGGCGGCGATCGCCCAAATCATCAGCGCCGACGGCGTGAGCGATCGCGTCTACGAAGCCGTGCCCGACTTACCCCGCGAAAACCAGTACATCAGCAAAGAAACGGGCAAAGTGGCCGAAAAAAATACCCTGGTCGCCCGTCTAATTCGGTATCACTTGTATGTCAAAGGGCGGCCCCCGTTTTATCGGTTGGACTGGAAGCTGACCCTGGCCGACTATTTGGGGGTCAACGGCCTCCTCAACGACTCTGACTATCCCAGTCGCGACCAACTCAACCAAAATCCGCTGAAGGGCGATGTGGCGGCGGTGCGGCAACTCAACCTGGCCCAACGCAATGCCCTGGTGCAAGCCTTGACCGATGCTTTTTCGACCCAAATCCGTGCCCCAATTCCAGTCCCCAAACCCCGGATTGAGTTACCCAAAGGAGCCCGCGAATAACGCGGTGAGGCGATCGCAACGTGACAGAACGAGTGCTCAAATCGGGGGCAGGGTGGCGCATTGGCTGGAATCCTGCGGTAGCAGAATTTCAAGGCTTAGTCGGGAGTGATGACTGGGCCTTAGAATTGACCGCAGCGGAGCTTCAAGATTTTTGTCGCCTGGTGGGGCAGTTGGCCGAAACCATGACGGCGATGCAAACCGAATTAATGGATGAAGAAGCGATCGCCTGTGAAGTGGAAAGCGATTTAGTCTGGCTCGAAGCCGCAGGCTACCCCACTGAATATCGCTTGTCGGTCATGCTCCACACCGGACGGCGAGGCGAAGGCTCTTGGGAAGCTCCGGCAGTACCAGCCTTAGTGCAAGCGGCGCGATCGCTCCAGGTGTTTTAAGCCCTTTCAGCCAACTCCAGGGAATCGTTCTGAGCAAAATCAGAGATTTTTTGGGATTCTCTTAATTTTTCTTAGTGATCATTTGTAAACTGTTACCAGATAGTTCTGGATACTCCATGTTTTGAGGAACTTCCATGAGGAATTTGGTTGCCGTTGAGCGCGGCTGTCTAATCGGTCATTGTCTCTCGTTAGTGTTTGGGTTGGCGGGGCTCCTGCTCGTGTTGCCCAACCCGGCGTTGATCGCGGCGTTGCCCCCGTTTGGGCAGCAGGTATTTGGCTGGTCAATGGCTGGCGGTGGTGTCGTGTATATCCTGCTCGGAGCAGTGACCGTAGCGCTCTATGGCTTCCGAACGGTGGGCTGGCGCAATTTGCTGGGCTTTATGCTCCCGGCGATCGCCCTCTCCTTGTGCAGTGAACTGGTCGGCACCAGCACAGGCTTCCCCTTTGGGCACTACGGCTACCTCAACGGCCTGGGGTACAAAATTGCAGGGCTCGTTCCCTTCACCATTCCCCTCTCCTGGTTTTACCTGGGGTTCTCGGCCTATTGGTTGGCCCGAGCCGGGTTAGCCAGTCGGAAACTCCCAGCATGGCTGACCAGCGGCGGGGCGATCGCCCTGGGTGCCCTGTTGCTCACCGCCTGGGATTTTGTCCTCGACCCGGCCATGAGTCAGGCCACCTATCATTTCTGGGAATTCCAAGATGCCGGAGAATTTTTTGGGATGCCCTATCGGAACTTAACCGGATGGCTGGGCACCGGAGCGTTGTTCATGGCTGTGGCGACGTTATTTTGGCGACAAAACCGCGAAAGCAGCACCCGAGATCATCTGTGGGTGCCCCTGGCCATCTACCTCGTGAATTTTGCCTTTGGGGCCACGATTACGTTGGTACAGCTTGATCATCAGTTTGTCATCCCAACCGCAATTGGGACAGCCCTGGGCGTATTCCCGGCCCTATGGCTCTGGTGGAGCGCCAGCGCAACGCCCGCGATGACTCCGACAGGGGGCATTGGTCAAGACACAAACCCAGAACGCCCCGAAGCCAGCGGTGCTGAGGTTGTACCCGTTACGGTGCCCCTGGGGTCTGAGTAAACCAGCTTTTCGCCTGGGGTTGCTGGGATGGATTAGTATTCAGTCTGCATGGTTGAGAGAAGGGGTTTGAGTTGTTGAATTATTTGCCGTGGGCAATCAGTTGGGTTGGGGAAGTGTTGCCAGGGGTCGCGATCGCCGATCTCCCAGATCTGGCCTTCTTCGTAATCCTCGTTGTGCAACTGCCAGCGATCGCGATTTTGTTGTCTCGATTGCTACGGGGGCCGATGCGTCATCCGCCCTTAGCACCGCGATCGCCCCAACCTGCCGACCTCGGTAAAGTCAGCGCGATCGTCCCCACCTTGAACGAAGCCGAACGACTCACGCCCTGTCTCAACGGCCTCACCCGCCAAAGCTACGAACTCCGAGAAGTCCTGGTTGTTGATAGCTATTCCACCGATGGCACCCCCGATCTGGTCAAAGCCGCCCAGCAGCGCGATCCTCGGTTTCGCCTCCTCAACGACGATCCCCTGCCCAAAGATTGGGTAGGCCGTCCGTGGGCTTTGCACAATGGCTTTCTCGCCAGTTCCCCCCACAGCGAATGGATTGTCGGCATCGATGCCGATACCCAACCCCAACCTGGCCTCATCGCCAGTTTGCTAGAAACGGCCCACACCGAGGGCTATGACCTGATTACCCTCTCGCCTCAATTTATCCTGCGCTATCCCGGCGAGTTGTGGTTACAGCCAGCTCTACTCATGACTCTGGTCTATCGCTTTGGCCCCGCCGGCGAAACAACCAACGCCCCCGAACGGGTGATGGCCAACGGCCAGTGCTTTTTCTGTCGGCGGTCTGTGCTAGAGCAGGTCGAGGGCTACACCGCCGCGCGGCAGTCTTTTTGTGATGATGTGACCCTCGCGCGGGCGATCGCGGCCCAAGGCTTCCGGGTGGGCTTTTTAGACGGAGCCTGCCTCCTCAAAGTGCGCATGTACGAAGGCATGGCCGAAACCTGGCGCGAATGGGGGCGATCGCTGGATTTAAAAGATGCCGCTTCCCGTGCTCAAGTCTGGGGCGACTGGTTCTTTCTGCTTTTGGTGCAAGGCTTGCCTCTGCCATTGATTGGATGCGCCCTCTGGGCGATCGCCGCCAACCCCGCCCCCCTGACCCGGTGGGTCGTCCTGGGCCTCAATGCTCTCCTGCTGTGCATCCGTTTTGGCCTCACCTTTGCGATCGCACCCTCCTACGACTTATCCCAAGCCCCGGCCCGGTGGTTGTTCTGGTTGTCACCTCTGGCCGATCCCGTCGCGGTTCTGCGGATCTTTCTGTCATCTCGCCAAACCCCCAAACAATGGCGAGGCCGCACCTATGGCGGCGAGGCTTGATGCCAGCGGCCCCTCCAAGCAACGCCTCAACGGGATTGACTCAACGCGATCGCCGAATTTCAAAACCATTCAAGCCTTCGAGGGTTTCGTAGGTCACGGCAACCTGCTGGACTTGGGCATGGGGTGGGCCTTTGTGGCACCAAGCTAGCATCGCTTCCACCGCAGGGCGATCGCCCTCAAACACGGCTTCCACGCGACCATCGGGCAAATTTCGCACCCAACCATTAAGCTTATACACCGCCGCCATATCCCCCGTGGAAAAGCGAAAGCCAACTCCTTGCACACGGCCCGTGATTAACACATGGGCGCGGATCGGTTCCATAACAGTCACCCTTTGAATAGGAAATCAAACAGAAGAGAACAGGGAACGATTACTGGAGAACGGTATCCTTCTGCAAGATAGTACCGGATTTTGGCTCCTCAGGTTTTATGGAAAATTCGTTCGCACCGTCCACCCAGCCTGGGCCACCCACCGAGGAGTGGCGCATTGTCTCCCTTATTCCCAGTGCCACGGAGATCATCGATTTGCTGGGCTTAAGTCCGCAGCTTGTCGGGCGATCGCACGAATGCGACACGCCAGTTTCTATCCAATCTCGCCCCATTTGCACCGAGCCCAAGTTCAACCCAGAGGGCACCAGTGCCGAAATCCACGATCGCGTGACTGCCATCTTGCAAGCCGCGATGAGTGTGTATCGCCTCAAATTGGATGTGTTAGAGACCTTGCAACCGACCCATATCTTGACGCAGGCGCAGTGCGAAGTGTGTGCCGTCAGCCTGACTGAAGTCGAAGCCGCGATCGCCGAATTGACTGGTGTACAGCCCCAAATTCTCTCCCTCCAACCCAGTGTTTTGAGTGATGTTTGGGCCGATATTGCCCAAGTTGCAGATCTCTTTGGTCGTCCTGCCGATCGCGCGATCGCCCCCCTCAAAGCCCGCGTTGACCACTGCCAGGCCCTCGCCCAAACCGCCGCCACTCCCCCACCCACCGTCGCGTGTATTGAATGGATTGATCCCCTCATGGCCGCAGGCAACTGGATGCCCGAACTCGTCACCCTCGCCGGGGGGCGATCGTGCTTTGGCACCCTGGGGCAACACTCCCCCTGGCTCGACTGGAAAGCCCTGATCGAAGCCGATCCCGACTACATTATTTTCATGCCCTGTGGCTTTGGGTTAGAACGGACTCAGGCCGAAACCCAAAGCCTGCGGCAAAAAACCCAATGGCACTCCCTCAGCGCTGTGACCCACAACCAGGTTTACATCACCGATGGTAACCACTACTTCAACCGTCCGGGGCCACGTTTAGTCGATTCCCTGGAAATTTTGACTGAAATTTTGCATCCAGAACGCTGTACCTTTGGTTATCAAGGCGCAGGCTGGAATGTGCTGACCTAATGCAAAATCACTATGTTCAACACAGTCATTGATCTGGTGTTCACCAGCGGACAGACGATTCTCCAACGGTTAGGCTTTGCTTGGACGACGATCCCCACCTTCCAGGATTGGGCGATCGCCGCTTTGTTGCTCGGTCTCTATGCCGCTGTCGTATTGCCGCTGGGGTTTCGACGGCAGTTTTTGCGCGTCCACACCCCCATGCCCTGGCCCCAAATGACTGTTGTGATGGGGGCCTCGGTGGTGTCGCCCGGTTTAAGCGAAGAGTTGCTCTATCGTGTGGTACTTTTGCCCCATCCCCTGGAACAACCCAACGCGATCGCCTGGTGGGGCTGGAATAGCCTGAGTTTGGTCGTGTTTGTCCTATCCCATCTCCTCAGTGCCTATTCCTTCTTTCCGGCAGCCCGTGCCACGTTTGTCCAACCCATTTTTCTAGGGATGGCTGGGCTCCTCGGTGTGATCTGCGCGATCGCCTACCAACAAAGTGGCTCCCTGTGGACTCCGGTGTTTCTCCACTGGCTCATCGTCGTCATCTGGCTCCTGCGCCTCGGCGGCTACCAAAAACTTTATGCTAAATAACGACACACCTTTTTTCGTCCCGTTCTGCCTGCTTCACCCATGTCTCTGCCACCGTTGACTACTGATACCATTTGGGCCATTCTCAACGACACCCTGGATGACGACACCGCCAACCGCCTCGTATGGGAAGGTTTGGGCTATCGTTATGACCCAACCACCGCCCAATGGGATGCCACCGCCGTCGATCCGGAATGGCGCGAAACCTACCCAGAACCGCCCGATTTCATCGACAGTCGGCCCGCCACCGTGAAATTGACTCGCTCTATTCCCAAAGAAAATAAACAGTTATTAAAGGAAAAATTGGGCTTTCAAGGGTACAAAGTGGATGAATTAGTCCCCCGCAAAACCCGCCGCGCCACGATCGCCAACTGGCTGTTAAGCTATCTTCAACTCAATGGCAAACTCGCGGAATAAACTCGCTAAATCTGTAGTTGATTGATGGTCAGAATATCCAGTCTCATGGAGGCACCAAGATGACCTTTGATTGTGATCATGTTTTTCACCATTGCGTGTTTCAACCTGCTGACGAAGTGGTGTTGCGGCAAACCTATTTCACCGCAAGCGCCGTGTTTGAGCCAGGAGTTTACTATGCAGGCCAATTGCCCAAAGCCGTGTTTGAGTTGGGCCTCGTTGACCAATTGCCACCTGTGAAAGGTAAGAGCGCCGAGCTTCGTCCAAACGAGCGCCCAGACCCCGAAGCACCGGATGCGGGGCGGCATGGGTGATCCCTATGGTTGGTTAGCCCCTTCTCTGACGACAATTCGGCGGGCAAACTGGTACCGTACAGTCAAACCGCTGACGGGCCGTTCCGGGCCAGTGATTACCCTGGATGGCCGATCGCTGATCAACTTTGGGAGTAACGACTACTTGGGGTTAGCCAGTGACAACCGAGTGATTCAAGCGGCGATCGCAGCGACAGAAACCTATGGCACGGGCAGTACGGGTTCACGGCTGATTACCGGCCATCGCCCCCTCCATCGAGAATTGGAACAGGCGATCGCCGCCCTCAAACAAACCGAAGATGCCATTGTCTTTAGTTCTGGCTACTTGGCCAATGTGGGCACCATTACCGCGATCGTGGGTAAACGGGATCTCATCCTGGCCGATCAATACAATCACTCCAGCCTCAAGGCCGGGGCCGCCCTCAGTGGTGCCACCGTCATTGAATATCCCCACGGGCAAACTGCCGCCCTTCAAACTCTGCTGGAACATCAGCGATCGCGCCATCGGCGGTGTCTCATCCTCACAGACAGCGTGTTTAGCATGGATGGCGACCTCTGCCCCTTACCAGAAATTTTGGCGATCGCCCACACCTATGACAGCATGGTGCTCGTCGATGAAGCCCACGGGACAGGCGTGTTAGGTGCCACAGGGGCCGGGTGTGTCGAGCATTTTGGTTGCACGGGCCAACCCCTGATCCAAATGGGCACCCTCAGCAAAGCCCTCGGCAGTTTGGGGGGCTATGTCGCTGGCTCCACGGCATTGATTGATTTTCTCCGCAATCGGGCCGCCACCTGGATTTACACCACTGGCTTGTCGCCCGCCGATGCCGGAGCCGCATTAGCAGCTTTGCGGCTGGTGCAAGCCGAGCCCGAACATCGTCAACGCCTCTGGCAGTGGGTGCACTGGCTCCAACCCCGCTTGACCGACCTATCACCCCAATACACCGTTTTGCCGACTGCCTCCCCCATTCTGTGTGTGCAGGTGCCCAGTCCGGCGATCGCCCTGCAACTCGGCCAAACCTTGCAAGATGGGGGCATTTTTGCACCAGCCATCCGGCCACCCACCGTGCCAACTAGCCGCCTGCGCCTTACCCTGATGGCAACCCACACCCTTGACCATTTGCAATTGCTAGTTACCGCGTTGCAGCAATTAACCCGTAGTCTGCCCTCCTAAGCCAAGGCCCCCGCAACTTTCCCCACCCCACGCTGGCAAATCCACCAAACAGCAGCCCAGTTTGCCCCGATGCGATCGCCACGATCGCCCCGTTTCAGAAGGAATCAGTCCCAAAAAATAGCCAGCGGCGATCGCCGGAGCCAACAAAGCTGAGGCCACATTTCTGTATTCCAAGTCATAGACAAAATTGAGTGAATGAGCACCCCCAGAAATTTGCTAGGCTAGCTTAAATAGTTTGGGAAACAGGTGATAGCCCGTGGATATTCAAATTGGTAGAGGCAAAGTTGCCCGCAGAGCATACGGGATTGATGAAATTGCGTTAGCTCCAGGAGCAAAAACGTTAGATCCAGCCTTGGCTGACACCCACTGGGCGATCGGCGGCATTGAACGCGAAATTCCCATCATTGCCAGCGCGATGGATGGTGTAGTTGATGTGAAAATGGCGGTCGAATTGTCGCGCCTCGGAGCCTTGGGCGTCATCAACCTCGAAGGCGTGCAAACTCGGTACGAAGACCCCAATCCCGTCCTCGATCGCATCGCCTCCGTCGGCAAAGATGAGTTCGTTACCCTCATGCAAGAACTCTATGCCGAACCGATCAAACCCGAGTTGATCGAACGCCGCGTGCAAGAAGTAAAAGCCCAAGGGGGAATTGCCGCCGTTAGTGCCACCCCCGTAGCCGCAATGAAATATGGTGAAATTGTTGCCGCCGCTGGGGCTGATTTGTTCTTTGTCCAAGCGACGGTTGTGTCCACCGCCCACCTTTCACCGGAAAATGTCACCCCCCTCGACCTCGCCCACTTTTGCCAGGAAATGCCCATCCCCGTAGCGTTAGGCAACTGTGTCACCTACGATGTCGCCCTGAACTTGATGAAAGCTGGCGCAGCAGCAGTGATGGTTGGTATTGGCCCTGGGGCGGCGTGTACCTCCCGTGGGGTTTTGGGGGTTGGGGTGCCTCAGGCCACCGCGATCGCCGACTGTGCTGCCGCCCGCGATGACTACTATCGGGAAACTGGCAACTACATTCCTGTCATCGCCGACGGCGGTCTGGTCACCGGGGGCGACATTTGTAAGTGCATCGCCTGCGGAGCCGACAGCGTGATGATTGGCTCTCCCTTTGCCCGCGCCAAAGAAGCCCCTGGCCGTGGCTATCACTGGGGTATGGCCACCCCCAGCCCAGTCTTACCCCGTGGCACCCGCATCCGCGTCGGAACGACAGGCACCCTGGAACAAATTTTGCGCGGCCCCGCCCAACTTGATGACGGCACACACAACTTCTTAGGTGCCCTCAAAACCAGCATGGGCACTTTAGGCGCAAAAACCATTAAAGAAATGCAAGAAGTTGAAGTTGTCATTGCCCCCTCCCTGTTAACTGAAGGAAAGGTTTACCAAAAAGCTCAACAGTTAGGGATGGGTAAATAAACTCGGCCCGAAAAGATTAGAACAACGTTAGTCAACCATCCGGATGAGTAATCTCGTGCTCACGATACGGCCCTTTTCGCGACACAATTGCTCATATCCAGATCCAATTCTTAAAACTTTGTTCGGTCTTTTTAACAACACCTGGAAAACCGGGAATGGTCGTTTACAATAGAGGTAGCGGAGACGCATGTTTCCGTTCACTCCTCACACCACACTCCGCCTGAACATCGTTCGGGCGGTTCCTTTTTTAAATCTAAATTCTTTCAACCCCAAGCCATCAACGGCTGAGGGGCGATCGCCACACCCTAAGAAACGAACCCCAAACAGTGGCAGCATTGTGCTACACCAGGGGTCATCCAAGGTAAGTATGTCTATATGTGTAGAGTATCTAGGAAGAGTGTGGCTTTTTCGCTATGGTAAAATCTGGTGAAATAAGTATAGGCAAGGATTCTGAGCATGTCTGCAGCCGCACAAGTTACGGATTCAACCTTTCATAAAGAGGTTCTAGAAAGCGATGTTCCTGTTTTAGTGGACTTTTGGGCACCTTGGTGTGGCCCATGCCGCATGGTTGCTCCGATTGTTGATGACATCGCGAGTCAATATGAAGGCCAAGTGAAAGTCGTTAAAGTCAATACCGACGAAAATCCATCGGTTGCTAGCCAATATGGGATTCGCAGCATCCCCACCCTCATGATTTTCAAAGGGGGGCAGCGGGTTGACATGGTTGTGGGAGCCGTTCCCAAGACCACGTTAGCGAGCACCCTCGAAAAATATCTGTAAGCCAGATAAAGCACCACTAAATACAAAGCCGGGAGCACTGCAATAGGCTTCGTCGGCTCTTTCTAATTTAGAATCCATTGCCTCATCTACGTAGGTGAGGCTTTTTGCGTTCATTGGCTAGCAAGCTGGGCTAGACTGGCCAAACCGTCAGTTAAGCCGTTCTGTATACCCCGATTTCAGCCAGCCTTCAGCCCCAGTGGCATTGACTCGTACTTTGATCCATTCTTTATCCGCCGACTCTTCCAACACCGTGACCTCATCGTTGTAGTCCACACCATCCACCCGGTTCGATGCGGCATCTGGCTGTTGGCGCAAATTCAACCCTTCCGAGAGGGTGATCCGGGCGCGATAGCCCGTCGGAGTGGGACTGGGTTGCGGTGATGGCGGAGGACTGGGCTTGGCCGCCACCGAGGGAGCCACAGCCGGCTTGGCCGCAGGGGCTTTGGCTTTGGGCGCGGGAGAATCGTTGGGGAAGGTGGGGCGGGGTGGGGGGGCCGAGTATTGATTGATCAGATATTGCACAGCAAGGAAGCCGCCACCGCCGATCAAAGCACAGGCGATAAGCGTGGCACTAATACCTTTGAAAAAACCTGACCAGCCCATGATAAAAAACTTAGGTGACAATGTTGGAGATTTTATAGCGATCGCTTCACTTTGGCACACCGAAATTCAGTTTTTCTAGTCACCAGTGAACACAACTACGCCCCAATCCCGTTTTAATTGCAGTTTGTGGCGCTAATCCTGCGGATCGGCTTGCTGCCGCTGCTGCTGGATGCGGGTGCTTAAACCACTGTATTTAGACGCTAACCTGGCCTTGCCTGCCGCTGCCCATTCTTGCAAAAATTCAATTTGGGGTTGGGCTGTCCGCGCTAGGGGGATAATTTGGCTAGCCGCTTCTAAAATGTCGTCGGTGGTAAAGTCGCGATTTTGGCTAAACCCAAGGTGCATCGCCTCGACCAGCACTTGCTCAATTTCCGCTCCAGAGAAATCGGGCGTTTCGTAAGCAAGGCGCTCTAAGTCGTATTGCTTGAGGGTTTGGGGCCGGAGCCGTTGGAGATGCACAGTAAAGATTGCTTTGCGTTCTTCCTGGGTGGGTAGCCCAACAAAGAAGATTTCATCGAAGCGGCCTTTGCGGAGCATTTCTGGTGGGAGAGATTGAATGGCGTTGGCGGTAGCAACCACAAAGACGGGGCTCGTTTTTTCGGCCATCCAGGTAATGAAGGTGCCGAAGACACGGCTGGTAGTGCCCGAATCTCCCCGACCATCGACCCCGGCAAAGGCTTTGTCAATTTCATCAATCCACAAAATGCAAGGAGCCAAGGCTTCTGCAAGTTGAATCATTTGGCGCGTGCGGGATTCCGATTCCCCAACGAGACCCGCGAACAACCGCCCCACATCCAGACGAAGCAAGGGTAAATGCCAGTGATGGGCGATCGCCTTTGCCGTTAAGGATTTTCCCGTGCCTTGAATGCCGACGAGCAACAAACCCCGTGGATGGGGCAAACCATACTGACGGGCCTGCTCAGAAAAGGCACCGCCCCGCCGGAGCAGCCAGTCTTTCAGGTTATCCAGGCCCCCAATATCAGTCATATTGGCGCTGGTTGGATAAAAATCCAGAATCTGGGTTTGGCGGATGGTTTGGCGTTTTTCTGCCAAGATCAGCTCCACATCTTCGGCCTGGATTTCGCGATGAGCCGCGATCGCCCGTGCCAAAACCCGCCGAATGCGTTCCATTGATAAACCCTGGCACGATCGCACCAATTCATCGAGAATTCGAGACTCCAGGCTTTGGCCAGTGCTGCCCAGTAACCGTTCGATCTCCGTGCGAATCTCAAATTCGGTGGGCAACGGAAATTCCACCACTGTCAGCACTTCGCTGAGTTCGTCTGGGATGGCCAGCGTTGGGGCCAAAATCACAATATTTTTCGGCTGCGACTTTAAGCGACGAGCCAAATTCCGTAACTTCCGGGCAACGGCCACATCTTCTAGAAAGCGATGGAAATCCCGCAGGACGAACACAATAGCCGCTGTGGGGGGCAGAGTTTCAATAAGTTCCAATGCCTGAAGGGGATTACGCTTACCCACCCCAACGTCATTTGCATTGCCGTGATAGCCATCGACAAAATCCCAAACATAAATAGCTCGATTGCCCAAATTTTTTGCGCATTGGGCGATCGCCCCTTCGATCCGCTCTTCTTCCTGAGTCGGAATATAGAGAAGCGGATAACGGGCCCGCAACAGCAGTTCAAACTCGTCACTGAAACTCATGCGCACGACATACTGACAGCAAGATAGCTAGACCAAGCCAGCCTTTATCATCATGCCATTGAATGCCGACCCCCTGGTACTCAATCATCCAGCGCAAGCAGCTAATCACCGCTTAAATAGGCAGTTTTAATAATTCAGTTTTGGCGAAATAATTGATCTTTGAGGGATTCCAATCGCGCCCAGCGCTGATCAATCGCAGGTGGAGCCCCATCAAGCGCCTCTGGAACTTCAATCCCCTGACATTGCTCATCGCACAATTTGCGTTGCGGTAACGCCAAGCACAACTGTTCGTAAAGCCAGGTTGCGGGTTCAAAATAGCCCTGGGGCGGCAGAGTTTCCACCAAATCTTCTGGGGCAAGATCCTGATCAAGCAGCAGCAGTTCTTGAGCCGCCGCATTGTCTTCAAGCCAGATGATTTCTGATGGCGTTGCAACTAATCGATGGTTGTATTGCTGTAAGCAGCGATCGCAGGTCAAGGTCACGATCGCCTCAGCCTGGGCCGAAACCTCCAAAAAATTACCCCGATGAGTGATCACCATTTCTCCCTGCACCGGAGTCAACGTGGGCAAATCAGGCACTATCTCGCTGAACGGCAGCCTTTCAGTTTGTTCAAAGGCTCTAGCAATGCGAGGAATATGAATAGGTTCTAACATGATCGTCTGTTGACTTCCAAGGTCAGGGATTTCACCACCGTCCAGCCACACACTCAAGCCAAGTTAACTTGGGAACCAGGCTACGCCAGAATCTCGCTCAGTTTCCATCTTGGCACCATCGCACCAAAACGCACGATCGCCCCACCCCTAAGGCTGAGACTCCGCCAACTTCACCACAAGCCGGCGATCGGGTTCTTGGCCACGGCTATAGGTCTCCAAGTCTTCATACTCTTTGAGAATCGTATGAACCTGTCGCCGTTCGGCAGCAGACAGTGCCTTGAGTTCAACCTCATTTCCCGTATCTCGGGCTTGGGTGGCCGCATCATTGGCTAACGTCAGCAACTCTTTGTATCGTTGTTCGCGATAACCCGCCAGGTCAATCGTAAAGGCACCTTGCTGATCTTGCTCAATGCCCAAATTCAAAACGGTGTTTGCCAGATATTGAATCGAGTCAATCACATGACCGTTTGTCCCAATCAGGCTCACGATCTCTTCTTCAGCCAAGTTCTCGTGATCAATGACTAACCAACAGCTATCCTCCCAGAAGGATGGACTTGCTTGGACGGACACCGGAGCCGCCATGCCCGATAACTCTAACAATTCTGACAGCCACCGCTGACCGCGCTTTCCGCGTTCTGTATCCATGATTAACTTTGTGCCTTTTTCTTGCGACCCGGTTCAAACGGGAGAGATTCAGGGGTACTGTCCTTGTCCTTCTTAGCAGTGGAGCCAGCCTTTTTCTCTTCCTCTTCAACCAGCTTCAGGATTTCATCCGGCAGCTTTTCTCGCGACAGGATGAAGGTTTGCAACGTCTGGAAGATATTGGCAATGGACATATACATCAAGACACCAGCGGGCAACGGGAAGAATAAAAACATCCCAGAAAAGATAACTGGGGTAATTTTGTTCACTGTTGCTTGGTTGGGGTTGCTGCCACCGCCTTGGCCAGAGAGCAATTGGTTGACGTAGATGCTCACCCCAAAGAAGATGATCATGCCCACAATGTCCCAATGGATCACACCATCAGGATCGATCGCCCCCACGCGGCCCAGTTGGTCAATAAACAGGAAGCCAGTGTCCGATGCCAAGCCAGGAATCACACTCTTAATCGTGACATCGCCGGGTTGCAAGGCAACGAGGGTGCCATCGGGGTTGAGCTGAACTCGCTCACCACCATTTACAACCTCGAACCGAGGTTGCAACTTCGCGGCAAAGTCTGGGTATTCCTGCCGCAGAGCAGACAGCGGTTTTCCTTCAGTAGATTGGAATTCAATTTTGGTGGTTTCACCAACGCCTAGTTTGGTACCACCAGGGGCGATCGCCGCGATCGGCGCATGAATACTATCCGCAACATAAATGTTCTGAGGTTTGGACGTGTAAGCCTGAGGCTGGATCTGGGCGATTTGCTCCTGGGGCAGGATTTGGAAGTTAATGTTGTAAGGAACATCAGAAAATGGCGAACCCCGCAACGTTGCAAACAGGGCAAACAAGATTGGCATTTGAAGCAACAACGGGAAACACCCAGCCAGTGGGTTCCCCAACTCTTGCATGACCTTCGCCATTTCTTCTTGCTGCTTGGCCGGGTCGTTTTTGTACTTCTCGCGGATTTCCTGTTGCCGTTTTTGCATCACCGGCTGGACAACTTTCATCCGGCGCATATTCCGGATAGAACCTGCACTCAGCGGGTAAAGCGCAAAGCGAATCACTAAGGTCAGCGCGACGATCGCGAGACCATAACTCGGCACAATCCCATAAAAAAAGTCCAGGATTGGCAACATTACATTGTTTGAAAGAAAGCCAATACCGAAATCCATTCGCGTTTTCCCAACCCTTACTGAGTTTGCAGACTCTATCTAAATGTTTATGTTGATTTGTCGATTAATAGTTCTGGAGGTCCTAAGCCTTCGTTAATCAACTCCACCAGCATACTTGCTCAGGGCTAAGCCCTAACAAGTACGGGTAACACGACCTTAGCCTTGGGTGCCTAGGCCGCCACTACGGGCTTTGGCCGCAGGAGAGATCTGCTGGCTGATGTAGTCATACAGTTCCCGGAACTTGGGGACTGCCCGGAGTTCCAAGCGGCTGCCATCTTTAAGGGTGATCACCATATCTCCCCACAGGCCCAGCCCACGAGGAACGGTAACAACCCTAGCCACTTCAGAATAGATGATGTCAGAGCGATCGCGCCCACGCCAACCACCCGTCACCGAAATCCGCCGATCAGTAATGCGATAGCGCAGCCACAACGCCCGCACAATTGCACCAACGGTCAGTGGAATACAGATGACGGTGAACGCCAGCAAGATGTTGAAAATGAGCTCCCCAACATGCGGGCCACCTTCGTAGTAAACCTCTTCTTTAACAGCCATGAAATACCTCAGCGTCTGCTAGCAACTGCTTTAATTCTTGCAGAAATTGGTGGTAATCGCACCGAGCAGCAACAGGCAAGGCGATTACCAAAATATCCCAGCCCGGCTCAACGGCTGGTAATAGTTGGCGAAAAATGGCCTGCACTTGCCGACGAATCCGGTTACGCACCACGGCCCGCTTCTCCACCTTCAAGCTCACAGAGATGCCAATGCGCGTTGGCAGTTGCCTGGAGCCTGGTTCAGCGCTGCCAGACTGGGGCGATCGCCGCCTTAGCCGCACCGCAAACGAAGGCGTTTTTAGCCGCAACCCTTTGGCATAGAGTTGGCTAAAATCTTGCCGTTGTTTTAACCGATGTTGCTGGGGCAACCCCACGGGTATCAAGCCTCTGAGGATACTGCTGAGCAAAGATGAGCACCTTCGGGCCGGCCAGCAAATCCAGCAAAATGCAGTTGCCGATCTGCGCCAGCGCCGCTGGTGTTTATGCTACAGCTAGCCGTACCCGCCCTTTGCTCCGCCGTGCTTTCAGCACCCGCTGACCATTTTTAGTCCGCATCCGTGCCCGAAAGCCAGAGGTTCTTCTCCGTTTCCGCCGAGTACCACCGAGTGTGCGTTGGGTCATGATTCAAATTCTCCCAGACTGCTTAAACTTGGAAAAAGTCACAATTATCAATGATACCATCAGTCGCCCAAGGCGCGATCAGCGATCGCCAGCCTCGCTCGGAGTCATTCCCCCGGAGAAAAATAACCGTAAAAAAAAGGCACCACTCAGTAGCGCCTTAGCCATGAAACGATGTCAAACCTATCATCAGGTGATCTGCAGTACCCACGTCCCAAGGTAACGATAGACTGGTAGATCCCCTGGCGACTGCACCTGGCAGTTGAAATAGAACATGCCGCCCGTGCTCGGATTTTTCACATTCTCTAGCCAAATTTCAACTTTGCTGTTGGCGGGCACCGGATCAACAGGCACAATTTCAATGACGTAATCTTCTTTCTTCCACTTCACTTCTTGAATGGCAACGCTCTTTCCTTCCACCAAGAGTTCCACGCTGTCAGGGTCGAAGGTACCCCGATAATAGTCTGGGTAGGAAATCGCGAATTGAGCAACGGCCAGCTTCATTTTATTTTTCGGTAAGCGCAGCCGATAGCGATCCCAACCGCCCGTTTTACCGCCAAAGTCTAAGCGATAGTTCAGGTTCTCTTCGCCTCTGACCCCACCAAAGAGAGTAAAACCAGGCAAACCACTCTGGGCAAAACTCGCCAGGGGTAGAGCGCCCGTTAAGCAACCTGCGATCGCCAGACCAGAGAACACTCGTCGCATGAATAATTTTAAAACCATAGACTCCTCACCGACTTGGCAACGGGATTGCAGCGATAGCGCTTTGATACGAAATATCAAGCTTTATTGAACTACATAACTTTAGCAAATTTGAACTGATGGTATCACGCTTCCCGTTGTCCTACGAATAGGGGAGACGTTTTTTCGCCCTTCCAGTTCCCTGAATGCTTAAAAAGTTTTGCAAGGGAATGTTGTCAGACGTAACTGGTTTCTTAAGAGATTCCGCTGTCGCAACGGCTCTCTCCAATTTCACTGCCAGAGTAATACTTGATCAGACCTCGCAGAACCATCTCGCGGGGAACTATCTGCGTGGAAGTTGGAGCAGGTATGAAAGTTGGAATTCCCAAGGAAGTGTATCCCGGTGAGTGTCGAGTCGCTGCAACACCAGATACGGTCAAGCGATTACAAAAGTTAGGATTCGAGGTCTTGCTCGAAACGGGAGCTGGCCAACAGGCCAATTTTTCCGATGAATCCTACCAGGCTGTGGGCGCTCAGATTCTCCCAGAAGCGCCAGGAGTATGGAGCGAGGCCGATATCATTCTAAAGGTACGACCGCCAATGGTGATGCCAGAATCTGGCAAAGCCGAAACTGATTTCTTATCTGCTGGAAAAACCTTAATTAGCTTTATTTATCCAGGGCAAAATCGAGGATTGTTGGATGAGTTGGCAATGCGCAAGGCGACAGTGCTGGCCACAGACTCGATTCCACGGATTACCCGCGCCCAGAAAATGGACACCCTGAGTTCGATGGCCAATATTGCGGGCTATCGCGCTGTTATTGAGGCTGCCAACTCCTTCGATCGCTTCTTTCCGGGGCAGATTACAGCCGCAGGGAAAGTGCCCCCAGCCAAAGTTTTGGTGATTGGAGCCGGAGTGGCAGGGTTAGCGGCGATCGGCGCAGCCCGCAACCTGGGGGCGATCGTCCGCGCCTTTGACACCCGGCCCGTGGTGAAAGAACAAGTGGAAAGCCTGGGTGCCGAATTCCTTGAACTGCACTTTGAAGAAGATGGAACGGGCCAGGGCGGCTACGCCAAAGTCATGAGCGACGAGTTTATCAAAGCCGAGATGGAACTCTTCGCGGCGCAGGCCCAGGATGTGGACATCATCATCACCACCGCGTTGATTCCAGGGGTGAAAGCGCCCACATTGATCACCCGCGCGATGGTCGAGAGTATGAAAGAAGGCTCTGTGGTGGTGGATCTGGCCGCTGAACAAGGCGGAAACTGCGAAGTGACCCAACCCGGCGAAGTGATTCGGCATCATGGCGTGACCATTATTGGCCTCACTGATTTACCCAGCCGCATGGCACAACAGGCTAGTCAGCTTTACGGCACCAACTTGGCCCACGTCCTGGATGAACTGGGGGGGAACGCCGACTTCCAAATCGACTTTGACAATGAAGTCGTGCGGGGGGCAACGGTGGTCAAAGACGGAGAAATTACCTGGCCACCCCCGAAATCTCAACCGGCCCCCACGCCCAAACCAGCGGCAGCGCCCAAAGCCGCTGCCCCCGCCGCCGTCTCTACAACACCTCCTGCCGCCGCCATCAGCCAGCCAGCAAAACCGGAGGTCGCCAAACCGACGGGGAGCAGCAACGATGTGGCCTGGTTGATTGGGGCAGGGCTGGCCCTCGTGGGCATTGGGTTAGGTGCGCCGCCATCGTTTTTATCCCACTTGACGGTGTTTGTGTTGGCCTGTTTTGTGGGCTGGCAGGTGATTTGGAATGTTTCGCCCTCGCTGCATACACCGTTGATGAGTGTGACCAATGCGATTAGCGGCATCATCATCATCGGTGGCATTGTGCAGTTGCAGGGGGCTCCGTTTACGGCCACGACAGTTTTAGGGGCGATCGCGATCCTCATCGGCACAATCAATATTGCCGGTGGCTTTTTAGTCACCCAACGGATGCTGAAAATGTTCCATCGGTAAAACAAGAGCGGATCTAGAGTTCAGGCATTTGGTGATTCGATTCATTTTTTGTAGCCATGAAGGCATCAACACACAAGTATGACTAGCAGCTTACTAACGGTTTCCTATATCGGCGCGAGTGCGCTGTTTATTTTGAGTTTGGGGGGATTGTCGAAGCAGGAAACAGCCCGCCGGGGCAACTGGTACGGCATTTTGGGGATGCTGATTGCGATCGCCACCACCACCATTGGCGCGGGCTTGGTTCAGGGGTTTGGCCTAAATGAATATGGCACCTTAGCCGCAGCGATGATGCCGGGATTGGTCATTGGGGCGATCGTCGCTTCCCGCGTGGCCATGACCTCCATGCCAGAATTAGTCGCCATTTTGCACAGCTTTGTCGGCGCAGCGGCAGTGCTGGTCGGGTTTGCCAACTACCTTTCCCCTGCCGAAGCCCTGAGCGGCGTTGAACACGTCATTCACGAAGTCGAAATCTTCGCTGGGGTCTTTATTGGGGCGGTCACGTTTTCCGGCTCGGTGATTGCCTTTGGCAAGTTGCGCACCCTAATTTCGAGTAAACCGCTGCTGTTGCCCGCCCGTCATTTCCTGAATTTGGGGATGTTGGCTGCGACAATTTGGCTGGGAGCCTGGTTTTTGGGGGCAAGCGGCACAGAGGGTTTAACACCGCTATCGATCATGACCGCGATCGCGATCGTGTTGGGGGTGCATTTGGTCATGGCGATCGGCGGTGCAGATATGCCCGTCGTCATTTCCATGCTCAACAGCTATTCCGGGTGGGCCGCTGCCGCTGCCGGGTTCATGCTCTCCAACGACTTGTTGATCATCACCGGCGCATTAGTGGGCAGTAGCGGGGCCATCCTGAGTTACATCATGTGCAAAGCCATGAACCGCTCCTTCATCAGCGTGATTTTAGGCGGCTTTGGCGCAGATAGTGGGGCCGCACCCGCCAGCACCGCCAAGATCGAAGGCGAAGTCCATCAAATCAGTGTTGAAGATACGGTCAAAACCCTGCGCGAAGCCAAAAGCGTCATTATTGTGCCCGGTTATGGCATGGCCGTTGCCCAAGCCCAGCACTCCGTTTCGGAAATTACAAAAGTGTTGCGCGGGTTGGGGGTAACGGTGCGGTTCGGGATCCATCCCGTAGCCGGACGGATGCCGGGACACATGAACGTGTTGCTAGCGGAAGCCAATGTGCCCTACGACATCGTGATGGAAATGGATGAAATCAACGAGGATTTCCCTGAAACCGATGCGGTGTTAGTCATTGGCGCGAACGATACTGTGAATCCCAGTGCGGTGGAAGATCCGGGCAGCCCGATCGCCGGAATGCCGGTGATGGAAGTCTGGAAATCCCACAAAGCCGTCGTCATGAAACGGAGTATGGCCAGTGGCTATGCTGGGATCGAGAATCCATTGTTCTACAAGCAAAATACCCAAATGTTATTTGGGGATGCGAAGAAAAATCTGGATGCGATTTTGACTCAGTTGCGCTAGCAGCGTTTGACCTAAATTAGTTGATTTAGAACTCTTTACTAAGGCATCGCAAGGTGCCTTTTTTGTGCATAGTTTTTCGTCCTCCTCCGAGGGATAGAGTTGTTGCCTGTTCCGTACTTTACAGAGTCAACTTGCGGTACTTTAGGGGGGCTCACTGTTGTAGGTGCGATCGCCCATGACTCTTCGGCTTCCCACTGTGTTGGCGCTCGATTTTGATGGCGTGCTGTGTGACGGCTTGAAAGAATATTTTTTGACTGCGTGGAAAGCGTATTGCCAGCTTTGGGCCGTGCCCGAACCCATTCCCCCCGATGGCATGGCCGAGTCGTTTTATCGGCTGCGGCCTGTGGTGGAAACCGGGTGGGAAATGCCCGTCGTGATTCGGGCGATCGCTCGGGGCATTGCCGATGACAAAATTTTGGCCCATTGGCCCAGCCTCCGCGACCAACTCGTCACCGATGAGCAACTGGCCCCCGCCGCCCTGGCCCAAACCGTAGATAGCATTCGCGATCGCTGGATTGCCACCAATATCGACAGTTGGTTAGCCGAGCATACCTTCTACCCCGGTGTGGGCGATCGCCTCCAGGCCATCTTGCAAACCGAACTGCCCGTTGCCATCATCAGCACCAAAGAAGGCCGCTTTATTCGGCAATTGCTCGAACAACAGGGCATCGACCTGACAGAACTCCTGATTTTTGGCAAAGAGGTGAAACGCCCAAAAGGCGATATTTTGCTGGAATTAATGGAAGTCTTTGGCCCAGAGGCCATCTTTTGGTTTGTCGAAGATCGGCTCAAAACCTTACAAACCATTCAAAAACGCACCGAATTAGCTCCAGTCGGGCTTTTCCTGGCAGATTGGGGCTACAACACCGCACCCGAACGCCAAGCCGCCGCCACCGATCCACTCATTCAGCTTATTTCCCTGGCCCAGTTTACGGGAGACTTTGCCAGTTGGGTTCCGTGAGCATTCCGTCCGTGAGCATCCCGTCCGTGAGCATCCCAGCAGCGCCCTGCCACAAGGCTGCGGCTATTTTCAGGCGGGCTTCCGGTGAAACACAGTGGCCAAACCGCGATCGCCCGCTTACCGTTGGGTAGGGCGTCGTGAATCTCGCCTGCACGGGCCTCCCTTGTGGGTGCCCTGAAACAATAAAACAGTAGGGGCTGTGGGTGCCCTGACACCAGTAAAACTGATCGTGAAGTTCCAGGCTCGCCTGCTGCAAACATCCAAAGTCGGCCCATTGTGCGTATGTCTTTTCGACAGTCGCGCTTGATCGAAGCAGCGATCGCACCCCATGCCCTGCTCACCTTCCCAGGCCCACCCTATGAACCCACGTTTTCACTCCAGGCTGAAGTTTTTGTTCGGACTTGTTATGGTTGCCCTATTGGTGATTTTGGTGAAGCACTTGCATATCCATACCCTCGTGCAACAGACCTTGGAAAGTGCCTTGCTGTGGATCAAGGATCTGGGCGCGATCGGGGTACTGGCTTACATGGTGATCTATAATCTGGCCACCATTTTCTTTATTCCCGGCTCCCTGCTAACCTTGGGCGGAGGCGCAATCTACGGGGTTGTTTGGGGGTCGGTGTACGTCTTTCTCGCGGCAACCATCGGCGCAACTCTCGCATTTTTGATTGGTCGGTACGTCGCGCGCAACTGGGTCGAACACCAGATTGAAGGAAACGGCAAATTTCAGGCGATCGAAACGGCGATCGCGCGGGAAGGGCTGAAAATCGTCTTCCTGACCCGGTTATCGCCTATTTTTCCATTTAACTTGCTGAACTACGCCCTGGGAGTAACCCGCGTCTCCCTCAAAGATTACGTGCTGGGGTCCATCGGCATGATTCCGGGCACCGTGATGTATGTATATATTGGGTCTTTGGCTGGCGATCTGGCCGCGATCGGCACCCAGCCAACCTTAAATCCCCAGGCCGAAATTGCCCAGTGGGTCATCCGCATTGTGGGGTTCATCGCCACCGTTGCCGTCACAGTCTACATCACACGGTTAGCCCGGAAAGCCCTAGCCCAAAGTGTTACGCCCAAGGACATTCACGAGGTTTCCAGCAGCCATGACTAATCTGATTAGCCCCATCGATACTTACAACCAGCAGTTGCTTGCCCAGGTGCATCCAGCGGACTGGGTGAATCCGCCCCCGGCTGAGGTGTATGACTTGGTGGTCATTGGGGCAGGCACAGCGGGCCTAGTCGTCGCCGCCGGGGCAGCGGGTCTGGGCGTGGGGCTGAAGGTGGCCCTCATCGAAAAGCATTTGATGGGGGGCGATTGCTTGAATGTGGGCTGTGTGCCGTCCAAGTGCCTGATTCGCTCATCACGGGTTGCAGCCCAAATGCGGGATAGCGATCGCTTCGGCATCACCGCGCCTGCTGAGGTAGAAGTGGATTTTGCCGCTGTTATGGCCCGGATGCGCCAGATTCGAGCTGGCATCAGCCATCATGATTCCGCCACGCGGTTTCAAGCCCTGGGGGTAGATGTCTTTTTAGGCTCCGGTCAGTTTCGCTCAGACCGGCAAATTCAGGTTGATGACACCATTTTGACCTTCAAGAAAGCGGTGATTGCCACTGGGGCACGGGCCAGTCGGCCAGCGGTGCCGGGATTAGCAGAAGCCGGATTTTTGACCAACGAAACGGTGTTTGCGCTTACGGAACGTCCGGCTCGGTTAGCGGTGATTGGGGGCGGGCCGATTGGCTGCGAGTTGGCCCAAACCTTCCATCGGTTGGGGTCGCAGGTGACGTTACTCCACAAAAATGACCACCTGTTGGACAAGGAAGATCCAGAAGCGGCGGCGATCGTGCAGCAAACCTTTGCCCAGGAAGGGATGCACTTGGTACTAAACAGTAAGCTGGAACGAGTCGAACAAACGGCTCAGGGTAAAGTCTTGCATTTCACCACCAACGGCCAACCCGATATGGTGACAGTGGATGAGATTTTGATTGGAGCGGGGCGATCGCCCAATGTAGAAGGCTTAAACCTGGAAACGGTAGGCGTGGAATATGACGCGCGGGGCGTTAAAGTCAATGATTACTTGCAGACGACCAATCCCCAGATCTATGCAGCAGGGGATATTTGCATGGACTGGAAGTTTACCCATGCTGCCGATGCTGCCGCCCGGATTGTGATCAAAAATACGCTGTTTTCCCCTCTGGGGTTGGGGCGGGCCAAACTTAGCGATGTGGTGATGCCCTGGTGTACTTATACCGATCCGGAGATTGCCCACGTAGGGCTGTATGAGGCCGAAGCCCAGCAGCAGGGAATTGCCACAAAAACCATCAAAATTGAGCTGGAGTCTGTCGATCGCGCGATCGCCGATGGGGAAACCCAAGGGTTTGCCAAAATTCTGTATCAGGCCGGAACAGACAAAATTTTGGGAGCCACGATCGTTGCTAGCCACGCCGGAGACTTGATCAGCGAAGTGACCTTGGCGATCGTCGGGGGCATTGGCCTCAGCAAATTGGCCAGCGTCATTCATCCTTACCCTACCCAGGCCGAAGTTTTGAAAAAAGCAGCCGATGCCTATCGCCGGACGTTGTTGACCCCCCGCAGCAAAAAACTATTGGGCTTCCTGACCAAGCTTTCCTAACGTGCATTATTCATGAGGATTAGGCCAATTCCCCAAAAACTTTAATTCATCAGCAATACCAGGAATGCGCAGAAAAACAGCCTGTATTGTTCGCGGTAGGGGCAATCCCTTGTGGTTACCCTGGCAGTGCAGGTCGGCACTAAAGCGCTAACTGGGCGATCGCAGTCTCGGCGGAAAAACCACTTACTGCTTAATCCGGGGGAGTTGTGCCGGAGACTGGCGTTGCGCCCAATCTGTGCCCACTTGCACCGTCACATCCGAAGTCAGATCCCCAGTGCCATCAACCAGCACTTCCCCCAAACCCAAGATCTGGCGTACAGCCTCGGCACTTTTCACATCCCCCTGTTGAGCAATGATGCGCGTCGTTTTAAGGGGTTCCCCATAGGCATCACTGGGATAGACGTTGGTATAGCCCGATCGCTCCAAGAGCGCGGCAATACTTTCTGGGGTCACAGTTTGGGTACGAGATTGCACCGCAACCCGCAGGTTAGCCGCCCCCAACCCATCACCAGAGGTCGCCCCGGTTTCAAAAAATTGCGCCGCCAGATTGGGGATTTGAGCCATGTTCGGCAACCAATAGCTGGTGCCATAGGTCTCGATATCGCCGTAATCCCCCGGCATGATGAGCATTTGCATATTGGAGCGATTCACACTGGTGCCAAAGGCCACAAGGGCAAACAGTTCTTCCACTGTGAGGTTGGTGTCAATGTGCGATCGAATCACCGACAAAATCTTAGGCAAACGCGCGAGGATGGTGGGGTTTAACGTCTGCTCGGACAAAGCCCGCATTACCATTTGTTGCCGCTGCACCCGGCCAATATCCCCCAATTCGTCATTCCGAAAGCGCAGCAGTTGCAAGGCTTGGTTCCCATTCAAATGCTGGCGACCCGCTTTGAGGTTGACATACAAGTGCTGGCTGTCATCCTGATATTTCATGTCCTTGGGCACATCCACTGTGACTCCCCCTAAGGCATCAATCAATGCTTCCACCCCTTGGACGTTGATCGTGACATAGCGATCAATGCCAACGCCGCCCAGCAAATTACTCACACTTTGGGCACTCAGCGCAGGGCCACCGAGGGAATTGGCCGCATTAATTTTGGACACGCCATGTCCCGGAATTTCGACTCGGGTATCGCGGGGAATGGAGAGCAGCACCACCCGTTTCGTCGCTGGGGTAAACCGCAGAAGCAACATGGTGTCGGTTAGCCCATCAAACGAGTTCACCAGGGCGTGATACCCTAATTGCTGCTGAGAAGAGGCATCGTCTACATCACTGGTCAGCACTTTTGCCCCCAACACCAGAATGTTGACCGGGCGGGTCAGTTCTGGTAGTTGCAGGCTGTTCACCGACGACAGTTCGCCTTTGGAAAAGACTGCGGCTTCAGCGGGGGAGAGTTTGCGTTGCAGGAGGGGCGTGCTGGACATGGTCATCGCCAGAATGGCTCCTGCCGTGGCCGAAAGCATGGCCACCCCGGTAAAACCAAGCAACATCCACATCCAGCGTAAACCACTTGAGCGCTTGGGGATTTTGCGGAGAGACGGATGGGCAGCGTTGCTTTTAGTCGGTGGGCGGTTTGGGGATTTCACAGGCGTTTCTCGACGAGCGCGATCGCTGGAACAAGCGCCAGCAAGCAGCATAGTAACAACAATTTCTGAAAACAGCCGCAAATTTTAGGAAACTTTGGCTCCTTGCCTCCAACCCCAGCCAAGCAACCCAGCAATCGGTTCAGCTAGCCTCAATGACCAGCGCAGCCCAACCCCCGCCCGCCTGGTATTACACAATACTTTGACCATCCACCCGGCGAATGGCCACGATCGCGGGTTTCGGCGGATCATTAGCTTGCTGACCGGGCCAATTTGAGCCAATGGGCACCTGGCGCTGTTGCATAAACGCCTGTCCATCCAGGGTTCGCAGGGCAAAGGGGCGTTCCTCAGTGGCGAAATATTGGCGGGTGCCATTGATTTCACCGGGATGTTGCACCGACAAAAACAGCGTTTTTTGATCCGCCGCGAAGCAGGGGCCAGTCAGTTCACTATCCATTGGCCCCATGCCAAACAAAAACAGTTGGCCCGCGTGCTGATCGCGCAGGGGCATCCACCAGAGCGCGTTGTTCCCAAAAATGCCCCGGAGATTGGACTGGCTCATAGGCGCGCCCTTTTCGGTGCGATCGCGGACAGGCCGATTCATCTTATCCGACGACATATCCGTGACCATCCACAGATTGCCTTTGCTATCAAAGGTCAAATTATCCGGATTCGCAAAGCCCTGACCACCGCTCGCGGGTTCACCGCCCGTGGCCACCATCTTCCAGCGGAAAGTCTGCGCCGCCGGGTCGTTATCGGCCTCTGTCAGTTGCATAATCCAGCCATATTCATAATCCGCGCTGCCATCTGGCCCGGTAAAAATGCGGCGATCGGGGCTACCATCTTGTTTGCTAATCCCGCCAGAAGTAAAGGTAATAAACAAAGAGCCATCCGGGCCAATTTCCGTATCTTCGGGACGAGCGGTGCAGGTTGCGCCAGCAGCATTCGCCGCATAGTGAGCATCAATCAAAATCGCCCCTTGCTGTTCCTGGAGCGTGCCCGTGTAAAGGGTGCCGAGATTTTTATATTTGGCTTTGAACTGGGCAATTTCAGCATCATCTTTGACCCGAAAGAACCCACCCCCAGGCCGCAGCGGCAGAGGAATCATGCCGCCACTGTGTACACTGGGCAACTGCGGATTAACAGGCGTTTGCGGTGAAAGGGCAATCCATTGGCCGGTGCCATCGGGGTTAAATTGGGCCGCATAGAGCATTCCATTAGCCAGGAGTTGGGAGTTGGCTTTGTCGGAAAGATTGGTCGCAACATCGCGGCTCAGAAATTTGTAGAGGTGCCCCCCCCGGCGATCGCAGCCCGAATAAAATGCCAACGGTTTCCCCGGCAACACCCGCACCCCCACCGCCTCGTGGCGATAACGGCCTAACCAGGTGTGCTTGGTGCCGTAATCATTGGGATTGGCCGGATCCACCTCCACCATCCATCCATATTTATTCCCGGCTAACCCAAACACATTGCCCAACCCGGTCAGTTCTTCGTCAGTGATATTAAAAGGATTAGCCCCCGGCGGAAAGGAAGTCCCATCGGCATACACCGCTTCGGGAATTTGCACCTGGACATTTTCTTCCGCACTCAAGATCGTGCCCCACGGCGTTTGCCCCCCAGCACAGTTTTGAAACGTCCCAATGATGCGATCGCCCAGTTTATCGAGATAACCTTGCCCAGTTTGCTTCTGGAAAATCAGCGTCGCCGGCCCCGTCGCCTGGAGATAATGACCATCCTCCAGGCCAGAAATTCCCGTAATGCGCCGTTCCGCCGGATGCGCCCCCCGTTGCCAGTGCCCTTGAGCATTCCGTTGCAGCCCAATTACCCCAATGCCTTGGTCAATCAGCGCCTCGCGGCAAATTTGTTTGATCTGGGCCTTGAGGAGATTGCCCTCAGCTAGGGCAAACGCATTCAAACCGGGCGGTTGGTCGTCAGTTGCCGCCTTGGTCACCAGTTGCACCGTGGCATTCACTTCTTGAATGGGCAAGGTTTTGCCCACCACCTGGGTAAAGGTCTCTAACCAGGGCCGCGCACTTATATATTCAAAATTAATTGCCAGCAAGGCTTGATTCTCACCCGTTTCCAGCAACGCCAGATAATCGTTGTTATACCCAATGCGCGAGGTGCCCAGGGGGTCGCCCCAGGCCGCGATCAAGTCGTAGGTAAACCCCTCGGGCAGCGTCAAATTATCAGCAATGTTGTAGCGGCCATAGGTTTTGATTTGCTCCTCAGCCGACAAAGTTACAAACGGCAGCGGGATAGGCCCTGGAATAGGTTGGAACGGCACCCCCGCGATCGCCGATTGAGTACCGGGCGGAGCCAACCAGGACAATTGACTACAAGCAGCAGTCCCAGAAACAGCCCCCAAGAATAAGAGAAACTCGCGACGGTTCACGGTCATAAACGCGCTCAATCAGGTGGAATGCCAGCATGGCCAAGATTTGGGCCACTTCTCAATGTAGGGATTGGGTTTTAAGGCGAGGTAATTCACATATTAAGTTTAATGAAATGAAATTCTTTAGGAGGGCACTTATCCCACTTTGGAACAGGGTTTCGCTCCCGTCAAATACCCGCAAAATCTTTTTTATCCTGGGTCAAACTGAATGTGAACATCTGTAACCCGTTCGGTGATAAGCTAATTCTTGGCAATTTCACAATTGTTGCGCGTAAGACGCTAGTTTCATCACGGACACTAAGCTTTACGTAAGTTAGTTATTGATTTTTTGGACATTCAGCTGAGTCACAGTAGGGCGTAGGCATGGTCACCACCACAGAGAAGAATATCGGCTACATTACGCAAATCATTGGCCCCGTTGTGGATATGAAATTCCCCAACGGCAAAATGCCAGAGATTTATAACGCAGTTAAAGTTACCACCACCAACCCCGCAGGCGCAGAAGTTAGCGTCACCTGCGAAGTCCAGCAGCTCTTGGGCGACAACCAAGTACGGGCCGTTGCAATGAGTTCCACCGATGGTTTGGTGCGTGGCATGGAAGCGATCGATGTGGGCGCACCTATCAGCGTTCCCGTCGGCAAAGTTACCCTTGGTAGAATTTTTAACGTCCTGGGCGAACCCGTAGACGAAAGAGGCCCGGTTGACACTTCAGAAGTTTTCCCCATTCACCGGCCCGCTCCCAAGCTGGTTGACCTCGAAACGAAGCCTTCTGTATTTGAGACTGGCATTAAGGTGATCGACCTGCTGACCCCCTACCGTCGTGGTGGCAAAATCGGCCTGTTTGGCGGTGCCGGGGTCGGCAAAACCGTCATCATGATGGAGCTGATCAACAACATTGCGACTCAGCATGGCGGGGTGTCGGTGTTTGGCGGTGTTGGCGAACGGACTCGTGAAGGGAATGACCTTTACAACGAAATGATCGAGTCTGGCGTAATCAACAAAGACAACCTCAACGAATCGAAAATTGCTCTAGTTTATGGGCAGATGAACGAGCCACCTGGGGCACGGATGCGCGTTGGCCTTTCGGCTCTCACGATGGCTGAATACTTCCGGGATGTGAACAAGCAAGACGTGTTGCTGTTCATCGACAACATTTTCCGCTTCGTTCAAGCGGGTTCTGAAGTATCGGCACTGTTGGGTCGGATGCCTTCGGCGGTAGGGTACCAGCCCACCCTGGGGACAGACGTTGGGGATTTGCAAGAGCGGATTACTTCTACCACCGAAGGTTCGATCACTTCGATCCAAGCGGTTTACGTTCCAGCGGACGACTTGACTGACCCCGCTCCGGCAACAACCTTTGCCCACTTGGATGGCACCACCGTACTCTCTCGTGGTCTGGCCTCGAAAGGGATTTACCCCGCTGTAGACCCCCTCGGCTCGACCTCGACCATGTTGCAGCCTAACATCGTTGGGAACGACCACTACGACACCGCACGGGCAGTGCAAGCCACCCTGCAACGCTACAAAGAATTGCAAGACATCATCGCAATTCTGGGCTTGGATGAATTGTCGGAAGATGACCGTCTGACGGTTGCACGGGCACGGAAAATCGAGCGTTTCTTGTCGCAACCGTTCTTCGTTGCTGAGGTCTTTACGGGTTCACCAGGGAAATACGTTTCCTTGGCCGATACCATCAAGGGCTTCAAGATGATCTTGGCAGGCGAGTTGGATGATCTGCCCGAGCAGGCATTCTATCTCGTCGGCAACATTGATGAAGCGATCGCAAAAGGCGAAAAGCTGAAAGCCGAAGGTAAGTAGGTCAGAGATTCATTCAGGGGCCAGAAGTTTAATGTTCTGGCTTCTGATGACCTCGCTTACTACCGGATTTGATCGGTTGTCACCGCATCACCACGGTACAACTGTTGTCCTTTTCACCAATTTATCAATGTAGTCCTATGCCTTTAAGTGTTCGTGTGATTGCACCCGATAAAACCGTTTGGGATGCAAAGGCTGATGAAGTAATTTTGCCGAGTACCACCGGGCAACTTGGTATTCTCGGCGGACACGCACCTTTGCTGACCGCTTTGGATACTGGCGTAATGCGGGTACGGGCGGATAAGAATTGGGTTCCCATTGCCCTGATGGGTGGGTTTGCAGAAGTCGAAAATGATGAAGTGACGATCCTTGTGAATGGGGCAGAACGCGGTGACTCCATCAATAAGGAAGAGGCACGGGTTGCGTTTACTGCGGCTCAAGAAGAATTCAGCAAAGCGCAACAGAGTGGTTCACGGCAAGAGTTTGTGAAAGCAACGCGATCGCTCAAGCGGGCGCGGGCACGCTTTCAAGCAACTGGCGGCATGGTTTAGGCCACTCGTTGAGTAGTAACCTAACTTGATTAACAATCTAATCCGATCAGCGTATCTAAGCGTGCTTCAACTGTCTTGGGTGCGCTGATTTGCCATAGGAGACGCGAGGTGTTGGCCTAACCAGTCAGAAATTCAGCCGGGTGAGCAGTCTCCGGCACAAGATCGGGGTAATGGGCTAAAAAGGACGCGACACTAGCCGGATACACAAGCCACGATCGCCTATGGACTTGCGTCAAAGCCCGCACCAACGGCGACAACTGGCTAATTTCGGTCAGCCCGCGAGAGGTTTTGATGAGAATCCCTTTTTGGTATTGGGTGTAGCCACGACTCAGAGCCACTTTAATGCCGCCATAGCAAGCAGGCTCTAAGCCCATTTGGTTGAGTTGCTGATGCAAGCGCTGCACCAATTCCGTTTGTTGCGCTGCGGACAGGTGGCTAATATCCAGGCATTTTGGCAAATCCCGGTGAACAAACCGCCGACTCATATCGGCCAGCACGGGGTCAGGGTGGTATTGCCATTGTTGAAAGTGATAATTAAACACGCCGTCATCGGCATCCAGATAAGCCTGTAACGACAAGTGTTGATCCATCGAATGCCCAGTTGGGACTGTGAACCAAGCCGTCAGGGTAGAATCGGTTGTTAGGCGATCGCGCCGAAATAGATCGCTAGCACGGTTCAGCGCTTGTTCCATCACCCAGGTTGCCGCAATATTCGTCGGATGGTTGTACACCTGGGCATACATGAAATAGCGCACAACGAGGTAATGCTCCACGGCGGTCATACCGGATTCGGCCACCACCAGTTGTTGCGATACAGGGTCATACCCCAAAGCACTGATCAACGGTTCCAAGTCCAGTTTGCCGGAGGCGGCCCCAGTGAAGTAGCTATCGCGCATCAAATAGTCGAGGCGATCGCAATCCAACTGGCTAGAGACCAACTGCCACACCACAGGCACAGGATAGATTTTGCGGTAAGTCTGGATAATCTGCTGGGGCAAATCGGCGGCAAAGGCCGTCAACCGCTGGCTGAGGGAATTCGACTCTTGTAAAATGCGCTCTGTCCAGGATTCATGGCGACAACCAAAAATCTCCTCTGCCGTATGACTAAACGGCCCATGCCCCAAGTCATGCAACAACGCCGCACACAACACCGTTGGGCGATGGGGCTTCAATTGGGGATAGTGGCTACAGAGTTGGTCAAAGGCTTGACGGGCGATCGCCAACACCCCCAAAGAATGGGTAAACCGCGATGCCTCTGCCCCGTGAAAAGTGAAACTGGCTGGCCCCAATTGACGAATCCGTCGTAACCGCTGAAACTCAGGCGTATCAATCAATTGGATAAGTAGCGCCTCAGTTGGGTCAGTCCCATCCAGCGCAATTTCCCCATGCAAGGGGTCATAGTAAGTTTGCAACAACTTAGGCGGCACCCGCGTTCGCCACGGCTGTCGTTGCCGGTGTCGTCGCAAATTGGGTTGCCAACACATCAACCGCCGCCTGATATTGAGCGTCGGCTGGAGTGCCCGGTTGGATCAGGGCTTCCGGGGTCAAAGCCACCAGGCGATCAGGCAAAATCCCATGCTTATTGATATCAATATGATTTGGAGTTTCATAGCGGGCCACCGTCACCGCCAACCCAGAACCATCAGACAAGTCAAACAACGATTGAATCAAGCCTTTGCCAAACGTACGCTCACCAATAATCTGCGCCCGGTGATTGTCTTTTAGCGCTCCGGCCAAAATTTCACTGGCGCTCGCCGTTCCCTGATTCACCAATACCGCAAGCGGATCTGTTGTCAAGGCCGATCCATTCGCATCAAAACTCCCCATTACCCCACTGCGGTTAACGGTGTAAACAATCGTGCCTTCCGGCAGCCAAAACCGCGCAATATCAATCCCAGCCTGGAGCAGGCCACCCGGATTACTCCGCAGATCCAAAATATACGCCTCTGCCCCCTGCCCCTCCAGGTCGCGAATGGCATGGGCCACTTCAGTGGTGGCATTAGCATTAAACTGGGTGAGCCGGATGTAACCAATTTTCTTGGGTGCGATCGCCGCCCCAGGTAGTACGGGAGCCTCCCGCAGCTCAGCCACCACCGGGTTCAACGTGATGCGATCGCGCACAATCGCCAAATCCGACAGCACCGTACCATTTCGCTGCACCGTCAGCACCACCTGCGTCCCAATTGGCCCCCGCATCCGGTCTGCCGCCTCATCCAGAGTCAGCCCTGCCGTGCCAACCCCATCAATCTTCAAAATTGTGTCCGATGGTTGCACCCCGGCCACCTCTGCCGGCGAGCCCGCGATCGGGGCAATCACCTTCAGCAAACCCGTTTCAGGCTCGGAGGCAATTTGCAGCCCCACCCCCGTCAACTCCCCCGCCGTATTCGTTTGCAAGCTTTTGTATTGGTTTGGCTTCAACAGCCGCGTAAACGGATCATCCAAACTCGCCAACATCTGCTGAATCGCCGTGTAAGCCTGCTCACGGGTATTCAGCGGTTGCCGGAGTGTCTTTTGCCGTACAAGCCACCAGTTTTGCTGGTTAAATGAATCGTCCACATAGGCTCGGTCAACTAACCGCCACGCCTCTGCCACAAGCTTTTGCTCCTCAGTCAGCGCGATCGCTGGTGGGGCACACCACAGCAAACACAGCAGCACCACACCCAAACACAGCCCCAAACGCTTAGACCAAACAGCTTGCCAACTCATACTCAATTCACGTTTAAAAGCCAATTGTAACTTCGTTCTTTCGCAGAGCCCGCAGCCCCTTGCGATCGCTCAACCTACCCAACCTTGCGGCTAGCCCGTTTCCCTCCTGCCAACCCTCGAAATTACTCACTACTAACCCTGTGTTTCTGCGCCCTACGCTAACGCTAGCCCAAGGACAGCTCAAGGAACAATGCGTAACTTTACTAAAAATAACAATCCTTTAACCTAGATTAAGGATTTTTTGAAGATGCTGCAACGCTTTCCTCAGCCCCCCCCAAAACCTCACTCCAAGCTAGACAACCATTTCTTTGTCCCCCGTTCGCCCCGCCATCCCCTACCGATGGATTGAAATAAGTCTTGTATGAAAACCGTGTGGGGTCTGTGTTACAGTCTTAATGAACAGCAATACATTTTTAGGAATTCTCTCTTCATGTTCACTAAGCAGGTAACCGACTCAAAGGTCTACCAGTGGTTCCAGGAAAGGCTGGAGATTCAGGGCATTGCTGATGATATCGGCAGCAAGTATGTCCCCCCCCATGTCAACATTTTCTACTGCTTGGGTGGAGTGACCTTAGTTTGCTTCCTGATCCAGTTTGCCACTGGATTCGCCATGACATTCTATTACAGACCTACTGTAGCTGAAGCCTTTCAGTCTGTTCAGTACATCATGACAGAAGTCAACTTCGGTTGGCTGATCCGCTCCATCCATCGCTGGTCTGCCAGCATGATGGTGTTGATGATGATCCTCCATGTCTTTCGGGTGTACCTGACCGGCGGTTTCAAGAAGCCCCGTGAGTTGACCTGGGTAACTGGGGTCGTGTTGGCTGTCATCACCGTTTCATTTGGTGTAACTGGCTACTCCTTGCCCTGGGATCAGGTGGGATATTGGGCAGTCAAGATTGTATCTGGGGTACCAGAAGCGATTCCCGTTGTTGGGACGCTGATCGCAGACTTACTGCGGGGTGGTTCGAGTGTTGGTCAAGCCACACTTACCCGCTACTACAGTGCACACACATTTGTCTTACCCTGGCTCATTGCAGTCTTCATGTTGCTGCACTTCTTGATGATTCGGAAGCAAGGTATCTCCGGCCCCCTCTAAACCGGGCAAGGCTGCTAACCTTAGTTTCAAGTCTCAAGCTTACGTGTCTTTAGCCTCTGCTAGATACACCTTTTATTTTTTCCATCTGCCGATTTTCTCAGACTATTTAGGAGTGCGTTCCTAACTATGGCAACTATCAAAAAGCCGGATCTCGCGGATCCAAAACTGCGCGCCAAGCTCGCCCAAGGCATGGGGCATAACTACTATGGTGAACCTGCTTGGCCCAATGACTTGTTGTATACCTTTCCAGTTGTAATCCTAGGCACTATTGCTTTGTGCGTTGGGTTGGCGGTGCTTGACCCAGCCCTGGTTGGCGAACCAGCCAATCCGTTTGCAACCCCACTGGAAATTCTGCCGGAGTGGTATCTGTACCCCGTATTCAATATCTTGCGCTTGGTACCGAACAAACTGCTGGGCGTCGTATTGATGGCTTCAGTTCCCCTGGGATTGATTATTGTTCCGTTCATCGAAAGCGTAAACAAGTTCCAGAACCCATTCCGTCGGCCCGTTGCGACCACCATCTTCCTATTTGGGACGTTGGTTACGTTGTACCTGGGTGTTGGTGCTGTTATGCCAATCGACAAGGCGCTGACCTTGGGGTTGTTCTAGTTCTATCTGCTTGATTTCAACGTTGGTTAATTTATTCGCAATGCTTGCTGCATCTTCGGAGCTTTGAGTGCTTTGGGATGTGGCAAGCATTCGTAGTTTAAAGCTGTTATTTTTTGCCAGTTTAGTCAGCAAAAAAGTTTACCGGGGGGAAAGGGCGATCGCTGAGTAGGATAGAAAAAGCTGATTAGGATAGAAGTAAGAGTGTGAACTCGCGGCTGACAGGAGTTGACAGTGAACCAAAATAATTATCAAACCATTCAACTAGCGTTGGCAGGAGCCAGTCGGTGGTTGTTCCCCTTATTTATCATTTGGCTTTTGGGGGCGGTGGGCCTGGGCTGGCTCGTCAAATCTTTACTCTTTTTATTTGGCCTACTATTGATTACCCCCGTGATCGCGTTTTTCGGGTTGCGCTGGTGGTTGAAACAGAACTTAGTGCAAGGCGCTTGTCCGGTTTGTAACTATGAGATTGTTGGGCTGAACCAGGCAGAATTTCGGTGCCCCAGTTGTAGCGAGCCGTTGAAGGTTGAGCACGGACGCTTTGAGCGCCTCCAACAACCTGGAACCATTGATGTGCAAGCTGTGGAAGTCACACCGCAAGTTCTGGATGAAGGGTAAACCGCACCCTTGCGATCGCCCACACAATTTATAGGCATAGAAAAATTAATCTTAGTCCACAGTTTACTGCTGAAAAAAGACAGAGAACTGATCTAAGTTACATCTGTCTTTTTTCCTGAAACGCTATTTAGCGATTGGAAATGACCTAGCTATTGGAAATGACGAGCGTATAAGCATGGTGCTCATTGCCGCGATCGCCCACAAAAACTGAATACGTTCCTTTTGGCCAGCGCCCTGGAATTTTAATTTTTCCTTGGGAATAGTTATCAGCCGGAACGCAAAAGCTTTGGCCAGTTGCACTCTGAATGAGGAGAGTTGGCTGCCCAGAACTTTGTAATTCAAACTCTAAATCTGCATCTTCCGTCACACTGATGACATGATTTGGGCTAGCCGCAATAAACCCCGCACAACTAGCATCTTGCTTATCTCCCCCCGACATTCCACTTACTTGGATCGGCTGAGAATTGGGGGCAATCATCAGGGGTTGGCCTAACGCTGCGAGCCCCGGACTCAAGACCAGCATTAATCCTAAAGGAATCGTAAACCAACGCGTTATCAACATCATATTTAAGCTACCCCGATCAAACACTCCTTACTATTCCAGTATCACAAACCATACTTTTCACTCTTGTTTTAGGGATCCTGTTCTTAAAGTGTCACTCTGATAAAACGCTACTTTTTGAAAAATAAGTTGAAAGAATTTTCAAACTTTTATCCCTTCCTAAATTGCCAAAAAAATTGTGCATTTTAAGAAAGATCGGGTTAAATGATAGAGACCTCTGCCACGCAGGGATCATCACTGAAATATGCTCCGGATTAAAGGTTTGCGTATGAAGAAGCGAATAGCATATCTTTCGAAGGGTGGGCTCTCTGCGATCGGCAGTCTTGCACTTGTTGCGGGTCTGGTTTTGAGCAGTTCCACAGCAGCCACCGCTCAGGCGGCCTATGGCAGCTATCTGGGGGCTGGCCCTGCGTTTGGGGTCACCAATGGCGATGGGCTCAACGAAGATAGCAACACCTCAGGATTTTTTGCAGTTCGGTATAAATTTCTGAAAGCGCCGATTTCCCTGCGAACTCAGGTTTTAGTCGGTGGCGACGGAATTGCTGTGGTGCCCACCGTGTCTTACGATATTCCGATCAACTGGCAAGCGGATGCTTACATTGGGGCTGGGGCTTCCATTGTTCGGGGTGACAAAACGCCTATTGGCAACAAAGGAAGTTTTGTGATTCAACCGGGGATTGACTACGCCTTGCCAAACACCAGCATGTCGTTGTTTACGAATGCCATTATTTCCTTTGATGGATACGAATCTGACAATGGCACTGCGGTTTCCATCCAAGGGGGTGCGGGCCTGCGGTTTTAGCTGCCTCAGGGAACCCAAGGTTTGAGATTTTCTAACTATGTTTGCTGTGTCTTTCTCTAAAAGAGTTCATAACCCTAGACTTAACACTCTAGGGTTTTTTATTGACCGTGCACCAGCCTAAGAACCGGGACATTTTTAGGGTTTAAGCGCGATCGCCCGACAAAGCATCATTAAAGCGCGTAATATCGTCTTCCCCCAGATATTCCCCATTTTGTACCTCAATCATCACCAGAGGAATGACCCCCGGATTTTCTACCCGATGGGGTGTACACATGGGGACATAGGTAGACTGTTTCTGCACCAAAACCGTCTCCTGCCCATCAAAAATCACTTTAGCTGTCCCCGATACCACTACCCAGTGCTCACTGCGATGAAAGTGCATTTGGGTACTGATATGGTGGCCAGGAGCTAGTTCGATCCGATTAATCCGATAGTTTTTGCCCTGTTCTAACAGGGTGACGGTGCCCCAGGGCCGACTCCGATGCTCAGTTGACTCTGGGGTTGGCGTATCCCCTTGGGAATCTTGGGGTGGGTTACTCATGGGTTAACGTCTGATTTGGCGGGATGGTAACGAACCGATGCCCCCATTCTAGAACGGAAAATCTTTTTGAAACTGTTCACGGGTCAGGGGTTGGTCGAGTACCAGCCCTTCCCCGCCCAGCGTATCCACCAGCTTGCCATCTACCGATAACCACACTGGCGTGTTCGGCTCCAGACTGGTCACGGTGTACAACACTTGCGCCAGTCGGCCCGTCATGGCGGCACTGCCACCGCCCTGGGTAAATTCCTTGGACAGATCGAGGTGAATGCCATCCGGTTTGATGGTGAGTTCGCGGAGTTTGGTGCCGTCGGGCACAGTGGTGGAATAGGTTGTGTTGCTGGGGCCGCTTAAGAGTTGCTGCATTGCCCCAGTGAGTAAGTCAGATGGGGTGGTGGTGGAGCCAATTTGCACCGATTGAGGGGTAAGTTTGAAGCTGGTATCGGTGGGGGTCAGCCAATAAACTTGCAGCGTTTGCTCTGATTTCGCGGCGGCATCGGGAGAAGGGGCGGTTTTGGACGAGTCTGGGGCGATCGCGGTTGATTGCCCATCAGTCGATTTGGGGTTCTCAATCTTAACGGCATTCTGGGGCGCAGATTTCCACGTCCACCACGCCACACCACCCCCGGTTGCCAACAGCAGGGCAGAGAACCCTGCAATGAGACCAAGCGGTAAACGACGAGAAGGATGATCTTGCATGGGAGGGCCTCCTTGCGATGGACTAGCAAAGCTCTATTAATGTAATAGATTTACGCGAAGCTAGTGTGATTTCCGTAAAGTATCGCGATTTTTCCGTTCAGGTTGACCGTTGTTTAGGTTAAATCTTGAATCCTTTGGGTAAGAGAATGAACGCAGCGAGCTCTAATTGCTCGTCTTTGAATTGAAACTTGAACACTCTAGCTTTGACATTGAGCACAGCTTCCAGGCGTTTGAGATCAAGCTGGCGAGTGAGGGTAGCCAGAATACCGTCCAGAAATTCCGGGGGGATGGGTTGGCCGTTGATGCTGAGGGTTGGTTGGATCAGTTGCAGGCGTTGCCCATCTTGAAAATCGAACCCTGTTTCAGCTTCGATTTTGAGTTTTTCGGCAGTAGAAAGTTGCTCAATCTCAGCTTCCAGGCGCACCCGTTGGTTTTCCAGAAATTCGACTTTGGGGTTGGAGAGGCGGAAATCCTTGAGGTCAGGGAGGCCAAAGGCTTTGGTTTTCTGGGAACCGCCCAGGAGTTTTTGAATTTGGTCAATGATTTCAGGAGACAGGATGGCCTTGATGACATCATCTTTTTTGATGACGATGCGGGTAGCGATGCCGAGTTGCTCTTCGAGGAGGAACGTGCCTCGTTTTTTGGCCAGTTGTTGCCGACTGATGTTGATCGGGTCAGTTTCGAGTTCGATGGTGTCAATGCGCAGGCTTTTGAGAGGATAAACCCCACGGGTCGCAATTCGCAGTTTGTCGGCTTTGCCCAAGATGGGGTTGTGCAGGGGGGCGCTGTCGATGCGAACTTTGACGACTTCTGCCGCTTTGAATTGCGATCGCACGGCGTTTTCGGCGACTTTATCTGCTGCAAAGTTGAGCGGCGAGAGGACGCTGATCAGGCTAGACAGGATGAGAACCAGGATTTCCATAGGGGAAGCAGCGGTTAGTGAACGGAGGTTGCCTGTGTGATCCAGTCTTGGAGGGTGGAAACCACATTCTCAAGGGGAATTTCTTGCGCGGCGTGGTCGGAGCGTTGAACCACTTCGACTTTACCGTTTTTCAGAGCTTTTCCGGTCACAATTCGGTAGGGAATGCCAATTAAATCGGCGTCTTTGAATTTAACCCCGGCCCGTTCGTTGCGATCGTCCAACAGGGTTTCGATCCCGGCCTGGTTGAGGGCGATATACAGTTGCTCAGCGGCGCTGACCTGCTCGGCATCATTGATGTTGGGAATGACGACGATCGCGTGGTAGGGGGCGATCGCCACGGGCCAGATAATTCCATCTTTGTCGTAGGACTGCTCCACCGCAGCCTGGGCCAACCGCGACACGCCCACCCCATAGCAACCCATGACTAGCGGTTGCTCTTCCCCTTGTTCATTGGTGTAGGTGGCTCCCAGGGCTTCGGAATACTTGGTGCCCAGTTGGAAAATGTGGCCGATTTCAATGCCCCGTGCGGTTTGCAGGGTTTGCGTTGGTTCATGCACGGCGCGATCGCCCGCCATCGCAGTCCGCACATCCACCACCAGTTCCGGCAAATTGAAGTCCTGGCCCCAATTTGCGCCAACGACGTGATAACCCGATTCATTCGCTCCGGTCACAAATTGCTTTAGGTCAACCGCAGTCTGATCCACCATCCGCACAAACTTACGGGCGATCGTCTCCGTTGCTTTTTGCTCCACCGGGGCAGGACTGGGCAACTTAATATAAGTATCAGCCAGATCGGGCGCAATATAGCCCAACGGTAGCGGCTTCGCGGCCCACTTGTCCTGCGTGGCGGCATCGGGCACCGTCAACGCCAGCACCGTATTCGCCTTGTAGTTGGGGGCCAATTTCACCAATTCATTTTGCAGTTTGACCTCGTTCACCGCCTGGTCGCCCCGAATGCTGACTAACACCAGCACCGTCATGCCGTTGTCGTACACCGCCTGATACAACACATTTTTGACTACGTTGGTCGGGGAGCATTTTAGGAACTCACATAGGGTTGCGATCGTGTCGGTGCCGGGAGTTTCCCGCTTTTCGTAGGTCTTGAACGGCGACTTCACCGCCTCCACAGGCAAGGACACCGCCTTTTCCACGTTGGCCGCATACTGGCCATCATCGGTGTAGAGAATTTCGTCTTCCCCCGCTTCTGCCAGCACCATAAATTCCTGAGAACCGGAACCCCCGATCGCTCCGGAATCCGCATCCACAGCCCGAAACGCCAGTCCAGAGCGGCTCAAAATATTCCGGTAGGCGTGATCCATCTTGGCGTAGGTCGCTTTCATGCCTTCCACGTCCGCATCAAAGGAGTAGGCATCTTTCATGATGAATTCTCGCCCCCGCATCAACCCAAACCGAGGCCGAATCTCATCCCGAAACTTGGTCTGAATTTGATACAAATTTTGTGGCAACTGACGATAAGACCGGATCATGTCGCGGGCGATCGCGGTGATGACTTCCTCATGAGTTGGCCCCAGACCCATTTCCCGCTGCTGGCGATCGATTAGGGAAAACATGATCCCTTCCGCCTTCGTGTAGGTATCCCAGCGGCCCGACTCTCGCCACAACTCCGCTGGCTGCAACTGAGACAGCAAACATTCCTGCGCCCCCGCCACATTCATCTCTTCCCGCACAATTTGCGAGACTTTTTGCAGCACCCGCCACATCAGCGGCAAATAGGCATACACCCCACTGGCGACCCGGCGAATGTACCCTGCCCGCAGCAACAGTTTGTGACTGGGAATTTCCGCCTCGGCTGGATCTTCCCGCAATGTGACAAAAAGCATCTGAGACAGGCGCATGGCTTGCTTTCCCCTTCCAAAAATCGCTCAGCGTGTATGACCATCCCTCAGTCTACGGCAGATGGGGATGATTGAGCAGCTTTTGCCCCATTGCGCTGGCTTGAAGCGAACCCCAGGGCGATCGCGCTGATCTTATTATTGATAGTGATAGTGATTTCGGCGATCGCCTAAATCAACCAAGCAGAAGTCTGCACGTTATTGTTAGCAACCTACATCAATGAAGCAAAATTTTGGTTGTCGAATCTGGTGGTTAATTTGAATGGAAGCGGGCGATCGCTTATGTCAGGAAAGGCGTGGGCATGGTGCCTTCGCATACAAGCGATCAATGGATTTAGAAGAAGTTCTATATTACTCTAGGAACGCCCCTACATTAGTAGCTGTCCAGAAAGGCAAAAATTTTCCTACTGAGGAATTTTGAAGTCATCAATAAAAATTCCCCCCTCAGGTACCTCCCAGCGTTTAAGAATAGTTTTATCTACACGTGACAAGGTGAATTTGCTAGTTTGACTCCACACTGCAAGACTGGTGTATGCAGGACATTTTACTAACCGTCTAATTGCAGTTTCACCGTGTCTAGAAAGGGCTGTTGATGTTGAGTAGCCTAGATCAAGACTCGCTGTAGCTGTAAAGCTTATAGAGGTTTCTGTACTAACCTTAGCGCTGGCAACACCTACTTCTGCACCTGCCTCCGCGCCTACCTTATGTTCAATAGTACCTGATATTTCAAGTCCCGTATTTCTACTAAAACTTGTAGATTCTTCCGTGGTAAAACCAGCTACAACTGTTACTTCATACTCTTGCTCTGAATTGGTATTGTTGTAGGTAAAGTATTCATCATTCAACGTGTAGCAAACCTCACGAGTTAGCAGGTAATAGGGCGACTCGTTGATTTGCCAGTATGAATTATTATCTTGAACCATAAAATAAGGAAGTAGAAAAGGCTTCCCTACCATTCTCCATTCACGAGTAGATTGAGGTTTTTGTGGACTACTTAGTGCAGGAAACTCAAAAGAAGGTAGAGCAGGAGATTGATCAAGAACCTCTTGAATTACGCTTTTGGCACTATCTTTTAATTCAGCCACTTTCTCAAACTTAAATTGGATATTTCCTGCCTGAGCACCCGATATAGAAAGACTATATTCGAGAATTGGTGCTGAATCATCTGTTCTGACTCCTGACACATTCAGTACTCGACCGCTCTGTTTACTTCTGACAAGATAGGTATCAGGCTTGTTCGGGACTTTCTCTAATTCAAATAATTGAGTATCATTACCTGTGAATGCACGTTGTATAACTTCTGCACCTTCGTACTTTCCGCTATCTGGTATATCCAAAACCTTGCCGCTAGCTATACTGGCTATTACAAAATATCTGCCGACATCATCAGTGGGAAAAACCATAAACTTTTGATTTGCTCTATTCAACCACCCCCATTGCTGAAGTTTTGTGCCATCCTTAGATAAATTTGAGCCATTATTTGAAGCATCAATATCAAGTACTTTGTTGCTATGAACTGCGACGATTTTGAAGATTCCACCTTGAAAGAAATTGGTGTTCATTAGAATTTCCTCAATTCCTCAGAAAAATAGCTGAATCCCTCAGTAAACTAAGTCAAATGCATTGACAAGATCTTGCATGGGATTGCTGCTTTTGCACAAAATTGCTATGACTGGGAAAATTTTTTGGGGGTTACGCCTGTCAGGCGTTTGAAGTGACGATCGCGGCTGGCTTTGATGGGTAAACCCACAGGCGATAGCCACTTCTGAAATTCCCATTTTTTCGTCTTTCAACAACAGCTTGGCTCGTTCGACTCGTTGTCAGGTGACGTATTGATGTGGGGTGAAGCCCGTTGACTGCTTGAACGAACGGCAAAAGTGAAAGACGCTGAGTTGGGCGATCGCGGCTAATTCCTCCTGCTTAGATTTCAATCAGCCCCAAGCTGATCTGTATGGACTGATCAACGAGTGTCATCGTTTCGTCTGTTAATTTGCCAAGCCGCTTAACCAAACGCTGTTTATCAATTGAGCGAATTTGATTCAGCAGCACGACTGAGTCAATCATCAACCCACCTTCCGGTGACTGAACCAGCACTTCAGTCGGATATAAAGAGTCATCAAACTTCGACGTAATGGCAGCAACAATGGTGATCGGACTGTACTCATTAGCGATGTTGTTTTGCAAAACGAGGGCAGGGCGTGTTTTTTGAATCTCAGCCCCAACAGTTGGGTCAAAGCTAACCAGATAAATTTCTCCTCGTTGAGGTTGAGCTAATTTGCGTTTTGCTGCCATCCTTCTTCCTCAAGCCCAAACCAGTCATCTGCTAGTTGGCGATCGCGCTCAGCCCGCCGTATCGCCCCTTCTTTGATCTGCTGCCGCAGTTTCTCTCTCTGGATTTGGCTGAGGTAAGCCTGAATCGCCGCATGAATGAATTGGCTGCGATCGCCCTTAGCAACGTGCTGATCAAGCGCTTGCAGTGTTTCCGTAGGCAGTGTGATGTTAATGCGTTGGTATGCCATCTACTATCAATACACACTCAGGATAAGTATTCATAGTGTACCGCCATTTCCAGGCAGTTTGCTGACCCTTACGCAAGCGAATGTGGCTCCACTGTCTAATACCTGAACAGCCGCGATCGTTAGACCGCCGATCGCATCACCGAGCTACATTCCATCGAGTACATTGGCACAACCCTGTACAATCCTGCTGGTTTTGCACAAAATTGCTATGACTGGGAAAATTTTTTGGGGGTTACGCCTGTCAGGCGTTTGAAGTGACGGTTGAGATGGCTTTGGTGGGTGAAGCCGCAGACAAATGCTACTTCTGCAATACCTAGTTTGCTGTCTTTTAACAACTGCTTGGCCCGCTCGACTCGTTGGCGGATCACGTATTGGTGTGGCGTGAAGCCCGTTGACTGCTTGAAGGCACGGCAAAAGTGAAAGACGCTGAGTTGGGCGATCGCGGCTAGTTCCTCTAAGCTCAACGCCTGAGCGAGATGATCATTGATATAGTCCGTCACCTGTTTCAACTGGGTGGGAGATAAGCCACCCAAATAATGAACAGGCTTATGGGTATGAGCTGAATAATTGCGCAGGATGTGCACGGCTAAGGCATTTGCCATCGCTTCTGCATACAGCCGTCCGCCGGGTCGCTGGGATTCTAAATCGGCTTTGAGTGCCAGCCCAATCTGAAGAATGAGGGGATCATAAAAGGGCTGCTGCGGTGGTATCTCAACGTGATCAACGGCTAACAATTCGGCGGCGTTGCGAGCCAAGAGCGCTGGCTTCAAACTGAGGTTGAAGCCTTGGAAGGGTTGATTCCATGCGCCCCAGTTGACATGTTTCATTGGCACCAGGGTCATGCCACCGTGAAACAGCATTTGTCGCTGCACCCGCCCTCTGGCAACCTCCGCGATTTGCCAGTCGAGTTGAAACCCTTGTCCGAGGGTGACGGCGATCGCGTAGTGATCGAAACAAAGCTGCGGCGTTTCCCCTGCCGCGATATGCCTGTAGTACTCGAAGCTGACGCTGTTCCATCCCGCTTCCGTACTGGTCAAGGTGGGGGGAATTAGATGTTGTTCAGCATAGCCTGGAGGGGGAGCAGACTTGTCATGGGGCTGGTTTTGACTGGGGTCTGGTAGTGAGGTTGAGGGCGATCGCGACATTGGGAGTATTTCATTTTTTACAAAAAATATTTTGTAATGGGTTTCTTTCGTTAGTCAGTTGTCTTAAGCACCAATTGCCAGGACTTGCCGTGAAGTCGAATAAATTTTTTAGAAAAATTTTCTATAATCGACCTCTGAAAGTGATGGGAGGATTATTGTTGCTTAAACGCTTCCATATCGATTGACGTTCAGGATAATTTGATTCTTTGCATTTTCTTTGTAAGTTGCGGCATTTTGGCAAGAACGCGATCGCCCTAACTATCTCAATTTTTTCAGTACTGACTATTGGAGGAATTAAGCGCAGGATAAAGCGATCGCGTTGAAGTGATTTGGGATTGAGATGAGGGTGAGCTAATAGTGGTAGCGGGGCGGGCGGGCAGAGGGGAAACGACTTTTAGGATGGCTCTGATGGAATGAGAGGTTCGATGGCTGCCAAAAGTTGAGGCAGGTTTTGCTGGATCACGACCCACACTTCGTCGAGATCTACCTCATCGTAATTATGGGTAATAACATCTCGCATTCCCGCCATTTGTTTCCAGGGAATTGCAGGATACTGTAAACGAAACTCGTGAGACAGGCGCTTTGTTGCTTCACCAATAATTGTGATACGGCGTAAGATCGCGTCTTGCTTTTCCATGTTAGTCGCAAGGGTCGCTAGATCTTGATCAGCAGCATATTGCAAGATGAGCCTGATCGATTCCAGAATATCCACCAGAGCTTCTTGATCACGCGACATAGATGACCTGGGCTGAATTCAAAATGTTGCGGCGGCGTAGCCAGTTACGGCTTTGAACGATCGCCTTTTTACTCACCAAGTCCACCTCGCGATGCAGCAATGCTTCTAATTCTTCCTGCATCTGCATTTTTTCAAACAAGCCGCGCTGTGCCGCTGGTAGATACGTCACCAGGATATCCACATCGCTCGTGGGGGTAAAGTCATCGCGGAGAACAGAACCAAACAGTGATAACTCAGCTACCTGCCACCGCTGACAAAAGGTGGCTAAATCTCCAGCGGTAATGCCTAAACGTTGGTAAATATTAGCTTGAGCGAGGATGGGGTTCATCTTGCTAAGACTGCTCTGTCATTCAATTGTATCGCGGCAGTTAGCCTGGGGTTTGTGGGGTGAGGTGCTAATTATGGGAATGGGAACCGCGATCGCCCGAATTGCCCTAAGCATTTCAACACGGCCTATCGTTGGGGGGTGAATTTCAGCAAGGTGGTGTAAGGGCGTTGAAGTGATTTGGGATTGAGATGAGGGTGAGCTAATGGTAGCAGGAGGGCGATCGCGGCGATTTAGGGTTCACAAACCTGTGATCATAATTGGGCTACCCAGGTGTTTTTGTGGGGCTTGACTATCCTCGATGGTGACAGCAACTTTAACGACAATTTCTTGTGTGCGGTAGGCGTGGGGCACAGGGATAGTTTTTGCAAAATTCCCTGCTGCATCGACTTCAAAAACATCAGTTAAGATGGCTGCTTTTTCGTCGGTCGTAAATGGTGCATTCGGTTTCAATACCGTCCATAAAGCGTAAACTTTGCCGGGGGGTAAGGGCGGCAAGTTTTTGACTGAAAGGGTGGCTTCAAGGGTGGTGGGATTGACAACAACCGTCGCCGATGCGGGACTGTTGGGCTTGGTGGCATCCAACACGTAGGTGACGGCGGCATCGGGTTGGGTTGCTTGGCGGGTTTGGAGGGTTTGCTCTAAGCGGTAATTGTTGATGGCCAAGGCAGCAATTAATCCGGCAGCGGCAAGTTCTAGCCCCGTGCGCCAGGAGAGAGGAAAACGCGGTCTAGAAAGGCTTGGGGCTAAAGGCGGTGCTTGGGGTGGCACGGGCTGGGCTTTTGCCAGGAGGGCCGATCGCAGGTGGGGCGGGGGCGGCACGGCAGGCGGATCGTAGGACAGTTCCAGGGCGGCTTGGAGGTTGGTCATTTCCTGGGCGATCGCCGGATCTTGGCGCAACAATTCTTCCAAGGCGGCGGCTTCCTCGGGGCTAAGATCACCGAGAATATACCCGGCCATGATTAGTTGTAACTCGTCTGAAGGCATCGCCATTCTCGTTACTGGGGAATCAACTGGGTGAGGGTTTCGCGCAATTTGAGCAAACCCCTTCTGGCCCTGGCTTTCACCGTACCGAGGGGAATGCCGAGTTGGGTGGCAATCTCAGTTTGGCTCAGGCCCTCGTAGTAGGCCATTTGCAAAATTTGTTGTTGTTGGTCAGACAATTGGGCGAGAGCGGTTTTGACTTCTTGGGATTGCTCTTGCTGAAAGGCGTGCTCTAGCGGGGGATTGATTGCACTGTCAGCGGGTTTGCCCAGTCGCCACCGATCAAGGGTTTGGCGGGTGTTGTGGCGCGATCGCAATCGATCTCGTGCCCGCGATCGCGTCAAAATCGCTAAAAAAGTTCGGAGTGCACCCCGTTGCGGATCGTAGGTCGTTCCTTTGGTGAGGGTTAAAAACACATCTTGGGTCAGGTCTTCGGCTTCTTGGGCATTGCCTAAGGTTTGCAGTGCAATCCCATACACTAAGCTGGCATGGCGATCGTAGAGGACACCCAGGGCCGCCGTTTGGCCTTGCCGGAGCAGCGCAATCAGTTCGACATCGGTCGGGGTTGACGCGGGAGAAACTGGATTCGCAGAAGGCTCAGACGACGACATACCGACAAAAATTCAGGTGAGAGGTCAACGCATAGATTTACACTCTGCGGCAGGCAGGGATTGCCCCAGGCACCGTGAAAGCCACAGACCCCTTCGACCAGACGACTGCACCTGTTGAACAGCCATCAGCCCATCTGGCCGCAGTATCCGTGGCTTTCTGCAATATCCCGTCGCAAGTATACTACGCTAACCCCAAAAGGCGGCGTAAACTCTGCTATTCCTGCGTGGACTTAGAGCATACGGAAAATTCCGCGCAATTCACCTGCTCGGTTTTGTTTAGTGTGAATGTCGATATACAGTTTGCCATCGGCGAGGGCTTGCAACTGCTCTGGGGTGAGGGCATATTCCCCGGCAAATTTACCAGCCATGCCAGTCCCATCCAAGGTGACGGTCAATGGATATTGGAAGGGGCCGTTTTGGCTCGTGTCGCCCCGGTGGACATGAACCGCCGAGGTAATTTTGGGGTTTGGGGGATCAACCGGATCGGTGGCATAATCCCGCAGGGCACTGGATAGGCCGCTAAACTCGCCCTTCACCATCAGGCGATCGCCCATCAAAGCCCCCACAGCCATGCCCGTTGCCGCCGTCGATGGCGCTTTGGGGACAACATTTTGATTCACCAACATCACAGAATAAAGTTGCATTGACCCGGTGGATCGCTGTGCCATCAGCCCAGCTCCCGTGGTTGGTAAATCCGCCATTAATGGTTGAGCCGCCGAATTGTTAGGAGCAAGAGAAACCGCTTGGCTCCATGAGGTGGACAACCCAACGAGAAAGATACAGGCGATCGCGCCCAGAACAACGTTGAACAGTGTTCGCTTTGCCTTGCTCATGCAAACCTAACCTCAAATCAAGTAGAGTTCAGGCATAGTACGCCGCCGTCCCCTGAGTCGGATGCATGGGTACAACCAAGAATTCAGAAAAAACTTTAGCGTTGCGTCCAAACTCGCAGCCCTAGCGATCGCGGCTAGATTCAGTCGGTGGATGCCATCCCGCAGAGATCCAAGCTTGCCGCACCATGATGGCGTAAGGGTTGTTTAACTGCAAGGCAAGAACCGTCGCACGACCAGTCGCTGTTAAGCCTGAAATAAACGACCCATCATTTGTCCAGGCAAAATGCCTTTTCCATTGTTGCTGACGAGGATTAAACAATTTAACCTTGCGATTCGTAACGGGATCTTTAGCATGAGTTTGCGGCCCCTTATAAACATTGCAAAGGCGACAGGCCAACCACAAATTGTCCTCATCATCAGAGCCACCTGCGGCTTTAGGGATAATGTGTTCAATTTCTAACATGCCCAACACATACTGCTGAAGACTGCGGCAATAACCACACTGATGATTCGCGTCTGCCCTCACTCGCATCCGAACGGCTTCAGAGATTTGGCTCACAGGCTACTCGTTCAAAGACTCGATCAATCCACGCTTAACCGCCTCACTCAGAGCAGTGGCTTTGCGCAATAAACCCTCTTGATAAATTTGCATCAGGGCTTGTAGCTCTAAACGCTCGGCTTCAGCTAAAAGACCCGCCTGTTGGCGATCGAGCAACTCACTCAACCGCACATCTTGCTCTGGTTCCATTTGTAGTTTTGTCAGCGCCAAAACCTGTTCATCAGAGAGTTCAGCGATCGGTTCAAGATCAAAAACATTTGCTCTGACAGGTGGAATAGAACATTGAATTGTATCCGCTAAAACACTGGCAATGTCTCGATTTGCTAATCGAGCAAACAGTTCCGCTCGTTGATAAATCTCATCTGGCAATGTAATCGTAATCTGGGTACTCATTGTCACGTCTCGAGGCTATCTATGTTGCGTTAGCTACTATAAGGGAGATAGTCAGAAACCTAAAATGGATAAATATTGCTTCTTTTAATCAATGGTAGCTGTTTTGACTTATCAAGACAGCTACCCTGTAGCTATACCATTGTCCGCAGATGCTCTTTAATTTTTAGCTTTAAATCGCGAGAAATTGGATAAGAATCAACTTCTTTCTCTATATCATCTTTAGATTTACCCTTTCTTCTGAGTTCATCTACAACAGCCTTAAAAACAGCTTCAAATCCATAGTCTGATAAACCCTTCGCGATTAGGCCCAGTATACCAAGCGCTGCAATTCCTCCAAGCATTCCAAACGGGCCTCCAAGTGCAGCCAAAGCCGTTGTCAAGGCCGCAGATCCCACCCAACCAGTAAAAAACATAGCAGCCAATAACACTAGACCAGGTACACCCAGCGAAGCAAGTATATTCACAAGTTGATCCATATCCCTTATTTCCTCAAGAAAACTGAGTAACAAACGAAATTCTTACTTTTCTGAGGTTTCCCAAATTTAAAGACTGGCCCTCATAGAAAACGCGATCGCCCCATTGCCCAAACTGCCTCATTTGGCTCAACACAGCCTATAGTTGGGAAGAATTTTTGTGAGTAACACAATGGCGTTGAAGCGGTTTGTGATTGAGATGGGGATGGGGTTGGATCAGCATGGGCAGGAGCCAACGGTGGCGGCGGCGCGGGCGGTGCGGAATGCGATCGCCCACAATGCGTTACCGGGAATTTGGGAGGTAGCGGGGTTGGGCCATCCCAACGAAATGATCGTGGAGGTGCAAGTGGGGGTGCCCTATCCAGAGCGGGTGCGGGCGGAAGAGGTATTGGCGGTGTTGCCCTTTGGCCAAAAGACGCTGAAGGTGGAAGCTGGGGGCATGGTGGTGCAGGGGCGGGCGATCGCCGAATTGCACGATCAGAACGATGAAATGCTGATGGCTGTAGCGGCGGTGACGGTATATGTGGACATTCCCGATGGAATCGCCCCCAAATCAGAGTAAGAGCGATAGGGTGAAGGGGATGTGTGCGATCCATGCGACGGATCCAAGGAGTGCAAATGAGTCGATTAGGTAGCAACAGGCGGCAATGGTGGCTGGGCTTGAGTGGGGCGATCGCAATCGCCCTAACAGGCATGGTCGCACCGGGATACACAGCCTCACCACCGACCACCACCCAGGCCGAGCAGTTGTTTGACACGGCATCGCGATCGCTGGCCGAGGGGCAGGTGCAGACGGCCATCCAGCAATTTAGCCAAGCATTGAAGCTGAACCCCCGCTATGCGGAAGCCTATTGCGAACGGGGCTTGGCCTATGCGTTGGCCGGGGATTTAACCGCAGCGATCGCTGGGTTTCAACAAGCGGTACAACTTGACCCAGACCATGTAGATGGTTATGTCCGCTGGGGAACAGCCTTGGCCAGTAGCGGCGATTTAGTTGGGGCGATCGCCAAGTTTGGGCAAGCGCTGACCCTCGATTCTAGCTATATCGATGCTTACTACAATCGGGGGTTGGCCTACTATCGGCTCAAAGATTTTGCCAATGCCCTGACCGACTTTAACCAGGTGATTCAACGAGTGCCCAGCTTTGCCGAAGCCTATGGACGGCGGGGCTTAGTCCACCATGCCTTGGGCAATGGCACCGCCGCGATCGCCGACTTACAACGGGCCGCGCAACTGTTCCAGGGCCAGGGCGACACCGTGGGCTATCAACAAACCCTGGAACTGCTGCGGATTATTCAGCCCAGCGGCAGCTCACAGGTTTCGCCGTGAAGGCTGGGGCACTCGCGGTTAAAGGCGTTGGAGCAAGTTCGAACCGTGGGTATCCGTCCCGCAGGTATTGAGCAAGCCATATTTGGAACTCAGCCGTTGCATCTGTTCAGTTTGCTTGGGGCTGGGTCGCCAGGGTTTGGGATGGTCGTAAGCATAGTAGGTTTCGACCCCGTCAATGCCCAGATCCACACTGGCGGCAATGAGTTCTTCTGGCGATCGCCGATAGCGGGCGGGATGGGCCAACACCGCCAAACCACCAGCCACCTGGATACACCGAATCACTTGGGCCGCATGGGCATCGGGCAGGGCCGGAGCCTGGTGCTGAAGGTAGGGCGTGAGATAAGGACTGGTGGGGTCAAATGCATAACCCAGGATGTGCACATCCACCCCCAGTAACTTAGCCGTCACTTCAATGCCAGTCCACAAGCGGAGATTGCGCGTCGTCGTGTCGGTATGGGTCGCTTGCCGCTCGGCCAGCCATGCCTGAGCCTGATAGTAGCCATCGAGCGTGTGGTGGTCAGTCACGCTGAGCCCCTGAAGGCCAATGGCGATCGCCTGATGCATCACGGTTTCAGGCGTGAGTTGCCCGTCGGAACAAACGGTGTGGAGGTGAAAGTTATATGTAGTGGGACAACTTTCAAAATGAACGGTCTCAAAAACCCGTCTGAGTGCCAAAGCGTCTTGGGCCGCACGAGTGCTTGAAACTCCAACCAGATTAACCATAAGCGCCTCGAAAGGAAGAGTGGGCCGTCTCACGCCTTGATACAGACGTTAACATTGCCAATACTATCTTAACCTTTCGTTCAATGAGTCTCATTTGCTACCGTTGGCCGCCAAGGTTGTCAAGCGCTGACGGGAGCAGAAGTGTAAGGCTTTAGCCGAGGAGTGATGAAGATTTTGCGATCGCCCATTAGAAAAACTAATCACTAGTGCAGCAATCTATCCAGCGGCAGAGCCAAACCCAGGCCCCGCCCCCGTCCGACTACCCCACGGAAGCCCCACCACTACCCCCCTAGGCAAGCCCCAACCCCCTAGTCAATCCGCAACGTTATGGGCATCCGGGCATACACCCCACGGGGATCGTTCAGGGTCGTCAGCACGGCCAGGTCTGCTTGCATTTGCTTCAATTCCGCCATGAGCGGGCCTTTCAACGCAGGTTGGTGATTCGCCAGAATATGGCTCGACACGTTACCAAACAAGATTTCGCGGAACGTCAGCGGTCGCGGATATTCATCCAATGACCAGTCATCGCCCAGTTTGGCCCGTTTTGCCGCATCCTGAATGGCCACCTCCAGCCCCCCAAATTCATCCACCAGGCCCAATGCCTTCGCCTGTTTGCCCGACCACACCCGCCCCTGGGCAATTTCTGCCACTTTGGCTTTGTCTAATTTGCGCGACTCTGCCACTTTGGTAATGAATTCGTTGTAAATGCGATCCACCGACTTTTGAATCATCGCCATTTCTTGGGGCGTTTTCGGGCGGCGGATTGTGGTGATGTCAGCATACTGGCCTGTTTTGACCGCATCCGAGGTAATGCCGAGGCGGTTCCCCAGTTGTTGCACATTGGGCAGCAGGCCAAAGACCCCAATGGAGCCGGTGATGGTGTTAGGTTCCGCAAAAATGCGATCGCTGTAGGTCGAAATCCAATACCCACCGGAGGCCGCGATCGCCCCCATCGACACCACCACGGGCTTCGCCTTGCGCGTGAGGATCATCTCCCGTTGAATAATATCCGAAGCTGAGGCACTGCCCCCCGGACTGTTCACCCGCAAGACTACAGCTTTCACGTCGTCGTCTTGCCGCAGTTTCCGCAGGAGTTTAGCAAAGCGATCGCCCCCGACTTGTTCCCGATCGCCCTCCCCGCTAACAATTTCCCCTTCGGCATAGACCACCGCCACTTTGTTCCGCTGGTTGCGCCCCCGCTGACTGGCGCGATCAGCCAGGGGAGCGTACTCTTCCAAACTAATTTGGCGAAAAGATTTGTTGTCATTTTCAGGGGCGGCAATTTGCTGGAGTTGTTGCAGCATTTCGTCTTGATGGGCCAGTTTCGTCACCAGCTTTTGCTGCAAGGCTTCCTGCGGTTCCACCACCCCCGAACGGTTGGCGATTTGCTGGAGTTGTGGCGGGGTGAGTTGGCGGTCTTTCCCAATGGCGGTCAACATTTCAGACCACAAATCCCCCAATAGTTGTTGCGTCTGCTGGCGACTTTCAGGACTCCGTTGTTTCAACAAAAACGGTTCCACCGCCGATTTGTACTTGCCCACGCGGGTCACTTGCACCCCTACCCCCAATTTTTCCAACGCCCCGGCAAAAAAGGTGCCTTCCGCCTGCAAGCCGTTAAATTCAAAATTTCCCGCCGGATTGAGGGCGATCGTCTCTGCCACCGACGCGAGGTAATACTCCGATTCCCGCCAGTCTGTGTCATAGGCCACAATCTTCTTGCCTGAGGCTTTGAACCGTTGGAGCGCTTCCCGCACTTCCTTGAGCATGGCATAGCCCGCCGGGTTGCCCGCCGTTTCAGTTTGGCCATACAGGTACAGCCCAACAATCCGTTTGTCTTTGGCGGCTTCGTCGATCGCTTGAATCACCGAATTCAGAGAAATGCTGGGTTCACTTCCCCCCAACACTGGCTCGTTGATGGCTCCGGCGGCGCTCCGTTCTGAATCGGTAATATCTAAACCGAGATCAAACGTCAACACCGATTCATTTTTGACGCGGGGGCCTGAATCCCGTGAGGCTGCCAGAATAATCAACGACACAAGGCCACCAATGCTCAGCCCCATAAAAATCAGCAGGGCAACCAGACTGGCAAAGGTGTATTTCAGGAAATCGCGCATGGGGGATGAACTCCAAATGGAAGGCTATGGCAAGGCAAATGTAGCGCTACGGTTCACGCAGGCCAAGGACTGGGACAACCGCTCAAATCACGAGCAGGTGGGGCAGGCTCCGGTTGCAAGACCCACCAGACCACACCCCAAGGCCCCGTTTTATTGTGGCAAATTTACTGGGTCAACAGTTGGGCCTCCAAAATTTTGAGGATGCGATCGCGGGTTGCTTCGAGATGGGCTTTGGTCGCCAGATCCATCTCGCGATCGCGGCGCTTCAGCACTCGTTCTAGGGTGCCCCCCAATTGCTTCAAGTTGTACCACGCTAACACTCGCGCATCCTCTGGCACCGACGTTTGCCCCAACACCATCTCACTCAGTTGGGCCAGATATTCCCGCTGAATGCCCCGCTGCAAGCTTGATAGCCGCAACTGTTTTTCCATTGCCAGCGGTTTCTCCCAAATGGCCTGTTGCAAGGTGGTAAACAAATCCGGCAATACCAGCGCTTGGTCTGGGGCCGTTTTGAACTCCGCATCCCGCAGGCGGGCCAACCGTTGGCGATCGAGCAAGTCGCTTAACACCGTCCGTTGCAACACCAAAATGCGCTCATAAATTGGGTAATCCAGCCGCGTGATCAGAGGCATTTGCCCCCAATGCCACCACCGCGATGGCGCTAATTTGTTAATCAACCGGGGGGAAAACTGAAACGCATCGGCATCAAACACGTATTGGCTCAGCAGAGTCAAAGCCTGGTGCTGGTCTTTCAGGGCCACACTTTCAAAAGGCAACCGCCCGATCGCGTCGCCCCCCTGGTAGCGGTTGAAATATTGCCCCCCCACATAGCGGCTCAACAGCGTGGCGTAGTGAAAGTAATAGCTAAATATCTCGTCAAAGATGGTACGGACATCACTGAAGCTGTTGCCCAGTTTAGGATATTGCTGATCCAGTTTCGTCCACAGTTGCCGTGCCAGGGTCAGTTGCTGGGGCGCATAGGTCAGCAAATCGTTGCTGAGGTCAAACCGCTGAATTTGCGGATCGAGTTCGGCATACACATCCTCGTCAGTGGCATAGGCCAGTTCTGGACTGGGGGCTTGGCGGGCGATCGCCGCGAGGGTTTCGGCTTCCGGTTTGCCGCCGAGGGTCGTCGTTGGCGTGTAGCCATAGGCGATCGCCCACTCGTCGTAGGGGCCAATGACTTGCGGAAAATAGTCACCCTGGGGAGTGCCCAACGGGGCCAAATTCACACCGCTGTAATCCATGATTGACGCAACTAACCCCTTACGGCGAGTAATCTCGGTGTTGTTCAGTTCCGCCGGAGACAGCATGGCACTCCCCCGAAAGTTGTGTCGCAAGCCCAAAACGTGGCCAACTTCGTGGGCAATCAGCGATCGCAAAAAAGCTTGAGTATAAGCCGTCATGTCTCCACTGTTCACCGCACCGCCCTGCCCCAGAGACAACGCCACCGACCCCACTGCAAACTGGTGGGCCGACTCCAGTCCATAGCACAAGTCATAGTTACTCAAGCCCCGATAGGCCACTGGCGATCGCGCCTCCCCCTGGGCAGAGTCTGGTTTGGGCAACAGCGATCGCCCCAAGGCCCCATAGGAACAAAGTTGCGGCTCACCCACCAACTTCGCCAAAGCCGGGAGCGATCGCCAACTTCTGGGTTCCACCAAACTCCGCCGTTCCTGCTGGAGAGCATGAATAAACCCGGAATCAATCAAAATATCTGCATCTAAAATCTGCCCCGTCAGCGGATTCACATGGGTTTGCCCCACCCCCAAAAAACTATCTTCATAGGAGGACACCCACCGAATCGTGTTGTAGCGAATATCCGCCGGATCCCAACTGGCGCGATCGGGCATCTGCTCCACCTGAATCGCATTTTGAAACCCCAATTTCTCAAACGCCTGATTCCACATCAACACCCCATCCCGCACTGCGGCCCGGTACTCTTGGGGGATGGTATTTTCTAACCAAAAGACAATCGGTTGCTTCGGAGGCGACAACACCGCAGCGGGTTCCTGTTTTTCCAACTGCCAACGGTTGATATAACGCACAAACGGGGCTGTTGGCGTTTTGAGGGACAGATTTTGAAACGCGCTGATGAAATAGCCCACTCGCTCATCCGCAGGGCGGGGACGATAGCCATTATTCTGCGGCAATAGGGAAAAGCTGTAGCGCACCCGCAGGTTAAAGGTGCGGCTGTCGGGCAGGGTCGTGAAATAAACCGGGAGGGCTTCGGGGGAGGCGGCTCCGTTAAACCCATAAACTGATTCCAATTCCACATTGAGCGGAAAGGCTTTGGTGCGGCCCAGGTGAGATTTGTGGGGATCCAGTTCATAGGGGGTGCCCAGGGCCTGGGTTAAGAGGGGCACCAGGCCGGGCAAGTCCCCCATCAGCATCGGTTCCAAATCCACCAGATAGGCTTGGTGCCGGGGATTGTAGCCTTTGATTTCGAGGGTGGCCAGCACCGAGTCACTGAACGATCGCGGAATGCCTTGCCGTAACGAATCGCCTTGTTGTGCCCGAAAGTAGATATTCGACGCGACAAACTGAATCGAGTTGTTGACCCAGCGCCAGTTAAACACAAAGTCAGCCAGGGAAAGCCCACTAATCAGCCCTTGTTCGCCAATGCCCGACTCCAACGTCATGGCACACAGAAAGTAGCGATTGAGTTGATCTTCCCGAATTTCTGCCAGGAGTTTGTTGCCCTGGCGATCGCGATAGAGGGTGAACAACCCATCCAATTGCTCTAAGTTTTGGGTAGCTTGCTGAAATTGCTGGAGATAGCGGGTGGGTTCGCTGGCCTTGGCGGGGGTTTTGCCAGCCAGGTGCAACGGTGGGGCGATCGCCTGGGGTACGGGGTACAGCGGGGCCGGACGCAGACGCGACCAAACGCGATCGCGACTCGCCAGCATCAGCACTAAAACCAACGCCATGAGAAAAGCCCACACGAGCGATCGCGTCTTCATCCTGCCAAGCCCGAATAGTTCAGCTATCCAAACTACCCGCAAAAGCCCAAGCTGAACCTTAATTTTTGAACAAAGATAGAATGACCAACTTGCAGCCCACAGCAACTAGACGAGGCATTGGCGATCGCGCTCCAATCCCCCGCCACGCCAGATGATAACCACGGGTCAACCCAGAGGTGCGATCGGCCCGACAAACGTCCCTTCGCCCAGCGCAGACCAGCCCCACCCGGCTCCCGTTTAACCGGGCTACTAAGGCAATCCGATCAGGTTGAATGCCTTCTCAGAGCGGTTTTTACCAGCCACGGAAACAGCGCTTGACCGGGGCATTAGTCATCGGAACTAAAGTGGTGATCCAGAAAATTCAACGCATGGTTGCGCAGTTCGTAATAGCGGGGATCTTCGCGCAGCGCATGGCGATCGCGGGGATGGTCAAATGGCACATCGAGAATTTCCCCAATCTTGGCATGAGGCCCATTCGTCAACATCACAATGCGATCGGCCATATACAACGCCTCGTCTACATCATGAGTCACCATCAGCACCGTTTGGCGATGGTTCTCCCAAATTTCCAACACCTGCCGCTGCAACTTGCCGCGAGTCAGCGCATCCAACGCCCCAAAAGGTTCATCCATCAACAACAACTTAGGCCGAATTGCCAAGGCGCGGGCTATCCCCACCCGTTGCTTCATCCCCCCCGAAATTTCATCGGGATATTTGTTCGCGGCGGCGGTCAAGTTCACCATCGCCAGGTGTTCGTTCACCAGATCTTTTTTCTCCGCATGGGAGAGGCCATCCAGCACCTCGTCTACAGCCAAGCGGATATTTTCGCGCACGGTCAACCACGGCAACAACCCATAATGCTGGAAGACCATCATGCGATCGGCACCGGGTTTACGGATGGTTTTACCTTCCAGGGTGATCAGGCCAGAGGTTGCCCGTTCGAGGCCAGCGACCATTTTCAGCAACGTGGACTTCCCACAGCCAGAGTGACCAATCAACGCGACAAATTCATCGGCCTGCAACGTGAGGTTGATACCATCTAGCACCACAAACGGATCGCCACCAGGGGTTTGGTAAGCTTTTACTAAGTTTTCGATGACAAGAAAGTTTGCTGTTTCTAATGAACGAGGTTGATTGTCAAGACGCAAGTTTGATTTAGTCATAGGTCAGTACCAGTAGATTGAAGAATTAAGTCTGAGATGTAGCCGCGATCGCGTTCTAGAGTTATCTATTCATGGCAACGCTAGGATAAGTAAATCGCGGTAGGACGATGGGCACGGATTGCAAAACTGTTGAGATAGCCCACGGGATCACTTGGGTCAAACCCTTTTTTGTCAATGAAGACTTCAGGTGGTTCAACTTTGTAATACCAATTCTGTTTAAAGATGCATAGAATTTAGATGGAGCAGAGTTGGGT
>CAYYWG010000021.1:0-72647 GCA_964475335.1 uncultured bacterium
CAATGGGACGGACGTTGAGCGGATCTTTGATCCACTGTTCAAAGTTGCCTTGCCACGCTACGTGGAAGAGAAGGCCAGAAGTCCACAGAAAGATGATGGCGAGGTGACCAAAGTGGGAAGCAAAAATCTTTTGATAAAGATTCTCTTCAGTCATCCCATCATGACTTTCGAAGTCGTGGGCTGTGGCAATCCCGTACCAGATCCGACGTGTTGTTGGATCTTGAGCGAGGTCTTGGCTAAATTTTGGAAATTTAGTTGCCATAACTTACTCTGTTCTCCTCGCGCTTATCCAAGTGCAAGTGTACGAGCTAGGAAGAAGGCCCAGGTTGTTGCAATTCCACCAAGGAGGTAGTGTGCAACCCCAACAGCACGGCCCTGAACGATGCTCAGTGCACGAGGCTGAATGGCTGGTCCAACTTTTAGCTTATTGTGAGCCCAAACAATGGACTCAATCAACTCTTGCCAGTAGCCACGACCGCTGAACAGGAACATCAAGCTGAAGGCCCAAATAAAGTGAGCACCTAAGAACATGAGTCCGTACGCAGACAGGGCAGAACCGTAGGAGGTAATGACTTGAGTTGCTTGTGCCCAAAGGAAGTCGCGCAACCATCCGTTGATCGTTATCGCGCTTTGAGCGAAGTTGCCACCTGCAATATGGGCGATTGATCCATCTGCATTGACTGTTCCCCAGACATCTGACTGCATCTTCCAGCTGAAGTGGAAAATCACAACAGAGATACAGTTGTACATCCAGAACAAACCGAGGAAGACATGGTCCCAACCAGAGACTTGGCAGGTACCACCCCGTCCGGGGCCGTCACAGGGGAATCGGAAGCCAAGGTTAGCTTTATCAGGAATCAACCGAGAGCTCCGTGCAAAGAGAACACCCTTCAACAGAATCAGTACGGTGACGTGAATGGTGAAGGCGTGAATGTGGTGCACCATGAAGTCTGCCGTGCCCAGGGCGATCGGCATCATGGCAACTTTGCCACCCACAGCAACGACATCACCACCAAAGGCATAGCTAGCAGGAGCTAAAGCGTTAGGAGCGGTGCCGCCAGGAGCCAGGGTGTGCAGGTTTTGCACCCACTGAGCAAAGATCGGCTGGAGTTGAATACCAGTGTCCGAGAACATGTCTTGGGGACGACCAAACGCACGCATGGTGTCGTTGTGGACGTACAGACCGAAGCTGTGGAAACCGAGGAAGATACAAACCCAGTTGAGGTGGGAAATGATGGCATCCCGGTGGCGCAGCATGTTATCCAGCACGTTACCGCGAGTAACAGCGGGATCGTAGTCACGCACCATGTAGATTGCGCCGTGGGCGGCACCACCTACGATCATGAACGCTCCGATCCACATGTGGTGGGTGAACAAGGACAACTGAGTTGCGTAGTCCGTTGCCAAATATGGATAGGGAGGCATGGCATACATGTGCTGGGCGACGATGATGGATACAGAACCACCGATCGCGAGGTTGATTGCCAGTTGTGCATGCCAGGAGGTGGTCAGGATCTCATAGAGACCTTTGTGACCTTCTCCGGTGATCATGATGGGATCTTTGTGTGCTTCCAAGATCTCTTTCATGCTGTGGCCGATACCCCAGTTGGTGCGGTACATGTGGCCAGCAACGATGAACATAACCGCGATCGCCAAGTGGTGATGCGCAGTGTCAGACAGCCAGAGGCCACCTGTAACCGGGTTCAGACCACCTTTGAAGGTCAGGAAGTCTGAGTAGACCCCCCAGTTTAGGGTGAAGAAGGGCAGAATTCCCTTCGCGAAACTGGGGTACAGATCCACCATCAACTGCTTGTTAAGGATGAATTCATGCGGCAGCGGGATATCTTTGGCTGCAACGCCCGAATCCAACAGTTTATTAATGGGCAGCGAAACATGAATCTGGTGACCAGCCCAACCCAGTGAACCCAAGCCAAACAAACCAGCCAGGTGGTGGTTCATCATGGACTCAGCATTCTGGAACCACTCCAGTTTGGGAGCGGCTTTGTGGTAATGGAACCAGCCAGCAAAAAGCATTAGTGCGGCCATCACTAAGCCACCAATCGCGGTGACATAGAGCTGATAGCTGTTTGTGAAGCCAGAGGCTCTCCACAGATAGAACAATCCAGAGGTGATCTGGATGCCGTGGAAGCCGCCACCGACATCGGCATTCAAAATTTCTTGACCAACAATCGGCCAGACAACCTGAGCGCTCGGTTTAATTGCGGTCGGGTTGTTCAGCCAAGCTTCATAATTTGAAAACTTCGCGCCGTGGAAGTACATCCCACTTAGCCAAATAAATACAACGGCTAAGTGACCAAAGTGGGCGCTGAAGATTTTACGAGATACATCTTCTAAGTCAGAAGTATGGCTATCAAAGTCGTGGGCGAGCGCATGAAGGTTCCAAATCCAGGTTGTAGTTTTGGGACCTCTTGCGAGGCTGCGATCAAAGTGTCCCGGTTGAGCCCATTTCTCAAAGGAAGTAGGAACCGGATCTTTATCGACGACAACCCTCACCTTTGCATCTCGCTGTGGGGTAGTTGTCATTGAGACTCTCCTCTCTCTAGACAAGGAACGAGGAAGCCCCCCAAACCAGACATGCTTTAGTTACCGGGTTCGACCTTCGTGGCTGGCAGCACAGCTTTAGGAAAGCAAGGATGCATAAGTCCAGAGATGCTACGAACCATGAAGAGAAGCAAACATTAAATCTCGGTAAAGAGATTCGCGATAACTAGAGCACCCGTCAGTTGCGACTTTAGAAAAGTCCCAAAAGCTCGGTAGAAGCCTGATCGGGGTTCTCATCGTGACATTATAGGATCGCGACACGGTTGTTTGAGACTGATTAACAATAATTAAAAACCGCTGAATAGTCCGTGCCGACTTGCTTGTGATTCCAGAAGGGTGGGCAAAAGTCAAGGCTTGACGGCGAGGAACAAATAAAACGACACATTTGGTAATGCTCGGTAATGCGCTGTGCTGAGCGGTTTTGAGCCTTGTAGTGCGGGCTATTGGTTTCCATCTATTGCCTCGTAAGGCTTTGATTAATTCATTTCGTTTAATCCCTGTCCTCGTCGGGGGTGCAGTTGTGAAAGCGTGCTTTACGTTTGGACATATATGGCGGCAAAAATTATTTTTTTGTTAAGAGTTAGGTGGACGATCGCGGGTGGTTTGGCGGCGTTAACAATAGAAATCTCATATCAAAGAGCTTAATTATCTTGATTGATAGAATTCTGCGATCGCGGCGATGCAGCTTTTGAGTCTAAAAAAATATGCGTTTTGTTTTGAATGCTTAAGATTTGTAATGCTTTGCTAGCGGCTGACTTTGCTGGCTGATTTGTTTTTGGGTGGGTGTTGCTGGGGCGGCAGGGCAGGGGTGTGGGGACAATTGTCGCCGGAAGTTGGGCCAGGTTGCGCCTGGGCGATCGCTTAACTTGTGATTTTTAGGGGGAAAGAGACGGGTGTTGACCGACGGAATGGGCTGCGCGTTGGGGCACAAGCCGGCGAATTCCAACAAGTATTCCAGCAAATTTATATATAGGTATCAAAACCCAAACTGATTGCTACGTCCCAAAGGGATTCCGCTATAGTTCCCTATGGACGGCTTTCAAGGAGCGGAATCTCGGTGTTCAGACAGAGTGATTGGCGTAAAGCGGCGATAGTACTGGTTTTCAGCCTGGGGCTGATGGTGTGGGGCGGGGGGGCGATCGCGCCACCGGCGATGGCGATCGGCTTCAAAAGCCCGTTTAGTAAACCACCTCAGCTTGCCCCCGGAAGCCCGAAACCCAGCGAACTGACCCAGAAAGCTACGCCAGTGACCAGCAAAGTGGCTGAAGTGCCTCCACCTGTTGCCATTCGGGAACTGGGCCAAGCCTTTGAGCGCAACAAACCCCAAGTCAAAATAGTGAGTCCACGGGTGGGCGAGACCCTCACCACGGACACGGTATCGGTGCAGTTTCAAGTCCGCGACTTGACCCTGTTTAAAGACAAAAGCTTGGGTTTGGGGCCTCATTTACACGTCTTTCTGGATAACCAGCCCTACCAAGCGGTGTATGACGCGACCAAGCCTCTCGTGCTCAACAACTTGGCCCCTGGGACCCATACGATTCGGGCTTTTGCTTCTCGGCCCTGGCATGAAAGCTTCAAAAATGAAGGGGCCTATGCCCAGACGACCTTCCATGTTTATGCCAAAACCCAAGACAACAGCCCTGATGCAGCCCTGCCAATTTTGACCTACAGCCGTCCCCAGGCGAGTTATGGGGCGGAGCCGATCATGCTGGATTTTTACTTGACCAATGCACCGTTGCATTTAGTGGCCCGTGAAGCGAAGCAAGACGAGATTGCGGATTGGCGGATTCGCTGCACGATTAACGGCAGCAGTTTTATTTTGGATGAATGGCAGCCCATTTACCTGAAGGGGTTCAAGCCGGGGAAAAACTGGGTGCAGCTAGAGTTTTTGGATGAGTCGGGGAATGGGGTCAAAAACGTGTTTAACAACACGGTGCGGGTCATCAATTACGAACCGGGAGCCACGGATACCTTATCGAAATTGGTGCGGGGGGATTTGACGGCGGAGCAAGCCCGGGGCATTGTTGACCCGACCTATAAGCCACCTGTGCCTAAGCCTTCTCCGACCCCAACTCCCACCCCGATCGCGCCCCCCACGGTGAAAACTAGCCCTACTCCGGCGATCGCGCCTAGCCCGACAGTGGCCCCCACCCCCCCAGTGCTCCCCACACCCTTACCTTCTCCGTCCCCCAGTGCCGTTGCGACCCCGCAGCCGCCTATCCCTGGTGCACCGTCTCAGCTTGCACCCACGCCTGAGGCTGCTTTGCGTCCGGTTCCTAAGCCAACGATTACGCCCACACCAGTGGCAACCCCAACACCCGTTGTTTCACCAAGTCCGGTGCCTTCCCCCGCCAGCGTGCCGCTCCCGCTGCCTCAGAAGTCTGAATCCCAGGAGTCTGAATCCCAGGAGTCTGAATCCCAGCAGCCTGAATCCCAGCAGCCTGAACTGCAAAAGACTGAGCCTGCGGCTCCAGCGATCGCGCCCCCCACGGTGAAACCTGCGCCGACCCCTGCGCCCAAGGCTGACGGGCTGGATGCGTTGCAAACGAAGGTAACGGGCTGGTTCCAGCGATTGCGATCGCCCCAGCCAGTGACAAATCCCCCAGCACCAGAGCGCCCCACCCAAACCACGGTTGCGGCCCCGTCTGATCAGCCTGAGGCTGTCGTCTCGCCATCGGCCCCAGCCCCATCGGTTGCGACTCCCCAGGAGCAGGAGACTGCTAAATTGCCAGCATCTCCACTCACCGAGGAACTATCGGTTCCGGCTGCCCCCGTGACCACAACCAGTGAGCGATATGGGCGATCGCCGGAGACCCCGCTACCCGAAAAAATTCCGACGATGTTAGAAGCCGAGTAAAGCCGGGTCGGGGCTGGGGGGACTAATCCCCTAGTCCTGCCCCACGCCTTGGTGTCTAAACAGCGAAAAGGAGCCGCCAATTGCTGGGAAGCTCCTTTTTTTGCTATTTGGGGTTCTGAGGTAAACGCCAGGATTTTGCCAAGCAACGGTTGGCGATCGCCGGGGCCAATGTCTAGGAAGGGGCACTATCCCCGGAGGCATTCGCGCAATTTGAACTTTCTGCGTCAAACTTCACACGGAATCGCAGAAAATTATTTTTGTCGCTGGATGGAAATTCTTGCTTTTTCAGATAGTCCACCGCCAGTTGATTTAAGCCTTTTGAGCCGGAGGAGCCGAACAGCACGACTTTTGATAGGGAGCCGTCGGGTTGGACGATCGCCCCAACGGACAAGGGCTGAGCCAACGCCTCACCGAGATCGGCTTTGACTTTGCAAGCATCGCCAGGTAGCAGGACTTCCAAATCTTTGACCTTTGACCAGTCGTTAATGTCGATCCCGTTTTCTTCAGAAAATTTGGTCATCGACTGCAAGGCTGCGTCGTTGCTCAAGTTCGGGTCATTGGGGTCATAGGCATATTTTTCGCGGAGGGCAAGAAGTTCCTGGCCGCTGGTTTTTGGGCTGGTGGTTTGCTGTTCGCCTTGCAAATCTTTTGCTTGTTTAGAAATACCGTCTTTGTCTTCGTTCGTTTGGTTTTGAGATTCGGTCTTTTTGTTCGTGTCAGCTTCTTGGTTGTTCTTTTGGGGATCTTCTGTTTTCGATTCGTTGGTTTTTGTATCTGATTTGGTGGTTTTGCGATCGCTCGATGTTTCCGTCTTCCGGTCTGTGCGGCTATCGGCGGTGCGGTTGTCGTAGGCTCCACTGTCGTAGGTGCCACTGCCATAGGTGCCACTGTAACCTGAGGTCGCAGAACCCCACAGATTGGGCACTGAGTAATACGGCACAGCGTCGCTGATGGCCGGATCGCCGGGATTGACTGGAACATTGGCAGACGCGGCGGCTTTTTGATCCGTTTTTCCGGTTTGCCTTGAGGGGGTAAGCGCCTGATCGAGGATGGACTGGGGCAGGCGAGCTTGTTCCAACGGACTTAGTTCAATGACATCAACAGCTTGCTGTGGGTCTTTTTTGGGCGGCTCGGCAGCGGTGAGATAGGGCAAACCAAACCAGAGCAGGCCGTGGACACCCAAGGACGCAACAACGGCGATCGCCACTGGATGACGGGCAACAGCGATCGCCTGGTTGGCTTGGGCCGGAGACAGAGGCAACGGAAGCTTTTTCAGGGTGGAAGAATCAGACATAGAGCGATTCTCGAAACAAAGGCGCGACTAAACAAATGACCGTCTTGTGGGGGAGAGCGATCGGGAGCAACAAAACACAGACCAAAGCGGTAGACGGCATCGACACAGGTGATTAGCCCAATCTTAGTCAACTTCACCAAAAGTTGGGGGATTGATTTTGCCTATTCTAGACCGAAGACGGTTGACATCTGCTGGGGCCTTCAGGAGAAAATTGTGGGCTAGCTCTGGCTGGTGTAACACTGGCGGCAAGGTGCGGCTGGGTAGACCTGGATTGAAGACGGGCTATCTCCAGAAAAAGTTCGCCGTCTTAATAAATTGGTTGAACAAGGGCGCGATCGCCCTGGCTAAGTTGCTTGGGCTGTGGCCACCGACAACCGGAGGCCCATGTGATTCAATTGGGCAGGCTGATCGTACCGAAGTTTGGCCCTGTTGCCGGGGCCGGGTGGCCACATTTTAAGCAGTCACATTGGCCCCGTGTTCACCAAGGCCCGCTTTTGTCACATAGACAATCAATAAGGAAAAATAGGGCAACGCCTGGTCGGGTTGGGTCTGGGCGGCACAATACACCGCCTGTTGGGGGAGGGTCACCCATTCCACAAGGTAGCTGCGTTCGAGGAGCTGATGGTTAGCGAGGACGTGCCAAACGCGATCGTACACAGAGCTGACTTTCATCAAAACAAGGACATCGGCCCACTGCAAAATGGGGGGTAATTCGTCCACGTTGTAGAGGGTGGGTAAAACGACCAACCGCTGATGGCGCACGGTGAGCGGAAGCCCCATTGCCGCTGCTGCTGCCAACGGTGAGCAAATGCCGGGGATGGTTTCAACCTGGGCTTCGGGATGGAGAGCGAGCAGGGTTTGGGCCAGGTATGTGAAGGTGCTGTAAAAGCTGACATCCCCTTCTGAGGCAAAGACGACATCTTGCCCCTGGGCTAAGTAGGCCCATACTTGGGTCGCGGCGGCTTCCCAGGCGGCGGTGAGTGTGGCTTGGTCTTGCACATAGGGAAAGGAGAGGGGGAGGCGGATTTGGGCGGGGGTGAGCCATTGCCCAAGGATTTGTTCGGCAAAGCCCGGTTTGCCGTTGACCCCAGCGGGATAGGCGATCGCCGGACTGCGTTGTAATAAGCGGACTGCTTTGAGAGTCAACAGTTCCGGATCACCTGGCCCAACGCCAATGCCATACAGAGTTCCGATCGCCACCATGCCACCATGTAAAGATTTGCTTTACGATTCTAAAGTGGATTGCGAACTTCAGGATTTTTACTGCCAAAACCTATGACCTTACCGACTGTGATTTTGCCCGGTTATCTCGCTGGGGCGATCGCCTATCGCGATTTAGAGCAAGCCCTCAAGCAACAGGGTATTCCCACGGTCACAGTGCCCCTGCGCTGGCAAGATTGGCTGCCAACTTTGGGGGGGCGCACGGTTTCGCCCATCCTGCGCCAAATTGATCAAACGGTGCGGCAAGTGCAACAGACTACAGGTGCAACGAAAGTGAACCTGATTGGCCATTCGGCAGGGGGGTGGATTGCTCGAATTTATTTGGGGGATACGCCTTATGCTATCCATCCCCAAGATTCGCCGGAAACAGTTTGGAAGGCGCGATCGCGGGTGCACACACTCCTCACCTTGGGCACGCCCCACACCAGCCAGGAACGCTGGACACGCAAAAATCTGGAGTTTGTGAATCAAACCTATCCCGATGCGTTTTACCCCGACGTGCGCTACGTCTGTGTGGCGGGGAAAGCGATTCTCGGTGCCCGCCGCCCTGGCGCTTGGCTGGCGTTCAATAGCTATAAACTCACCTGTGGCGAGGGCAACTGCTGGGGCGATGGCATTACCCCGATCGCCGCAGCCCATCTCAACGGGGCCAAAAACTTAGTCATCGACCAGGCGACCCATTCCCCCAAACCGGGCAAACTTTGGTACGGCTCCCCTGAGCTGCTGAGGCAATGGGTGGAATACCTGGCCTAGATGCCGGCTGGCGCGCTCTGGCCTGATTCCAGCTTTAGGTTGTGCCTAGATTTTAGGGTCTAACATTTATTGCTGCTCCAGATAAGTTGTCTGTTGTTCCTGGCCGTTGAGGGTGATGGCTTGCGATCGCACCACGCCTTTCACAACCACTTCCTGCCCCACCTTGGGGACTTCTGCCCTGGTCAACACCCAAATACTCCCGGTGGCATCGGTCAATTCATACACTGTCCCGTTAAGCAAAGGCGCGCGATCGCCCACTTTGCCCTTCACATAAACTGCGGTAGTTTTTCCTGCTGGGCTGGGTGCTTGGGCCTGCAAGGTTTCAATACTTGTTGTTGGCTTTGGCGCAATCTCTGGGCTGTTGCCGCAGCCGCTAATACCACCCATGAGCACACTACTCGTGATCGCGGTTCCCCAGACCCAAGCCAAGTGTTGTTGGCGATCGCCTCCCCCTAAAGTCATGCCTCTCCTTCCATCGAATCGACGACACCCTGAATCTACGAAACTTAACTTATGCTCAGTCTAACGCCGCATTTAGGGTATAACATCGGCTGGTCTTCTAAACGAGTGACTCCTCATCATGTCTTCTACAGCAACCCTCCTCGATGGCAAAACCCTCGCCCAAAAAATTCAAGCAGAGTTGATGCAGCAAATTCAAATAGCCCAGGCACAAACAGGGCGTGCTCCTGGTTTGGCCGTGCTGATGGTCGGCGACAATCCCGCCAGCGCTGCCTATGTCCGCAACAAAGAACGGTCTTGTGCCAATGTGGGAATCGAGTCTTTTGGGCAACACCTGCCCGCCACGACCACCCAGGCTGAACTTGAAGCCATCATTCAGAGCCTCAACGATGACCCGCGAGTGGATGGCATTCTGGTGCAACTCCCTCTGCCAGACCACTTAGATGCGGTAGCGCTCCTCAACCAAATTCATCCCGACAAAGATGCTGACGGGCTCCATCCGGTGAATCTGGGCCGTCTTTTGCGGGGTGAACCGGGGCTACGGAGTTGTACCCCCGCTGGGGTCATGCGGCTTTTGCAGGAATATGCCATTGACCCTGCGGGCAAACATGCGGTGGTGATTGGACGCAGTATTTTGGTGGGCAAACCCCAAGCAATGATGCTGCTCGAAGCGAATGCCACAGTCACGATCGCCCATTCCAAAACGCCAGATTTAGCCGCGATCGCCCGTCAGGCCGATATTCTAATTCCTGCCGTTGGCCGCCCCAACCTGATTACTGGCGATATGGTCAAGCCCGGAGCCGTGGTTGTTGATGTGGGTATCAATCGAATTGCCTTACCCGATGGTAAATCTCGCCTCGTGGGTGATGTAGACTTTGAAAGCGTCAGCCCTGTGGCCGCATTCTTGGCTCCTGTGCCGGGTGGGGTCGGCCCGATGACTGTTGCAACTTTGTTGCAAAATACAATGCAAAGCTATTTACAGCGGAATTCCCTCGCGTCGTTTTAAGGCGTTGTCCTAAGATTTCATGTCGCAGGGGTACCGAAAGCTCCGTAGAATAGTGAAGAATATCCGTTTAGCATGGCGCAAACCACGATAGAGAAGACTGGGGAGGATTAGAGGCATGGTGATGACGGACGATAGACGAGCTTCTCAACAGGAGTTCCACTTCGATCTAGCAGCCTATCTGGAAGAACGTCAAACCCAAGTAGAAGCTGCACTCGATCGCTCCCTGCCCGTAATTTATCCTGAAACAATTTACGAGGCCATGCGTTATTCTTTGCTCGCGGGGGGCAAGCGACTACGGCCCATTCTGTGTTTGGCCACCTGCGAATTGGTGGGTGGTTCCGTCGAGATGGCGATGCCAACGGCCTGCGCCCTGGAGATGATCCACACCATGTCGTTGATTCACGATGATTTGCCCGCGATGGATAACGATGACTATCGGCGGGGGAAACTTACTAACCACAAGGTTTTTGGTGAAGATGTTGCCATTTTGGCGGGGGATGGGTTGCTTGCCTATGCCTTCGAACACACTGCTCTCGAAACTCAAGGTGTTGCGCCAGAGCAACTGCTCAAGGTCGTGGTGATCTTGGGACGGGCCGTGGGTGCGGCTGGCTTGGTTGGTGGGCAGGTGGTTGATCTGGCCTGTGAAGGTAAAACGGATGTTTCCTTAGAGACGTTGAATTTTATTCACAACCACAAAACGGCTGCTCTGTTGGAAGCTTCGGTTACCTCTGGGGCTGTCCTGGCCGGGGCAACGGATGAAGAGGTACAGCGGTTGTCGCGCTATGCCCAGTGCATTGGTCTGGCGTTCCAAATTGTGGATGACATTTTGGATATCACGGCAACTCAAGAGGAATTGGGCAAAACGGCGGGTAAAGATCTCCAGGCCCAAAAAGCGACTTATCCCAGTCTATGGGGGCTAGAAGAATCACGACAGCAGGCTGCCAAACTCATTGAAGAGGCGAAGGCGGAGTTGACCGTATTCGGTGAAAAGGCTGTTCCTCTCATGGCGATCGCAGATTTTATTACAGCCCGCACCCACTAAGCTATAAGCTGGAATCTGTTAACCCAACGACATCGATGGTTGGCGATCGCTGTGACGCAATCATCACTGTCTGCTCTGGTGTTATTGCTCATTTTCATCCTCTATTTACGATTCATCAGACAAATGCAGGACTTTGGCGATATTCTTCATAACCAGGTGCTGTGGGTTGCGGTCGCCGCGTGCCTCATTGCCCAGGTCTTTAAAGTTGTGATTGAGGTCGCCAAAGATGGCAAGGTAAACATTCGGGCCTTGGTCGGTACTGGCGGGATGCCCAGTGCCCACTCTGCCTTTGTGACTGCGCTGGCCGCTGGGGTGGGGCAGTCTATTGGGTGGGCCAGTCCCGATTTTGCGGTGGCGGTGGTCTTTGCGGTGATTGTGATGTATGACGCGGCAGGAGTGCGGCAGGCAGCGGGGAAGCAAGCTCGTGTTTTGAACCAAATTATTGATGAGTTTTTTCAAGGTGATCACCAATTCAACGAAGATCGCTTGAAGGAACTACTGGGCCACACTCCTTTTCAGGTGATTGCCGGTTCGGTGCTGGGGATCGCGATCGCCTGGATTGCTGAACTAGCTTATTAGCTTTAATTGCTTAAAATCTGCGATCGTGGCAATTAAATTAATAGCCATTGTGTAAGGCATCTCTTTTGGGAGGTGCTTTTTTATGGGGCTTAGCAGGCTCTTGCGTGTAACTTGTTTGCCTTTTACCTAACTAATTACCTAGCTAACTTTTCTACCAATTCTTCTGCGTTCAGGTACGCGCCGTCCTGGTTCCAAGGTTGTTGGATCTACCCGGTGACCAGGGATTTAGGCTACAGTCACTAATCTATTTGTAATGGCGATCGCGGGGTAGCTTGACCTCCCTTATTAACCGTGAGCGTGATCAATAGCAGACCACAATAACCACTTGCCGTGCCCATCGTTAGAAGAAAATTCAAACACGTCCTGTTCAGCCCGATCAAAATGACATAAAAAAGTTGGGTCTGGAATCACGACTAGCCTTTAGAGCCAGATCAGCATCTCCCAAACCCATTCATGGTTAATAGATTACTATTGCTTTTGCTTAGAACTAAACCATCCCAAGCCTCGATCGCAGGACTATTTGCCGATCCGAGGGGGTTCACGAAAGGCGATCGCAAAAAACAAAACCCCAATCGCCAAGGTCAAAATCAAGATATATGCAACACTTTCCATGTCTAAACTCCCAGCGGTACCAAGATAACAGCCAAACTAAATTCAGTAGGCGGGAGCTAGCTTCAGAGAGCGATGAATCAATCTATAACTAGTCCCACCAACTGTATCTAAGCTCTAGATAGCTTCTTTTCTGCGGGTCGTCTTGTCACCCAGCTTCTGATAGAAGCCCCATTCGACTTGCTCTTCCGACAATTCGGGGTCAATCCCAGCGAATACGTCACGGAATAGAGTCCGAGAGCCATGCCAGATGTGGCCGAAGAAGAACAACAAGGCAAATACCGCATGACCAAAGGTAAACCAACCACGAGGGCTAGTACGGAATACCCCGTCAGAACCTAAGGTTTCGCGATCGAAGGTAAAGGTTTCACCCAACTGCGATGCACGCGCATACTTCTTAACTGCGGCTGGCTCAGTGAAGGTTTGACCATCCAAAGCACCACCATAGAAGCTGACCGTTACACCCGTTTGCTCGATACTGTACTTCGACTCAGCCCGTCGGAACGGAATGTCGGCACGAACTACACCATCTTTGTCAGTCAAGACAGTAGGGAAGTTCTCGAAGAAGTTAGGCAAGCGGCGAACAAATAGCTCGCGTCCTTCGCTGTCTGTGAAAACGGCGTGACCAAGCCAGGTTTGGGCAATCCCATCACCCTGGTTCATGGGCCCGGTACGGAACAGACCACCTTTGGCAGGGCTGTTGCCTACGTAGTCATAGAAGGCAAGCTTCTCAGGAATCGTAGACCAAGCTTCGGACAAGGCCGCCCCACCAGCAACTTCCGCTTGAACTCGGCGTTCAATCTCTTGCTTGAAGTAACCACTATCCCACTGGTAGCGAGTTGGCCCAAACAGTTCGATGGGCGTGGCGGCGTTACCATACCACATGGTGCCTGCAACAACGAAAGCTGCGAAGAAAACAGCGGCAATGCTGCTAGAGAGCACAGTTTCGATGTTCCCCATCCGCAAGGCTTTGTAAAGCCGTTCGGGGGGACGTACGCTCAAGTGGAATAGACCAGCAATCACACCGACAACCCCAGCTGCAATGTGGTGGGCCACGATCCCGCCAGGGTTATAAGGGTTGAAGCCGGATGGCCCCCATTCGGGCGCTACAGGTTGGATGCTGCCGGTCAAGCCGAAGGGATCAGATACCCACATCCCAGGGCCAAATAACCCGGTCAGGTGGAATGCCCCGAAGCTGAAGCAGAGTAGCCCGGATAAGAAGAGGTGAATCCCAAACATTTTGGGCAGGTCTAGGGCTGGTTCGCCCGTTCTGGGGTCTCTGAATAGTTCCAAATCCCAGTAGACCCAGTGCCAACAAGCTGCCAAGAACAGCAAGCCAGAAAGAATAATGTGAGCGGCGGCAACGCCTTCGAAAGACCAGAAACCAGGGTCAACACCTGTTTCTCCGGTTACACTCCAACCGCCCCAAGAACCTGTCACACCCAAACGGGTCATGAAGGGTAGCACAAACATCCCTTGACGCCACATTGGGTTTAGCACTGGATCGCTTGGATCGAAGATGGCAAGCTCGTATAAGGCCATCGAGCCTGCCCATCCAGCGACAAGCGCCGTGTGCATCAGGTGTGCAGCAATCAATCGTCCTGGATCGTTAATCAGGACTGTATGTACACGGTACCAAGGTAGTCCCATCGACTACGCTCCTCCTTAAAAATAACTTGCTCAGTTGATGCCTCTCTCTGCATTTTATTAAAGAGCTGTACCCCAGTAAACGCACTAGGCCAACCCTCCGCATCTATGGCTGCATCCACTGTTTGCCACGCTGGCGAAAATAAACAAGTGGGGTGAGCCAATCAAGAAAACATTCGTACGTAAAAATGAAAGTGTATGAAAAAGTGTAACTAGAGGTGGGGGCTATTGCAAGCAATCTCAAGCATCTTCAATCGATCGCGGGTGAATTTGGCCCATTAGAAACAAAAACGATTTTGAAATGTTAAAAAAAGAAGCGAATCTTGTAGATTTGTAACATCTGTTGTTTGTATCTGTTAAGTTGCGGTTTGCCGGATGGTGCTAGGTGGTCGTGGGGTGTGACCTTGTATGCTAGAGCTGATGGCGTAGGTTGTTTGTATTGAGCTTGAGTAATTTGTAGGCATGACAGTAATTAAGTTTTTGAAGGAAGGTAAAGAAGTTGTTGCGGCGGAGGGGGCTAATCTGCGATTTAAGGCGATTGAAAATGGGGTTGACCTCTACAAGCTGGTTGGCAAGATGATGAATTGTGGTGGCTATGGCCAATGTGGGACTTGTGTGGTGGAGGTGGTGGAGGGAATGGAGAATCTGTCACCGAAGACGCCCGTGGAGGAGCGAAAGTTACGGAAAAAGCCGGAGGGCTATCGGTTGGCGTGCCAGGTGATGGTGAATGGGCCAGTTTCTGTGAATACGAAGCCCTGAGTGGGGTTGCGCTGGGCCGGGTGGGGCGATCGCGGCGGGGATTGGGGCCGCCTGGTGCTGCCGATTGACTCCTGCGATCGCGATTGAGTTTATTGCGAGCAATCGATCCGAAGCTGATAGAGTAAGAGTGTAATAATGCTTTAACGTAGAAGCTTTTGGGAGGCATTAGAGGCCATGCAGGTTAATGAATTAGGATTTGTGGCAAGCATTTTGTTTGTGCTAGTTCCATCCGTATTTTTGTTAATCCTTTATATTCAAACCGCTAGCAAAGGGGCGTAGGGCTTCGCCGTTGTTTCAGGCAGAAGCCCTGTTTACGCAGTCAGTGATCATAAACCAAGGGGCGATTTGGACTTTAGTTTCAGATCGCCCTCTTTTGTGCCGAGGGCTAACTGGGGGGCAGGTTCGTTCAGGCTAGTGTGGCCACTGGCGATCGCTACCACAGCCTTGTAAGAGCGCGATGCTCAAGGCGGCTAGCTATTGCGCCTGTCGGCTTGCTGTGCTCCTGTGCAATGGTGCTCTACTTAGCCACGCAGATCGGTATCTGTGGTCGATGGTAAGGCGCTAGGGCGTTCTTCTGGTGGTGTGGTGACCAGCGCTAGATCGGTTTGGGATAAATTGCTTAGCAACTCGATTAGGCGGGTGCGATAGATGTAGGGCCATCCCCCTTTCGATTCCATGTCTTTAACGAGAGTGTAGAGCGCTTGGCGGTTATCAGGGAGTGCGGCTTGAAAAATGTGGTCTCGGATATCTTCATGCAGTCGTTCTAACTGTCTCAAAATGTCCAAGATTTGGATCACATCCGCAGAAACTTCGAGGGAGGTTTGCCAAATTGCCTGTAAATGCTCGGTGACGCGGGCCTGAGAGGTTGAAGCTGGGGCTGCGATCGCGTCTGAGGCGGTGCTAGGGGCGGTCGGGCCAGGGGGCGTAATATTGTCCATTCGTGTATCGCTTCCTAATAGATTTTTGGCAGATAAGGCCAGATTGACCAGGGCGGCTAGCCAAATCAGGCTGGTCATATCAATTTAATCGGCAAAGTGCTTGAGCCAAATGCCACTTGAGCCAAAGGCAAAACCACTTATCCTTGATCAATATATGTTAAGTAATTTGAATATACATGACGGTGGATTTGCCGAATGGTGAAGGAAGGTGTTCCGCTGCCATGTAGAATGCTGTATGTGGAGCAGTCAACAATTTTGGAGATGCTGTTCTGCATGGCAAGTATATCTCGCTTTTCTGCTTGACATCTTTGCCTAGACTTGTGCTTTGGCCATGCAAGTAGGCTTTGAGAAATTGGTTTGCTTGGCATTTTAATTAACGATCCGTTTCGGTATTTTGCGATCGAGGCGGAACTTAGAGAACATTACAAAGTTTCATCGATACTGTTTGAGGTTGTTCATGAGGTACCGTGCTCTAGTTGTTACGCTTCTAGCCCTCTGTGTCAGTTTCTTGACCGCTTGCTCTGATAGCCCAGCCGTGAGCCGGGAAGCCTTGAGCTATGAGGAAATCCGAGGGACTGGATTAGCAAACACCTGTTTTCAACTCTCTGAAACGAGTCGAGGCTCTATCCCCCTCGATCCGGGTCAGTCTTATCGGCTTACAAATCTCTGTTTGCAGCCAACTTCTTTCCTTGTCAAGGAAGAAGGCTCGAAGCGGCAAGCAGCTGAATACGTGTCATCTAAGTTGATGACTCGCTACACCTCTTCGATTGATTCTGTGCAAGGGGACCTTAAATATAACGCCGATGGTAGTTTGACCTTCGTCGAAGAAGATGGGATGGACTTTCAAGCAATCACGGTGCAGTTGCCTGGTGGCGAGCGCGTTCCCTTCCTCTTTACTATCAAAGAGTTGGTGGCAACGAGTCAGCCTGGGTTGACTTCGATCAATTCTTCGACAGATTTTGAAGGTGAATTTAAAGTTCCTTCCTACCGAACTGCCAACTTCTTGGATCCAAAAGGCCGTGGTCTGACCTCTGGGTATGACAATGCGGTGGCGCTGCCGGCTCAGGCTGACAGTTCAGAATTGGCCAAAGAAAATGTGAAGCAGTTTCAGTTAGATAAAGGCCGTATCTCGCTGCAAGTGACGCGGGTTGATGGTGCTACTGGGGAAATCGCTGGTAACTTTGAAAGTACCCAGCCTTCTGAAACTGATATGGGTTCTCACGAGGCGAAAGAAGTCAAGATCCGTGGTCTTTTCTACGCTCGGATTGAGGCCTAATTGTGCTTACTCTGAGTCGATCGCTCTGCGATGGGCTTGGAGTTTGGATAACACCCAGAGCTGGAGAGCGCCTAGAGCTAGAAAGTGATGCTGTCTGCTTGGGGCGATCGCTCAGCTTAAACCAAATCTGGTAGCCTTATTGATAGGGGGGACTTGTTTCCCCTTTTTTATTGTCCATAGATTGCAGAATTTTTTATTGCAGAATTTATCTGTATCCGTATAATTTGGGGGATACGAAAACTACTGCAATATTGGCTACAAAGATGGATTTCTGATATTTCTAGCTTTAGCTTTTATTCAGATCGTCACTACAGCGCTAGTGCTCAGAGCCAGAATCGGTAATGGATTCCGTACAAACTCGATTGCGCTGGTATTCCCTAACGAATACTTTGATTGAATAAGTTGATAGCCTTTCGGTGCGATCGTGACTTGTTCGGTAGCTAATACCTTCACCCTGGTATTAGCTGGCTTGGGATTGCGAAGTCTCGTGGCCCCAAAAATCCAAGCGCAGTGATGCAAGTGGCTCCAACCTAAGTTCGAATCAATTGCTGGTCAGTGCTAGGAATCACTGCAACCGTTCAACAAAACCAGCAGACTAAATTTAAGCATTGAAAGGTTAATCACAGCTCTACATTACTGAAAATCGCCATGTCTACTGCTAGCAATTATGAACTCAAGTCTGAAAGCTTACAGCTCTTGCGTGAGTATCAGCAGTCTCCACGGGCCGATATCCGCAATCAGCTAGTTGAACTCAACTTTGGGCTGGTACGGCGGGAAGCACATCACTGGATTAACCAATGTACCGAGAGCTATGAAGATCTGCTCCAAGTTGGCAGTATTGGCTTGATTCGGGCAATTGAGCGATTTGATGTCAGTAAGGGCCATGCCTTCAGTTCCTTTGCGATTCCCTATATCCGTGGCGAGATACAACACTATCTACGGGATAAAAGCCCATCCGTCCGGATTCCTCGGCGGTGGTTGGCGCTCCAGCGAAAAGCCGTCACCGTGATTCGTGATTTACAAGTTGAATTACATCGGTTTCCATCGGATTGGGAGATTGCTGCGGCGCTCGAAATTTCGGTGGATGAGTGGCATGAAATTAAGCTGGCGTGCCAGAATCGGGCGTTGTTGAGCTTGGATGCGCCTGTCCGGGATGAGGATGCGGGTGGTTCTTCCTTGGTTGACTTGGTGCCCGATAGTCGCTATCGCAGTTTTCAATTGGCGCAGGAAGATCAAATTCGGTTGCAGCAAGCGCTGACTCAGTTGGAAAAGCGCACACGCCAAATTTTGGAATTTGTCTTTTTGCACGATTTGACGCAAAAGGAAACGGCTGAGCGGTTGGGGATTAGTGCAGTAACGGTTTCTCGGCGGGTGAAGAAAGGGTTGGAGTCGTTGCAACGGGTGATGGCAAGCAACGTTGATTGACACGATTTTGAAGCGTGTAGTTTCTGATCGATCGCGATCGCTGGCTCATTGCGGGGGTTGCCTGAGTGCGATCGCCCCAGTGCCGCCTTGGTAAATGTAGAGTTTTGTTGTGGGATCCTGATGCTAATTGGGGGGCAATGAAGGGTGAAGGATAACTCTTTTATTGTTCATTGATTTAGCGTGTATGCTGCTTGATGATAATCCGTCGGCTGTGGCGGACCAATTCGTGTACGCTGAAGGCGGGCATCTTTCATCTATTGGCATGGCTACTAGCACTTGGGATCGACATCACATTCTCTCGCTGGCGGACTTTACTCCGGCGGAATACGATACGGTGCTGCAAACGGCTGTGAGTTTTCAGGAAGTCTTGTCGCGGCGCACGAAGAAAGTACCGACTTTGCAAGGGCAGGTCGTGACGAACTTATTTTTTGAGTCGTCTACTCGGACTCGCAGTAGCTTTGAACTGGCGGCGAAGCGGTTGTCGGCAGATATTCTGAACTTTGCACCGGGGACCTCTTCGTTAACGAAGGGGGAAACCATTTTAGATACGGCCAAAACCTATTTGGCGATGGGCACTAATATGATGGTCATTCGCCATCGCGAGGCTGGGGTGCCTCAGGCGATCGCGGCAGAAATGGATCGACTGGGCGTGGGCGTGGGGGTTTTGAACGCTGGCGATGGGCAACACGAACATCCGTCCCAAGCACTCCTAGATTTATTTACCATTTGTACGCTGCTTGACCCGGAGCGGCCCCGATTGTCGCTGTTGGCAGGCAAGAAAATAGCGATCGTGGGTGATATTTTGCATTCGCGGGTCGCGCGATCAAATATTTGGAGTTTGACCGCGAGCGGGGCCGAAGTGCATCTGGCAGGGCCACCGACCCTATTGCCCAAACTCTTTGCCGATTTTGTGCAGGGTTCCGCTGGTTATGCCCAGGCTCAGCCTGTTGTCCAGGTGCCGGGGATTGCGCGATCGCCCCAGCCCAACTTGACCATTCCCCGTCAACTTTTTATGCATTGGGCGATTGAACCTGCCCTTGAAAATGCCGATTTTGTGATGACGCTCCGCCTCCAGCGCGAACGCATGACCACCCACCTGTTGCCCAGCCTGCGGGAATATCATCAACAGTTTGGGATTACCCGCGATCGCCTGCACCTGTGCCACCCGGATGTTCGACTTTTGCATCCCGGCCCAGTCAATCGCGGTGTTGAAATTAGCTCTGATTTGATGGACGACCCCCAATTAAGCTTGATTGCCCAACAAGTGACCAGCGGTGTGGCCGTGCGGATGGCGTTGCTTTACCTTATGGGTGTCAATCACTGATGAGTTGGTGGTGCAGTGGCTGAAGCCGCCGGAAAACAGCGATTTGTAACGCATCACTGCGAGACGCGGGGTTTTGGGGTATTTATGGGAATATTAGCCCTAGCTGTTGGCCCCGATCGCTTATGCCTGCTGGATTGTATTTGTACGGAATTTTTCCCGATGCCAAGTTTGACGATCTGCACCTCGAAGGCTTGGATAAGCAACCTGTGTATGCCCATCAGCTTGATGGTTTCACCTTTCTCTATTCCGAAGCTCAGCAAGAACGCTATTTAGCGAGTCGGCGCAATTTGCTCGGCCACGAGCGCGTGTTGGAACAGGCCATGCACGCGGGCCATCGGACTTTGCTGCCGTTGCAGTTTGGGTTGATTATTGAGGATTGGCAAACCGTCACCCAACAGTTAACCGGGCCTCACAGCGATAGTTTGCACCAATTGTTTGCTAAGTTGGCCGGACAGCGGGAGGTCGGCGTGAAGGTCTTTTGGGAGCAGGATGCTGAGTTGCAAATGTTGTTAGATGAAAATCCGTCGCTCAAGGCCCAACGGGATAGCTTAGAGGGCAAAAATCTTAGCATGGACGAGGTGATCGGGATTGGACAGGCGATTGAGCGATCGCTAGCGGCCCGAAAACAGGCAATCATCACCACCTTTCAGTCGGTCTTGAATCCCCTGGCGACGGAGGTGGCCGAAAATGACACGTTGATGGAAGCCATGATTTACAACGCGGCCTACCTGATTCCCTGGGAGGCAGAACCGGAATTTGGGCAGCAGGTGGAAGCGTTGGATGCTCATTTTGAAGGCCGGCTCAAAATTCGGTACAACAATTTCACGGCTCCGTTTAATTTTGCTCAGTTCGATCGCTTGGATTAACCGGGGCGATCGCCCCCGGTGGCTCAACTCTCTCACCCCCAACAACACTTATGGTATTGCGACTTTTGTTTGCACCGATTACTGGCCTGACCTGGATTGCCGAACAGTTGCAAGAACGGGTCGATGCGGAACTGGATACAAAGGAAAACTTGCAGAAACAACTCCTTTCCCTGCAACTCGCGTTTGACATGGGCGACATGGATGAAGCCGAGTTTGAAGCCCAGGAAGAAGAGTTGTTACTCGCTATTCAAGAACTGGATGATGCTGAACGCCAAGCCCAGGCCGAGTAAAGAGATAAAGGCAGAGGAGGCCCAACGTCAAGGCTGGCGAGCAGTGAAGGGGCCGCTGGGCCAGGGGTCGGCATTTGATCCCCAAGTTTGGGTTGCAGTTATCGTTTGGTGACAGTCAAATCGTAAGATAGGGGGGAGACGTAACTGGATTTGGCGATCGTGAAAGCAATTTCTCTTCTTGGCTCCACTGGCTCCATTGGGACGCAAACCCTGGATATTGCAGCCCAGTATCCTGATCAGTTTCGCATTGTCGGTTTGGCCGCAGGCCGCAATATTGATCTGCTCGTCCAGCAGATTCGCCAATTCCAACCGGAAATTGTGGCGATCGCCGATGTGGCCAAACTGCCTGACCTCAAAGATGCGATCGCGGATTTGCCGAGCCAACCCACCTTACTCGCTGGCCAAGAAGGGACAATCGAAGTGGCGCGTTGGGCCAGTGCCGATGTGGTGGTAACGGGGATTGTGGGCTGTGCAGGGCTGTTACCCACGATCGCCGCCATCAAAGCCGGGAAAGATATTGCCCTGGCCAACAAAGAAACTCTGATTGCCGGTGGCCCCGTGGTGTTGCCCTTGCTGGAGCAATACGGTGTGAAATTATTGCCTGCTGACTCAGAACACTCGGCCATTTTCCAGTGCTTGCAAGGGGTGCCTGCGGGCGGGCTGCGGCGAATTTTGTTGACTGCTTCTGGGGGCGCATTCCGGGATTGGCCCGTGGAAAAATTGGCGTCTGTAACGGTTGCCGATGCGCTGAAACACCCCAACTGGTCGATGGGCCGGAAGATTACCGTCGATTCGGCCACGTTGATGAACAAGGGCTTGGAAGTGATTGAGGCCCATTTTCTGTTTGGGGCCACCTACGACCAAATTGCGATCGTCATTCACCCCCAAAGCATTATCCACTCGCTCATTGAGTTGCAAGATACCTCTGTTTTGGCCCAGTTGGGTTGGCCGGATATGCGCTTGCCTTTGCTCTATGCCCTATCTTACCCAGAGCGCATTTACACCGATTGGGAAACTCTCGATCTGGTTAAAGCCGGAGATCTGACCTTCCGTGAACCCGATCATCAAAAATATCCTTGCATGGATTTGGCCTATGCAGCGGGTCGGGCCGGGGGCTGTATGCCTGCGGTGCTGAATGCGGCGAATGAGCAAGCGGTGGCGATGTTCTTGGATGAGCAAATCCACTTTTTGGATATTCCACGGGTCATTGAGCAAGCCTGCGATCGCTATCAGGCCCAAAATACTGCTGACCCAACCCTCGAAGATATCTTGGCGGCTGACCAATGGGCGCGGCAGGCTGTCCTTACTGCTGGCCAAACCCTGAGCGCGGCCCCGGTCATTTCGGTAGGCTAGGCTGGTCGGCGACGGCGGGCGATCGCAGACTCGTGGCTGAGTTTGCCCCAGCGACATTGACGAACCGCCCCACCGTCATCCCCGTTCAAGGGCAAAATGGAAACGAACCGAATGCCTCAAGGGTTATGAATGTAATTTTTGTGCTGGCGGCGATTGTCATTGCGTTTCTGGTCTTTACCTGGTTACTCCGAGTCGTCAAGGCAACTCTGACCACCGCCCTGACGATTGCCTTACTGGTTTTGGTACTCCAATTTGTTTTTGGCATTGGGCCAGGGCAATTGTGGCAGCAAGTTAATCAACTTTGGCAGGGGGTGTGGCAAAGCGTGACCGGGGGCGGCTAACCGTTTAAGGGAGATAATTACACCTCAGCCAGATCACCGCAATGCCCAAACCAGGGAAGATAGAGGGTGAGAGTTTTATCCGATCGCCCAATGCCGCTGATTTCTTTGCTGCCATTTCTGTTGCTGGTGTTTGTGCCCATCTCGATTGCCGCTAATTTGCTGCATTGGGGGGATTTTGCCGTGTTTGTCACCTCGGCGATCGCTATCATTCCCCTTTCCATCTGGCTCAGCACGGCTACCGAAAAAGTAGCCGTCGTCACGGGGCCATCGGTGGGTGGGTTGGTCACCGCGATTTTTGGGAATGCCACAGAACTCATCATTGCCCTTGTTGCGCTTAAAGAAGGCTTGATTGACTTGGTGAAGGCCAGCATTACGGGGACGTTGCTCAGCGACTTATTGCTGCTACTGGGATTGGCCATGCTCGCCGGGGGCTTGCGCTACAAAGAGCAAGAGTTTAAACCAATTCTGACGCGGGTCAACGGTTCATCCATGGCGCTGGCCCTTGTGGCGATCGCCCTCCCCACCCTTGTGATTGATACCTCCAACGTGGTTGATGAAATTGCCATTCGCAACATTTCGTTGGTCACGGCTGGGGTGCTCATTTTGGTTTATGGCTTGACCCTGCTGTTTTCCCTCAAAACCCATAGCTTTTTGTATGACATTGGTATAGCCGATGAAGTCACCGAGCCAGCCCATAGCAATGTCTCTGCTGATGGCAGTCGGACGCGGCTTTTACTCTGGTTGTTGGTTTTATTGGTTTCCACTGTTGCTGTTGCTTTTGAGTCAGACTTGTTTGTCGAAGTCGTTGATTCGGAAACCACCCGCCTTGGTTTAACACCACTGTTTACTGGAGTCATCTTATTACCCCTGATTAGTGATTTCGCAGGTTTTGTGTTAGTCATTCGACTGGCGATGAAAAATAAAATGGATCTCACTGTTGCTACTGCCACGGGTGATAGCCTCCTCGTTGCGCTCTTTGTTGTGCCGGTGTTGGTGTTTGTCGGTCAACTCATTCACCAGCCCATCGACCTGAACTTCAACCTCTTTGAAGTCATCGCCATTGCGATCGCGATCGCCCTCACCAACTTCATTACCTTTGGGGGCCGTTCCAACTGGCTTGATGGCACCATGCTCCTTGCCACCTACACGATTCTTGGTGTTGCCTTTTATTACCATCCTGCCTAACCAAAAGTGCAAATTTTAGGTTAATATAGTCCTTGGCGCAGAAAGCCAACCCTGCGGGTATAGTTTAGTGGTAAAACGAAAGCTTCCCAAGCTTTAGTTGCGAGTTCGATTCTCGCTACCCGCTTTCAAAGTAAACCCCTTGAAACCAATGGCTTCAGGGGGTTTACGGCTTTTTGGGGAAAACGCGATATAGTACAAAGACCCTAAAGGATTGGGGCATGTTAGGTGTTTTTATTTTGATTTGGGCATAAAATGGGCATACCAGTACACGAGTACGAGTATGTTTTCTGACGATAATTTTCAGTCCCCGCAGGGCAAGGCTCGCAAGGGGCTGGCTTCTGTTTCAGTTGCCAATGGCTACCTAAGAATTCGGATTAGGGTTGGTGGCAATCGTCAGGTTATGTCGTTAGGATTGCCGGATACCGCAATCAACCGCAAATACGCCGAGGATAAGGCCCATCGCATCAACCTGGACATTCTTAGCGGTAACTTTGACCCAACCCTCGCGAAGTATAAGCCGCAGAGCGTTGTGACTATAGCTGAGCCAGACATTAGGCCCAAAGTTATGCCCACGGCTGCTGAACTTTGGAAGCAGTATCGGGCCTACAAAGCGTCATCCCTGAAGGAAACGACTAAGTTGCACCATGAGGCATTGGCCAGAATTCTTGATAAAACCCCCGATACTCCAATTACTGATGCGCTAAGGGTGAAAACTGAACTGGAGAAAGTAACGACGATTCATCAGACAAAGCGGATTCTGATTCAGCTTGGAGCCGTTTGCCGTTGGGCAAAAAAGCATGGGTTGGTGGATAACAATCCGTATGAAGGGATGGCAGGGGAGATGCCGAAGTATCGGTATCAGCAGGAGCCAAAGCCAAATGCCTTTACGGAGGAGGAACGCGATCGCATCATTAGCACGTTTCGTGAGCATCAGGGCAATTGGAATGGGCGAGGCCATACGGGTTGTCGGTATGCCCACTATGCTCCGTTTGTCGAATTCCTATTTTTAACGGGTTGCCGTCCCAGTGAGGCGATCGGATTACGGTGGCAACAGGTATCGGCGGATTGTGGCCAAATCAAGTTTGACGGCGCTATCTCCTATTGCTATGGGCAGCAAGTTCGGGTGAAAGGATCTAAGAATAACAAAGAGCGCCGCTTTTTGTGCTCAACACGGCTGCGATCGCTGTTGCAGACGATCAAACCGGAAACCTGTGAACCTGACTCGCTGGTTTTTCCTAGCCCTAAAGGCAAGCCAATTAACTACAACAATTTCTGCAACAATGCGTGGAATGCGATCGTTGACCCAATTAAGCCAGGGACGACCCCTTACTCATGTCGGGATACATTCATCACAATTCAAATCCTCAAGCATATTCCCGAATCTGTGCTCGCGCAATGGTGTGATACCAGCGTTGAGATGATCCAAAAGTATTACACCGATTTTCTGAAAATGCAGAGTTTGCGACCGATTGACTGAAACACAAGTTGTTTTGATGGCTGAATTGTTCACTGTTTTGTGCCTGCGAGTCAACAGTTGATAGTCAGGGAGCTATTTTCTTCACAATGCTGATAGCTGTCAGCCGCCTGAAAAACTTTGAGCGTATTTGACACCTATCAGTTTCACTTAGCCTATACTCAATGCTTGCAAGTGAGGTAAAAACTTGTGTCAAAAAAATGCCTAGTCGAGAAGAAAAATATTCTTTTTTTAGGAAAATACTGATGCTAGTGCAAAAAAATAATATGTTGGTCTGGGCACTAGCATTAGTAAAATTTAGAAACTTTTGTAAAAGAACTAACGTGCTGGGCAATTAGCCAAGATTTTCGGCAGTTTTGAGGAGATTGTCAGGGCAAACTATGGCCGTGTCATAAATATGCTTGCTGGATGCCCTCACCTGGCCTAAAAATGTGTCACCAGTTTTGACACTAGCTTGTCACCATCCGACCTACTGTTCTGCCACCAAGGTTTTTGCTTTTATCACCAGTTTGCCACCAAAATTTTGCCATGCCAAACCCTAGTTACGGTGCGTGTACTGCAGAATATTTATGCACAGTTGCCCACTGACGAGCGAGAGCGATCGCGCCTACTGCTGCGACTGATGGAGGACTACTACAACCAGAAGAATCCTGAGAGTGAACTGGCAAAACTGAAGGTTAGGGTGAAGGCATTAGAGCGGAGGTTCGGGGAGAAGTGGGAAGGGCTTGAGCGATCGCGGCTTTTAGTCTTTAAGCCAGATTTCAATTTGTCCAGAGGGGACTTTATACCCTGCTTTGGATAGGTCGATTAACTTATCGAACTTAAGCCCCTGCTTCTGGCTTAGAAAGTCTTTTAGTCTTTCTGCCAGTTGTCTATCTGCTGCATTCGCATAACGGATGTCATTGTTTTTGATCGTCTTGACCTTGACAATTTCTGGAACAGAAATATTAAAGGCTTTGAGATTTTTCTGAAGTGTCTCCGCTTGGTTTTTATTGCTCTGATATTGAATGTATACGAGGCGAATACCTGTTAAATCTGGAACATCTGCTGGGGTTGGAGCAGTGGGCTGAACAGGTGGTGGTTGGATTGCACTAAGGACTTCAGAAACTTGGGCTTTGATTTCTTTCTCTTGAGGAGTTGATTTCAGATTTTGATCTGAAATTGGGTTGTTAACTGTAGCAGTCAGGAACGCAAAATCTTTGCCATATTTATCTTGATAGTACTTTTCATCGGTTCTCCGAATAATGATCTGTCTAGCCACCTTGATTTCAGCTGGATCAGGCGAGCGTAGCTTTTTCCTAACATCCTCAATGGATCGACTCACTAAAACTTCTGCAATCTTGAGAACTTGATCATTTTCAAGCCTGCCTAAATCTTGAATGCTTTGGCAGCCTTGGGTTGAACATTTTCGCTGTTCTGGGATGGCTGCATCAAGCGCAATTAAAGCAATATCTCGTTTTGCATCACGCTCAACTAATTGAGTTGTTAAAGATTGGATGAGTTCGCCTCTTTGCATGGATTGAGAGATATTGTCAGCTCCATACTTGATAACAATTGGAATGCTTACTAAGACGATACTGCTAATAAACTTAATGACAATTTCAAGCTTATCCCATTTATCTTTGTCTGCCATTTTAGGTAACCTGCTGCATTGGTAAGGTGACTTATAAAATTTAATTAAAAATGAGTATTATGGTGCGCTGATTGAGTGCTGCTCACGGGGGAAGAGACACTCTATAAGGTTGGGTGTTCTATCCTAAAGCAGCACGATCCTGAGCAGTATTCCACTTTGTAGTGATGAGCGGAATACTTCCTGCTATCGACTGGCTGGCAACGTGATAATTGCTGTTGCCAGTATCATCATCATTTCCTACTTGGTGTTGCTTGGTTCCTTATTTCTCATCACCTACCAGGCATGGTTAGCCCCGCTTTGACCAATCCTGATTAAGGTAAAGCCATACCGGGAAAGTGTTGATTCATGTCAGGAGTTCAGCTCTAGTAATGGTGCAAACTGACTGGTTGAGCGTAACCACCCCTTTTTGGCAATCCGTTCTTATTCCTCTACGGTTACCAGTGGGTCAATACAAGATCTTGAAGGGCAGATCGGGCACTGACTAACGCTGATACTACTATTTTACTCTCATCAATGCTATTGTCCTGCGTCCTATGAGATAGCTTCTAGGTGTCCTGTGAGACAGGGGTAGTTCCGTACACCCATCAAGAGCTAGGAACCTAGCGATTGCATGACCCGCTTTCAAGTGACGTAGGTAACCCTCGGCCTGTAGCCCTTTGCTCTGGGTGTAGACCTGCGATCGCGTCACCCCATACCGGGCTTCCAAGTCCTTGATTGTTAACGAATCCAGTTCAACAGCCATCTGCCCTGTGTCCTGTCGCTCATCTTGGACACACGATATCACGCCCCTAGCACCACAACCAGAACTCCCAACCCAACCCAACTCCATCACCATCCCGATATCCCACAACTAAACCCTTTCGGGGGGCGTGGGGGAGTTAGGACCCCAAAAGGCGGGGGACAAAGTATTTTCTGCGACGCTCTGCCGAAGAAAATGCTTTGGCAGGGGGGAAGCCCCCCGGCACAATCCTGGCCTTCAACAAATAATCCCCAAATGCCCACCGCTTGGCACTTCAACCGTCCTGTCCAGTTGTCTTGTCCGGCTGCTTAGAGGGCAAATAACCCCGACTTCTCAAAGCCTCTTCTAACAATACGGCTGCCATCTGCGATCGCGATCGTTGCTCCTCTGAAGCAACACGATCCAACGCTTCATTCACTTCAGGATTAACAGACACCGTCACTTACGGCAGGAAGGCCATTTTCAGGACTTCCGACAATTCCAGAAATTCCAAAACTTCCAACCGGAGGCAGAGGCAGACCAGGACGACGAGCTAGAAACCTAATTTGAGAGGCAATTCTAACTATGACACAGTCCAACCTGGCCCAACCGTTGGTCTACATCATTGAGTTCATCCTGTCAGGTCAGCCGCGATCGCTAGCCGTGGTTCCAGTCGATGCGGCCAACGGCGTGATTCTGGATGCCCCAGAGGGCAGCGATTTCTATGAGGGCAAGAGTCTTAGTGGGAGCAACTTTAAGATCCCGATCGCCGCTGTGACCAATGTCTTCGCGAGTTGGTGGGAGGTGAAAAACAAGACCAATCAGGGACACGACACCTGGCACCTGAGCGATGATGCAATCTCCGATTATGTTGAAGCCAACCAAGGCAAGCCCGACCGCTGGAGCGAAAACGGCACTTTACAGGACGGCACCGGGCAAGAAGTCACAGGCAAGGATGAGGAACCACAGCGTAAGAAGATCTGGTAGGACTCCCCCTCTATAGGCTCATAGGCGATCGCTCTCTAGTCGGGCGATCGCTCTGAATGAAGACAATTTTTCTCTTATTGGGAAGACAAGTGGATTCTTAGCTAGTTGCCCTAGTTTTAGTGGTTACCAAGTTTTCCAGTCCTCAGCGAACTGGTTTCTGTGTTCATGCCTCTCTTAAAGGTTCATTTCAGCAGGGCTGTAAATGAGCACAATAATAAAAAGGAAGCCCTTTGTCATGTTGTTATCGTGTCCAGTCAACTAGATTCAACCTGCAAAGGCGAAATAACCGCAACAAACTGATTAAAGCTGGAACAATGAACATTCCTAGAGCATGAGCCAGCCAGCATGAAAATGAAGCCATATCCCTATTGCAAAGATACTCAGCTCGACCCCTATAGTCTGCGTTGTTGTCTTTGCGAAGGCCCTGGCGAAATTCCTAATGAAGCAAATAGCCATTATCAGGCTTGGGCGAACCAGTTGAGTTTGGAGTTGTGTGGTGTTTGTTTCATCGGTCTGCGACTGACTTATGGATAGCCTTAAATCAGGAGGAGCCTTGATGCCAAAGCAAAAGACAACGATTCGATTCACGGTGGATTTGCCTGAATCAGTCCATGTAGCCTTATCCGCTTTAGCCCAGACACAGCGCACCCACAAAGCTACGTTAGTTAAACTGGCGATCGCCCAACTTTCAATTGACGATCCTATTGAAGTTGTGCCTTCAGAGAAGCAGACAGTTCGATTTACCGTAGATATGGAACTAGAAAAACATGAGCAGTTCTCCATTTTGGCGATCAGGATGCGGCGAAGAAGAACTGATTTAGCCAGATGGGCAATTTTACGATTGTTAGCAGACTGTAGTAATAGGTCCCTTGTTTAATAGCACAGTTGAATTTGGCTCCCTTTTAGAAAAGTTCAATCTCGTGATCAAAGAAATTATTAAGGGAATTTACAATTTTGCAGCAACGCAGTAAACGAAGTTATCTTTGTGAAGATTGTGGGACGTTTGTACTTAAAGTCCACTGTTTCTTCTATGTACAAAAAGCCTCGGTTTGCTGCTCACACACCTTCACAGGAGCGGACTGGTGATTGGCATTTGCTCAATGAGCATCTGACTGATGTTGCAAATTTAGCTCAAGAGTTCGCCAAGAAATTCGGGGCTGGAAAGTTAGGCTACTGCGTTGGCCTTTGGCACGACTTGGGTAAATACAATTCCAAATTTCAGAACTACTTAGAGCAATGTGATGCAGCTTCTCGGATGGGTGAAACAGCGCCCAGAGACAAAGTGCCGCACGCGATTTATGGAGCAAAATTAGCCACTGAGAAATTCCAGCCTTTGGCTCCTCTAATTTTTGGGCACCATGCTGGATTGCCGTGCCAATCACAAATGAAAAACCGATTGGCTGAAATGGATCAAAAAATTTATGGAGAAATTTTACAAAATGCCAAGGCCGAAAAACTAGACCTTGATATTTCTACTACTGTTACCCAAGAGTTTAAGGCGATCGCTCAAGATAAATGCAGCTTTGAGTTATTGCTCAGAATGCTATTTTCCTGCTTGGTTGACGCAGACTACCTCGATACAGAGAACCACTTTGATCCAAAGGTGTCCGCTCGACGAGAGAGTGGAGTCACAGTTACAGATTTATGGAGCACACTCGAAAGGGCTCAGCAAGAGTTAGAAGTCAATGCTGATGCCACTCTGGTTAACCAAGTAAGGACAGAGGTTTACCACGCTTGTTTAGAAGCTGCGCTACAAGAACCTGGGGTCTTCCGACTAGCCGTACCAACTGGTGGTGGTAAAACCCGCAGTGGATTAGCTTTTGGCCTGCGTCATGCCGTTCAACATCGTTTAGACAGAATTATTGTTGCGGTTCCTTACACCAGCATTATTGAGCAAACAGTTGAGGTATACCGAGCTATCTTTGGCCATGATGCTGTTCTAGAGCACCATAGCGCTGTTAGACCAGATGAGCAAAACGAAGAAGATGCCCGATCGCGTCAGGCCCAAGCTCGGTTAGCGACCCAAAACTGGGATGCATCGCTGATTGTGACCACCACAGTCCAACTGTTTGAAAGTCTATTTGCTAACCGTACAAGCCGGTGCCGCAAGCTTCACAACATCGTCAACAGCGTCATCATTCTGGATGAAGTGCAAACCTTGCCTGCTGGATTGTTGGAACCGATTTTAAGCATCTTAAAGGGGCTTTGCCAGCAGTACCGAGTTAGCCTGGTTTTATGTACCGCCACTCAGCCTGCTCTAGAGGGTGAAACGCCCTATCTGAAAGGTTTTTCAGCAGGTACCGTGCGAGATATTGTGCCTAAGCCCTTGGCAAAGCAGCATTTTGCAGTTCTAAGCCGAGTTCAGTATTCCATTCCCAAGGATGAATGGAGTTGGGAAGACGTAGGCCAGTCTGTTAGTCAGCATGAGCAGGCTCTAGTCATCCTCAACACGCGGAAAGATGCCTTGGCTGTTTTGGCTGAATTGACAACGGGCGAAGACGACGATCGCCTCTTCCATCTCTCCACTTTGCTCTGTGGTCAACATCGGCGTGAGGTGTTGCAACAAGTCAAAAATAACCTGGCTAGCGATCGCCCTTGCATCCTTGTTTCAACGCAAGTGGTAGAAGCAGGAGTAGATTTAGACTTTCCGATGGTCTATAGAGCGGCTGGCCCCTTAGACCGGATTGTGCAAGCAGCAGGGCGATGCAACCGGGAAGGACGGAGACCAGATAAGGGGCAGGTCATTATCTTCCGGCCACAAGACGGAAAACTACCGCCCGGTGAGTATCACAAGGCATTTGAAGAGACTTCTATTCTACTGCAACGAGAAAATCTGGACTGGGATGATCCTGCAATTTTTGATGAATACTTCCGTCGCCTCTATCAAGGATTAGATCTAGATGCCCATGAAGTGCAGCAGTATCGCGAGGTTTGGGATTTTCCTGAAGTTGCCAAGCGGTTCAAGCTAATTCCTGCCGATACCACGGCAGTTGTCATTGAATATGACGAAGCAGCTCGTGAGCGAATACATCGGATTAAGCGAGCTGGTCTGCGCTCTGGAGACTTGAGAGCCTTGCAGCCTTATTTGGTGAATTTGCGCGATCGCGAATTCAAAGCAAACGAGGAGCTACGAGAACTTATCGCTCCTGGGGTTTGGCTGTGGCATGGCGGCTACGACGACAAGCTAGGTATATCAGTTGGTTCGTCTGCCATCGTTCGTGACCCAGCGGATTTGATTGTTTGAGGGTAACTCCATGAAAGGAAGTGATATGTTGAACCTGAGCAACAAGCATTCCGTAAACCATAAGCGGGATGAGGATTGGAACACGTTAGTTGTCGTATTTGTAAACAGGGGGTTAATCACCCCCATCCAAAGTTTGGAAAAATTCCCTTCACGTTAGTTGTTGTTGACGCTATACTCTCCGTATAGTGATCTACATGGAGAAACAACGTATATGTCAGGAACTCTTTCAGGCGCTCTGCTCCACGAACTTAAGGTTTTACGAAAGAAAATCAACTCTCTACAGCAAGATGTGTCAAACCTAGAGGCCACTATTAGTCAAATAGTAACTAGCCAAGAGGCACGAATCAGCGAATTAGAGTGCTCCGCCCATCCATTTGGGCAGTCAGGAGAAGCAATCTGCAACTGGTTGGATTTTGATTAAACAGATTAAATTGTCGAGATTGAAAAGATGAGTCCACCATTAGAAGTCAAAGTTTGGGCTGACTACGCCTGCTTTACCCGGCCTGAATTTGGGGCGGAGCGAGTGAGCTATCCCGTGATGACACCCAGCGCTGCCAGAGGTGTATTAGAAGCGATTTTCTGGAAGCCAGAGTTCCGCTGGATTGTCCGAGAAATTCAGGTGTTGCGAGATATCCGCCACTTCTCGATTGTTCGCAATGAAATGAACAGTTGGCAGAGTCCCAGTGCTGCAAAGAGTGAGGACTATCGGTACTTTGCCGATGCTGATCGCGCCCAACGCCATACATTGGGCTTACGTAATGTCGCCTATCTAATCAAGGCAGATATTGAATTGAAACCTCATGCTAACGCGCACATAGCCAAGTACCAGGATCAGTTTCGACGACGGGTGAAAAAAGGTCAGTGCCATCATCAGCCCTATCTAGGCACTCGCGAATTTAGTGCCTTCTTCGGTGAGCCAGATCCAGACGTTGACCAGCCGATTTCTCACACAGATGAACTGGGATTGATGCTCTTTGATCTGGAATTTACAGCGACAGATGATTCCCCTACGCTGACCTACTTCACCCATGACGAATCAGGGGCCAAAGCCACCAAAGGTAGAGCCCAACCCAAGTTCTTTCAAGCTCGTTTAGAAAACGGTGTATTGAGGATTCCCCAAACATGATTCTCTCAAAACTCTATGAATATGCGGAGGAGCGCATGACGCTCCCACCTGCAATGTATGGCGAAAGCAAGGTGGCATGGTGGATTAGTCTGACTGAAGAGGGCAAATACGAAGGCTGGGTTCCAGGAAAAAGTAAAAAGCACAAACGTGGGCAACCAACTGTGACTCCTCACATTGGCCGCACCGTGGGTGTTAAACCAAAGCTACTAGCTGATACAGGTGAATATGTGCTGGGCATCGGCAGATCCACATCCAAACCTGAGCGAGTACAAGATTGTCACATGCAATTCGTAGATTTGGTCAAGCTTTGTGCTGAAGCTACAGAGGAGCCAAGTGTTCAGGCAATTTTACATTTTCTAACTAGCTCGGAGATTGAAAAAGCCAAAAGCAATTTGCCTGACGACTTTGATCCTGGCGATGTCATCACCTTTCGGGTTGGCATCGAACTTGTTCCTGCCGATGAAAAGTGGAAAGTCAAAAGTGTAGAAAAATTCTGGGCTGATTACACGTCTGATGGATCAGAAGATAGTAACAGTGATACAAAGATGACCTGTCTTATCACTGGGAACGAAACAAGTGTTGAACAACGTTTGCCATTTCTAGTGAAGGGCTTAATGGGTGGACAGCCATCAGGAACAGCGTTAGTGTCGGCTAATTCTGCACCGTTTATGTCCTATGGGCTAAAAAATTCTCTAACTTCACCAATTTCCCGTGATGCGGCAGAAAGCTTTACAAAAGCACTCAATTCTCTAATTGCTGATGAGCGATCGCGTATTTACATCGGTTCAACCATCTATGTTTTTTGGACTAAAGAAGAAACTGAAGACGATTTCATCAATTTCTTAGATAAACCCACAATCGAGGAAGTCAAAGCGTTACTGGAATCCTACCGGACTTCAAAGCAAGCATCGGGTTTAACAGATAACAAGGTTAATCAGTTTTATGCCTTGTCACTCACGGCCAATAATGCCAGAGCTGTCGTGCGTGACTGGTTAGAAACAACTGTCCCGAAGGTTCGAGCCAACTTACAGCAATGGTTTCAAGCGCAGCAAATGGTTGACCCCTATGGAGCCAGCCCTCGCCCTTTAGGCGTCTATGCTTTAGCGGCCAGCATCTACCGCGATGCCTCCAAGGAAATGCAGCCGACTGCACCAACGGCCTTGATTCGGAACGCTTTGCATGGCGATCGCATCCCTGAAGACATGCTCGTTAAACTCGTGCAGCGCAATCGAACTGAGCGGGAAATCACCTATCCCAGAGCCGTTCTACTCAAGCTCATTTTTTCCAGTAATCCCAACCGTAGAGAGATGATGAACAACATGGAACATCTGAACCCAGATCCCAATCTGCAAGGGCTTGATTTAGAAGCATATGCCTGCGGTCGATTGTTGGCCGTCTTAGAGTCGATTCAAAAAGCAGCGCTAGGTTCAGTCAATGCCTCACTGACCGATCGCTATTATGGCTCTGCTTCAAGTACTCCAGCCGTAGCGTTTCCGCCCTTACTTCGAGGGGCCAGAGCACATCTTTCTAAGCTGCGGAAAACCAAAACAGGAGCTTACAAAGCACTTGAAGAAAGATTGGAAGAAGTCACGGCTGATTTACCCACTTTCCCAAAGACTTTGGGATTGCAACAACAAGGATTATTCGGTCTGGGTTACTACCATCAACGTGCCAACGATCGCGCTGCTGCCAAAGCCAAATCAGAAGCAAAGAAAGCTGTCCAAACAACTTGAGCCTTGTACCCTGCAAACTCTGCGAGTCATTCCCTTCTTTCACAACAAGGATTTTTAACCATGACTGCTCATCTCAATCCCGAAGTTCGCCATGATTTCGTGCTCCTTTTTGATGTCATAGACGGTAATCCCAATGGAGACCCGGATGGGGGCAATATGCCTCGCACGGACGTTGAAACCTCGCAAGGACTGGTTACAGATGTATCTCTAAAGCGAAAGGTTCGGAATTACATTTCGACCTATGCCGAATATGAAGCAAACAGTGACGAAGAAGCTGCCTGCCTCAAAATCTTTGTTGAGCATCATGGCGTTTTAAACGACAACATTCGACGCGCTTATGTCGCCGAAGGGATTGCCGTAGGCACCTCAGCCAAGGATGTTGTTTCCAAAAACGATATACTCAACGGCTTAAGAGAACTAGGCTCTAATCTTCCCAACGCTTTTACCTTTGTAGACAATGATGAAGACTCTGGTGAAGTTGACGCCACGCTCGAATATAGCGGGGAGTTATCAGAGGATGAACTCAAGGAGTTTTATGCTCAGGATGAAGTTGCTGAACTCTTCCAGCAAAACAAGGCTCTAAGTCAATTCATCAAAAATCTAATCAAAAAAGCAGGCAAGCCTGCCAAAAATCGTGACAATGCTGACAAGGCCAAAAAGTGGATGTGCCAGAACTTCTATGATGTCCGCATGTTTGGTGCTGTCATGAGTACAGGCTTAAATGCTGGACAGGTCAGAGGCCCCCTTCAATTAACCTTTGCCCGCTCTATTGACCCGGTACAGCCAACTGATATGGCAATCACACGGGTTGCTGTAACCGATCTGAAGGATAGAGAAAAGCTCCAAACCATCGGTCGCAAAACGATGATTCCCTATGGCCTGTTCAAGGGCTATGGCTTCTACTCGCCTCACTTAGCGTCTCAGACGGGTGTAACTCAACGTGACCTTGAACTCTTCTGGGAAGCCTTAGTCAAAATGTGGGAGTTCGATCGCTCTGCCAGTCGCGGCATGATGGCTCCTCGTGGCCTCTATGTTTTTTCCCATGACAACAAACTCGGTCGTGCTCCAGCTCACCAGCTATTTGAGCGTATTCAGATTGAGCCCTTGCAAGCACAGGGCGTCGTTCCCCGCAAGTTTTCCGACTACACGGTTACCGTCACCGATACCGATCTGCCCACTGGTGTCACCCTTACCCGCCTGATCGACGGTTAACCCAGCCTCTCCCCCAAGCCTGGAATACCCCCTTCAGGCTGCTCAACCGGGCAAAATGCTACCGTCAACATAACTTTGCTGTTTTTGTGAGTTCCACCATGATTGCTCCCACCCAGTCATCCCAAACTTACTCCCTCACAGACTACTTTGACCTCGACACTACTGCCGACACCCGACATGAATATCTCAATGGAACCATTGTGCCCATGACTGGCGGCACTCCCAATCACAATCGCATCATTCGGAACCTTTGCACCGCCCTCACTCTTGGTCTCCGAGGACAACCCTGCGAAGTTTTTGTTGCCGACCAACGCCTGTGGATACCGCAACGTCGTATTGCCACCTATCCCGATGTCATGGTTATTGAGGGTGCATTAGCTTACCAATCAGGCCGCCGCGATACTGTGACCAACCCCGTCTTAATTGCTGAAGTCCTCTCCCAATCGACCCGTGATTATGACCAGGGCGACAAGTTTGCCGCCTATCGCACTCTCCCCTCCTTTCGGGAATACATCCTTATTGATCAATATGGCTACCAAGTTGCCCATTACGCCAAAACTGGTAACAAAAAATGGACATTTCAGGAATACGACAGCCCTGACGAAGCGATCGCTCTCGTCACCTGCTCCTGCCAACTCCCCCTCTTGGAGCTGTACGACAAAGTTGAGTTTGAACGCATAGAACCCACCGAACTCACCACTGACTAACACGGCAATCCCTATGGCAGATCTTGATGATTATGTGCTGATTAGCGCTCTTCAGCATTATGTGTTCTGTCCTCGCCAGTGTGCCCTCATCCACATCGAGCAAGTGTGGGAAGAAAACCTCTATACCCTACGAGGGCAAAGGGTTCACGAAAAAGTGAATGTGCCTGAACATGAACTCATTGAGGGCATTCGAGTCGAGCGGGCCATGCCCCTGTGGTCCCATCAGTTGAGGCTGACAGGGATTGCCGATGTGGTTGAGTTTTTGGCTGATGGCACGCCTTACCCAGTGGAATACAAGGCTGGGTCAAAAAAGGCGCGCGAGGCGGACGATATTCAACTCTGTGCTCAAGCCCTGTGTTTGGAAGAAATGCTGAACTGCTCCATTAGCCGTGGAGCCATCTTTCACCACGCATCTCGACGACGGCGTGAGGTGAACTTTGATGCGGTATTGCGATCGCACGTCTTAGCCACCATTACCGATCTCCGTCTCCTCCTGTCCCAAACGGCCTTACCGCCACCTGTAACTGACAATCGCTGTCGTGATTGCTCCTTACTCGAAGCCTGTATGCCCCATACCCTCCATCACTTTGCTAACACAACCCGTCGCCATCAGCCCTTTGCCATCTCCGATCCTTCCCCATGAAGCAAATTCTGAACACACTCTATGTGCAGACCCAAGGCACTTACTTGCGGCTTGACCACGACACTCTGCAAGTCGAAATTGAAAAGCAAAAAGCCCTGCAAATGCCCCTCCATCATCTAGGCGGTATCACCGTTTTTGGCAATGTTTTGGTCAGTCCTTTTTTGATTCATCGGTGTGCCGAAGATGGGCGATCGCTCGTTTGGCTCACAGAACACGGTCAGTTCAAGGCCCGCTTAGCGGGTAACACAACTGGCAATGTACTCTTGAGACAAGCACAACATACAGCCCTCAATCACGCCTTAGTTCCCCTCGAAATTGCGCGATACATTGTCGCTGGCAAGTTGCAAAACGCCCGTAGTGTCCTCATGCGGGCTGCTAGAGAGGCCAAACAGGAGGGCGATCGCACACAACTTTCCCAGGCTGCAAGCATTCATGCTGAAGCCATTCGCAAGACCGAAAAGGTCGAAGATTTAGAAAAACTGCGAGGCATCGAAGGGTATGCCGCCAAAGCTTATTTTGGGGCCTTCACCGCAATGGTACGCCACCATCGAGCAGCATTTGCTTTTACTGAGCGATCGCGCCGCCCCCCAAAAGATCCCATCAACGCCCTTTTGTCATTTGTCTACACATTGCTAGCCAATGAATGTATCGCTGCCTGTGAAGGCGTTGGCCTCGATCCTCAGATTGGTTATCTCCATGCACTCCGCCCTGGTCGCCCCGCCCTTGCCCTAGACCTCATGGAAGAATTAAGAGCCCCCCTAGCCGATCGCCTCGTGTTAACCCTCATTAACCGGGGGCAGATCACCCCAGACGATTTTATCGAGCGCCCAGGTGGAGCTATCCACTTACATAAAGAAGGCCGAGCAACTCTACTCCAAACCTATCAAAAGCGGAAACAAGAAGAAGTATTTCATCCCGTTGTAGATGCGAAAGTACCTTTCGGCCTCATCGCCCACACCCAAGCTCGGCTGCTAGCCCGTCATCTCAGAGGGGACTTACCAACCTATCAACCCTTTATCTGGCGCTAAATCAGAGGGTCACAACCGTGGATATTTTAGTTGCCTACGATGTAAATACCGAAACCCACGCTGGCCGCCGTCGCCTGCGCCAAGTCGCCACGATTTGTCAAAACTATGGTCAACGAGTACAACAATCAGTCTTTGAGTGCCGAGTCAATCAGGCCCAATATGAATCGCTGAAAGCCAAATTAATTAGCATCATTGACCCGAAGCTGGACAACCTCAGATTTTACAAATTACCAACGCCCCGCGAACAATACTTTGAGCAATTTGGCATCGATCACTACATCGATTTCGACGAACCCCTCATCATCTAATTCCACCGCGAACCCTTAGATCTGGTTAAATTCTCAGGATATCCGCGTTGCTTTCTCCATCAGGTTTTCAGCCATTTCTACCCATGTTGACTTACTATCGTTGCTCAAACAAACCAAGGTTCGCGCAGATAACCCCTCAGATGCCTTCCCCGCAAGAGTTTGATATGCTAGCCGTAGCTCCCGGCCTCCAGGCTGGGAGAGGATTGGAACTTTTGACCCGTCTATTGTAACTCAACACTTTTAACTGTAGCTCCCGGCCTCCAGGCTGGGAGAGGATTGGAACACGGAGTGGCCACCGTCATCCGATATATCCGCAGCGTAGCTCCCGGCCTCCAGGCTCGGAGAGGATTGGAACATATCTACGGGGTTATCTTTGAGCCAGCATTGGGTAGCTCCCGGCCTCCAGGCTGGGAGAGGATTGGAACTACCCCGTTACTGCTAACACACTAAACACAACCGTAGCTCCCGGCCTCCAGGCTGGGAGAGGATTGGAACTGCTGTAAGGATTTAGCCCACTCGTGGAAGGGAGGTAGCTCCCGGCCTCCAGGCTGGGAGAGGATTGGAACTGTAACAGAACAAGGATCTGATCCTGAGATTGAAGTAGCTCCCGGCCTCCAGGCTGGGAGAGGATTGGAACATGTGTTGATCCAAACGAGGGGAGACTGACCAGGCGTAGCTCCCGGCCTCCAGGCTGGGAGAGGATTGGAACAAATAGTTTGAGGTAGACCAACCCGTGAAACCGCGATCGTAGCTCCCGGCCTCCAGGCTGGGAGAGGATTGGAACAATAGTAGAAGTTACAAGAGAAAAGACTGTTAAAGTAGCTCCCGGCCTCCAGGCTGGGAGAGGATTGGAACTATTATTTGCCAGATTAACAATATTGTTAGCCAGAGTAGCTCCCGGCCTCCAGGCTGGGAGAGGATTGGAACATCCATAAAAGCTGATGGAAAACGAGCGGATGACGTAGCTCCCGGCCTCCAGGCTGGGAGAGGATTGGAACCAGAGCTATACAAAACCAATTTAGACCCTAAAAAGTAGCTCCCGGCCTCCAGGCTGGGAGAGGATTGGAACATATCACAAACCCCACTAACGGCAACCCGCGCACCGTAGCTCCCGGCCTCCAGGCTGGGAGAGGATTGGAACTGGCCCTGGATTTAATGTTTCTGGGGCTGGTGCGGTAGCTCCCGGCCTCCAGGCTGTAGTTCAACCGTTGCAAATCATCCCATCCCCGTTGTGGATGCACATGCTCCCGTCCTGTTTGCTGCTCAATCCATTGCGCGACTTTCGGCCCACTCCAGATACCGCCGTCTGGAGGTGGAGATTGTAAGGCTTCGTCCAGTTCAGCCTGTTGTTGTGCATTGAGTAAAGCACGACTCACCATTGAACGCCCTCGTCGTCCCTTGGCGATCGCTTTGACTCCGTCTTTGTTGTTAGCATAGACTACCTTGCGGGCGTAGGAATAGCTGACACCAATGCTTTGAGCTGCATCGAGGAGATACCACTGCTGTGAAACTAACCCTAGGAGATGCCAGCGCCGTGACTCAACTGGGTCAGTGCTGTTCTGATAGCGAGCTTTCAGTTCCCCATCAGTGAGGTGATTTGCCAGAGTAATTGTGCGTGTCATCCGCCTATTTTATAGTGTTACTTCATAGGCGGATTCCGTATGAGATGTTGACTTTTAATATTGACTATTTCAAGTCGAAACCAGTGAATATCCCGAAGATTACAATCTTGCTCGACCACGGTTATCACATCGACCATTGAATTGCGGAGTTAGAGAAGATTTATCTGCAAATCATGACGAAAATCCGGTTTCAATTGTCCACTAAACCCTCCAAACAGGAGAAGGCAGCCCAAGGAACAACTGGATTTGTCCCAGCGATCGCTCGTTGGGTGATTGAACGAGCCAATGCGTGGATGGAGCGCTGTAAAAGTTTAGTTAAGAACTTTGAGCGAACGCTATCTCATGCCACGACTAAGATCAACCTCTGCTTTGTCCGGCTAATGCTCAAGCGGCTTATAGCCCCCTCCTAAGATGTCAAATGGGTTCTATAATCGCTCTGATTACATCAGCCGTTTTAGGAGCCTAGAAGAAATAAGTTGAACACTTTCCTGGCAAAACTATGCTTTGAATAAACTGTTTGAGTGTTTCCATTGGCTGAGGAGTAGAATTTGGGGCACACTCTCAGCCTATCATTTGTTCATATCCTATTTATGATGACTGTACTATCTGGCATGAATTACAGCAGAAAATAGTTCAAGTTATTCTTTCTAGCTTCCTTAGTTCAACTAGATGCCCTTTAGCCGAAAGCCTGATAGAAAATAAGTGTTCAAGCCCGACTGTTAGCATGTTCTAGCGGTTGGGCTTTATTTTCGGCAACTTGTCCAGCATCTATTGGAGTAGATTTGGGGTAAAGCTAATTTAAGATGCTTGAAAGTGTTGCTATTAAAGAGTTTTGTAAGGCTTCCCAAGCTTTAGTTGCGAGTTCGATGCTCGCTACCCGCTTTCAAAAGAAAATCCTTCTATGTGGGAGTTTGATTATTCTCACCAATTTATTATCAACAGGATGATGGTCTGGACGATCGCGCCAGATGGTGCGTGGGTTTCTCCGTGCAAACAGCCGCTTGGCACCTTGGCTGGAAAGATTTTGGGGGAAGACGAGACTCCCTTGAAATGCGGTTTTCCAGGGGAGTCTTGGCTGCAATAGGCAGTGGGGTGCTAGGCTTCTGCGATCGCCATGACTGGCGGAGCCTGGGGCACTCGTTTCGCTTTGAGTACCATTTGTACGCCTCTGGTGGGGGCGAGGGTAATGCCTCGGCGGCGCGGAATTTCGGGTTTGGTGGTGGCGAGTTCGAGGGTGTAGTGGCGCAAAATGGTAGCGATCGCCAACTTCAATTCAAACTGGGCCAAGGCTTCCCCAATGCAGCGGCGGGCTCCCGCCCCAAAGGGCAAAAATTCATAGGGCGTGTATTGGCGTTCTAAAAACCGTTCGGGTTTGAATTGGGTGTGGTCGGGGTAGAGATCTTCCCGTTGATGGGTGAGATAAATGCAGCCAACGAGGGTGGTGCCGGGTTGGAGGAGATAACCGAGCAGTTCGGTGGTTTCTTGTACGACGCGGGGAAAGGTCAACATCCCGACAGGGTGAATGCGTAGGGTTTCGTTGCAGACGGCGGAAAGATAGGGCGATCGCACAATCTGCATGGGATCGGAGTCGTCGATTTGGTTCAGCTCAGCCAACAGTTTTTCGCGGACGCCCGGTGTGTGGTGAATCCAGTACAAGGCCCAGGCCATTGCGGTGGCAGTGGTTTCGTGGCCAGCAAACATCAGGGTGGTCAACTCATCACGCAATTCTTGGTCGGTCATGGGTTGCCCCGTATCGTCGGTGGCGGTCATGAGCAAGGACAAAATATCGATGCGTTCGGGATCGGGGTGGGCGCGGCGATCGCGAATTTCGCTGTAAATCAACTTATCCAATTGTTGCTGTTGTTGGAGAAAGTGGCCCCACGGGCTCCACGGCCCCCAGTCTTGTTGCAGTGCGGGAAAAAATAGCAGGCTGGAGCTTAAGGGCGATCGAAAGGTATCCGCCACCCGGACGAGTTGGGTTTTCAGGTGCTCTGCCCGTGTTGGATCGGTCACGCCAAAGATCGCCTGCAAGATGACCTGTAGTGAGAGGTTTTGCGTTAATTGGCGGGCAGAAAATGGTTGCCCGATCGCCACTTGATCAAAAATCGTTCGGGTAAGGTTGGTAATGAGGGTGCCATAGGCTTTCATGCGATCGCCATGAAACGGGGGCATCAGCAATTGGCGACGCCGTTTGTGGCGCTCCTGATCCAACATCACAATCGAGTAATTGCCTAATAGGGTCGCTAGAAATCGGTTGGGTTCGCCCAGGGCTTTATAGAGTTTGCGATCGTTCGTCAGCATCATTTGCATCGCCTGGGGGTCGCTCACAAAGACCAAATCTGCGCCAATCCCGACGACTTCTGCGGTGAACAGATCGGGATGAATTTTTGCGGCAGCCTCCATGTAGCCAATGGGGTCAATCACCCACCACAACCGTTGGAGAAACTTCGGCAGCTTCAATGCATTTGGGGCAGAAATCGATTGAGCCATACCTCTTACTCATCTAGACGTATGCTCAATGTAGCGTTTTCCTTCCAAACCGGATATTCCTGATTGGAGAAGTCTACCCAGGAGGATTTCGTAGATTTTTGCGTCGTGCTCCTCAATTAATGGAATGATCACAGGAATAGTGTGGCAAGTAAGTGACTGGTTGCATGTCTCGTTCTCGTTCTTTGCGTAATTACCTCCTGACTCGGATTTTGCTCGCCCCGTTGATGCTGTGGTTGATTACAACCCTGGTGTTTCTGTTGCTGCGGGCGACGCCGGGTGATCCAGTTGATGCGTTACTTGGCCCCAAAGCGCCCCAGGCCGCCAAGGATGAACTCCGCAACCAATTGGGGTTGGGCAAACCGCTGGTGTTGCAATATTTGGATTATTTGGGGTCGTTGCTGCGGTTGGATTTAGGGAAGTCGTTGATCAGCAAAGATGAGCCAGTTTGGGACATTATTCAAAATTTTTTCCCGGCGACGGTCGAGTTAGCCCTCTATAGTATGGCGATCGCGCTCCTGATTGGGATTGCGATCGGGATTGTGACGGCCTCTCGGCCAAACACTCCGCTGGATGCGGCGGGGCGATTGTTTGGCATTCTCACCTATTCCATCCCCATGTTTTGGTTAGGGATGCTGTTGCAGCTTGTTTTTGCTGTGCAACTTGGTTGGTTTCCCTTGGGGACGCGATTTCCGGTGACGGTGGTGACTCCCGATGGCCCAACAGGTTTATACACCCTGGATAGTTTATGGCATGGCAATCTCAGTCAGTTTTTTACGGCGCTTCACTATCTTGCGTTGCCCTGTTTGACCTTGGGATTGTTGATTAGTGGTATTTTTGAGCGGATTGTGCGGGTGAATTTGAAACAGACGCTCCAGGCTGATTACGTCGAAGCGGCACGGGCACGGGGCATTCCAGAAGGGCGAATTTTAGTCTCCCATGCGCTCAAAAATGCGTTAATTCCGGTAGTGACGATTTTGGGGTTGACCTTTGCGGCCTTGCTCGGCGGCGCGATTTTGACGGAAGTAACGTTTTCTTGGCCGGGGTTGGCAAACCGTCTCTATCGGGCGATTGGCCAACGGGACTATCCAACTGTGCAGGGGATTGTGGTGTTTTTTGCGGGGATTGTGGCGATCGCCAGTATTGTGATTGATTTACTGAATGCCTACATCGATCCGCGCATTCGGTACTAAGTGGCTTGGTGGTTTTAGCGGTGCAGGGGCTGAACGTTAAACGGTTTGTAGGGCTAGGTTCAAGCCCGCGATCGCGGTGCTGTGTGGTTAACAGTGAGACTCGAAAAATTAACTAAAAATTAAACATATGTGTGTGTCGTTGCTTTGCAAGGTTATGATACATGCAAACGCTTTGGGGTCTAAGTTTGTCGCACGTTGCCATTAAAACTTCAGATTTTCGAGTCACTCACACGGTTTTGGACAATGGCTTGACCGTGATTCACCAGCAAGCGATCGCGACTCCGGTGGCGACGGTAGATGTCTGGGTCAAAGCGGGGGCCGTTCTGGAACCAGACGAGTGGGCAGGAATGGCGCACTTCCTAGAGCACATGATTTTTAAGGGCACCGATCGCCTAGCGCCAGGAATCTTCGACCGAGAAATTGAGCATCGGGGAGGGATGACCAACGCCGCAACCAGCTACGACTATGCCCACTATTTCATTACAACAGCAGCGCAACACCTCGAAGACACTCTGCCCTACCTGGCGGAAATTTTGCTCAACGCTTCCATTCCCGATGATGAATTTGATCGAGAGCGCGATGTGGTGTTGGAAGAATTGCGCCAGTCCTACGACAATCCCGATTGCGTGGGGTTTCAAGTTCTGACGGAAACGGTCTATCAACGCCATCCCTACGGGCGACCGATTTTGGGGACAGAAGAAACCCTATTGGCGCGATCGCCAGCGGAAATGCGGGCGTTCCATCGCACTCACTACCAGCCTGAAAACATGACTGTGGTTGTGACGGGCAACATCTCTCGGGATGCGGCGCTCGATTTGGTGGAGCGATCGTTTTGTAACTTTCCCCCGCGCCTGGGGTGTCCCATTTTGCAGACGGAAGCGGAGCCGCCCATTACCCAAATTCGGCGGCAAGAGTTGGCCATGCCCCGCCTCGAACAGGCCCGGTTGATGATGGCTTGGCTTGGCCCCGGCATTGACTCCCCGGTGCAAAGTTTGGAATCTCAGTTACAGCAAGCCTATGGGTTAGATTTGCTGTCAGTGTTGTTGGCGGAGGGGCGCACCTCCCGCCTGGTGTGGGAACTGCGAGAAGAACGCAATCTCGTCCAGGGGATTCACAGTGCGTTTTCCCTGCAACGCGAGGCTGGATTATTTACGATTACGGCATGGCTCGAACCTGAGCATATTGAGCGGGTGGAAGCAATTATTTGCGATCGCCTCTCCCAACTGGCGGCCCAACCTGTCACCCAGGCCGAACTGGAACGGTGTAAGCGCCTGCTGTGCAATGACTATGCTTTTTCCACCGAAACGCCGAGCCAACTGGCGGGTCTGTACGGTTACTACAGCATCCTGGCCCACCCTGATATTGTGCCCACCTACCCCGATCGCATCCGGGCCATTCAACCAGAAGATTTGCAAAACCTGGCGGCGCAATACCTGTCGCCCTACCATTACGCTGCGACCACCATGCGACCGTTGGAATCATGCTAGGGCCTACCGAATGCTGGTGCCCCGGTCAACGTGTTTGCCCCAGCGTTGGATAATTGGGCTGTTGCCATCGAAACGCTAAATTGAGGCTGTACGCCGCTACAGAGTCCACCTTTTGCTGTCAGGAAGTTACCCATGAATTTCGCTACGACGGAAGTCCAACTCACCCCACCGATTCATCGGATAACCCTGGAAAATGGGATCGTTTTGTTAGTGACCGAAAATCCCACAGCCGATATTATTGCAACGCGGATTTTTGTGCGGGCCGGGAGTCGGTGGGAAGCGCCCCATCAAGCGGGGTTGTCTCATCTAGTGTCGGCAGTGTTAACCAAAGGGACGGAAACGCTCTCGTCGCTGGCGATCGCGGAACAGGTCGAAGCCTTGGGGGCGAGTTTGAGTACGGACTCAACGACCGATTACTTTTTGGTCAGCATGAAATGCGTTTCCCCGGATTTTGAGGAAATGCTGCACCTGATGGGGGAGATCTTGCGATCGCCGGTTTTTCCAGAGGCCGAAGTTGAGCTAGAACAGCGCATCACTTTACAAGCCATTCGTTCTCAACAAGAACAACCCTTTACAGTTGCCTTTGACCAACTCCGTAAAAGTATGTATGGGGAGCATCCCTATGCTTTATCGGGGCTGGGCACAGAAGAGTCGGTCACACAATTGACTGCGGCAGATTTGCAAGCCTACCATCGGACTCATTTTCGCCCCGATAATGTGATCATCAGCCTTTCAGGCCGGATCCAAGTGGAAACGGCGATCGCCCTGGTGGAGAAAGTTTTAGGCGATTGGCAGCCACCCTCGGTGCCGTTACCTGTGTTGACCCTGCCCCCTGTGAAGTGCCAACCAACCCGCCACGCGATCGGGCAAGATACACAACAATCGATTTTGATGCTGGGGTATTTAGCGCCCCCCGTGATGACGCAAAACCAGGCCAATCAAGCGACTGGCACACCAGAAACAGCAGCGCTGTCAGAAGATTATGCCGTGCTCAAGCTGGTCAACAGCTACTTGGGCAATGGCTTGTCCAGTCGGTTATTTGTTGAATTGCGGGAGAAACGGGGGCTGGCCTACGAGGTCTCTGCCTTTTATACGACCCGGTTGGATGTCTCCCAGTTTGTGGCGTACATGGGGACGGCCCCAGAGAATACGGCGATCGCCCTAGAGGGCTTGCAAGCGGAACTTGATCGCCTCCAAACCACGCCCCTCACGGCAGAAGACCTCCAAGCGGCCAAAAATAAAGTCTTGGGCCAATACGCTCTCGGTAAACAAACCAATGCCCAAATTGCCCAAACCTTTGGTTGGTACGAAGCCCTTGGCGTTGGTATTGCGTTTGATGAATATTTCCAAACTCAGATTACCCAAGTCACTGCCGAGCAAATTCAAACCGTCGCAGCCCAGTACCTGAAGACCCCCTATCTGTCATTGGTGGGGCCTGGGAGGGCAGTTCATGAACTGGTTGAATTGGCATGACTGTAATTTATCCCTAAATATACTGTCTTCATAGAGATGAAAGACTGACAAAGACAGGGTGATTACTGAGTACTTTTGATACTTCAAAAAGTTACTCTAAAATCAGGAAATCAAACCTCAATGAAGGCTCCTCAAAGCCAATACTGAACGGGAGGCGGCAGTAATGGAACGCGGATTTATTTCACCCGCAATAGCGAATAATCTGGTGCAAGATGTCGCTGATGCCCTGGCCGTATCTCAAGAGATTTGTCGCGAAACGGTTGTTCCAACTGAACCAAAAGCTGCCCTGGGTTGTCAGCCTGAGATCGCTAACGTGGTTGAATATCCGAAAAAACAGCTAGAACGCTGGCTAAATCTTGGTTCTAGCCATTATCAAACTGGTAAATATGAGTTGGCTTTGGAGGCATTCAAGCAAGCTTACACCTTGAGTGAGGCGGCGGGGGATGGGCAAGGCCAGGGAAAAGCGCTGAGTAATATTGGGTTGACCTTTTACAGCCTGCGGCACTACAGCAAAGCGGTTGAATACTGCCATACGGCGCTGAATTTTGCAAATCGGGCTCAGGATCGTCACAGTGCAATCAAGATTTTCAGTACGTTGGGGAATGCCTATCGGCACTTGAAGGAGCCAGACCGGGCAATTGAGTACCAACTGCAAAGTTTGGCTTTGGCGAAAGAACTGGACGATCGCCCTGGGGAAATGGCGGCTTTGAATAATTTGGGTCTGGCTTACAAGGCCGTTGGCCAGTATGAGCAGGCGATTGTTTATGAAGAGCAGGGCTTGGTCATTGCGCGGGAAATTTGCGATCGCCAAATCGAAGAACAAATCTTGAAGAACCTGGGGAATGCTTGCTATGCCTTGGGTAACTACACAAAGGCGATCGCGTATTACGAACAGCGATTAGTGGTTTCGAAACAATTGGGCGATCGCCGGATTCAGGCCCAAATTTTGCGGAATCTCAGCAATGCTTACTATGCTGCCGGGTTGTATGAACAGTCGATTGCCTGCGGTCACCAACGGCTCGAAGTTGCCCGGTCAATGGAGGATTTGCGAGGGCAAGAGCAAGCCTTAGGCACGATGGCGGTGGCCTACGATGCCCTGGGGGACTATGCGAATGCAATCCGCTTTTACAAAGAGCGTTTGGACTTGGCTCGCTCTATGCAAGATTGGCGAGTTGAGGAGCAAGTGTTGGGTAGCCTCAAAGTGGCTTACTACGCAATTGGTGATTACATTACTGCTGCCGAGTATGCTGCCGAACGCCAAAATATGATGCGATGCTCAGTTTCGGTTTGAGCAATTAGTTGCGGTTTCAGCGAGTTGCAGGCTAGAGGTACTTCTGGTTTCTGACGGTCAAAATTGGTAAATGGAGCGATCGCCGCTCGACCAGAATCCAGCCTATTCTTGAGAAACTCGCTATCCTTTGAGATTACTGGGATGGCGATCGCCCCATTTCCACAGGCAACTGGAAACAAAGTTGGTGGTGATGTGGGCAATCATGGGCACTAATAAATTGTTTGTCCAAAGGGCGGTCGCACCAAGTAACCCGCCCACAATCGTCGCCCAAATAACATAGGGCCACTGGCGCAGACTGCTGAGATGCAAGACCCCAAAACAGAGGCTAGAAAAGATAATAGCTTGCGTGTCAAAGCCAAAGGCCGGCAGCATGACCCCCCGAAACAATAACTCTTCACTGAGGCCCGGTAACAACCCTAACCAAATGAGATCTGGCCAAACGAGGGGCTTCAAAACCAGATCCAGGTAATAGTTGGCGCTATCGCGATAGGCGGGCCACAGGGAGTAGATGAGCGAACTGGCGAGGGTGATGCCAACACCTAACCCCAACCCCAAGAGCACTGCGGGCAACGACCATTGGGACGACAGCAGGGCCACCGCCCCAAACCGCAGCCACAATTTGCTAATCAACAGGAGCACAACAGCCGTGAAACCCATTGCAACTAAGACTTGGGTGCGGGTTAGGGGAATAAATTCGGGGTCGTCAAAGCGAGGATCAGACACTAAAGTTCCATGCAAAGCTAATGGGTCAATACTAACAGTCTAACGGGGCCTTCACAGTTGTTGGCCTTGGAGGGGGGCGATCGCTGCACTGAGGGCATCTAGGCGGAGTCCTGCACGGTGGGCGGCCAACATCCCGATCGCTTCCAGGTAGGAGCGGGCGTGGTAAGCAGTAATGCCAACGGCAGCAGGGGGCACTTGCATGGTGGTGGAGTTATCTTGTACCGCAATGATCACTGGCGTAGGCGCAGAGGGCGATCGCCGTTGCCCAAACTGCATGACTGCACTCCCCCCAAAGGCCGTATCTGGGACGATGACCGCATCGACATGATCGGCCCAGAGCGTAGGTGTGGCGAAGGGCGATCGCGGAGTCGCAGTTGCACGGGCGGCAGCGACAAACTGGGGCGCACGGCTGAGGCCCACCAGCACGCAGGGCAAAAATGTATAGCCAATTTCTTCGGCGGTGGAACGGGGGGAAATGGTGGGATCTAGGGGCAACGGCTCCAGGGCGGGAGCATGGGCACAGGGCACCTGAAATTGCCGAACCACTAAATGGCTGATGACGGCTTCGGCCCCGGCCAAGGGATCGACCCCCTGCCCCTGGCGGTAGTGGTGCAACGCGGGACTGTCTAAATCGTCGGGAAACCGAGCCACAACGGCGATCGCTTCGGCCCCTTTCTGGGTAATGAGATGGTCAGCCGCCCGTAATAAACTGTCAGGCTGAGCGATCGTGCCCCAGGTCGCACCAGATTTTGCTGATTGTAGCTCGACCCCCAACGGCGCATCGGTGATGACATAATCCGTAAGCTCCAAGCCCAAAGTGGCCCGCGCGGCTTCAGCGGCTTGCAGTTGGCGGACACGCAAATCGGGTTCAATGCCCTGATCCAGAATGAGCCCAATGCGATTGCGGTGGACAGGCGCGAGGCCCCAGGCCCCGGCAGCAAACTGATCCAGCCCGTAACCCTCGACATAGAGCGCATTGGGTAAGTTCCAATATAACTGGGCCCCATTCAACACATTGGGATGGGTGATCAAGCAATCGACGACTTGGGCGATCGCTTTGGCCACAGGCAAGGCATCCCCAGCGTAGCCCCCGATCGCCGCCCCAACTCCAGTCGGGACGATTAAAACTGCGGTGTAAGGACGAATGGCCGCTCGCAAATCACTCAATTCCTGTTATTCCGAGACTGAGGCCGCAAGCTTGGTGTCAGGGGCTGTGCCGTCAGCAGTGGTCACCACGCCTTCGATTGTGGCGGTTTGGGTGGTTTCATCGACTGCGGTAATGGCCCAGCGTAAGGGTTCGCCCCGTTGTTGCAATTCAGCAGCGATCGCGTCGGATAGCGCCACGGGGGAGGCTTGCAGATCAATTTCAGCGGTGATGAAATGTGTAGTCATAAGGCAAATTCCAAGTCTAAGGTCTCAGGCGAATAGGGATTGCTAGCGGCAATCTCCAGCGGTAACAGTAGGTGTAACACCCACAACGGGGAGGGCGATCGCCTTGCCGCTCAACCCAATGGCTTTCTAGGGGGGACGGTGCTGCCACCGTTCAATCATACAAGGGAAACTCTCTCCGGGAGCGGCGCAGGCAGAGCGGACTAGCTTTGCCCAAATTGGAGCTTGTAAACGGTTTCTTCCTGGTCGGTTTCGACTTTCAGGTCAGAGCGAGGATAGGAGACACACAGCAGCGCATAGCCCTGGGCTTGCAACTCGGGACTGATGCCCATGCCATCGGTTTGATCGACACTGCCTTCCAGGATTTTGGCGGCACAAGTGGTGCAAACTCCAGCGTGACAAGAACTGGGCAGCCTAAGCCCTGCTGCATCGGCGATTTCTAAGACGGTTTTGTCTTCAGGGACTTGAATGGTGAGGGTGGTTCCTTGGTGCTGAATTTCGACAGTGTATACGTTTGACATCGTTGATTGTATGTGGTGAAGCAAAGAATTGCTTGGGTGGGGCAACGCCCTCAAGCGTGGGTCAGGGGTTAGTCTTAACCTGGGCGATGTTTGGCGATCGCCGAAACAGCTAAGGGGCTAAGCGCTGGGCCAGCAAAGGGTTCAAATGGTGCCGTTGTGACCAGGCAATGACCCTAACCATCCAGAATACCAAGTTGCGGGGATCCCTCATACCCATCAAAATATTTTTTGGAGGGAGTTTAGCAGGGCGGCGATCGCCTGTCGGATTCCGCTGGGGGTGGGCTGGGGCAATCGCGGTTGCCACGGCTCTGGGGCGATCGCGGGTTCAACGCCCAACACTTCGTGCAAGGTATACTCGCCACTTTTGCCCGGAACCGCAACCTGGAACGTTTGGCCGATAATGACGTGGTCGTGGGCCTGTTGGTAGGCGGCCTGGGAAATGAGAAACTGGGTGCCTAACGCTTTGTTGGCGGCTTCGATGCGGCTGGCTAAATTGACCACATCACCGATCGCCGTCATTTTGGGGCTTTGGGGATCACCAATTGTGCCAATCACAGCGCCCCCGTAGTGGATGCCAATCCCAATCCGGAGGCGTTGCTGGTAGAGATTTTCTAAGGAGGGGTTCAGCGCTTCGACCGCATCGAGCATGGCCACCCCAGCGCGAATCGCCCGTTCAACCGCTTGTTCTGGGCGATCGACCCCAAACAAGGCCATAAAGCCGTCGCCCATGTAGACGTTAATCGTACCGCCATAGCGATTGATGACCTCGGCCATACGCTGAAAATAGCGGTTCAAGACATAGATGACATCGTAGGGAGGCAAGGCTTCGGAAAAGGTGGTGAAGCCGCGAATATCTGCAAACAGAACGGCCACATTTTTTTCGTGGCCCATAAAGCGGGGCGCAATTTTCCCGGTTGCTTGATCCAGCATGGATTCGAGATCATCTGCATCGAGGGAGAGTCGCCTGAGGGTAATTTGGGCATCTTGGGCGATCGCGGTTTGGCAGGCGAGCCGCACCGTCGGGGCAAACCCCAGTTGCTGAGCCAGGGCTTCTTCGGCGACTGTCCGAGGGCTACAGAATTCTGCCCCGGCCAAAATCACCACGCGGCAGGTCGAACACCGAGCATTGCCGCCGCACACATGGGTATGGGGGATCCCTGCTGCCAAGGCGGCCTCAAGCAGGGTCGAAGCCTCGGTTGACTCGACCAACTGCTGATCGGGCAAGTAATAAATTTGCATAGGAAGCGCCCAAGACAATATCAGAATCTACATTGACGCGATCGCCCAGCCCAAAGGGAATGGGAGCCTGATGGCGGCCCCTGGCGGTGTTCCCCCGGTGCAGTGGTGCGACCTGCCCCCCGGTGGGCTAGTGATGCTTGCTCCCTGGAATGGTTGCGCCCAACTGCCGACCCGTCTGCACTGAGAGCGGTGGTTGGCAATGGGGCTGCTGCCGTAAATTCTAGCGAAGTTTACCCAAAATCGCGGTGACTGCCGAACTGCTGGCTGGTCTGATTGAGGGCGATGGGTGATAAGCAATGGGCGCATTCGCCCTGCTCAATGGCAAGGCTAACGGACTCTTCCGATGATGACTGTTCCCCATCAGGTTTGCTGGTGGGGGGTGGGTGGGGCTTCCGGTCAGGGTTTGTCTGCTTCTGGTGGTTCGTCATCGGCGGATGTTTCCCCAATGCCCAGTTCGTTTTTGCTGAGTTTTAACTGTTTATATAGAGCTTTGACCTCTCGATAGGCTTCCTGGGGCGAAATTTTGCCATTGGTTTCTAACGCACAAATGTATTCCACTTTGTGGGCAAATTCCTGGAGGTTGGCATTAAAAACTAGATTTTGGGGCGTAAATTTTCCCCGATACCGACTGTGGGGATAAAGAAAGCGATCGCGGCTAGCATTTGTGTCGTCTGACATAGGCGATTCATTCCTGCGGGATTGCGGACGAAATCCATACCCAGTGTATCTGCAAATTACGATGGATGGCGCGAGGCGGGGGGCGATCGCCCCCTTTCTCCCTGGCCCTCCAGGTCTTTGGCCTTAGTTTTTGGGCCTCGTTTCCTCAGCCAACTTATTGCACAGTGGGATGGAGGGCAGAGACTTGGGCCAGCTTTTGAGAAATCTCGGGATTGTACAGGCGCAAATAGTTCCAGTAGTTTTGGAAGACGGATTTCACGTAGCCACGGGTCTCGCTGTAGGGAATCGTTTCAACAAACTCATCCATGTCGCCAAGGCCCTTTTCGGTGACCCACTTGCCCACGGCCCCCGGCCCCGCGTTGTAACTGGCTACGGCCAGCATCGAGTTATCGGCATATTCTTCGTGGGTATAGTCCAGATACCAGGTGCCCAGCTTGATGTTGTCTTCGGGTTTGGCCAGGTCAAACTGCTTGATGTTAATCTTTTCCGCAATCCAGTCTCCGGTTTCTGGCATGACTTGCATTAGGCCCGTCGCCCCGACGACGGATTTAATGTTGGGCATGAAGCGCGACTCTTGCCGGATGAGGGCCGTCACCAACAACGGATTGAGTTGCCGTTCTGCTGACCAGGCTTCAATTTCTCCCATAAATGGGAAGGGATACAACGCATACCAGTAGCCCAATTGCTGTTTGAGTTTTTTGTATTCAGCTTGTTCCGCTGGGGTTTCGCGTTCGCTCAGGTAAGACACCATGAAGATGCCGTCGAGATTGTCGCCAATGCCCAAGCGCATGACCCCATCGGTAAATTGTTCGGCAACGCTAGGCGTTTGGGGATCGCGAAATTCGGTTTGCCAGAGCGCCCAGGCATCGGCATCTTGGCCGAGGAGGTTGAGCTCGCGCAGGGTATCTGAACCTGCCGGAACGGGGGGCCGTGCTTTGGGGCGGGCGATCGCGGGATCCAGTTGGCGCACCGAGGTGAAATCACCCACTTCCCACCCCAGCATGGAGGCCGATCGCCATGCATAGTAGGAGTCGGGGTGTTGGGTCAGAACTTGCTCGAAGGCTTGTTGGGCTTGTTGGGCTTGGCCTAAGCGCGTGGCCCATTTCCCCATCCAAAAGGTCGCTTCGGGGGCAAATTCACTTTCTGCATTTTGGGCTGGAATCGGTTTGACCCAATTGATCGCGGCGGCCAGGTCGCCCGCTTTGGCGCGTTCTTGGGCGAGTTGCCAGCGCAATTCGGCAGCAGCGTCGGAGGTGCCGTATTGGCTCAACAGGGTTCTGCGGGTTTGGGCTGCGGTATCTTTGCTGTTGAGGGCATCGAGAATTTTGGATTTTTCGAGGAGGGCGGCCCCAGCGTGGTCGGGAAAGCGGTTGATAGCCTGGTCGAGGTAGGCGATCGCGGCTTTCTGGTCAACCAACTGGGAAATGCGGAGCAAGGCTAATCCGGTTTCTGGTGCATCAGGATAGGCCGCGATCATTTGTTGGTAGGCCAGGGTAGCCCCTGGTTTTTCGCCTAGTTGCAGGCCCCGGGCAATCCGATAGGCATTGCGGGCGGTGGCGGGGGCTTTGGCATAGGCTATGCCGGCTTTGCCGTAGGCTTGTTTTTCCCAATAGCCAAAGGCGATCGCTTCCCAGTCGGCGGCGGTCAACTGTTTGGCATAGCGATCAACTAAGCGATCTAGCAGTTGGGTGTAGCCATCGACATACAGCCCATGCCGCGCCATGACCCGCAATAGCTCAAGCTGGTTGGGATTCTGTTTGAGCCGTGTTTGAACGATTTCAATCGTTTTGGGGTGGGCAGGAAATTTGGCGATCGCCTGATCCCAATATTGGGGTTCGGCTTTGCCTAAGGCGTATAAGGCTTCTACGGTCACCGCATCGTTGGGATGTTCAGCCAAAACGGCTTTCCACTCGGCCTGGGCTTGGTCTTGCTGGCCGGCTTGCTCGTAAGCTTGCGATCGCTTGACCCGCACATGGCTAGCCAAAACTGGATAATCCTGTTCCAGCTTGTCTAATTGTTGTAAGGCTTGGTTGGCCTGCCCTTGGGCTAACAGTTCCGTTGCCAACAAATACCGGGCGCGACTCCGCTCAACACTTTCGCGACTTTGGGCAATTTTCGTTAGCTTGGCGGCCCGATCTTTGGGGGGCAAGGCTTTCAGCAAATTAATATCCTTGACCTGCACTGCGCCAGACTGCAACTCGTGGCCGGATTGCAAAAAGACATCACTCGTTGATTGGGGCTTGAACGCCGCTTTCACGAGCAAACTGCCCGCTAACAACGTCCCAAACCCCACACCGATTATTTGATAGGTTCGCTTTCTTCCAAAATCTGGCATCATGGTTCACCCGCTTCTGCATCTACCCAATGGGAGGAAAGTCTCTGAGAATGTAGCATTTTTTCCAAGCGATGGACGGAGGATTATGCCGTTTTCGGCCCATCCTTCACACATCTTTTTGATCAATACTGGAAAGCAGTAAACCGGATGTTTTGAGGACAACGTGAATGGATTTGCGAGTGCTAGATACCCCTTATCTGGAATGGGCGGGCGATGCGTTGGGGATCGGTCTATTTGAAGAGCAGGTGGCGCTGACTGGTGACTTGGCCGCGTTGAATGAGCAGTTGGCCGGGACTTTAAGCGAGATCATCGCAGAAGCAGAATTTAAAGGGAAGGAAGGGAGTAGTGTGGCAGCCCGAGTCGGCGGAGGCAACAAAATTCGTAAGGTGATCCTCGTCGGTTTAGGGAAGCCGGAGACCCTGACCTTAGAAAAGTTGCGGCGAGCGGCGGCGGGGTGTGCTCGGTTGGCCAAGAAGGAGCGGAGTAAAACGGTTGGGATCAGCTTTCCGGTTTGGGAAACAAATCCTGCGGCGGGGGTGCAGGCGATCGCGGAAGGCGTTGAATTAGCCCTGTATCAAGACACGCGGTTCAAATCTGACCAGGATGAGAAAGGGGCCACGGTGGAAGTGGTGGAGTTGTTAGGCTGTGGGGATCAGGCTGCTGCTGTGGCCACGGCGCGGGCGATCGCCTCTGGGGTCATCCTGGCGCGTGAGTTGGTGGCGGCCCCGGCGAATGTGGTGACGCCAGTGACTCTGGCTGAAACGGCGATCGCGATCGCCCAAGAGCATGGCCTGGAAGTAAACATTCTCGAACGGGAAGATTGCGAAAAATTGGGGATGGGAGCGTATTTGGGCGTGGCCCAAGCCTCGGATTTGCCACCCAAATTTATTCACCTGATCTACAAACCAGCGGGTACGCCCCGGCGCAAAGTGGCGATCGTGGGCAAAGGGTTAACCTTTGATTCTGGTGGGCTGAACATCAAAGGGCCAGGTAGCGGTATTGAAATGATGAAAACAGATATGGGTGGGGCCGGAGCGACTCTGGGTGCAGCGAAGGCGATCGCCCAGCTCAAGCCAGATATCGAAGTTCACTTTATTAGTGCGGCGACTGAAAATATGATCAGTGGCCACGCGATTCACCCCGGCGACATTCTGACGGCCTCCAATGGCAAGACGATTGAGATCAACAATACGGATGCAGAAGGCCGTTTGACCCTGGCCGATGCTCTGGTCTTTGCAGAAAAACTGGGAGTTGACGCGATCGTCGATTTGGCCACCCTGACTGGTGCGTGCGTCATTGCCTTGGGCGACGACATTGCTGGGTTGTGGAGTCCTGATGATGCGCTGGCTGAGCAGTTCTTACAAGCAGCGGCCAACTCAGGGGAAAAGTTTTGGCGGATGCCAATGGAAGAAAAATATTTCGATGGCATGAAATCTGTTGTGGCCGATATGAAAAATACAGGCCCGCGGCCCGGTGGTGCGATCACGGCTTCCCTCTTTCTGAAACAGTTCGTGAAAGAAACGCCCTGGTTGCACTTGGATATCGCTGGCCCCGTCTGGGCAGACAAAGAAAACGCCTATAACAGTGTGGGTGCAACGGGCTTTGGAGTCAGGACGTTGGTGCACTGGGTTTTGGGCTAAATCCAGCTTGGCGGCAAGGGGGCGATCGCCCGTGAAATTACTGCCCGTGAAATTACCAGGCAGTGATCATGGGAAAGCGATCGCCGCCGCTGTTCACTGCGCCCCCCGAACCAACTGCCTCGCGTGAATCCCTCCATGCAGTTGCTTTCGGTGCCCCCATCTTGTCGCTTCCTTCACTGTTTGACAATTAACCTATTATTTGAAGTTTATGTAAAGTAAGGGCATTTTGGCCAGCATAATTTTCAAGTTTTGATTAATCAGCCGTGTAAACACGTATAAAGTTGAAAAATATATCATAAGCTACAGAATAAGGACGCCAAGCCTAGAGCTAAATCACTAGATGCGCACCAAATAAAACGAACCCACTTAAGTAAAAATACTGAATAAACATAAGAAGTATTTGATGCGTAAGTTCGAGTTCATAATTTGATGCTGCCTTCGAGCATTATTTTGTTCTCTGGAAGCCTCGTTCTATCCATCGTTAAAACTATTTAAATTAGGGCTAGGTTTTATGCCAAAAAATCTAGTGTTTGAGTTTACCTTCGGTCTAACTGCTGGTTTGAGTCTTCATTGCTGTCAGCCGTATGAACTGGCTCAGCATTTTAGTCAAACTATTGGCTAAAAGAAATTAGTCAGACAGCAAGACCCAAAACTAGCCATCTCGCGGGGAGATGCTACTTCCCCATAATTCAGGTCGCTGAAGACCTGAGATGTTCTAGTTCGTATTTTTTGTTGGTCGCTTTACGGCATATTAATTCACTCTGGTTTAACTGTTTGAGCCATTTTTTTGATGTCTCGAATAGTGTTTTATGACTACTTTTATTGCCTACAGAGTTTTGATAATTTGCCTGGTTAAGCCGTTCTGAAAACGATATAGATTGTCTGCTGTTTTAACTTTTGCCAAATTAAAGCCTTAAGCCCCAGGATAGTTTGGCGAAAAGCTCAATCTGTCTCTGTACTCATGTGTTTTCTGTCCTATTTATTTAGATTTATCCCCAGATATAGATAGGAATACGCTGCTCAAAGTTCTTCACCAATGCCGGATCAAACCTATGAAAATTTCTGTTGTTATTCCATGCTTTAATGCGGCTGATACGATTGCTGAGCAACTTGAAGCGCTGGTGAGCCAATCTGTTCAGCCGTGGGAAGTTATTATTTCAGATAATGGCTCAACTGATAACTCCATCGCGATCGCCAATCAATATCGCGATCGCTTACCTCGATTCAAAGTCGTCTACGCAACCCAGCGAAAAGGTGCATCCCATGCTCGTAATGTGGGAGCTAAAGCAACAACAGGCGATTACTTAGCGTTTTGTGATGCCGATGATGTGGTCACAAATACCTGGTTAGAAGCGTTGCAAACAGCGTTCAAAGAGCATAACTTTGTTGCGAGCTGTTTCGATTATGTGAAATTGAATGGCAATAACGTAAATTGCGCTCAAACTCGCGAATTACAGAATTTTAGAGTTCCTTTTTTGCCTTTTGCTGGGGGCTGTGGCTTGGGTATCAAGCGATCGCTGCACATGGCGGTGAATGGGTTTGATGAGGGGATTCGTTACTTGGAAGATGCTGATTATTGCTTAAGAGTGCAGTTAGCGGGCGAACCACTCACCTTTGTCAAAAATGCAGTCATTTATATTCGTTGTAACGCCCCACAACCTCAATCATTTCTCCGATCTCGCCAAGCTTCCTTTGAGCATGGCTACAACTGGGGCACGGGGTTGGCATTGCTGTATAAGCGATATAGACAGCATGGCATGGTCTTGCACGGTATCTTACCCCGGTTAGCTGTGAGCAGCGTTTGGCTTTTGCGCTGTCTTGCTTCTGGCTTTAGCTGTGGCAGCACCTGGAAAATGGGATGGCATACGGGCATACTGCGGGGTTTCCTCCAATATGGCATTTATCAAATTTAGGTTCTAGCGCTAAGGGTTAATGATGAGCTAATTGAGTGGCTTTTTTATCGATTTGTTTGTGCATTAGAAGTGATTTTCTAAAGCTGTGATCGCCTTTTGGCCAACTCCAGTTTAGCTTGTCTAGATTGCCCGATCGCCCCTTTCGTAAAGTAGTGTTTTTATGGCTGTTAGCAGTTGGTGGATAACTGTTAATAGCCAGAAAAGCTTGTCTTCAAATCTTGCTATAATTATGGCGAAATTTGGCGATGGTTATTGTATCGCTGTTTACATTGCAATGCCCTAGTTTGACGGAGAAGATGAATGGCGGGATTAAGTCTGTTGAACAAGATATTAGCGGTTTGGAAGCGCCAAGCTTTTCGTCAAAAACTATATCGAAATAGTCAGCAGATTGGCATTACGCAGAAGCCGACGGTGGTGTTTGCCCCCCATCAGGACGATGAAACTTTGGGCTGTGGCGGTTTGATCGCGCTCAAGTGTCAACAAAAAGTCCCGGTTTGGGTTGTTTTTCTAACGGATGGTCGTGCCTGCTACACTGGCGCACCGGGGGAAATTGCGATGTCTACGGAAGCGTTGATTCAGCTCCGTCAACAGGAAGCAAAAGCGGCTTTGCAATCGCTGGGTGTCAGTGCGAACAAGATTATTTTTTTGAAGCACCAAGATTCCCAGTTGGGTTTGCTCGCGGATAGCCAAAGACAGGCGGCGATCGCAGAGATTCAACAATTGCTTGATCGAATTCAGCCAGAAGAAGTTTATGTCCCCTATTTCAATGATATGCACGGGGATCATATTGAAACAAATCGTTTGGTAAAAACCGCCTTAGACGCAAATAACTTTGGCGGCGATGTTTGGCAATATTTAGTGTGGTCGCTTTGGCGTTACGACTATCTAGATGATTTAGTGAAAAATCGTTTTGCTAATTTATATAGCGTTGGGATTGCGCCAGTCAGAGGCCAAAAAAATGAGGCCCTTAAAGCGTATCAATCTCAATATGTGCCAGTTATTCAAAACTTCACTGCTTTACCCAAAACGTTCATGCGGTTTTTTGACTATCCCCATGAATTGTTTGTCAAAAGTACATAGGATTTACGCAAACTCTTGCTGTAACTGACAATTGGATTAGGCGGCTGAAGGGGAATAGGGGGATTGAATTTGGCCTTTGGGTTTGACCTGTGTTTCTGCCGTGACCATGTTGCAGCCAGGATTAGCGCATCGCGCCCATCGTATTGCGCCAGGCTAATTCTTTGCATAACACCATTAAGGCTTTGCGATCGCTGCCACTAAACAAGTTGCTTGCGACTAATTCTTGTAACACTTGCTCCGTTAACTGGGCGGCAAAAGTGCCACCGCACCGTAATAAGAGGCTGTAGTAGCAGAACTGGGGTTGTTGTTGGGGGTTGCGATGAAATTGGTGAATTTCTGCCTGGGTCATGCTGTAAACGGTTGTGTTCACGGGAACTACGACTTTCGGAATCCCATGTACGCCGTAGGTTTGCCCGTTGCCTTGTTCTAGGGTGCCGATCAACATCGTCCACAGGAGGGTGCGGGTTTCGCTGACTTGATCGGGGGTGAACACGGGGTCTGGTTCGCTGGTGAGCCGGGGGCCCATGTTTAGGAACGCTGGATTGAACAGTTGGGAATTGTAGACGATGCCAATGGCCCAATGGCGATCGCCACTATCAAGGCGCACAAACGACCCAAAGCCATAATCGTCGGGTTGGGGCGGGTTCGTGTAATCCATGGCATCATCCAACTGCACCACATAGTCGCAGTGAGAATTGGATTTAACAACTTTTCCTAAACGCATCGTTCATGGTAGGAATGGGTGGCCACCAAAATAGTACGTGAAAATTGTAGTAATAGAACAGATGTATGAAAGTTTTATCCCAAGGCGGTGGCGCAGGCTCTGTTTGAGTCGCACCTGTCATTACATAGGTCGATTGCAAGCTGACGTTGTTTTAAGCTGAGTGGCTGAGGCCGTTGGAGGCTGAGGCGCTGCAATGGGAATTGAGATTGGATGTCTGTTCGTTCAGTTTGGCTTAATCTAAATTAGGTTTTTAGCATGGGTTGGGTGTATCGAATCGGAATTTTACTAGCGAGCGAAATTTCGTTTTTCTTGAGTCTTTGGATTGTTTTGCCCGCCCCTTACTTTTGGTTACTGCCTTTAGGCGTGGGGGCACCGGAGGTTAGTCCCTGGTTGTTTTTAGCCAATGCGATCGCCCTGGGCTCTGCTTGGTTTGTGAGCCCCCGTGATTGGATGATTAATCTTGCCATTGTGAGTGTCGCGATCGGGGCTGGGCTGAGTCTTTTGCCCCTGGTGCAAGTACCCGCAACGAGTGCGAAGCTGGCAATGGAACTGCGAGCAGAACTGGGAGAGGGTTACGATAAATCCTTTGCGGCTTCGTCCGGTAAGTTGCGATCGGCCCCATTTTTGTTGCTGGATGTGTTTCGGGGCATTGCGCCGCCGTTGCCTCCTGGGGCAATCAACATTCAGCGGGGCATTGTGTTTGCTGAACCAGAGGGCGTCTCTTTGCAACTCAATGTCTATCGTCCGGCGGCGGCAGGGCTGTATCCGGCGATCGCGCTGATTTATGGGGGGGCGTGGCGTACGGGGTCGCCGGATGATTATGAAGCGTTCAGTCAGTATTTTGCAGGGCAAGGCTATACGGTGATTGGGTTGGATTATCGCCATGCGCCCGCCCATCGCTATCCAGCTCAGCAAACGGATATTGCCGCTGGTTTGGCCTACATTCAAGCCCACGCCCAAGCGTTGTCTGTAGATATCAACCGGGTGGCGGTCATGGGGCGATCGGCGGGAGCGCAACTAGCCACGATCGCGGCCTATCAAGCAGATGCCTTTCCCTTTCGGGCCGTGGTGAATTACTATGGGCCAGTCGATCTGGCCCGTGGTTACGAAGAACCCCCAATTCCTGATCCGATTAATTCGCGCCACGTCTTAACTCAGTTTTTGGGGGGGCCACCGACGGAATTGCCCGATCTGTATCGCCAAGCGTCGCCCATTCACTTTGTGCGCCCATCTTTGCCACCGACGTTGTTGGTCTATGCCGGGCGGGATAATTTGGTGCAGGCTAAGTTTGGTCGCCAGTTGCGCGATCGCCTCCGAGACTCTGGTAACCAGGTGGTTTGGGTCGAAATTCCGTGGGCAGAACATGCGTTTGATGCCGTGTTCCGGGGTGTGAGTAATCAGATTGCCCTTTACTACACCGAACGTTTTCTTGCCTGGGCGTTGCAACCAGAAGTGGCGCGATCGCCCCAACCAGTGCCCTAGCGCAAAAAGACTGCGATCAGGAAAACGCTTCTCTTAAATTAAAAGCTGGTGACAAGACTCGAACTTGCGACCGGCTGATTACAAATCAGCTATTGAGGTGCTTGAATCGCCTTCTGTATATATATTTCAGAAAATTTACCCGATGCTTTAGATCTTAATTTAGATCAAAGTGGAATTGGCTTAAGACATAAAAATGGGCATGGAAACCGAACAAAGCGTCGGGTTCAATGCCCTTCTTGTGCTGGCCTATCTTAGGCAGGCGAAAGCATTTCGTTGACTGGGGTACCCCGCTTGAGCCGTTCCCAGTCTGCATTGGCGGGTTGGAACTGGCAGTAACACACTACGATTCTTTCATCAGTATCAAAGGACGAAAAGTGGTGCATACGGGTTACAACCCAATCTCCATCTTTACCATGCGTTACCCCATTACCTGGATCGGTCAGGTTTTCATAATCCCGAATGCGATCGCCGACTTGGGGTAAGTTGTCATTGTGGCTCCAGTTTTCCCAAAGAATGTTTGTCAAACTACCTCTAGGGGAAAGTTTACGCTCCTCCCATCCAGGAGCACTCTTAGACTCAGTTTTGTAAACAATCCAAGTGCTATTTTTCATAACGGGTATCCTCAAACGATGTTTGCTCACCCTCAAACACACAGTCTACCTTCAGGATTTCATCTTTAGTCGGGCGAACTTCTTTTAGATTCCAACTATAACGCTCGGCCATCTCGTCACACTTCTCAGGATCGGTCGCAGCATGGATATTCTCCCGATTGTCCTTAGCGTTAGTCATTGTTCCCACTCTCCAGCAAGCCTTTTTCCTGCGCTTCGATGACAGCTTTTTGAATCAAAGTCACCACCATATTTGACATTGAACGGTTTTCCAGATGACACAACCGTTCAAAATCTTTCTTGAGTTCAGGGGTGATAACCACGAGAATCCGTGGGTTCTTGCTGGGCATAAGTTGGGAATACGCTTGTATAACCATTATTTCATTCCTTTAGCAATCTGCTATAAAGTGATATAACTATAGTCTAACGGTTATATAACCTGTTTATTTATACTTGGTTGTCTGCTATGCAAAATGCCTTAGAACTTGAACAAAGTAGTACAAACCTGACCAACCTTTATAAATCTGGAGTACACTGATTCGCAATCGCGGGATAAAGTCTTGGGTTCCCAATAGTTTGTTGGCTCCCGAACCCAAGCTTGTTGCGATTCGCTTGTCGTTGCGTAAGAAGTGTCTTCCTACACTGACTATTCCCAGGCACGATCGCGTTAGAGAGGGGTAAAGCGGGAAAGAGCACCTTGGCGGTTGGGACGGAACCGTACCATGTAGGGGCATAGCAACCTTGCTAGGGTGTCTTAATGTATTTCATTCGCAACAGCCTCCAGATGCCTTAGTCGTGCGTCCGGAGGCTGTTGCTGATTAAACCTATGGCAACTCTCATCAATAAGCGGGAAGCCGCAAAACTTCTCAGTATTTCGCCATTTACACTCAATCAGTGGCGACGGGACGGGAAACTGATCGAAGGAATTCATTTTGTGCGGTTCAATTCTCGAAACGTGCGGTATATCCAGGAATCTATCCGAGATTTGTTTCTTAACTTGGATGACCCCAAAGCCCACGATCGCTACTGTCAGCAGTTTATGAACAGCAAAAGTACCGCTTCAATTGCAGGGAAATAAACGATGCAACTTCACTTAAATAAGAGCGATCGCTATTCCTTTAATGGCGATCGCTCCTTCCCTATTCAATCTGTAAAGCATTCCGATTTTAACCATTCTGGTGCACGGCAACCATGCCCTGTGTGTGGTCGTACAAAAGACCGTGATTGCTCCTGGACAAAAGATGAATATCGGGTGCTATGCCATACCTATGTTAAAGAATCGGCACCAGCCACAATCAACGGCTATCAATTTACGGGTAGATATTGTGATTCTGGCTTGCACGGTGCTGATAGTGCAGCAATTTATATCAAGCAGTTGGAGCGAATTGAGAAACCGCTCAAATCAGCACAGAACCGAGAGTTCATGTACCACGATGTCAATGGGTGTGAAGTGGTCAAAGTTCGTCGGGTGGATGACGGTAAAGGTAAGCGCCAATTTTGGCAGGAATCTAAACGCGGTAACCACTGGGAGAAAGGTCTACCCGAATCGGTATACACTCGCATTCATCTTTACCGCATCTTTGACCCGTTGAACCAACGGGCGATCGCAGACAATCAACCCATTCTCATTGTCGAAGGCGAGGGAAAAGTTGACCTACTCATGTCAATGGGCATTGCGGCAACTTGCTCATTAGGTGGGGCTGGCAAATGGCGTAAATATGGCTATGAGAATTACGTACAAAACTTGAACGGGGCATCTATCGTTATCTGTCCCGACCGGGATGAGCCAGGGATGAAACACGCTGAGGACATTGCTCAAGACTTCCCTGAAGCCCAGTGGCTATATGCCTATCCTGACAGTCCACTCTGGAACAAATTACCCACTGCTGGTGGTGTTGATATTGCTGACTGGATTCAGGACTACTCGCTATCAGCGCAAGATATTTTGGCTGCGATCGAACCCCGTCGCAATGAGCAACCAACAACATCAGCAGCGAATACCCCGGAGGAAATACCTCGGTTATTAAAGGACTATCGCTTGATTGAATCTCACTTAGCTAAACGCTTGCGATTTAATACCTTATTCAAACAAGTTGAATTGGAAGGACAAGAATTTAATCCAGCTTCCGCCAAACTAGAAATCATCGTGACTCACCAGTTGTCAATCAAATCATCTAGGGAAGACATCGCAGACAGCGTGATGAAACTAGCCAAACAGCAGTCTTACAGCCCAGTTGTGGAATATCTAAGCCAGGTTTATCAGCAGTATGGAGACACTACCAGCATTCTCGATGATCTAGCATTCAGGTATTTTGGTACCGCATTGCCTCTGCATCAGGTTTTAGTCAAAAAGTTTCTCGTTGCAGCCGTAGCACGAGCTTTTCAACCAGGGTGCAAATTGGATTGTGCGCTCATTTTGCAGGGCAAACAGGGGTATGGAAAATCCACATTTTTTCGTATTCTTGCTTCTGAAGATTGGTTTGATGATTCCCTAGGGGCCGTTTCTGATAAGGATGAACGGCTGAAATTACATCGGGCTTGGATTATTGAATGGGCGGAGTTAGAAACAGTGTTTGGTCGTAAAGACATCAACCAGGTAAAAGCGTTTATGTCTTGTGCCATTGATCAGGTGCGTCCTCCCTATGGTCGTTCGATTGAAGCAATGAAACGGGCTTCTGTTATTGTTGGCACGACTAACCAGCAAGAGTTTTTAGCCGATATGACGGGCAATCGTCGATTTTGGGTTGTTCCGGTGAATCAACCCATTGATCGGGGGACATTACAGCAAGAACGCGATCGCATCTGGGCGGCTGCCGTCACCCTTTACCAGAGTGGTGAACAATGGTGGCTCAATGATGAACAGGAGGCTTTGATGGCGCAAGAGCGGGAGCAATACCAAGTTTCAGACACCTGGATGGAAAAGATTGCTGAATTTGTAGAAGTTAGAGATCAGGTTGCCATTAGTGAAATTCTTGAAAACTTGTTCAAGCTAGAAGAGGCAAAGCATGACAAAGCCTCTCAGAACCGAGTCAAAACCATTCTCTATGCCCTGGATTGGAGACCACTCAACAATGCCCGAATGCATTTAGGCAAACGGAGGAAAGTCTGGAGAAAAAACTAAATTTTGAGCAGTTTTTACCGTGTTACCGTGTTGATGTTGCTGAAACCCCTATTGGATAAAGGATCGAGAGCGACACGGTAAACGACACGGTAACGAAAAAGACCGTGCTTACAGTGTCGTTACTATCCACGTTGCCAGATCGACACGCTGATTTTCCAACGACACGCTAGAAAATCTGACCGTGCATGGCTCAGTCCCTTGCTAGGAAAAGCTTGTAAGGCATTCGACACGTTCGACACGCTGAAATGCCCACAACTCCGAAAACTTTAGTTTTCGTGATAATCAGCAGGTAAAAACTGTCTTGAGACCCCTAGGAGCCAGAATTTGCACGTTGGGTTTACAACAGAGAAGGCGATCGCCTCAAACAAGTAGTTGCAAGATGTGAACAAAGGAGGCTTCGTAAACCGCGATGGAAATATTTCTCTATCCCCGGCTATCAACCCGCAGCAAACGGGCCATGCTCAAAACCAAGGGGCGGTTTGGCCGATACTACAGCTATCAACCCCGCATTACCCTGATTGACCGCCTTGCGAGAGAAACGGGCTTGAGTCGGGAAGAGGTCATGAATCAGCTTTGGCGAGAGCGTCAGTTTCTCCTGGATGTGACCTAATAGCTCTACGCAAACTGGCGTGTAGTTTCAAGCGGTGCCGTGACCTGGCAATAGACAGCATTTATGCCTGACTTAGCACGTTACATTGCTGATAGAGGAATGGCTCATATTTATCTGTTGAAAGTATAGAGTTCTTGGCAGACTAAGGTTCCTATTTTGTTTATGTTTTTTTCAACGTTTGTATTCCTGATACAAACCTAAAAATTAGGAACTGAAGTGCTGTAAATGCCTTATCCTGGTTCAGCGATCGCTATCCTGAAAGGCCTGACCTTTGGGATCTTGCTTTGACCCAACCATAAATAATTATGAAGCTCGCTGATATTCTTAAGGATTCCAATTATAAGCTATCTCAATTTACGGCGGCTGAGATTGAGCAACTGGAACAAAGCATTACCCTCAAGACAACGAAAAGCGGTGAGGTTCCTTATACAGTCTGTTTGGTGCGACAAAAGGCAATCAAACTCACGCCAGAAGAAGCGATTCGACAGCTATACTTACGGGTTTTGACTGATCGCCTGCACTATCCTATCAGCCGGATTCAGGTGGAGTATGGGGTGAACTTTGGGCGGGAGGTGAAACGGGCAGACATCGTGGTGATGGATAAAGACCGCCCGAACACGGTTTACATAATTGTGGAGTTAAAGAAGCCAAAGCTGAAGGATGGGAAGGATCAGCTTCGCTCGTATTGCAATGCTACAGGCGCGCCGATCGCCGTTTGGACGAATGGGGATCAGATTTCCTACTACCAGCGCAAAGACCCCAATTATTTTGAAGACATTCCGGGTTTGCCCAATGCCAATCAAACCCTGGCGGATATTCTTCAGATCAAGTTCACCCTGGAAGACTTGATTAAAAATGACAAGTTGGTGAAGGAGAATAAATCCCTCAAGACGTTGATTGAGGAAATGGAAGATGAGGTACTGGCGAATGCTGGGGTGGATGTCTTCGAGGAACTGTTTAAGCTGATTTTCACCAAGCTCTATGACGAGTGGTATTCCGGGCAGGGCAACCGTCGCAAGACCCGCTCTCTAGAGTTTCGCAATACGGGACAGACGGAAGCCGCCCTGAGAAGCAAGATCCAGTCTCTATTCGAGAAGGCCAAGGAAAGGTGGCCGGGGGTGTTTAGTGAGGGAGCCAAAATTAGCCTCACGCCCTCTCACCTGTCGGTGTGTGTGTCATCGTTGGAGAACGTAAAGCTGTTTAACTCCAACCTGGATGTGATCGATGAAGCGTTTGAGTATTTGATCAACCAAAGCAGCAAGGGCGATAAGGGGCAATATTTCACGCCGCGCTATGTGATCGATATGTGTGTGAAGATGCTCAACCCGAAAGAGGATGAGTACATGATCGACACGGCGGCGGGGTCTTCGGGGTTTCCGGTGCATACGATGTTCCATGTCTGGCAACAGATTTTAGCTGATCAAGGGCTAGAGATGAGCCATTTATTTACGGCTGAGATGAAACCTCCAGAGTGTGACGAGTATGTAAAAAGTAAGGTGTTTTCCATCGATTTTGATGAAAAGGCGGTGCGGGTGGCGCGGACGCTGAACCTGATCGCGGGGGATGGGGAACAGAATGTATTGCACCTGAACACCTTGGACTATGAACTGTGGGATGAGGTGATTGAGCAGGAAGATTGGGACGATACCTACAACCGGGCGTTTAATCGGTTGAAAAAGCTCCGCGTCGATAAAACCAGCTACCAACGGTTTCGGTTTGATGTGGTGATGGCGAATCCACCCTTTGCCGGAGACATCAAAGAACCCCGCATGATTGCCCGCTATGACCTGGCAAAAAAGCCGGATGGCAAGTGGCAAACGAAAGTGGGGCGCGACATTTTGTTTATTGAACGCAACCTGGATTTTTTGAAACCGGGGGGCAGAATGGCGATCGTGCTTCCCCAGGGACGGTTCAATAACTCCTCGGATAAAAATATTCGCGATTTCATTGCAGAACGATGCCGAATTTTGGCGGTGGTGGGGCTGCATGGCAATACGTTTAAGCCGCACACAGGTACAAAAACCTCGGTGTTGTTTGTGCAGAAGTGGAACGACGACCCCAAAGCTGGCGCACTATGCCCCCGGCAGGATGACTACAATATCTTTTTTGCCACGATGCGAAAGTCGGGTAAGGATAACTCTGGAGACAAGATCTGGCGCAAAATTACCTCGTCTACCACTTCACCCGCAGAGGACGAACTGAGCGAATTGATGTCTCCTTTACCCGTGCAACGAATTGTTGGGATGGAGGCCAACTTTTTGAAAGATAACCACGGTCATTTAGTGGTGGATCATGACCTGTATAACCACGAAGGACTGACGGAAGACGGGATTGCAGAAGCCTTTATTGAGTTTGCCAAAAAGGAAAAGCTCAGTTTTTTTGAACCCAGCCCATCTGTGAACCCATTTGATGCTGTGAAGTATCAGCGGTTAATGGATGGGCTTGAAGCAGTTGAATTAAAAATTGCTGATGTTCTAGAAGATAACGAACTGCTTAGAATTGACAGTGAGTATTTCAAGATTGAGTATTTAGCGAAATTAAGAAAAATCAAAAAGTTACCTTATCAAAAAATTGAAGAATTTGCATACGTAACTGATGGAATTCATGAATCAATTCAATTTGATAAAAGTAGTTTAATCAATTTAATCTCTGCTAAATCTCCTAAAGAAAACATATTCGACTTGTCAGGGAATGAATATATATCTCCTGAACAACATAAGAAAAATCCTCGTACAACTCTACAAGAAGGTGATGTAATCATTTCAACGGTTGGTACGATCGGCAACTGTGCAGTAGTAGATGAAACGATCCTTCCAGCAAATTCTGATAGGCATGTTGGGATTGTTCGTATAGAAAAGGATTTTAAGCCATATTTCTTATCTACATTTATTCTTTCTAAGTACGGTAGATTTCAGACTCTTAGAGAATCCACAGGTAATGTACAGCTAAACCTTTTTATATACAAAATAAAGTCTCTCAAAATTCCTTTCCTCTCTGAGAGATCCCAAGAAACTATTGAAGGATTAGTACACTTTGCACATTCATCTTTGAGGCAATCAAAAGAGTTTTATCAACAAGCTGAGGATTTGCTGTTGTCGGAGCTTGGCTTGCAGGACTGGCAACCGACGGAAGAAACCGTTGCAGTCAAGAGTTTTGCGGAGTCGTTTCTGTCCTCCGGTCGCTTCGACGCTGAGTATTACCAGCCAAAATATGATCAGGCAGAAGAAGCTGTTCAAAACTGTAGTTTTCCATCTCAAATCTTAGGCTCATTGATAGAACCAATTCAGAATGGTTTTGATTATCGAGAATATACAGATGAAGGTACACCTTATATTCGTGTGGGCGATGTAAAAAATGGACAAATCAATTTTGAAAGTGCTGTAAAAATTCCAATCACGATCGCTGATATTGATAAACCTGTGGGTTTACAAGTCGGAGACATTCTTTTTACTCGTAAAGGTAGCTTTGGTAATTCCGCAGTTGTTACAGAACTAGAGGTCAACGGGATTATTAGCAGTGAAATCATGCTTGTACGTTTGACATCAGTTTCCAAACAAACAGTTTTACCTGAGTATGTAAGCCTATTTCTGAATTCAAAATTCGGTTATTTGCAAGTTGAACGCAGGGTTCATGGTGTGGCCTACTACAGTATTTCTCAACCCGATCTAGCTAATTTGCTAATTCCAATCTTGCCAAAACCTCAACAGCAAAAGATCGTTGAAAAAATAACATCATCATTTGCATCGAAGCTAAAATCCAAACAACTGCTAGAAATTGCTAAAACAGGAGTAGAACGGGCGATAGAGACGGATGAAGCAACGGCAATAATTTGGATTAACAAGCAGCTAGAAGAATTGGGCATTCACTTATCTAATATCAGTAAGTAGGAGAAAAACATTATGTCTGAGATTACACTGAACCCAGATCAACTTAAGGAAGTTCTCAAAAGTGCAATCATTGAATTGCTCCGAGATAACCGCGAAGAAGTTTCTGAGTTTTTGGCAGAACTGATTGAAGATATGGCGATGGAACGGGCGATCGCAGAAGGAGAAACAACTGAACTCACTAGCCGTGATTCCATTTTCCAATTTTTGGAGCCAAAAGCGTGAACGTTGAGTTTAGAAAAAGCTTTGAAAAGGATCTGGGCAAAATTCGAGATGAAGAATTGCTGGTGAGAATCAAAGTCGTCATAGAAGAAATTGAAAATGCTGACAGTCTTTTAGATATCAGCAATATCAAAAAACTTAAGGCAGATGGAGATTATTATCGTATTCGTGTTGGCGATTACCGGATTGGCTTGACGCAGGATGGAGGGATGATTACCTTCGTTCGGGTCTTGCACCGTAAGGAAATGTATCGATACTTCCCGTAAAATGTGATTGCTAGAAATTTCTAAAACAGAAGTAGAACGGGCGATCTAAACAGATGAGGCAACAGCAACAAATTGGATAAACCAACAACTTAAGGTCTTGGGGGTAAAAATCACATGATTATGCAGCTTGAGGAAAAGAAGATCTATACACCTGAAGAGTATCTTGAGTTTGAGGTGAACTCAGAAACCCGGCATGAATATATTGATGGAGAAATCATTCCCATGACTGGCGGCACCCCCGAACATAATGAAATCGCCAGTATCCTGAATGCGGCCTTGAGAGTTGCTTTGAAGGGGAAGCCATACAGTATTTTTGTTGCCGATCAACGACTTTGGATTCCTGCTCATAATCTTTATACGTATCCTGATGTGATGGTTGTGCCGCGTCCCCTTGAACGACAACAGGGAAGAACAGACACAATCACAAATCCAATTATGATTGCTGAAGTGCTTTCCAAATCGACTAAAAGTTACGATCGCGACGAAAAGTTTGCAGCCTATCGCACCATTCCAACTTTTCAAGAATATCTTTTAGTCGATCAGTACAGCATTCATGTTGAGCAGTACTTTAAAACTGATCCTAACCAATGGATTTTTACTGAGTATAACGATCCTCAATCAACAATTTTGCTATCCTCAATTTCTGTTGAAATCTGTTTAATCGATCTTTATGAAGGGATAGGTATTGAGGCGTAGGAAAAACTGTTGTAGTGGATTCATGGCCGTATTCATAGGGTCGGAACCTGGTGTTTTTGAGTGACACGCGCATAGACCTTATTCACCATTTCAAGGGAATTGCCAATCCAGTCGGCCAAAACAATCGGTTGAATTCCCGCTTCTGCACAATGCGACACAAAGCTATGGCGCATCTGGTAGGGGTTGCGATAGCTAATCTTTGGCAGTTCAGCTAGAACAATTTTCCATGCCCTGTTTGTGAAATTGCTCCAGTCGATATAAGTCCCTTTTGGTGAAGGAAACACCAACGCTGCACCGTCGCCCCGCTCCAGTTCTGCCAGGATGTCTCGAAGTTGGTCATTGATCGGAAAGCGTCTACATTGTTGGGTTTTTAACCCTGGTTTGGTTTGGTAGCCCTTGCCCGTATAAACACGCCCCTGGTCGAACAAAATATGATCCGCGTTGACCTGTCGCCATTGCAACGGAATTGCTTCACTGGGGCGGCATCCCGTAAAAAACAGGAACGTTACTAAATTTGTGTAGTGGGAATAGTAGCGATGCTGCTTGAATGCTTGAATAATTTGATCCCGCTCGGTGCGGCTAAATGGATGAATTTCATCTTCGGCTGTTCCCACTTTGGGTATCTTGACCTCCGACGCGACTCCCACAAAAGGATTATCAGTTAGTAGTCCTGATTTTTGTGCCCACCTCGCACAAGCGTTGAACTGAGTCAGCAGTTTCTTCTGAGTGTTAGGTCGCAGTAGGGCGATCGCATCCAAAATGACCTGTGGCTGTTGCATATCCTCTGAGGGCAACCGGGCAATGTGTCCTGTTACCCAGTCATACCCTCTCACTGTCGCTGGTGACTTACTTAGAATTTTGACTTTGGTGTATTGCTCCCATAGCTGGCCCAAGGGTGGAGCTTTGGAGCGGGGCAAAGCAGATAGCAAAACATCCTCCCCATGCAAAAAAGCCCGGTATTGATCTAATTGATCTAAATCAAAGCGGCCATAGTGAAGCTCTTGATTCAACCACAATGCCCGCTCATGAGCCAATTTTCGATGCCAGGGTATATCTCTTAAGCCCAAGGGAAGGGTGTATCGCCTTCCCTGGTACGTCCACAGCAGGCGTAAGGAACCGTTGCACTCTCCGACCTGAACCGATCCACGTTCCGCACGTTTTTTGGGCATTGCTTTAGATCAAAACTTAGATCAAAAGTCTATACAAACTACCCCAAAACGGCACAAATTAGTACAAAAGCTTTAGAGTGTGGATCTACTAAGGGGTGGCTCGAAAGCCTTGCTACCAGGCAAAACGGGCTTTATTTCAGAAAGCTGGTGACAAGACTCGAACTTGCGACCGGCTGATTACAAATCAGCTGCTCT
>CAYYWG010000022.1:0-66473 GCA_964475335.1 uncultured bacterium
GAAACTACTTTGCTCACTGCGGTTACTGTACCAATTAGTTCCGCAACACGCTGTAATGCAATAAATCAAGCCCAGCAGCCTCTTTATTCTGGTTTCTCGCTATATCTATCGATGTCATTGGGATATTTCTTACGAGAGACGGCGAAATATTTAACTTTGCTTAACCTGAAAACAGCAAAAGAGTTTGATACGTGTTTGCTCGGTCTAGCACAAATTCTAGCCGAGCTTATTAACACCTCAATCACAATGACGACTACTTATTTGGAAGAGGTTTAGAGATGGTATTTGCAAAGAAAAATTGGCAGTTTTTATTGAGTCGGGGTAGTGTTGCCCTTGTCGCTGCAGGAGCCTTGCTGTTGCCTGCTTGTGCCAACAATCAACCCCAAGCAACAGCCCCCAACGAGCCAACCCAACAAGAGCAAGCGGTGAACGAACAGCGCGAAGAAACCCTGGAGAAAGTCGCTGAAAATCCCACACAAATGGTTGGGCAAACAGTTACTGTGAAGGGGGAAGTTGAGCAAGTTTATGATCCCAACAGTTTCATCTTGCAAGATGATGAATTATTTGGTGGTGAAAAAGTCTTAGTGATTACCCCCCGCAACACCACGCCGGTACAAGATGATCAACAGGTTCAGGTGACCGGTGAAGTGCGGCAGTTTGTCTTAGCTGAGTTTGAACGGGAATATGATTTGACGTGGGATGGAGCCCTCAAGCAAAAGATTGAAGCTGAATATAAAGACAAGCCTGTGATTGTGGCGCAATCTTTGCAAGCCAATGCCCAAGAGAATGCTCAATAACTACGGCACTCAGGCAGGTAATCAGGTAAACATGAGGTAACGATAGAGTCTAAACCAAATCGCGATCGCTTCCATCCTATCAGGAGCGATCGCGATTCGATTATTCTAGTTTTCTAGTCTTTTTAAGATGCACTCCCATAATTAGGGAGAATTTTCTAGGGCTTCAGGCAAGGCTTCAAACCCCTTCAACGGCTGAGTTCGATTGGGCTTCGATCCGTTGTTTTTCAGTGTAGAACTGACAGGCCAAAGTGCCCAAACCATAGAGTAAAGCCGCATCGCCACCGGCCCCAATGACCGTACCCAAACCAGGAATTAGCTCAACCACACTCAACCCGGTTTTGATGGCACCAGAGCCCCCCGTCATCAAGCCCCACAACGCTAATATTTCCCCTCGGCGGGCGGGGTCTGTTGGGGAAAAGCCGTAAATCGTCGCAATGCGGTAAATCATGTTGGCTTGCAAGGCCGAAATGGCCCCCAAATCAACGGCAAACAGCATTAAGGCCACGGGCGGAATCACATTAGTGGCAAGGCCAATCCCAGCGGCTTTCCAACTGGTTTCGGCAATCAATCGCTGGGCCAGTTGCTCGGCAGAATCCGCCGGATAGGTGCGCCGCAGTTGGCCCACTTCTTGTTCAACCCGGTCTACATCGACTTGGCCTAGCGCCGCAAGGAGCCAATTAATGCCAGGAACTTTGGTTGCAAAGCGAATGAACGGATGTTCGGCAATAGGCGTCACAAATTTACCGACCTGCCCCGTGCTTTGCTCAACCCATTGATACAGTTGGGGGCCAACTTTTTCGCCTGTGGTCGTCACTGTAGATTTGGCATAGTCGGCGATCGCTTGGGCTGTTTTCATCGCAGTGGCGATCGCCTCTCCCATCCCCTCTGTACAGGCAGCAACTTTCTCTTGGCTAGTCATCAGTTCAATACAACTCCGGGTTGAATTACGCCTTCTTTACTGTAGAGAATTTGCCCGCCAGATACACCCTGCCCACAGTCGTAAGAACCCATCTCCCAATGGAGCAAATACCGTGCTGCTTGGTCATTTTGCCAGGGGAAAAAGCGCATCACCTGATCGAGCAATCCCGCCCCCGGTGCAATCATGGACAATGAACAGAATCAGCCATCCACAACAAAGAACTGCCCCAAACACTGCGTTTCAGAACCATCGATGCGCTGGGCAAGCTCTAAACGGTTGGGGGATGGCGATCGCTGGAGGAATCGCGCATGATGGGCGGGCAGCAATTCTGGCGCAAAAAAGTCATGCTCGTGCGATCGCTCATTGACTCCGACCTTCAAGCTTTTCTGCATCAATACCATATTCCTGGATTGGCGATCGCCGTCGTTCAGGCGGGCGAACTAACCTATCAACAAGGCTATGGGTTTGCCAACCTGGAACACTCCATTCCAGTCACAGAACACACGGTCTTTGAAATTGCGTCTGTCGGCAAAGTCTTCACAGCCATGTTGGTGGTGTTGCTGGCCGATGAGGGGTTACTGACTTTCGACCATTCAGTGCGTGATTATTTACCCGATTTACCCGTTGCATGGCAGCCAGTCACCCTTCGCCACATTTTGTCTCACCAATCTGGTTTGCCAAGTTACACCGAGGTTGAAGATTACTGGGATCGAACGCACCTCAATTTACCCCCCTTAGAAGTCTTGGGTTGGGTTAGCCACTTGCCGTTAAAGTTCAAACCTGGTGATTATGTGAGTTATGACAACACTGGGTTTTATCTCCTTGGTCTAGTGCTGGAAACAGTCACAGGTCAGTCCTATGGCGAGTTATTGCGCGATCGCATTTTTCAACCTCTGCACATGACTCAAAGCCAAATAAACGATCCAACCGAGCTTGTGCCCCAACGGGCAGCGGGGTATCAGTGGCGCAATTCACGCCTTTGCAACAAACCCTACTACAGCCCTGCGATGACCTATGCCGCAGGGGGGCACCTGGCCAGTTTGGCGGATCTGGTGAAGTGGGAGCAAGCGTTGTGCAAAGGAACACTGCTCCCGCATGACCGTTTAGCGGCCCTGTGGCAACCCCGCCCATCGGCCCTGGGGCAGGAATGGACAACTTGGGGCTATGGCATGGGCCTGGGCTGGTTTGTGCTGAATTATGGCGATCGCCGGGTCGTTGGTCACAATGGTTCCATCGTGGGATTTGCGAGCAATATGACGCGGTTCTTAGATGATCACCTGACAGTTATTGTGTTGTGCAATGGGGATGGGATCGCCCGCCCCGACGCGATCGCCAAAACCGTTGCCGGACATTGCAATGCGGCGATCGCGGCCTTGCCCCTGCAACCGCCTATGTAAGGCTGCGCTGCCCCTCGCCCAGACTGTAAAGCTTCACAGTCTCCTTATCTTTTCAGGCTAGGATCAAGTTGAACAGCTCAGGGCTAAATCCCGCTGTGCCGAATGGCGCTTAGGCTGGCGATCGCGCCGAGGGTTCTGGTGCTTCCGCCCGGTGTGGCCCTGCCAACCACCACCGCCATCGTGACCACCGCGTCATGCTTTGAATTCAACCGTACCGTCTCATCGCCACACTGGAGGTTGGTATGAATAAACTGCTCGTCTACGGGTTATCGGGCGTGCTCGGTGGGGTGCTTGCCACAGTCGCCCTTCTGTTGGCAACCATCAAAGCTGCCCCCCAAACCGTTGCCCAACTGGTGCCCAGCCAAGCCCGGTTCACACTGGCCAATTCCCTCGTGGCCGATCGCCCCGCTGACCTAGTGCCGGGAGGGGGCATGGGGCAGTTCATGATGGCTGATCCCGATCGCCACTTTATTGTCATGATGGTGCCGCACCACAAAGACGCGATCGCGATGGCGGAGCTTGCCCTGGCCCTGGCCAAACGCCCAGAAATCAAAACCTTAGCCCAAACCATCAAAACCACCCAAACCCGTGAAAATCAGCAAATGGCTGGCTGGTATCAAACCTGGTATGGGACTGCCGTTCCCGACTGGCAACCGGGCCAAGGCCAGATGATGGGCCGCCACTGGCCGCTGGGGAACGTCCCCCCTGGTCGAAGGCTGGGGCCAACTCAGCTGGGGCAACGGCGGAATGGCGATCGCCCATCGGTACAGGCTCAAGGGTTTGGCATGATGAGCAACTGTCTGCATCAGACCGACCTGGAAGCCTTACGCAATGCGGCTGATTTTGATCGCGCGTTTATCGAACAGATGATTCCCCACCATGAAATGGGCGTGATGATGGCGCAAATGCTCCAAAATCGTGGTCAACATCCAGAACTGCAAACCCTAGCCAAGGCCATCATCACCAGCCAAACAGCGGAAATTCAGCAGATGCAAACCTGGTATCAAACCTGGTATGGCAAGCCCTCAGCCCCATAGCCACGGTTAAGCCGCGTGCGCTTCGACTGCCGCCCCTCGGAGTTTTTGGGCCGTTGTCACCAAACTGGTCGCAAACGCATCAAAGCGCTTAGACAGGTTTTCATCCTGGAGTTGCCCCTCAGCATCAAAGGCATTCCAGGCTTGACCGATCGCGATCTGTTCGGGAATCGTCCACGCATGAACCCAGCGGGTAATGGTGCGCAAATCGTTGAGAGCGTTACTGTTGGGCTGGCCCCCCAACACACTGATTAACCCTGTCACCTTGCCAGAGAGGTGATCAAATGTCATCAGATCCAGGGCATTTTTCAACACGCCACTCACGCTCCCGTGATATTCCGGTGTGGCCAAAATGACAGCATCGGCCTCGGCAACGGTTTGGCGCAAAGTGCTGACATCGGGATAGTCAGGGTACTCGGCGCTGCCATCGCAAAACGGCAAATGCAGCGATCGCAAATCAATAATTTCAACGGGAACCCCCAACGCCGCAACCCGCGCGGCAGCCACTTGCAACGCCAGCAAGCTATAAGACCCATCGCGCAAACTGCCTGCAATACCAACGACTTTCACCATTAGATTGACCTCCAACTGACATCATTAAACAGGTACGTCAAGTATAGCAGTAAAACGAAGTCATTACGAGTACATCATACGCGCGGGGGCAAAAGCCATCGCGATCGCGGCTTGTGGCGCTTCAGGTCAACTGGAGTTGTGTTAGCCCTGCATCACCGTTGGTTAGCGCCAACGCATCCAGTTTTGTCAGGATTTGGCAATTTCAATTGTCTTGTGCTATTGGCGATTAAAATCAGTTGGATCGCCAAACTATGCAGATAAAAATCCCTCATAAAGGTGACTTAGACCATTAGGAATAATTGGGGGAGTACTTGATGTTAATAGTGTCAAACATTCAAGGTTATCCACCATGACGACTTCAACTCCTCTTCCAGTTCTACAAAAAGGTTCCCAAGGTGCAGCAGTTAAAGAACTACAAACCCTATTGAATAAATATATTGGGATGCCATCTATTGGTGGCCCGATCGCCGTTGATGGTATTTTTGGTAACGCCACAGAAGCACGAGTCAAACTGGCTCAATATCGCTATCTATTACAGATGGATGGCATTGTGGGTAAGCTTACCTGGCAAGCCCTGAAAGCAAATGCAGCCCTTCTTGCAAGTAAGCCTGTTCTGCGGCGAAACAGTATGGGTATTGAGGTAGAAATTGTGCAGAAATTGCTGAAAGAAGGGGGCTATTACAAGTCCACAGTCGATCAAGTTTTTGGTCAAAATACTGAAAAGGCAGTGCAAGCTTTTCAGCGCGATCGCCAACTTGTTGCCGATGGTATTGTGGGATTAAAGACATGGCAAGAGTGTGAAAAACTCGCTATTTATTTAGCCTTTGATTAAGCCAAAATCTATTTCTTTTCATCTAGATTAGGCAGATTTTAAGAGCTAGGAGGAGATTAGATGGATCTCTTTCTAGCTTTTTTTGAATTGATTTTTAACTCAAGCTTGGGAATTTAATCTGCAATTTGCGCCAACTCAGGCCCACAGTTTTTATCCCAGTTTTTAGCCAAGTTGCGGCAACCTCAATGCGATCGCAGCCTGCCTTCTCCCCACCTGCGACTCGCGCGATCGCGCCCCTGAAGCCCACCCCACGCCCCCAACAGCTCAATACCAGAAATAAACTAGAATTCACTTGCCGCACGGATTAGAATGATAGTTTTTACGGACGACCTCATTCCCCGTTCCCTATGCTGCATTCCTCCTACGAGCCTGAAAATAACGGTCATCGCTCCTTTGAACTACCCGGTGCGCGGCCTCACTACAATCCCGATCGCCCCGGTCAAGTCGAACACATTTTTCTCGATTTAGATTTTGATATTCCCCGGCAGAGCTACCAGGGAACGTGTACGATTCGGCTAAATCCGGTACGGAGTGGGATTGAGCGCTTGACGTTGGATGCGGTGAATTTGACCATTGATACCGTCAAAATTGCTGACCAGGCGCAAGCATTTGACTACGACGGGGAACAGTTGCACGTCCAATTGCGGACACCGACCATCGCCGGAACCCCGCTGACGTTGGCGATCGCCTATCACGTCGTGCAACCGCAGCGGGGTCTGTACTTTATCGCGCCAGACAAACACTATCCCAACAAACCGGTGCAAGTGTGGACGCAAGGGGAAGATGAAGATTCGCGGTTTTGGTTTCCCTGTTTTGACTATCCGGGGCAACTGGCCACCTCCGAAATTCGGGTACGGATTCCGTCCGGCTTTATGGCCATTTCCAATGGGGAACTGGTCAGTATGGAGGCCGATGGCGATCGCAAAATTTACCACTGGGCGCAAACAGAAGTTCATCCCACTTATTTAATGACCCTGGCGATCGGGGACTTTGCCGAATTGCGGGATGAATGGAACGGAAAACCCGTCACCTACTACGTGGAAAAAGGCTGGGAAACTGCCGCGCGGATCAGCATGGGCAAAACCCCCCAGATGATTGAGTTTTTTAGCCAGATTTTTGGGTATCCCTATCCCTTCCCCAAGTACGCGCAAGTGTGCGTCGATGATTTCATTTTTGGGGGTATGGAAAATACCTCGACCACCTTGTTGACCGATCGCTGTTTGATTGATGAGCGAGCCGCGATCGACAACCGCAGCACCGAAAGTTTGGTTGCCCACGAACTGGCCCATCAGTGGTTGGGCGATTTGGTAGTGATCAAACATTGGTCCCACGCCTGGATCAAAGAAGGGATGGCCTCTTATTCAGAAGTCCTGTGGACAGAGCAGGAATATGGGGCTGAGGCAGCGGCGTACTATCGCTTGGGAGAAGCCCGCAATTATTTAGATGAAGATGCGTCTCGCTATCGGCGGCCCATTGTGACCCATGTTTACCGGGAGGCGATTGAACTCTACGATCGCCACTTGTACGAAAAAGGCGCGTGTGTGTATCACATGATCCGGGCCGAGTTGGGGGATGAATTGTTTTGGCAGGCGATCGCCACCTTTGTGCAAGACAACGCCCACCGCACCGTCGAAACCATTGATTTGTTGCGGGCGATCGAAAAAGCCACAGGCCGCAACCTCCTCTTTTTGTTTGATCAGTACGTCTTCCGGGGGGGCCATCCCGATTACAAAGTGGCCTATAGCTGGGATGGAGACAGCAACCTGGCCAAATTGACCGTCACCCAAACCCAAGCCCAAAACAGCGATCGCAAAGACCTATTTGACCTCAAAATTCCCATCGGGTTTGGCTACTTGCAGGATGGGGCCGCCCCCACGCTGAATATCGTCACCGTGCGCATTCGGGAAAAGGAACAGGCTTTTTATTTCCCCCTAGCCCAAAAGCCCGATTTCATTAGTTTCGATGTGGGTAATCACACCCTCAAAACCGTCAAGTTGGACTATCCCCTGCCCGAACTCAAAGCCCAACTAGCCGCCGATCCCGACCCGCTCTCGCGCATTGCCGCCGCCGCCGCGATCGCCCAAAAAGGGGGCCTGGAAGCCGTGAAAGCGTTGACCGAGGCATGGCCCCAGGAAGCGTTTTGGGGCGTGCGCATCGAACTGTTAGACAGTCTGGCCAGCATCAAGCTCGATCAAGCCTTTGACAGCCTTGTCCTGGGTCTGCGGGATGAGGATGCGCGAGTGCGACGGGCTGCGATTGAAGCCCTGAGCAAAATTAAAACGATCGCCAGTTACAAAGCGGTGAAAGCGATCGCCGAAAAAGGCGATGCCAGCTACTACACCGAAGCGGCGGCAATTCGGGCTTTGGGCACGGTGGTCAGCGGTCAGTTAATGGCCGAGAAAGAAGAGAAAGTATTAAAGGTGTTGAAGTCGGTCTTGAAAGAGCGCCAAGGCTGGAATGAAATTGTCCGGGCGGGGGCGATCGCCGCTTTAAGCCAAATGAAAACCTCGGAACGCGCTCTAAATTTGATTTTGGACTACACAGCTCTGGGTACGCCCCAAGCCCTCCGATTACCGGCCATTCGGGCCTTGGGCACCATCTCCACCGGCCAAACCACCGTCAACCTGGAACGTATTTTGGAGCGGTTGCAGGCCCTCGCCCGCGAAAGCTTCTTCCTGACGCAAGTTGCCGTGGTGTTTGCGCTAGGCCAAATGGAAACCCCCAAGGCGATCGCCATTTTGCAAGCGCTCGCAGACCAAACCCCCGATGGCCGAGTCCGGCGGATTGCCGAAGAAGCCGTACAACGGGTACAGAAAAACGTGGGCTCGGACAAAGCCCTCAAACAACTGCGCGAAGAACTGGAGCAAGTCAAACAAGAAAATCAAGACCTGAAGAGTCGGCTCGAAGCCCTGGAAGCAAAAGCCAAGTAAACCCTCAGTGGATTAAGAACCCCTGCGATCGCCATCGGCTGTGGTCGTAGGGCAGGGTTTACGCCCATATCGCGCGATCGCCTTTTCCTAGGTTCAACCCATCGCAATCCAGCGATGGATCGCGACCAAGCAAGCGTTATTCAACAAAAGTAAAATCGGGATGGCGGGATTCGAACCCACGGCCCCTTCGTCCCGAACGAAGTGCGCTACCAAGCTGCGCTACATCCCGACAGTAGTTTTTTCACTGTATCACATCTCTGGTCGTGCATTGCAGCGAACTCAATTTTTCCTGGGAAGAGTCGGCTCCCCGTTGCCAGTCATCGCTCCCCAGAGTTGCGATTCTTTACGCTTCCGCCGCCCCAATCACGCTAAAATCACGGCCCCAGGCAATATACCGCCGCTCTTGCCCCACGCATCAGCCTCCGGGCATTCCCTCGTGTGAGCGCTTTTCTCAGCGGGCGATCGCCGTGCATCTCCCGGCCCCATCATTTCATCCGCCCGTGTTGATGCTAAATACCCATCGCGCCAGAACTTGCCTTGCCGCCTTCGCGATCGCTGCCACCGTGCCCACCACAACTTACCTCTTGGTGCAATCTGAAAATTACTAATTTCAGCAACACGAACGCACCGAAGTTTTCAATCAACTCAGCACTATCTGCGCCAAACTCGAAGCCACAGTCAACTCCAAATTACTCCTTGCTGAAGCCCTCGCTGCTTACACCGCAACTTACCCAAAGCTGACTCAAACTAAACTTAGTCAAATTGCCAGTGCTTTGCTTAATACCAACCAGGGAATTCGCAGTACAAACCTGGCCAAAAACTCCATTATTAGTCATAGTTATTCTTTAAATACCATTTGCGACGACATCGCCTCATTAGTCCTGAAGCAACGCGCCCCCGGAACAGCCCACGGCCCACCAGTGACCAGTCGCCCCCACAGCACGGTCTAGGGCACGCTATTTTCCGGCAGCGATCGCGGAGTCGTCGTCAGCGGACAGGCACAGGGATCTTGTTGCAACCAGCGCAATCCCACCTCCCGCAGAGCCACCAACACAGGCTGAATTTCGCGGCCCTTTGCCGTGAGGGAATACTCCACATGGGGCGGCACTTCGGCATAAATATGGCGTTGAATGAGGCCATGTTTTTCCAAGGCACGCACCCGTTGCATCAAGACTTTGGTACTCAGACCGGGGAGGGCTTCCAGCAATTCGTGGGTGCGCCGATTGCCCGTAAACAGTTCCCGCAAAATTAAAATCGACCATTTACCACTGATCAAATCCAACACATATTGCACCGGACACTGGATCTCAGCACAAATATCTTGCATAGCTTCCTTCGATGGCATGAGTCGCTCGCCCATTCCTTACGCCTCCCTCAGCGCGATCGTAAAAGGATTTCTCAGCCCTTAGAGAACCTGTCATGAGACTTAACACTCTTTTACAAGTAGGGTCAAGGCCATCGCCGTCGCAAGTTGTACTTTTTGGTAACTGGGTGAGGCTAGAGTAACTATCTTGTAGTCCGCGCCAAGCTCAGACAAGATGCAGATAGAGGGCCAACGGAGGGCATCATGCAAAACTCACAACGTCCAATTCCGACTCCTGCACCACAGTCAGAACCACCCATGCAGTCGGCGTTACCATTGGGGGCGGTCTTTTGGCCTGCCCATGCAACCTGCCCAACAGAGCTTCACACCCCCACCATCGCCGACCCAGCAGAGGATCACTACACCCTCAAAAACGGCGTTGTTGTTACCGTGCGGCCCATTCGCCCAAGCGATGAACCCGCCATGATTGCCTTCCATCGGTCGTTATCCGAAGAAAGTGTTTATCTGCGGTATTCTCACCTGATTAAACTGAATCACCGCATTGATCACGATCGCCTGAGCCGGATTTGCACAACTCAGGGCGATCGCGAATGGGTCTTTGTTGCGGAATGGACTCCCCCCACCAACCCAACTCAACCTGAAATTGTGGGAGTTGCACGGCTGAATAAATTACCCGATAACCACACCGCCGAATTTGCCCTCATCATTAGCGATGCCTTCCAGCATCAAGGGTTAGGCGCACACCTCTTAAGCTGGTTGTTAGCCGTGGCCCAAACCCACCACATCGACCATGTGATTGCTGAAATGTTGTTAGAAAACTCTGCGATGGAACATCTTTGTCAAAAACAGGGCTTTCAGCTTCACAATCAGCTTGCCGATGGCATCGTCACAGCCGATTTAGACCTCGCCCCAGCCACTCGGTAGGTGCCCCCACACCAGTAGGGTGTGGTTCGCTTCATTGGTCAACCTACCATCCATTCATTTCTTCACGGAGGAGAATTTATGTTTACTCAATGGGAATCGTTCCAACCCGGTGCCTGGACACAAACAGTGGACGTGCGAGACTTCATCCAGACCAACTTCACTCCCTACATTGACGATGCCAGTTTTCTCGCAGGGCCGAGCGATCGCACCCAACACCTGTGGGCACAGGTAAGCCAACTCATGCAGCAAGAACGGGAAAAAGGCATCCTCGACGTTGATACCAAAATGCCCTCCAGCATCACCGCCCACGGCCCTGGATACATCAATGCCGAACTCGAACAAATTGTGGGCCTCCAGACCGATCGCCCCCTCAAACGAGCCATCATGCCCTACGGCGGGATCCGGGTCGTCGAAAAAGGCTTAAACGCCTATGGTTATGAACTCGACCCCGACACCAAAGAAATCTTCACCAAATACCGCAAAACCCACAACGACGGCGTGTTTGATGCCTATACCAAAGAAATGCGACTGGCACGGCGCTCTGGGATCATCACGGGCCTGCCCGATGCCTATGGCCGAGGCCGCATTATTGGAGACTATCGGCGGGTGCCCTTGTACGGGGTGGACTTTTTGATTCAAGACAAAAAAAATCAGCTTGAATCCCTGGAACTGGAATGCATTGACGAAGCGACCATTCGCCTGCGGGAAGAGATTTCGGAACAAATCCGCGCGTTGTTTGAGTTAAAAGAAATGGCCGCTCGCTATGGGTTCGACCTGGGGCAACCCGCCGAGACAGCGAAAGAAGCCGTGCAATGGCTCTACTTTGCCTATTTAGCCGCCGTGAAAGAACAAAATGGTGCCGCAATGTCTTTGGGGCGGGTTTCGACCTTCCTGGATATTTACTGCGATCGCGACTTGGCCAACGGCACCGCCACCGAAGCCGAACTGCAAGAACTCATCGACCATTTTGTGATGAAACTGCGAATGGTACGCTTTTTGCGGACTCCCGACTACAACGAACTATTTTCTGGCGACCCCACCTGGGTCACAGAATGTATCGGTGGCATCGACGAACAGGGCAAACCCCTGGTCACCAAAACCAGTTACCGCATTTTGCAAACCCTGTATAACCTGGGGCCAGCGCCCGAACCCAACCTAACCGTGTTGTGGGCCGAACAATTGCCCCGGAACTTCAAAGATTTCTGTGCCAAAGTTTCCATCGACACCAGTTCCATCCAATACGAAAACGACGACTTGATGCGACCGATTTATGGCGATGACTATGCGATCGCCTGTTGCGTCTCCGCCATGCGCATTGGCAAACAAATGCAATTCTTTGGAGCCCGCGTCAACCTGGCGAAAGCCCTGCTCTATGCCATCAACGGCGGCAAAGACGAGCAATCGGGCGATCAAATTGCCCCGGCCTTTGCCCCCATCACCGCCGACTATCTCGACTATGACGAGGTGATGGCCAAATTTGAACACATGGTCACTTGGCTTGCCCGCACCTACGTCAACACGCTCAATGTCATTCACTACATGCATGACAAGTATTGCTATGAGCGGCTCGAAATGGCCTTGCACGATCGCGATGTGTATCGCACGATGGCCTGCGGCATTGCCGGGTTATCCGTCGTAGCCGATTCCCTTGCAGCCATCAAATACGCCAAAGTCAAGGTGATTCGCGATGGCAACGGACTCGCCGTAGACTATGAAACCACAGGCGATTTTCCTAAATTTGGCAACAATGATGCCCGAGCAGACACCATTGCCGTTGGCCTAGTAGAAGACTTTATGAATCGAGTCCGGCAAAACAAGACCTATCGCCAGAGTGTGCCTACCCAATCTATCCTGACCATTACCTCCAACGTGGTCTATGGCAAAAAGACAGGCAGCACCCCCGATGGCCGCAAAGCGGGTGAACCCTTTGCCCCCGGTGCCAACCCCATGCATGGCCGAGACACAAAAGGGGCGATCGCCGCACTCACCTCCGTCGCCAAACTGCCCTACGAGCACGCCCAAGATGGCATCTCCTACACGTTCTCGATTGTGCCCGCCGCTCTGGGTCGCAATGGTGGTAGTGCCGCGAGCGATCGCGCCCAAAACCTGACCCGGCTCCTTGATGGGTACTTCCACGACCACGGCCACCACATCAACATCAACGTGCTCAACCGCAACACCCTGCTCCACGCGATGGAACATCCAGAGTTATATCCTCAACTCACCATCCGGGTCTCTGGGTATGCCGTCAACTTTGTGAAGTTGACCCGCGCCCAACAATTGGATGTCATCAACCGCACATTCCACGAACGCTTCTAAGCCCTTTAGGGAAAGGTGCAAAGCCCAACAGCCAATGGTGTGCCCCCAGCGACATGGCCATTTCAGCCACAATGGGTTTCACTCGCCACCGAGTTGAACCAGCCAGGGATTCATAACACACCGTGGATGTAGTATCTCCTCCGTTCCAGGGGCCTTGCTCTTTCCCTTTTCTCTTGGTTTCACTTGCAATTGCCAATCACAGTCAGACAATTGCCACCAGGCGCGATCGCCCATCCCCCTTCAAGATTCTTGATGGGTTCACGCCCCAGCGAACCGTCACAATAACAACAAGCGGGTCTTCGCCTACTGTCGGCGGCTTGTCTCGCCCCGCGCTACGGCTCGCGATCGCGGCACCCCTGGTCATTGGTCATTCCAACAATTGCAATCACTATGAATACTGCCTTCACGAATCCCACCGCCACATCTGGGCGCATCCATTCCATCGAGACTTGTGGCACCGTCGATGGCCCCGGCCTCCGGTTCGTCGTGTTCATGCAAGGGTGCCCGCTCCGGTGCCAATATTGCCATAACCCAGACTGTCGGTATTGGGGCAATGGTCACTCCATGCCGCTAGAACAACTGATGAGCGAGATTCGCTCCTATCAGTACTACATTCGGCCACCGGGCGGAGTCACCATCAGCGGTGGAGAGCCCTTGATGCAACCCTACTTTGTCCGCGAAGTGTTCAAACACTGCAAAGATTTAGGCATCCACACGGCCCTCGATACCTCCGGCTATTGCAACCTGAACGTCGCCCAGGATGTCCTCGATTATGTGGATCTCGTTTTGTTAGATATCAAATCCTTTGATCCCGAAATCTACTTGAATGTGACCGGTGTGCCCGTGGGGCCAACGCTACGGCTCGCACGCTATCTCAGTGATATCCAAAAACCGGCCTGGATTCGCTTTGTCTTGGTGCCGGGGCTGACGGATCAACCCCATAACGTGCAAGGCTTAGCAGATTTTGTTGCAACCCTCAATAACGTGGAACGGGTTGAGGTCTTACCCTTCCACAAAATGGGCGAATACAAGTGGGAACAACTGGGGTATGACTACAAGCTGAAAGACACCCTGCCCCCCACCCCAGAAGCCGTTGAACAGGTTGTGCAAATTTTTCGGGCGGCCAGCCAGGGCAAATTTGAGGTTATTGCTGGCGGTGCCCCCTGAGCCCAGGGCCAACGTTGCCGATCGCGATCGCGGTGCCGCCGTTCCCTCAACTCCGTAAATTTACGGTATCTTCATGCAATGAATCTGGGAGTTGAAGTTCGGGCCGCCGAGGAGCGGATTTTGTAAGAGGTTGGGTACTCTAAAGGATATAGGTACTCAATACAACCTAGGTTACGACTAACAAGGTTACGTCTATGAAGATTGTTTGGCTTGCAACCATCCTGCTCCCTTTGGTTACAGCGATCGCCCCCTTTCCTGCTATGGCTCAAACCACACCTGAAATGCTGAGTTTTCAGTGTGCAGAAGGCCACTCGTTTAAAGTTACGCTGAAACCTCGTGAAGCCAACGTTCAATTTGACACGGGCGAGAAAATGACGTTGCTTTATGTGGATTCCCGCGAGGGCCGGAAGTTTGCCAACCTCAATACCCTCCTTGCGATTCAAGACAACCAAGCCTACATCGAACAACGCTTTGTCAAAGTCTTGACGCAGTGCATGGCCTCAACGCCGACGGCTAACAGCAACAACTAGCGCGATCGCCCCCAGCCAAGAGTAAGACGCGCTCCAGCACTGGGCTTAAATCCACTTACTTGGGCCTGAGGCCACTTGGTGAGCTGACTCTTTCCACCAGTCCAGAAACCATCAGTGGGCTAACCCGCAAGCCACCGGGGATCCTTCAGGGTTCCCGCTTTTGTGTTGGCGCGTTACCCTGACCGGGGCGATCGCGGCCACTATAGGGAAAACACCACCAATCTTAATTCCACCAACGAAGCAACCCCAACAACGGCTTGGGGAAACTAGCCTGAACGATTTATGGGCCAATCCAGCCCATTGAACAAATGATTCTAAAAACTGGCCCCCTTGACCATCCCCGCCTCGCGCAGAAAAACCATCTGTCTTGTTGATGGTAGGGGCACCGCTTGGGTGTGCCCCAGTTGGTGCAGGTAGAAGCCCTATCCCGATCAAGCTAGCGGGGGTGAATTATCCAGGCCAGATGGGCGATCGCGGCTCTTTCCACGCCTCCCCAAAACTCACAGGAGAGCAGGCTTCAACTCCTGCGCCAACCCACTTTTTATCCCACACGGTTCATTACTCACCAAGCGCCACCGTATCCTTCTGCTTGGCATGGCCTCTCGCCTGAGGCAAGTTTGCAGCACTCGCAACTCGCAGCGATTATCGTTTTCAGCCAATCGTTTTTTCAGCCCATAGATTCGGTTAGCCTTGGTTCTTGGCACCGGGCACCTTAATTAGCCCAATCTGCCGTAGCCAACAGCGAGCCAAGCAACTGCAAACAACTCGCCCATCGCCAGAGCAGGCGCATCCATTCCACGCCAGCCCCGACTCTGTTGCCCTTAAGCAACCCGCGTCATGTGCCCTTCGAGCCAAGCCAATAACCGATCTAATTGACCAAAAGAAACCAATTTTTGTTGCCACAGGATAACGGGCAAACGCTTCAAGCTCTTACATTGTCCCAAGACCAGTTGAACAGCGTCTTCGGAGAGTTCCAGTTCTTCCTGCAAAAAGTGAGTCAGTTGAGCTTTTTTCGCGTCCATGATGCCTTGTACTAAAGTGTTGAATGGGTAGATTGCATGAAATGTAGATGCGGTCCCAGAGTTTGCCCGTAGCAAAATTACGAACAAATACGGATGTTTAATCTTAAGTTTAGCTTAACAAACCCTGATGGAAGTGCAATCTGTCTTGCGAGTTAGTCTGAGTATCACTTATTACTTCTGTCCAAAGGGTGATTATTCGGGAACTCGCTTCGTGATAGACGGTGTGGATCGGTGTGACGTTGATCACAGTGTTTCGTGGTAGCCCGTGCCGATCGCACACCGAACGCGATCGCTATAATGTGAGAACATTTTTGCTGTTTCTCAGTCCCCTGGCAGGGTTGTCCTATGGCGATCGCCGTTAATCAAACCGTTCCCGTCACCGTCCTCACAGGCTATTTGGGCGCAGGCAAAACCACCTTACTCAACCGCATCCTCACCCATGAACATGGCAAAAAAGTTGCTGTGATTGTCAACGAATTTGGGGAAGTGGGCATCGACAACCAACTGGTGATTGATGCTGACGAAGAAATTTTTGAGATGAACAATGGCTGCATTTGCTGCACCGTGCGGGGCGATTTGATTCGAATCATCAGTAATTTGATGAAACGTCGTCACAAATTTGACCATCTCGTCATTGAAACTACGGGCTTGGCCGATCCGGCTCCGGTTATCCAGACCTTCTTTATGGATGAAGATGTGCAGAGCCAAACCCGGTTGGATGCGGTGGTGACGGTGGTCGATGCCAAGCATATTGCCCAACACTGGGAAGCCGACGAAGCCCAGGAACAGATTGCCTTTGCGGATATTATTTTGTTAAACAAAACGGATTTGGTCACCCCAGCGGAACTCGATGCACTGGAGCAAAAAATCCGCGCGATGAACGCCATGGCACAAATCTACCGGACGCAAGCCGCCCAAGTGGAGATGGACGCGATTTTGGGGGTGCAGGCGTTTGACTTGGAGCGCGCCCTCAAGATTGATCCAGAATTTTTGCATGAACTGGCCCACGAACACGATGAAGCGGTGGTTTCGGTGGCGCTGGTCGAACCGGGGGCGATCGCCCAAGATAAATTAATTGCGTGGATTGGCGAATTGTTGCGGACTCAAGGGCCAGACATTTTTCGGATGAAGGGCATTCTCAACCTTGCGGGGGATGACTGCCGCTATGTCTTTCAGGGGGTGCACATGCTGTTTGATGGGAAGCGCGATCGCCCCTGGAAATCCGATGCAGAGCGCAAGAATGAACTGGTCTTCATTGGGCGGAATTTAGATGCAGCGGCCTTGAAGACGAAATTCCAGGAGTGTTTGGTGTGACGATGCCTCCAGAATTGAACAGCGTGTGGCGGGGCGCAGTGGCGGAGTATGTCACGGCGATCGCCTGGATGCCCCGGCAACTGGCCCTCTTTGTCGCCACGGGAGCAGGAGAACTTCAGCACATCGCCCCCCAAACAGGAACCATCCAGACGCTCCAAACGCCCCAGGAAAGCTCAATCGACTGTTTAGCCCTATCGCCAGATGGTCAGTTTTTGGCGGCTGGGGGGCAAGATGGCACGGTGCAGGTGTGGCGGCTCACGGGGGCGATCGCAGAACTTGTCACCACGCTGGAGCATCCCGCCACCTGGGTGGATCAGTTGGCCTGGAGCAGCACAGGCAACCAACTTGCATTTAACTTGGGGCGCTATGTTCAAGTCTGGGATGTGGCGACCGATGCGATCGTCACCACGCTGAATTTTGAAGCATCCACCGTGTTGGGCATGGCGTGGCATCCGACAAAGCCGTTGTTGGCACTGTGTGGCAGTCAGGGGGCCAAGGTATGGGATGGCACTGACTGGGATGAGGAACCGGTGCCCCTGGCCATTCCATCAGCCAGCGTGGCGATCGCCTGGTCGCCGGATGGTCGCTACATTGCGGATGGCAATTTGGATAACACGTTGACGGTAATCGAGTGGGCGATGCCCCAAAGTCCGTGGATGATGCGTGGCTTTCCGGCTAAAGTGCGGCAGGTGGCCTGGTCAGACCCGTTGACCGCAGCCGGTGCCCCCTTGCTCGCGGCCTGTAGTGCCAACGCGATCGCAGTTTGGGAGCGGGATCAGGACGAATCGGTGGGATGGGCTAACCAAATTTTGGAAGACCACGAAGGAATTGTCCGGGCGATCGCCTTTCAGCCAGGAACCATGCTTTTGGCTTCGGCAGCGGAAGATGGCTGGGTGTGCCTTTGGGACAAAGCCCAAAAGTTGATGCAAGTCTTGGATGGGGCACCGAGCGGCTTCTCCTGCCTATCCTGGCATCCCCAAGGGCGCTATCTTGCCGCCGGGGGGCAAGCTGGGGAAGTGTTGGTTTGGGGCCAACCAGCACCGGGCAAAGGCTTTGGTTAGGGCTGCCGGAGAACCGACCAAAACTGGGTGAAACGGCGCACCATCGCAGGGCGAGTCAAAATCCCCTGGGACGGACTGAACAGCAACGCCACTAGAAATAACCCCGAGGTGATGAGAGCGATCGCAGGGCCAGATGGCACATTGTAGTAATAGCTGAGGTAGACCCCCGTGACACTGGCGACCATGCCCAACCCCGCCCCCAGCAACATGATGTGGTGCAGTTCCCGCACGAGCAAATAGGCCGTTAGGGCAGGGCCAACCAAGAGGGCGATTACCAGAATCACCCCCACCGCTTGCATACTGGCAATGATCGTGAGGGTAATCATCACCATGAAACCCATGTAAATGGCATTGACTGGTAAGCCCACGGCTTGCGCGCCCGTGCGGTCAAAGGCATAGAACAACAGTTCTTTGTAAAACAGCAGGATGACACAAAGAATCCCCACTGCGATCGCCAAAGTGCGGTAAATATCGGTCAGGGCAATGCTGAGGATATCGCCAAATAGAAAATTTTCGAGTTCCAGCCTGTTGCCTAACACCGTAATCAACAAGATGCCCAACGCAAAGTAACTGGAAAAAGTTAAGGCCATCGCGGAATCGACTTTGACCCGCGATTGGGAGCGAATTAGGGCAATGGTCATGGCCCCTAAAATGCCCGACAGAAACGCCCCCAGCATCAAATCAGTGCCTAAAAACAACGAAATTGACAATCCCGGCATGACGGAATGGGCAATCACATCACCTAACAGGGCCATTCGTTGCACAATCAGGTAGCTGCCGACCACCGGGCACAACGCCCCGACGATCACCCCGATCGCGATCGCGTGGCGCATAAACTCGTAATTTAGGGGTTCCAGTAACCCGGTCATGCTCCGTTCGTCCTTCCGTTTCGAGTCCTGATATTTCTATTCAACAAAATAAATTGCCATCCCCATCGTCATGCCAGGGCATTTGCAGGGTTGCCCCATAGGCTCGGTGTAGATTTTCGGGGGTCATCACTTGGGTCGGTTTGCCATCAGCAATGAGACGCTGATTCAACAGCAGCAACCGATCCAATTGGTTCAGCGATCGCCCCCATTCGTGGCTACTCACCAACAAAATCTTGCCCGCTTCGCGCAACTCCTGGAAGACATCGAGCATGATCCCTTCCGTGGTAGTGTCTACGCCGGTAAAGGGCTCGTCAAAGAAAAACAAATCGGCTTGTTGGGCCAAAGCCCGTGCCAAAAAGACCCGCTGCTGTTGTCCGCCCGATAAATCACTAATCCGGCGATCGCGCAAAGTCAACATTTCCACCCGTTCCAATGCCTGCTTGACCTGAGTTTTGGCCTCCCGGCCCGCCCGCCGGAACCACCCCAATTGTCGAGTACAGGCCATCAACACCACGTTCCACACGGAAATAGGAAAATCCCAATCAATCTGCGATCGCTGGGGCACATAGGCAACCCGCTCCAATTGTTGATGCAACGGACACGTACAGTACTGCACCAGGCCGCGATCGTGGGGAATCAACCCCAGCATGGCTTTAAACATCGTGCTTTTGCCAGCACCGTTTGGCCCAATCACCCCAACCAATTGCCCCGGTTGAATTTGGAATGTTACAGAGTCTAGCCCCCGCAACCCCCGGTAATTGACACCCAGTTGTTGAACCTCTAACATAGGGTTTCGAAAATGAGAATGATACTCATTCTAATCTTACTATCTCGCCATTCAACTGAAGCAAAATGATCTCTTTCTCCAGGTTGCCAAACCGCGCAATCCACTGTGGTCAATTCGTGCTCATGGTAGGGGCGATCGCCAGTCTCTCCAGTTGTGCTGCTCCACCATCGCCAACCGCCTCCCCAGGCAGCCCAAAACCCCGCGTGGTTGCAACGACCACCGTGCTGTGTGACATGGTGAATACCATCGCTGCGGATACGGTGGATTTGACCTGCTTGCAGAAAGCGGGCGTAGATAGCCATGTGTATGAGCCGGTGCCCGCCGATCGCAAGGCGATCGAAACCGCTCAGTTAATTCTTTATTCTGGCTACAATCTAGAACCCAGCCTGATCAAGCTCATCCAATCCACCTCGAACACCGCCCCCAAAGTGGCCGTCGCAGAGTTGGCCGTGCCCAAACCCCTCCTGGGCGCAGCCCACCATCACGCAGGCGCAGCCCATGCAGATGAGGCAGCCCACGCAGGCGCAGCCCATGCAGACGAGAAAGCCCACAGTGACGCGGAATCCCACGCCGACGAGAAAGGCCATACAGGCGCAGCCCCTACAGACGAGGCCGCAGCGGGAGCCACCACGCCCGATCCCCACGTGTGGCAAAATGCCGAGCATGGTGCGCAGATGGTGGCCGTTGTGCAGGCAAAACTGACTGACATTGCCCCTGAGAATCGCGATCGCTACACTCAATCGGCAACCGCATTAAAAACTGAATTAAACCAGATTCATACTTGGATCAAATCTCAAATTGCCACCATTCCCACCTCATCTCGCAAGTTAGTCACGACTCACGAAGCGATGGCCTATTACGCGAATGCTTACCAAATTCCAGTCCTTGGGGTGTTACAGGGTTTAAGTACTGACGAAAAGCCAACCGCCGCCACCCTAAAAGCCATTGTGGATGAAGTGAAAGCCGCCCAGGTGCCAACCATCTTTGCGGAAGTAGTGGTGAATCCTAAATTAATTCAAACTGTGGCCCGCGAAGCCGGGATTCAGCTTGCGGAGCAGCCCTTGTACTCCGATAGCTTGGGAGAACCGGGTTCACCAGCAGAAACCTATCCCAAATTGCTAATTGCCAACACCAAGGCGATCGTCGAGGGGCTGAAGGGGCAATATGTCCCCTTTCAACCAAACCCAGCTAATAGCACCCCAAAATCACCAGTTTGAGGCCATCAAGAAGGGCTGGGCGTTCTGGACAAAAGGTTATGCTCGGCCCGCACAATTTCCCAAAACACGTCTTCCACTGCTGTGGGCGGCACTGAGATGGAGTCAATTCCCAACCGCACCAGGCTTTGGATCAGTTCCCGATGACGCACAGGGGCATCACCGCAAATACTGCATGGAATCCCCAAGGTATGGGCTTGTTTGCACAGTTGGGCGATCGCCCGTTGCACAGCGGGATGGCGCTCTTCAAATAAATCGGCCATTGTTGCATCATCCCGATCAACCCCCAGCAAGAGTTGCGTCAAATCATTTGTCCCAATCGAAATACCCTGGACTCCTGCGGCCACATACTCCGGCAACAACAGCAATACCGAGGGCACTTCGGCCATAATCCAAAGCTGGAAATCGGTCTGGGCCGTCAAGCCAGCCTGCTTCACCAACTGCCGACAAAACTGAAATTCCTCCACCGTCCGAACGAAAGGCAACAGCAAGTGCACATTGTGGTGCCCCTGAGCACGCACCAGCGCCAGGGCATCCAACTCCAGCCGAAATAGGTCAGGCGATAGTTGATAACTTAAGGTTCCCCGAATGCCCAAAACCGAGTGGGCCGCCTCTGTAGATTGCACCGCCGCCGTTGGGAACTCTCGCCGCCGCAAATCAAACGCGCGATAGAACACGGGTTGGTGGGGCAAAGCCTGGGCAAATTGGGCGATCGCTGCGGCCCACTGTTGGACAATGTGCGATCGCGAGGTGGCCTCTAACCACTGCTTGGGATGGTGCTGCCCCAGTACCGTCATCGCCAACAGTTCCGAGCGCAGCAACCCAATCCCCGCCAGGGGCCATTGTCGTAGCGCCCCCAGTTGCTCAAGCTGATGCACATTCACCATTAAGCGCGTACGGATCAGGGGTAAATCATCCGGACGGCGCGCCACAGAGGGCGGTTGGGGCAAGCGGGCCACCGGTTGGAGCGGGGCCGCCACGCGATAAATTCGGCCCTGGGTGCCGTCAACCCACAGCCAATCCCCCATTGAGATCTGGTGCAAAGCACCGGGCACCCCCATCACCGCCGGAATCCCCAAATCCCTAGCCACGATCGCGCTATGACTGGTTTTGCCTCCTTGTTGCGTCACCACTGCCGCCACATGCTCCAACAACGGGAGCCACGGCAACGGAATCGTCGGAGCCACTAACACAGCACCAGCGGGAATTTTGGGTGGCAGCGCCGCGATCGCCTCTACCACATGAGCCTGGGCCATCACTTGCCCTGCCGATGCTGGCACCCCCTGGGCCACCAAGGTCGTACCAGGCGGCGGCACCTGCCCAGGCTGAGCCGAAGCGGACGGCCTTGACTCTGGCAACGGCCTCAGTCCCACTGGCGGATTCACCTGCGTGACATACAGGCGATCGCCCTCGGTCGTCTTCGCCAACACCCACTCCAGGGTAAACAGTGGCCCCATTTTGCCCGTCACCCGCTGGCTCAGCGCCAGCAAACTTTGCCAGTGCTCCGTCGAGAGGATGTAGTGATCCCGCTGGGCCTCAGCCAAAACATAAGGAGCTAGCCAGTCAACAGCCCCCACCACTGGCCCAGGCGCAGTAGGCTCCACAGTTGTTGACGCCGCAACAGTTGGTTCTGTCGATCGCAGGTGATAGGCAATCGTCTTTTGCCCCAGAGTTTGCCTTATCAGCGCCCCCGTTTCGCGATCGCCGTGATAAAGATCTGGCTTCACTTCCCCTCGGCTCAGCCCATGCCCCAACCCCCACACTGCGGCCACCTCTAATTTTGTGGCTTGGGAGGTGAGCGTGCCACTGGCGATCGCGGGTAACAACGGCTGCACAATTACAGCCACACCAAGCTGATAGAGCGGTATATTTTGCTGCTGCCAATAAAATAAACTTTTCGCCCCGAACACATCTCCCCAAAGGTGTTTGAGCCCCAGGCCGATCGCAGCACCATCGCGACCGACCACCCGACTGGGCATGAGAGGAGCCGTCCGATAAACAACCTCTGGTTGCAGGGCCACTTGCTGACCAGCCTTGGGTGCCACCACCAACGATGGGCGCAAAATCACCGCCGCCCCATCCCACGGCGCAACGGCGGCGGCCAAGGCAGCAAGCCAGACTTCGGGCAATTGGGCTGCGGCAATTCGATCGCGAATGTGCTGCGCGATCGCCCGCAACTGCAAACCATCATCCAAATCTAAATGCAACAAAGAGGTGGGCAAATCCATCAACAAAGGATCTGACCAATCCATCGTGGCGATCGTTGCCGTCAACCAATCTGCCGGAACCACAACCCCAGGGACAATTGGCACTTGCTGCTGCACGAGGCTCAGGTGGTAAGCCTTATATCCGACAGACAACAACTGCTCTGAGCTAATCTGGGAAAACTGATAAAGCCTAGCCACAAACAGTCAAATTCAGCGACATAGACTGATTGTAAAAGGTAAACTCTTGTAAATCCTGTACCCTCAAGATGAATAAAGATTGATGAATACTGGCATTTAGCTCTATGGGTTTCATTTTACCGCTTCCCTGTGTGCGCCCCCGATTCGTTGCGCTTATTCTCCGCCGCACCTCTCCCACCCATGGGCCATTCCCCTAGCTAACAGGTAGGAAGATTCTGTCCAAGGCCGCGATCGCCAATAGCCCAGACCAGCCCGGCGCTTGATTAAACCCCCGAAGCATTGCCACCGTGAGCGGTAGACAGTCTTATTCCTAAGTCCAGCGCCAATGAGCGATCGCCATTACAAAGGCGGCACTTGCTCGCGTCAATTCGCTGGCACGGTTGCTGGCGCAACTTTAGGCGGTGTGGGTGGAGCAGGCGTTTTCCAAACGACTCGCCGCCGATTCGGATCGATGCGATCGGTCAACTCTTGCATTGTCTCCCGCATCTGGTAGGAGTCAAAGTAATAGCTAAACTTTTCCTGTTCTCGACCCAAGCGCTCGCTTGTAGACTGCACAGCCGCATCCAGTTCGTGAATCTTGGTTTCCTGCGCCCCGCGATAAGGCAGGAGATGCATCAACGCACCGATCGCCGCCACCGATAGTAATGCATTCACCGACAACTTCGCCGCCGCTTCATAGGCGATCGCCTCATAGGAGGCTTTTTGCCGCTTGACCTGCTTCACCCGGCGTTTGGGCCGGCGGGGTCGTTCGGGGGTCGGTGTGGGAGCGGGGGGCTTCAGTGCGTACATATAAAAAGCTCATGCAATTTGGGCACAGGCTGTAGAAGAGTTCTACATTGGAAAACGAGACGAACCAGGACTACACAAAACCTAGTGGGTTCAATTCACCCTGTAAAGCGAAATAGAGAGATCGTTCCAGATCTAGCTACAGGCGCGATCGCGGCAGCCGCAATTAGCCCTACCTATTTAGAACCTACCCAATCTACCGGACAAACTGGCAAGACGCAATGGATTTACCCAAAATAAAAAACCTGCTTTGCAAGACAAATCAGTTTTGATTACTCCCTTGATTAAGAGAGTCCAAAGCCAGTGTTGTTCCGGCTTATTGTAAAACCAATTTTGCAAAACAGGCGTTTTTTTGTGTAAAAGCTTAGAACTTTACTTGTAAAGCTCTGTAGACAGGCGGAATGCCATGATTCCAGGCACCAGCGCAATCACCAAAGCCCATAAAACTTGAGCGTCAGAAAGATTCATGGTGTTAAGACTCCTTTTATTACAAATTCAGAGAATATCGAGAGACTTGTTGATCGATCCCTGCGGTTTGGGATCACAACCCCAAAGGATCGGCCCCCGCAGGATTTAAGGATCCATCGTTTCTTACTCTGGGCGAAAGTGTTCGTTTGGGGAACAACTTGTTACAAGTTGCAACACAACAGTTGGGGCGAGGGGGCCAGGAGAAGGGGCGGGGGCGGGTGGGGAAGATTGCAATACAGTGTCATAATCAAGATCTACCCCCAATCAGTGCAGTTGGAATCCGGCTGGGTAGGCTGGAACGTTTATTAAATTACGATCAAGGGGCTGGTTTTTGGGTGGCTGCACCCTACAGCCTCAATTGCATAGAGATATAGTGTTAAGTCAGCTTTGAAATCTGCGGAATGATCGATCAACTCCTCGACTACTCTCCTAACTTTGGCCTGGATACGCTGGTGTTGTTGCCTGTGCTGGTGGCGTTAGAAGCTGTCCTCTCGGCAGATAACGCGATCGCCCTGGCCGCATTGACCCAGGGTCTGCACGATCCCGCTTTACAACGACGGGCCTTAAACATTGGCCTGGTCTTGGCCTACGTTTTGCGGATGACCTTAATCCTGACTGCAACCTGGGTCGTTCGCTATTGGCAGGTGGAGTTAGCCGGGGCACTGTATCTGCTGTGGCTGGTTTGGCAATACTTCACTTCAACCACAAATGACTCTGGAGAACACTCCCACCACGGCCCCCAGTTTCAATCATTGTGGCAAGCAATTCCGATCATTGCGGTGACGGATTTGGCCTTTTCGCTAGATAGTGTGACGACGGCGATCGCCATTTCCCAAGAAACCTGGATTATCCTTTTGGGCGCAACCATTGGGATTTTGACGCTACGCTTCATGGCAGGGCTATTCATTCGCTGGTTAGAAGAATTCACCCATCTGGAAGATGCGGGTTATATCACCGTTGCCTTTGTGGGCATGCGGCTATTGCTCCGTGTAGTCAACGATGCATTGGTGCCACCGGAATGGCTCATGGTTGCCGCGATCGCTATTATTTTTACCTGGGGCTTTTCTAAGCGGAACGAACCTGCCACGCCGCCAGACTCGACCGACCATGCCGCAACTCGCGCCGCTGCTAACGAAGAAAGCGCCCCCCCAACCCTGGAAACTCCAGTCGAAAGTACGAAATAACCACCCGCCAGCGGAGCCCAATGGCGATCGCGGGGCTTGGACAACAGGCAAGAGTTCTGGCTTAGCAACAAAGCCCAAAGCTTGAATAAAAAGCTTGAATAACTTGGGCCGTATTCCCCCAGGCTGGCAACAGGCAACCCAACCCTGGGGGCACACGGGCAGTATCCTATTCGTAGATCCAGGCCGTGGAGCAAGGTTCCCAAGCAACCAGTTCTTCCGACTTAAACCACAGTGCAATTTCTTGGGTTGCGGTTTCTGGGGCATCGGAGCCGTGAATAATGTTCCGACCAACATCAACCCCAAAGTCGCCCCGAATGGTGCCGGGTTCAGAGTTAAGCGGATTGGTTGCCCCAATAATCTTCCGAGCAGACGCAATCACGCCTTTCCCTTCCCAAACCATTGCAACAACAGGCCCAGAGGTGATGAAGTCAACCAGACCAGGGAAAAAGGGCTTTTCCTTGTGTACGCCATAGTGGGTTTCTGCCAGTTCGCGGCTCACGCTCATTAGCTTTAAGCCAACCAGGGTAAAGCCTTTTGCTTCAAAACGACGGATGATTTCCCCAATCAGCTTCCGTTGGACTCCATCCGGTTTGATGGCCAAAAATGTCCGTTCCAAGGTTGACTCCTATTTATTGCGTTCAAATGTTACAAATTCCAGATTAACTTAAGACGGTCGTCACCAAAGCGCCACGCGGAGATTTCTCAGGCGGGATGGCGGACGGTAGGGATGGGCCTGCCAGTGGGTTGGCAAAGCCCTTGCTCCCTCCTAATTCAGCAGCTAGTCTCCAAGTTTTAGATCAAGCGTCCGGGTGCATCCTGTGGGCCACCCCCTGAGCATCGTTGCCGACTTAGCCGAGGTTTATCCCCCGCCCTGGGGCGATCGCCTATTTTTTGATCTCCCGGACTGAGGGCTTGCCGTCAATTACTTCACCCACCAAAACCAAATCGGTCATCCCCACAAACAAACCATTTTCCAAAACACCGGGAATGTTGTTTAACGCCGTAGAGAGAGCCCCCGGATCGTCAATACCATTCGCAAACTTGACATCCAAAATCAGATTGCCTTGATCCGTGACCACAGGGCCAGCCTTCTTCACCCCCATCCGGAGCTGACACGCGCCACCCAGTTTCTCGATCGCCTTCGTGACCGGGTTCAATGCCTTGGGCACCACTTCCACGGGCAACAAGAAATTGAGATTGAGCTTGTCTACCAACTTGCTGCTATCGACAATGACGACAAACTTTTTCGCAAAGGCTTCGACCAGTTTTTCTTGGAAGTGCGCTGCACCACCGCCTTTGATCAAATTCAAATCAGGGTCTATTTCGTCGGCCCCATCGATCGCAATATCGATCGCATCCACCACATCCAAAGTTGTCAACGGAATGCCACATTCCCGCGCCAACACTTCCCCTTGAAAGGAGGTTGTAATCCCTTGAATATCCTTCAAATCCCCCGATTTCAGGCGATCGCCCAAAGCCTGAATCATACACGCGGCGGTTGACCCCGTTCCCAAGCCCACAATCGACCCAGACTGAACCATCGCAGCCGCAGCCTCGCCGACTTGCTTTTTCATCAACGCTACCGGGTCAAGTTCTGCACTCATAAATCCTTCCTCAACATCGTTTCAGCCAAGCGCGATAGGCCCCAGCGCCCCAGATCACCGCCCCTGCCCACTGCCGCTCTCACCGGCTGGCTAGACGACTTCAGCCTCAACCGGGCCACATTGGACAGCAACGACTTCACTCCATCCAGCCAAAATCCAGGCAAAGAGAAGCCGGAAGCACGAGGGCATCGCCTTCTTCATTCGTCAGTCTACTATTTTGGCGTGACCATCCATCAGCCAAGGGCACAACTTTACGCATTTTGGGATGAGCCATGAGGGTTGATGCGCTTGGGTGGTTTTGTGAGCAGGAGAACGGCATCAAGCCCCGCGATCGCAGCGCACGGGGCTAATTTCCCAAAAGAGGGGGGTCAATGGCCCTTCATTCAATCACAATGCAACAAGCGCGATCGCCCTGGCGTCCAGAGAGAAACCGAGGGAAAAACGGTTGAGTGCAGCAGAGCGGCAATGGCAGATTTTGCCAATTCAGCCTGGGCCACAGCCTACTCTTCCACAGGTTGCAACGGGCCGAGCAAGTCGTTCATCCAACCTCTAACCTGAGCCCGTAAGCGCGACGATTGATCAGGGCGCAGCCCATTCAGCGGTAAGTACCCCAAAGCCCGGTGATAGTCCGCGATCGCGCAATTCCAATCGCCCAACAGGTGATAGGCTCGCCCCCGCTCGGCATACAAATGACCTTCCAGCGCATTTGAAATCCGCATTGGATCCGTTGCATTGATCAACTGGCTAAACTGAATCGCGAGTTCAAAGCAATCGATCGCCAGTTCCCACAGTTCCAACTGCCGAAAGGTGATGCCCTGATTAAGCCGCGCCCGGACATCCGTTGGGTCTAGGTCAATTGCTGTGTCATAATCATCGATCGCCGCTTCCAACTCGCCCATAGCGGCGTAGCAGTTGGCCCGATTGTTGTAAACCTTCGCTAAGTGGGGGTTCAGCCATAACGCCTGATGGTAGTCAGCCAAGGCCAGTTCATACTCCCCTTGCTGGAAATACAGCAGCCCACGATTGTTAAAATTGCTGGCACTAGCGGGGTTGCAGGCAATGAGATGGGTAAATAAATCAATCGCGTGGTCTAGTTCTCCCTGTTGGGCCTTATCGAGAGCTTGCTGCCGCAGCAACAATTCGCGATCGCCCTGGCTTAGGTTCAGCCCCTCTGTCATCAGCTCCGCTTCAGCCCGGTGAACAGCACCAGCAGCCTGACGGCGAATACGTTTGGGGAGGTTAGGACGAACCGGAAACAACGGAAGATTCATGCCACTCTCTCAGAGGTAAATGGGTTGACTTTTGTAGGCCAAGGTCAAGTCAGGGGAGGGTCGGGATCTGGGCCTTGGTCAAGGGCTCGAAACGCCACAAAGAGCCAAAACTCCAGCCCTCTTAAGCCTGTTGAAACCAACGACACAGGGCCAGACCTGCCACTGTTGGGGCTCAAAACCACACTGAAAAACTACAGGGCCTACCATCGGGATTTCTGAAACTCTAGGTGCAAGCGATCCAGTCAATGCATCGGTGCGCCGTGGTATGAGTTGGCAGCTAGATTAAATCCCTTCTTATTGGTTTCTTCAGTTCGATGCACCACTCCGGACAGTTCGCCAACTTCGAGGGGGGTTCCGTTGGCCAGATGCGCCACCTACCCCAACCCCTGGCGTTGTCCTGAATCCCGTAGACGCGCGATCGCCCGCAACAGTTCCCCAGGCGATACTCCCCCCGGATTGCTCTGGGGTTCCAAGTGCCGGAGTTTAAGAAACACTAACGCTTGGCCAAAACTCGCAGATCAGCAAAGGGATATTGCTAGAATTCAACGGTATTCACGTTTTTGTCGCTAGCCTGCGGCCCGCGTCGCTTCAGCGACCTGAGATTGAACTAAACAGCAACCTGGATTTTGATATGACAGCATCCTCGGCGATCGCCAATGCCACCGAACTTACCCCCGACGCTTACGTGGTCGTGGGTCTTGCAGCCTGTTTTGTGCGGGAAGATGGGGAAGTTCACCCGATCCAGATTCTTGAACCCATTCCCTCGGCAGCCCTGGAAGCCCTGATGAAAGGCATTCCCACCTCCTATGAACTGGCGATCGCGACGACCGTGGGGGCCATCCTGGGAGCCGATCAAGCCACTCCGCAACGGCCAGACGAATTCCCGACGGCGGCCCAGTTTTGCGATGACTTCGTGGAACGAGTCTATTGTGCTGCACGCACCTATCAAGCCGTTCCCACCGCCCAACACCTGATTCCGATCGGTAGCAGCAAATCAGATTTTGCCTTCTCCACGGAACGGAAGCGGATCTTGAACTCGCAACGATTAGTCCGCACGGAGGATAACGTGAAACAACACGCCTATACACACCAAGTCTTGTAATAGCCGGATATGGCGGGGCGATCGCCCTTGTCGGCTAGTGTGCGTAGTTGCGCTCTAGCCCATCTCAACCAGTCCAAATCTACAGAGGGTTTGTTGATTCATGCTTAAGCTCTATGGCGGTGCCCGGAGCCGCGCTTCGATCGTGAAGTGGTATCTCGAAGAATTACAGCTTCCTTATGAGTTTGTGCTGCTGGATATGCAAGCGGGAGAACATCGCCAACCCGCCTATCTGGCCATCAATCCGATTGGTAAAGTGCCCGCCCTCAGCGATAGGGAGTTTCACCTGTGGGAATCAGGGGCGATTTTGCTGTACCTGGCGGAAAAGTATGGCGAACCGGGATTATCCCCCGAACGACGGGCCACCCTGAACCAGTGGATTCATTACGCCAATGCGACGTTGGGGCTCGAAATTTTTCATAGCAGCGATCGCGACCAGGCGGTACAGCGGCATCTCTCGGCCCTGAATGAGTTGCTGCCAGCACAACCGTTTTTAGCTGGGGAAACCCTGAGCGTCGCGGATGTGGCCGTGGGTGCGGTTCTGGCCTATGCCCAACTTATGTTGCAACTCGACTTCAGTGCATATCCCGCCGTCACCCACTATTGTCAGCAGTTAGCCGATCGCCCTGCCTTTCAAGCCTCAATTATGCCCAAACCTGCGGCCTAACTGGATGTCATCGCTGAGCAAGGGACGCGATCGCTCAGAGCAGTGCGGTTGGCGTGGGAGGAAAGGGAGCAAAAAGCGCAGGTGACTTTGATTTCAGCGATTATTCCGGTGTTAAACGAGGCGATCGCCCTCCCAGCCACCCTTGCAAGTGTCCAGCAGTGCCCTGCGGTCGAAATCATTGTGGTGGATGGCGGCAGTACAGATGCAACAGTGGCGATCGCGACGGCAGCGGGGGTGCGGGTCTTGCACAGTAGCGACGGACGCGCCGCCCAGATGAACGCTGGGGCTGCGATCGCCCAAGGCGAGATTTTGCTTTTTTTACATGGGGATACCCTGTTACCTCCCGATTATGCACCGCTCATTCAGGCGGCTTTGGCCTCACCAGCGGTGGTAGGAGGGGCGTTTAAACTGGCGATCGCGGAAAAAACGCCCAGTTTAGCCCTGGTAGCGTGGGGGGTGAATCGGCGATCGCAGTGTTTGGGCCTGCCTTATGGGGATCAGGGGTTGTTTGTGCGGGCGGCGGTCTTTCGGCAAATGGAAGGATTTCCGGCGCTGCCCATTATGGAAGATTTTGTTTTTGTCCAGTCGCTCAAGCGCCAAGGCCAGATTGCGATCGCCCCTGCTGCTGTCCTTACGTCCAATCGCCGCTGGCAAAAGTTAGGTGTGCTGCAAACCACCCTGATCAACCAGATCATGATTATGGGGTATTACCTGGGCGTGCCCCCCCAACGGTTGGCCCAGTGGTATCGCCGCCGGAAATAGTCCGGGGGTCGTTGCTGCCATCCGCGACTTTCACTCCGCGATCGCCGGCAGCGGATCGTAACTTCCAAATACCTTCAACGTTTCAGTATGGGCCGCTAATTCTTGCATGGCCTGCTGCATATTGGCTTCCCGCAAATCTCCGGCCAGGTCAATGAAAAAGAGGTAGTCCCCCAAGGCCCGTTTGCTGGGGCGCGACTCAATACGGCTCATGTTGATGGCGCGATCGGCAAAAACCTGGAGCGGTTTGACCAACGCCCCCGGCACGTCATGCACGCTAAAGGCAAGGGACGTGCGCTGTCCACCTGGAGAAGGTTGCAAGCTAATGACCCAAAAGCGGGTGCAATTGTCGGGATGGTCGTTAATTGGGCAGGCCAAAATCGGCAAATCGTACAGGGTGGCGGCCCGCCGGGAGGAAATGGCACCCACGGTCGGATCGCCAGCTAAATGTTGCAGTGCTTCCGTGGTGGAATTTGTTGGAATGCGCTTGGCCTGGGGGAGATGCTGCTCTAGCCACGCTTGGCATTGGCCCAAGGCTTGGGGATGGGAGTAGACAGTCTGAATGTCGGCGATCGCCGTTGCGCGGGACAACAGGGCATGGGTAATTGGTAAATCCAGCGATCGCTGAATCTGCAATCGATCCAAGTTCCACAGGGTGTCCATTGTCGTGGTCACACTCCCTTCGATGGAGTTTTCCACCGGGACGATCGCCAATTCCGTTTTCCCTTCGGCCACAGCATAAAAAGTCTGCGGAATGCTGGCACAGGGAACAAGCTGCACCACCTCAGCCGTTTCAGCTTTAAGCCATTCCCCATACCGCAGGGCAGCAGCTTCCGCATAGGTTCCCGGTGGCCCTAAATGGGCGATCGATATAGCCATAACAATTCAGCGCAGTCCTTCCACAATCGGCAAAATGCCAGCACCAGCAAGCCAGTACCCGCTTTTCCCATCTTCTCATTCTTGTTACACAGCGTGATGTCTGGCAGCAAATCCCCCCCGCCTCCCCCACAGTCCAGGCCAGAGCGACTGCAAGGGGCGATCGCGGTCTGCGCGTTTGGCCTGCCCTCACCCATAACCCAATCTGCCCCGTGGAGAGGATCCACTGAGCGGTATAGTTATTTTTATCCCAAACGTTCCATCCTACCTCGCTTTACAACTCTTTAAAATAGAAAACAATTCGTTCGCCCTTACCGATATTTCTTTGCTGTTCTTAGAGTTTTCCTCAGATGGATATTCGTTTTTCTGCTTCCCAGTCCGTTGATTTACCTGTTGTTGACCAACCCGTTCCCATCAAGCACTACCTGCGGCAACCCCGCCGCTTGATGAATGCCCTCACAGCCTCCAGTCGCATTGAGCCGCTCCGCCAAGACCTCTTTCGGGTCAAAATGCGGCCCTTGAGCTTCATGATGCTGACCTTGCAACCGACGGTTGATATGCGGGTTTGGGCCGATGGCGATGGCACTGTGCACCTGTGCGCCGTGAACTGCGAAATTCGGGGCATTGAGTATGTCAATCAGCGGTTTACCCTGGATCTCCAAGGCAAGCTCCAGCCGTGTCTCGTCAATGACACAACCCACTTGCGCGGGGTGGCAGATTTACAGGTAACGGTGGAACTGCCGCCGCCCTTTTTGCTCACGCCCAAACCGATTTTGCAAACGACAGGCAACGGTTTACTCAAAAGCGTGTTACTGACGATTAAGCAACGGCTGATGCACCAACTCCTGGCGGATTACCAGGTCTGGGCGGCCACAGAAGCCCCCGAAACCAGTGGCGCACCAGCGGGCACCATGGTGCCCGAAAGTCCTTAATTCAGGCAGTGGGGCGATCGCACCAGAGGACTCACTCCAACACCAGTTGGCTTGGTGGGTCAGGAGCAAGGTTGGGCTTACAGGGACTAAAGGATTGGCGATGATAGGGAGTCGGCCCATAGAGCAACAAGGCTTGGCGATGGGCTTTGGTGCCGTACCCCTTGTTCCGCGCGAGATGATACTCCGGGTATTTGGGCGCTAAACGGCTGATCAGCTCATCCCGCCAGACTTTAGCGACGATGCTGGCTGCGGCGATCGCCAACGACTGTTGATCGCCCTTGATGAGGGTTTGTTGGGGCACAGACAAACCGGGAATCCGCTGATTGCCATCAATCAAACACAGGGTCGGCACCGGGTGCAACCGCCCGATCGCCCGCTTCATGGCCAGTAACGAGGCTTGTAAGATGTTCAGCCGATCAATTTCCCGCACGGAAGCATAGCCAATTTGGCAGGACACCGCGATCGCCCGAATTTCTTGGGCTAAAACCGTGCGTTGAGCCGCAGAAAGTTGTTTGCTATCGGTTACACCTGCGGCCAAAAGCTGGTCATGGCTGGCTGCCGACAATATCACCGCACTGGCAACGACTGGGCCAAAGAGTGCCCCCCGGCCCACCTCATCTACCCCTGCGACAATGGCGCGATCGCCCAGGGTTTCTAACCCCGGTAAGCCAGGTTGTTCCATCCGTTGCTGTCTGCGTTGCCCCATTCGCGTGCATCCCCATATTTCAGGATGGCAGTCATCCGCCACCCGTCGCGCTTACCCCTTAGCGTAAGTACCCTAGCTGCCGATGCCCACGCTGAACGTGGACGAGGGTTAAAGATGGCATACATCGTCTGCCTCCAAACCCTCCGTCCTGTCTGCTGTGCCATTGTGGCCCCGGAATGCAACCGTGCCTAGTCTGTGGTGCTGGCAGAAGACCGTCGCCGCCGCCGCCGCACCGGGCCATTCTCTTCCATCGATTCTGCGTCTGGCTCGTCTTCGTTGGCTGTGGCCAAAGTAGGCAAAGGCTCACTGGCAATATCTTCTGGTTCGCCGTCCATTGCGTCCATTGGCTCTGGGGCCTCAAAGGGCGCGACGCTCGCCTCAACTTCAGGGGCTGAGGCGGGGGCGGGGGGGCGATCGCCAAGGGGTAAGGGCAACTGTCCCGGCAAGACAACCGAAATCACAGCCGACTTCGGATTTTTCACTTCTTGAGCGGCCAATACCAGGGGCGACACCCCCATCCATGCATAGACATCCTGTTCTTCGGCAGTCATTTCCACCGTCACCACCTCGGGTGGTTCAACAGTTTTAGGTTCGCGGCGACCCCGGCCCCGCCGTTCTTCAAACTCAGGGGCAACGGTCTCCCGTTCTTCGACCAAATCTGGCTCCCGTTCAATGGGAGCTGGAGTCTCGCGCCGCCCACGCCCACGCCCACGCCGCGCTCCGGGTTCAGACCGCAACTTGGGTTCAGCATATTCTTCGGTGTCTGTCTCAGCGGGCAATGTCGCAGGCTCGGGGGAGGAAGCCGCCGCGCTCCGGCCATCGTCCCAGTTGCCCCGACTCTTTTCGCGCCCAAAATCATCCCCAATGCGGCGACGGCGACGGCGACGGTTGCTGGCATTGCTGTCCTGGTAGGATGCGTGGTTCGTGACTTCTTCGTCCTCGTCCTCGTCCTCCGCCCCTTCCCAAGGATATTCCGTCGGCAAGGGAATATCGGGCAAGTCCCGCCGATTCCCCCCCCGTTCCGAGCGATAGTCTTTCAACGCAGTTACTGCAGGGCGATCGCCCAAATCTTCAGGTTCGTCGGCTTCACCGGGGAGGTGGCTAACGTGGCCTAAACCGCCGCAGGTGGGGCAAGGTCGCCCAAATAATTCGTAAACATTTTTGCCCTGCCGTTTGCGCGTCAGTTCAATCAAGCCCAATTCTGACAACTGTGCAATCTGGGGCCGCGCTTTGTCGGCTCGCAAAGCCCGATTGAAATGCTCCAGCACTTGGAGTTGGTCACGGCGCGAATCCATGTCAATGAAGTCAACGACGATCACGCCGGCAATATTCCGCAGCCGCAGTTGACGGGCAATTTCCGTCGCGGCTTCGCAGTTTGTCCAGAGCACCGTTTCGCGGGCCGTGGCCGATCGCGTGAAGGAACCGGAGTTCACATCAATGACCGTCAGGGCTTCTGTCCGTTCGATGATGATATATCCACCGGAGGGCAAGTCTACCCGTGGCTTCAGGGCCTCGCGGATCGCCGCATTAACCCGGAAATAGTCCAAGAGCGGGATGCGATCGCGATGCTGATCGATTAGCACGCCTTGCGGTAACTTACCACCGCCCCAGTTCATCAAATGCTGTTTAACGCGGCGCAGCCCCGTGTGGGAATCCACCACAATCCGATTCACGTCATTGCTGTAAACATCGCGCAAGACCCGTTGGATAAAGTCATCATCCCGATTGAGCAGAGCGGGGGCACGAGTTCCCGTCGCTTCCCGACAAATCGAGTCCCACTGTTCTTGCAGATTTTCCAAATCTTCGATGATGGCCTCTTCCGGCATCCCTTCGGCTTCCGTCCGCACCACAATCCCCATGCCAGCGGGTTTAACCAGAATGGCCAACGCCCGTAACCGATTGCGCTCGTTATCATTCCGAATCCGGCGGGAGAGGTTCACCCCTTTGCCGTTGGGCATGAGCACCAGGTAACGCCCCGGCAAGGAGACATTCCCCGTGAGCCGGGGGCCTTTGTTCCCCGTCGGCTCTTTCATCACTTGAACCAACACTTTTTGCTGGGGTTTGAGCAGTTCAGTAATGGAGCCAGCCTGACGTTGGAGTTTGAGGGGGCCAAGATCACTGACATGGATAAACCCGTTGCGCTCGGCATCGCCAATGTTGACAAAGGCCGCATCAATCCCTGGCAAGACGTTTTCCACTAACCCAAGGTATACATCACCAACCTGGTGGGTGCCAGTTGCAACAACAAGTTCTTGAATTTGGTCTTCCGAAAAAACAGCCGCGATCCGATGCTGTTCTGCGATAACAATTTGCTTTGACATTCAGTTTCCTCAAATTTTTTTGCGATCGCACCCAGGTCTGGCGATTCTGCTTGCCGTCCTGTTTGCGTTACCTAAATCCATCTCGTCTAATCACTTGCCGCGAGGTTATGCAATGGCAGCCACCAAAGTCCGACGTGTTAGTAGGGGAGTGCAAACTACGCTAGACAATCGGCCACGCCAAAAATACCAAATCCGAACGAAACCACAACCCTTCAAACTCAAAGACCTGTCAGCTACCAGGCTCAAGTTATCGTTAATTAGTAGAAAATCTAGTGAAGCACGCTGCAATACTGCTCTGCCAATGACTGTAAAGCATCCCCCCATCAGGCGGCAGCTTACAACAGCTTCTATTGAAGAGCATTATAGCGCGTGCCGTTCATCCTGCCACGAAATTTCCAAAATCGAGGGGAGGGCTGTTGTGAGTAGGCACGGCAAGGGGCAAGCGGGACGGGCCACGCTCGCCATCAATCAGGCTGGAGATAGGACAGGCTGGAGATAGATCAGGCTGAGGGCGCGGCGATCGCAGCGGGAGGAGCCAGAAAGAGCTGCACTCGGTGAGTTTTCAGGAGTTGAAACTCGCGCTGGGCCACAGACTCTAGCATGGACACAACATGGTCGGGCTTCAAGAGATTGCCATCATTCTGGCAACTCCCGACATAGCTCAGGGTGACGGTTTGCTCAGCCGTATCGGCAGCCTCGGCCCCCGCTTGCAGGTGGAGGGCAAAGAGGCGATCGCGCAAATTCACCGACCGGAGCTTACCCGATTTCGTCCGGTGTTGAATTTCGATGACATCCGTTGCCCAAATTTGGTCAATCCACGCTTGCCACATCGCCGCCGCAACAGAAGGGTCGGGGGTCACTGGGGCGATCGTGATCTGATACTCGGCCCGCTCTAAAACTTGGGTTGCCGAGGGCGATTGAAGGGGCACTTCCTCCACGCGAAGAATGGGGAATTCTGGAGGCAACTGGGCCTGGAGCCGTGCCATAAAGTCTGCCGGAGCCAGGGGCGTGGTCAATTCAAAATCCACAATTTCTCCCCCACTGGTCATCCCCAGTGGCAAGGCATTGGCGGGCATAATCCGTGGGCCAGGATGGAAGCCCCCCGTAAACGCAATAGGTAACGAAGCGCGACGCACCGCCCGATCCAGCAGGCGCAACCAATCCAAATGGCTGAGTAAGGCCATGTCACCGTGTTTACCCAGCCAGACCCGCAGCCGTTGCGATCGCGTTTGGTTGGGCACAAACTGACCCGCAAATTCGGGAATCGGCGGCGCAGGCATGACAATGTTATGCCCGAAATCCAGGCCACACACCCCGCAATGGGAACACCCCTCAAAGGCGCAGTCGGGCACGGTTGCCGCTTCTAAGGCCCGCTGCAAATCCGCTTTGAGCCATTGTTTGTCAATGCCCGTGTCCAGATGATCCCACGGCAAGGGCGCATCGTAGACCGCAGCATTCATGGTTTGTGGGCTTGCCGCCCCCTCTGGCGCATTGGCCCCAAACAAATTCCACTCGCCGTTTTCGACCTGCCGATACTTCCAACTTAAGTCCGATTCGGCGATCGCCTGAGTCCACGCAGCAAAGGCCCGATCCAGGCTTTCCCACCAGGCATCCATCCCTGCGCCCAACTCCCACGCACGGTGCACCACAGCAGCCAAGCGGCGATCGCCCCGGCCCACAAAATCTTCCATCGCCGAAATGCGGACATCCGTAAAGTTGGCTTTCACCCCCCGGATCTGCCGAAATTCAGCCTTCAACAGGGCTTGCTTCCGGGTAAATTCCGCCGTTGAAACCGAATGCCACTGAAATGGCGTATGGGGCTTGGGAGTAAAGTTAGAAATCGTAATATTGAAGCCCATTGGCTTGCGCCCTTTGATTCGGCATTCTTGCTGCAACCATCGCACCGTTTCCGCAATGCCCACCACGTCTACATCCGTTTCACCGGGCAGCCCAATCATGAAATAGAGCTTGACCCGATCCCACCCTTGCTCATAAGCCGTTTTGACCCCGCGCAGCAATTCCTCGTTGGTCAAACCCTTGTTGATGATGTCGCGGAGGCGCTGGGTGCCCGCTTCGGGGGCAAAGGTCAACCCCGTATTCCGAGTTCCACCAATAATGTTGGCAATATTTTCGTCAAAGCGATCGACCCGTTGGCTGGGCAATGACAGGGAAATATTTTCGTCCTTGAGCCGATTTTTGAGTTCCATGCCTACAGCAGGCAGCGCGAGATAGTCAGAACAACTGAGGGACAGCAGGGAAAATTCGTTATATCCGGTCTCCCGCATCCCGTCGGTGATGGCATCAATCACGGCTTCGGGGGCCACATCTCGGGCAGGCCGGGTGAGCATTCCGGGTTGGCAAAAGCGACACCCCCGAGTACACCCCCGGCGAATTTCTACCGTCAGGCGATCGTGAACGGTTTCAATGTAAGGCACCAGACCAATGGAATAAGCCGGAATGGGGCTAGCCACCCGCCGCACAACGCGTTCAGGCACATCGGGCCGATTGGGATGGACGGAACCATCGGCGGCCATGTCATAAAACTGGGGGACGTAAACCCCAGGCACCTGGGCTAAATCCAACAGTAGTTCTGTCCGACTGAGCCCCGCCGCTTTGCCTTCTTCGAGCACCAGGCCAATTTCTGGCAACAGTTCTTCCCCATCGCCTAGGGCAATAAAGTCAAAGAAGTCGGCATAGGGTTCTGGGTTTGATGTCGCTGTTTGCCCACCGGCAAAAATCAGGGGATAGCTGCCTGCGTCTACTTGCCACGGCCCAGGGGCTTGGCGGGCTTGCCAGGTGAGGGGAATTCCGGCCAGGTCAAGCATTTCCAAAATATTGGTTGCCCCCAGTTCATAGCTGAGGCTAAAGCCCAGAATATCAAATTGGGTCAGGGCTTGGCGCGATTCAACGGCAAAGAGGGGGGTAGACGTTGAGCGCAATTTCTGGGTGAGGTCGGCGGCGGGGAGATAGGCGCGATCGCAGAGTTGGCGGGGCTGGGCATTGATAATGTTGTAGAGAATAATGTGGCCCAGATTGGACGACCCCACTTCGTAAATTTCGGGATAGGTCAGCGACCACCGCACTGCCGCATTAGCCCAAGGCTTATGAACTGCGCCGCGCTCGTTGCCAAGATAGCGGGCAGGACGCAAAATCTCTGGAGTTAACAAACGTTCAACTGCAACCGCCACAAGCAACCACCCTTTGCACAACGCAATCGTATCAAGTCTGGATTTGCGCTGAGCGTTGTCAGATACCGGGGCCACCGTTGGAGGCATTCTCTGACGCGATCGCGCCAACAGCGGCAGGAGCAAAACAGCCAACTCGGCTCAGCACACTTTGCCTAGTATACTGAACCCCGGAAACACAGGCAGAGTTGAGCTAGGATTGCTTGGCGGCATTCCGGCCCAGCGGCCCTGGCCCAAACAGCACCAGAAATTATGGTTACAAAGGGCGGATGCCTGCGATCGCCAACCCACCAGTTTCAAGGGCACCGCTGGCCCCTCAGACTGCCTGGGGCCAGTTATACAACGGCGAAGTGGCAGGACTATCCAGCAATACGGGAGTCAAAATAGTCGCGTCTTGGGCCGCCGAAAACCGCTGTCGCCATGCGGTCAAACCGCCAAACAAGACAGCAATATTCAAACCCACTGCTTGGAGCTTTTGGTAAGCCCGAATGGCCCCCGGACACACCGAACAGTACAGGACAACCGTAGGCGTAACATCCGTCGTGGTACCACTGGCTTGCCGCACAATCGCTTGGATGGCTTCTACCCCGCCCCCAGTTTGGATGGTCTCAAGGGGAATGGAATAACTGCCATGAATGCGATCGCTGGCATATTCTTCGGGCGATCGCACATCAATTAAAATCACTGGATTAACGGCTCCTGCCGCCAAGTCTTGGGCTGTAACTTTATGGGTTGAAAACGACAAAATAAAGGATGGCAGTGGCATGGCGTGACGGGTTTTCAGATGAATGAAACAGCAGAAAAGCAGCAAAAATCCAGGAAAAACACACAACCGACCAAACACACAGGTTCAAACCAACAGCCTCAAACAACGGTCAGCAGCCTAGAACTAAACTGCTTTTTTGGCTTGGGCCGCTTGCTCCTGGGCTTGAATCGGCCCAAGCACAGCACTATCCTTTGCGGGGGGAATTGCAGCCCGCCACGCATCGATTCCGCCCGACAAAACAACGAGATTCAAGCCTGTATTTTTTAACTTTTGGTAGGCTTTGATCGACCGAGGGCCAGACTGGCAATACAACACCACCGTTGGCGTTGTCGCATTACTTTGGGCCGCTGTTTGGGCGATCGCCTTTACCTTTTCAACACCAGGCCCAGCCTCAATTTCGGTCAACGGTACAGAAAAAGTATCTTTGATGCTGTCAATTTGGTGGTCTTCCGTAGGGCGGACATCAATCATCACCACAGGTTTGATCTTGCCCTGCTGCAAATCAGTCAATGCAATCATAGGTGTGTTGAACTTGGCCACAAACACATAAGCCATGACAGCTAGACTTTGGTTGGTCAGTTTAGCGTAGGCAAAGCTACCACCAGCGCCCAGAAAGACCAGGCCAGCCAGCAAGGGCAACGGGCGCAAATACATTGGCTTTTGTTTCGCGGGGCGGGAATGTTCTGTAGTCACAGGGCTTTTTCTCCGTGAGGATGACTTCGTGGACAACAAATGGAACGGATTAACCAGTTGACGTAAGTACCCAGGCGGAATTGGGTACGGCACCCCAAACCGTTGAGGCTTTTGCCCCGCAGGCATATACAACGTACCAAAGAGCCAATCCATCATGGGGAGCTGGGCAGCCAGGTTTTTATTCCGGACTCCTGGCTGGTTGGCATGATGCCAGTGGTGATATTCTGGGGTCGCGATCGCCCACTTCAACGGGCCAGCGTTCACTCGCACGTTGGAGTGGATAAAGAAGGCGATCGCGGCAGAAAACAACGCAAACCCAGCAAACGTGGGCGCTGAAAACCCCAACCAATAAAGCGGCAGCATTTGAAACAGTTTGGCTAATAACTGATCCACCGGATGCACTCGCACCGCCGCCAGCCAATCCATCTCTTCAATGCTGTGGTGAATAATATGAAACTTCCATAACCAAGGCACCGTGTGTAACAAGCGATGGGCCATGTAGTATCCAATATCTGCAACGACGACAGCCTCGATGAATTGCACCCATCCTGGCTGACTGGCGACAGCAGCTTGCAGTTGCAAATTGGCGGTTGCTCCGGCCAATATCAACGCCAACACCGCACACAGAAAAGAACCCAGCCGACCAATGAAGAACCCAGTGACGTAATAGATGGCATCAGTTCCCCATTCATAGCGAAAGGTTTTTTGCGGATATCGCTGAAAAAATCGTTCTAAGGGAACGAAGATGAGGAAAAGTACAATAAACCCTTTAATCAGGTCAGCAATCATGGAGGTTTGGATAAATTACATTGCGATGGGAGCCATTCTCGAATCGACCAAACGTTGACCGTAACCAGGGCAGGCAGGTCTTGGCCCTCCTAATTGAGTTCGCCCAGCGATACCCAATGATAACGACAGGCCCGTGGGCTTCCTGATCCTGGTTTGTGCCAGTCAGGTAAACGCACACCTGCACCTTTTAAAACGTCCCTATCTATTCTGCCCAGTCCGCCAGGAACAACAGTACGTACTTCCAAGGAGATTTAGTGAAGCCTCGCGATCGCTTTTGTAAAGTTTTGTTAAAGTAGAAAGAGAACGTCCGGTTTCGTCCCACCCGGCATTTTTTCCGCAGCACAACCCTGCCGCTGATTAGTGCGGATGATCGCTGGCCGATTTTGGCAGCCACCGTTAAGGGGAAATGCAACCAGGGGGGTACCCGCCCGAATTCTAGTTTGTAGGCACCGTCCACCAGGCGATCGCATAGGGTTGGGTCGTACTATTCACAGGTTGCCGAAAATACACCCGAATTTTGTAGCGGCCCGTCGCCGGGATTTTTTGAAACAGATGTTCCACATTATCCAGCTTGCTGTTGGATACACCGAGGCTTTGGCGAATATCGGTATCCGTCGCCCGCATCAGGTATAAGTCGAGATTGTTGAGGCCGCGATCGCGAAAATCTTCCCCCAAGTCATAAACCCCGTTCTGGTTTTTATCGTCGAGTTCGACCACCCGTTGCCAGGTCAACGTCACCGACACAAAACTATCCGCTTTTAAGGGGCGTTCCAACACGTAATCCCGATAGGGGCCAAAGGCATCTTGCCCTTGCTGCACCATACCCCCAGCCGCAGGTTCAGGGTATGTGACGGTGTGATAATCCCACCCGATGGGCGGCAACGGTTGGGTCGGTGCCCACTGCCCCGCACTAAATTGTTGATAGGCACGATAGGCATTGAGCTGTCCTGCGCCCATTTGAATGTTGAGGGGAATGGCAGGATTAGTCGCCGCTTCCAGATCGGGCCAACTGCGATTGGCCTTATCGACAATGGTGCGACTCATCCCCAAGCGCAACCCATCCCCAGTATCTTGCAGTTTGTCAGCCGCATTGAGCAAAACCGCTTTCATGACCTCGGCCCGACGCGCATCCAAAGTCCAGGACGGGGAAACGGGACACGAGGCCGTCACAGGACACTGCGATCGCAATTGGGCATCGCCATACTCTTGCAAAAGCGCAACCGTTCCAGTCACATGGGGCGCGGCAAAACTCGTTCCACTTGACACGCCAATAGAACCATTGGGATTGACCATCGCAATCTCACTCCCCGGTGCAGCCAACGCGATCGCCCGCCGGCCCCCCACATTGCTCTCGATCCCTTCAATCGCCCCACTCGCCGGATCACCAATATTGGCAAAATCCACCCGCGCAAACAACTCATCCACCCGCGTTGTAAACGCCACATTCACCCCGTTGTAGTTATCCGTTGGGATGGAAATGCCCCCCTTTCCCTGATTCCCCGCCACCACGTACAACACGTTATGCACCCGTGCCGACCAATCAATACACAAAGTTAATAACGCCTTGCCATCCAAGACCGGAGTTGGGCGGGGGTCATGGCGCAACGACTCCCCAAAACTCAGATTAATCGCACGCACATCCCCACCGTTTTGCATGGCAATATGCTGAGCCGAAAGGCACTCTTCTGGTTGCCCATAGCGGCGTGGAGTTCCGGCAGCGGATGAAAACAGCCGTGCATTGGGGGCAACTCCTTTTGCAGCCTTGGCCGAACTGATCATGACACTGGCCACATTTTGGGCGTGGCTATCGACGTTGGCGTTTTGCCGTGCATCCGTATCGCGATAAAACACCCGCTCCAGCATCATGACGTGGTTAGCCGCTACGGCCTTATCGACCCCAAACAAACCAGGCCGACCAATTTCCACCTGCCCGATCGCAATTTTGCGGCCCGTCAAATTGTAGGGGGGTTCATGCAACCGCAGGGCATCAATTCCTTTTGGCCCCACAGAACTGGAACGTAAAGGTTTTAGCGTTGTTTTGCCCGTATCGGGAGCACTGAATAAGTCAAATTCCTCAGCGCGATTGGCCTCTGCCCCCACAGCCCAACCCATACCCGCGATCGCCCCAGCCCATGCAATTCGGACAATCCACTGTCCCCATCCATGCCACGCCACAATCTACTACTCCAACCGACGGTAACAATATTTTTGGTGTCTTGAATCAGCGGGTGTGGTGCCCAAAGGAACAGCGCGCCCAGCGTGCAGGCCCAGGGTAGCCACCAGAACGGGCCGCCCCGCCGCAGAATCGGCAGGAGCCATTTCCACGCGCCACGGTGACGATTCTCCCGCGACCAGCATCCATGCCCACAACCAGCATCCATGCCCGCGATCGCCCCTGGGCTTTTCCCGCCCATTTGGCCTCGCCTTGCCAACACCCAAATCTTCCCTAACTTAGCGCTTCCCCGCCGCAGAAAGTTGTCGCCTAGACTGCTGATGGGGCAGGTTCCTTGTAAACTTAAGTCACAGCCACAGTCCTATGTGTATTGATAATCTTTGCCATTTCTTGACATATTCCGAGCAATTCTTGCAATAGGTTTTAATTCCTATTGATAAATTGTTAAAATAAGCACACTTTCGCAGACTACACCGCAGTTAGGAGACACCATCCATCATGACTCAGACACCATCCCAGAAATCCACTGTCATTGCCCCTTCAATCCTATCTGCCGACTTTAGCCGTTTGGGCGAAGACGTTAAAGCCGTAGACGAAGCGGGTGCCGACTGGATTCACGTTGATGTAATGGATGGTCGCTTTGTTCCCAACATCACCATTGGCCCACTGATTGTCGAAGCGTTGCGCCCGGTCACCCAGAAGCCACTGGATGTGCACTTGATGATTGTAGAACCGGAAAAATACGTCGCCGACTTCGCCAAAGCCGGGGCCGACATCATTTCTGTCCACGCTGAGCACAATGCTTCGCCCCACTTGCACCGCACCCTCTGCCAGATCAAAGAATGTGGCAAACAGGCTGGGGTTGTGCTCAATCCTTCGACTCCGTTGGAATTGATTGATTACGTTTTAGAAGTGTGTGACCTGGTGTTGATCATGAGCGTCAACCCTGGGTTTGGCGGCCAGAGCTTCATTCCCGCCGTGCTGCCCAAAATTCGGAAATTGCGCCAAATCTGCGATGAGCGGGGTCTGGATCCCTGGATTGAAGTTGACGGTGGCTTGAAAGCCAACAATACCTGGCAAGTGCTGGAAGCTGGGGCTAATGCCATTGTTGCAGGGTCGGCAGTCTTTAATGCGCCCGACTACAAAGCGGCGATCGAGGGCATTCGGAACAGCAAGCGCCCCGAACTCGCAGCAGTATAAGACAACCCACGCGTGGCGATCGCGCACCGCATAGCACCACAAAACAGTCTACGGCGTACGGATCATTAGTCTGTACGCCGATTTTGTTGGGAGCCGTCGCACCCTCGCCCCTTCAGGTTATGGCCCTTTGGAGTCGCTAAGTTGAAACCTTCGCCACGATGATCGCTGACTTATAGCCAGAATCAAAACCCCAGAATCAAAAGAAATGTTGTTTGCAACACAACAGACTCGCCAAAACATTCTTTAATGACCCATAGGGCACAGTGCCGGAGTTTGGGTTCTTTCAGGAGTGACTTCAGAATGGCAACACGGTTTAATCGACGCAATTTTCTACTGAGCAGTTCAGCCGCGATCGCAGGGAGCTTCCTCCTCAAAGCCTGCGCCAGCAACTCCAGCCCCGATTCAACCGCATCGCCCAGCGCCAGCGCCAACGCAGCCGCTTTCAAAGCCGCAATTATTCTTCCTGGCGTCATTACCGATAAAGCCTGGAACCAGGCTGGCTATGCCGGATTAACCGAGATTAAAACCAAGCTCGGGGCCGAGATTGCCTACGTGGAAAAAATTGGGCAGGCCGAACAAGCGGAAGCCTTATCCGATTTTGCCCGACGGGGGTTCAATCTGGTCTATGCCCACGGCGGACAATTTGATGCGGCTGTGCAACAAGTCGCGGGGCAGTTTCCCAATACCTTCTTTGTCGGGGTGAATGGCGCTGCCTCTGGGCCAAATATTGCTTCCCTGCGGATCGACCATTTGCAGGCCAGCTACCTGTGTGGCATTATCGCCGCCACGATGAGCAAAACCAACAAGATTGCCTACCTGGCCGGCCAAGAGTTTCAGGCCACGCAGGAAGAATTGCGCGGCTTGGAACTGGGGGCCAAGTCGGTCAAGCCTGACATCGCCGTGACATCCAGTTTCACTGGGGACTGGAATGACGCCGCTAAGGCCAAGGAAGCCGCCGAAGCTTTAATTTCCACTGGGGCCGATGTGTTGTATCAATGGCTGGATAATGCGGCCCCCACGGTGTTACAAACCGCCAGCGAAAAGGGTATTTACGCCTTTGGCAACACTGCCGATCAGTTTGACCTTGCGCCCGCCGCCGTCTTGACCAGTGCGGTAAAGCGAATTGATCTGGCGATCGCCAAACTCGCCGACTTGGCCATGAAAAAGGAACTTAAAGGCGAGGTGTATACCCTGGGCCTGGAAGAACCCGACATTTTGTATCTGGGCAAATTCAACGCAGCCGTGCCGTCGGATTTACAAGCCAAAGTCTCAGCGACAAAAGAAGAAATTTTGGCCAAACAATTGACGTTTGCACCCTGCCAGGAAGGCGGCAAAACGACCCGGTGCGCGAAAGCCCCAGCCTGATCGATGCCCCCATTCAAGGGGTAGAATCCCTGGCCCAACTAACGCCGACGCACCTTTTGCAGAATGCGATCGCTCAGCAGGCGGAGTTCTGGCAGGTTCAGTTGCAAGGCAAGGCCAACAAACACAGCCACGCCCACGCCACTGGCCAGCACCAATTGCCCCAACAAAACCCAGAGATTGCCACTGCCCCACAGGCGTTCTAGCCCTTGCAAGGTGCCCCACGTCGCCACTCCGGCGATCGCGCTTGCCACCGCCAAGCCCACCGTCGGCCCCGCCCAAGCCCGCAACGGCAAGCCCCCCAACCGCCGATGCAAAATCCACAGCATTGCCACCATCGAAATTAGGTTGACACTCACCGTCGCCAGCACCAAACCCGGTGCCCCCAACGGCCCCACCAGCAAAAAGTCCAGCACCGCATTCAGAAAAATGTTGACAATGCTAATGCGAAACGGGGTATCCGCATCTTCCAGGGCATAAAACACCCGCACCAGCACATCTCGGCTCAGGTAGAAAAACATCCCCACCGCATAGGCAATCAACACACTCGCCGTCAGGGCCGCATCGTCTCGGCTGAAGGCATAGCGTTCATACACAGCGCGGGAAATGGGCAACGCCAGCGCCATGAATAGCCCGGTCATCGGCAACATCGTCAGGGCCGTCATCATCCACCCTTGGCGAATGCGTTGCTTGAGTTCGGGCCAGTTTTCAGGAGCCGCCAACCGCGAGAACACGGGCAACAGCGGCACCAAAATCACGTTAGACAAAATGCCCAGCGGCGTCTGAATCAACAAACCGGCATAGCCCATCGCCGAGACCGCCGCCGCCGCATTGGGAATAAACGACGCAAAAAATAAGTCAGTCCAAACGTTAATTTGCATCATGCCAGAGGAAAACGTGGCTGGCCCCATCACCCGAATCACTTCTTTCACTTCGGGCCGATGAAAATCGAACCGAGGCCGCAAGCCCCCCAACCCCGCTTTCCACTGCACGGGCAGTTGCACCAGCCATTGCAGCAAGGCTCCGGCCAAGGTCGTCCAGGCCAGCACCGCCCCCCCAAAGGCCGCATATTCGGGCAAAACGATCTTATCGCCCAGGTACAGGGCCAAGCCGCCCAAACCCGCCAGCACCGTCACGCTTGAAAACAGTGGACTGATCGACGGCAACCAATATTGGTCTGCGGCATTCAACGTGCCAAAGCCAATCCCAATCAACCCAGCCAGCACTGCCATTGGGGCCATGATTTTGAACTGCTGAATGGCAATATCGCGGGTTTGGTAGGTGATTTGAATGACTTCGGGCGTGGCCCCCAGCGATCGCAATTCTTGCTCAGAGCGAAACAACCCCGGCGCAACCAAATGCATCAGCGGGTCGGCAAACACCACCAGCCCGATCATCACCAGCAACAACACACCAATGACCAGAGTGGTGATGGTTTCGACAATCGGGGCTACTTCTTCTCGCTTTCGTTTGGCCAGGACACTGACGATCGCGCTGTGGAAGGGGCCATTAATCCCCCCTAGCAAAATCAGTAAAAAACCGGGAATCACATAGGCAAAGTTGTAAGCACCGATCGCCGGGCCAACCCCAAAGGCTGCTGCGATCGCCTGTTGCCGGACAAGGCCAAACAGTTTGCTGATCAGGGTCGCAACGGCCACGATGCCAGCGATATTGATGAGAGATCGAGTCGTTTTATTGGGTTGAGACACGCGAGACATGACTGCAATTGGGCTTCACTTATCGTAAAGGAGGAGGGGACAGAACGGGCCATGAACTCGCGATCGCCCTTGTCAACACAGTACAGGTAAACTACTATCGGAACATTGCCGAATGCTAAAGATCCTTTAGTTTTCCCGCGAGATCGTTTAGGATCACCACCATATCTTGTGCGATCGCCGCTTCTTCTCACGTCACTACCCCCAGCCCCAGCCTTTGATCAGGAGTCCCTATGAGCGTTGAGCAAACCACCCAGCTAATCCAGCTCATTCTCAACTCAGTCTTGATGAGTGTGGCGTGTGCGGTAGTGCTGAGTGGCCTCACCGCCCGCTACACGGCCCTCAGCCAACAATTGCAAGTCCATCACCAAACCCAACGCCACCCCGCGCCACCCGGCCCCACCCCCTTGCCCGTGGCTTACCACCGGACGGCCCTGCGGCACCTCCGCCTCCGGTATACGCTCAATCGCTATGGGGTCTTAGCAGGCTATTACGCTCTGTTTCTCGCGGTGTGCAGTTGTTTTATTTTGACCTTGCGGGGTTTGTTGAACTGGAATAGCCTGATCCCCATCGCTCTCGGCTGCTTTGTGTTGGGGATGGCCACCCTGTTAATCGCCCTGGGCCTGACCCTGGTTGACTGGCATTTCAGCGATCGCTCCTTGCTCGAAGAAACCCAGCATTTTTTAGATGTGGGCACCGAGGCAGACCCACGGCCCCTCCGCCCCCTCCCCAACCGGGCCGCCCGCCGGAGCAAGCGCGATCGGCGATCGCGGCCCAAAATGCGCGTCGGCTAATGCCGCCAGTCCACCAGAAGGCCACCCAATAAATCGACCTATCCATCCGGCCTTTCAGCCGCTTTTCCCTAGATTAATTTCCCGGTCACTGTGGCCAGTTTGTTCCCCAGGTTATACACCTCAATCCGGGTCTTTTCATCCGTCAGATTGCCACTGCTATCAAACGCCTCGTAGGCACGGGGCACTGCCTTTTGGTCGGGCAACACCACCACTCCGATATTGCCCAAAATCGCCCGAACGTGCACCAGCCCCCGCAAGCCACCCAACGCTCCGGGCGACGCACTCATCAGCACTGCCGTTTTATCCCGAAAACACGCCAAAGGGGCCTCCTCTTGTTGCGGATTGGGCCGAGAAGCCCAGTCGATCGCGTTTTTCAACAACGGCGTAATCGAACCGTTATATTCCGGGCAGGCAATTAAAAACCCGTGATGGGCTTTCAGCAAGTCTTTGAACTGCACCACCGTATCGGGCAAGCCATTCGCCGCCTCCAAATCTTCATCAAAAATCGGCATGGGCAAATCGCGCAAGTCAATATAGGTCACGTCGGCTCCCGTGGCTCTGGCCCCATCGGCAGCAATTTGCACCAGTTTTTTGTTAAACGAAGCGGTGCGGGTACTCCCAGCAAAGGCCAAGATTTTGGGTGTAGTCATAGTACGGTTCTGCTTTCGGGTTGGCTAACAACACATCGCAATCCTAACGGGATTTGGCCGGGATGCAGCATCAAAGTCTAGGAATCTGGTTTGGGTTTGAGGGTATTCAATTCTTCATCGGCGATCGCGTACCACACCTGACCAAACGTAGCGGGATTCAGGGTTTTTCCCTTTTGGGCCGGAAACAGTTGCCCAAACCGCCGATTCACTAAAACGTTCAACTCCCGCTCATTCAAGCTCGCCCCACTCGCCGGAGCCAGCCAGCGATCGTAATCAGCCCGTTGGTAACGGCCCAACTTTTGCTGCACAGCGGGGGGGAGCTGACTCACTTTCCCTGCAACCTCGTCATATAAGGTTTTCCATGCTTCCCGCAAAGCTGGGTCAGCCTCCTCGCCCAAGGGTTTGCCCCCCAGTTCTGGATGGTTGGCATAAAACAACTCATCCGCCAGCTTCGCGAGAAATTGAGGACTCACAGTACCGCGATCGCCCTGGGAGTCTGGTTGGGGCGGGGTGGACGGTGGTTCGCGGGTCGGCAACGGGGGCGATGGAGAGGAAGATGGTTTGGGGGCCACAGCGGGGTTAGCCGGGGCTGCCGCAGGAGTCGCCCGGTCTGGTTCGGGCTGCACCCAAGACAACGCCTTGAACGAAACGACCGAAATCAACACCGCCACACTCACAACCAACACCGCCGACGCCCGCCAATCGGGATTGGCCCCCTGAAGTTGGCTCCATCCCGGCCACCGAGCCACGCGATCGCGCACCTGGGGCCACCGACGAGGCCGAGTTGGGGGTCGCGATCGGGCTTGTAACCGGGGTTTAGCCGTTGGGATGGCCGCAATCCGAGGGCTAGTCGTCAGCTCAGCACCTGGGGCCAGCACCATCGCCGCAATAGGTTGCAAAGCCCGCAACACCGCCCCACAAGAGGGCCACCGCTTAGCGGGGTCGGGGTGCACCATCCGCTTGAGAATTGTGCGTAACTCTGGTTGCAGCACAACGTACTTTTCCCAGGGGAGCGATCGCCAACCGTCTGCCCCACACTCATTCGCGGGTTTGCCCAACAGCAGCGCGATCGCCGTCATCCCCAGGGCATACACATCCCAACTGGGGGCGATCGCGTTTCCCTGCAACTGCTCTGGCGGCATATAGCCCATCGCCCCACAGGGCAGCGCCGCCGCCACAGGATGCAACTGCAACCGCGCCACCCAATAGCGAATTAGGCCAAAATCAACCAACATCGGCACCTGATCCGATTCCTGCACCACAATGCTGTGAGGTGACAGGTTTTGGTGCACCACCCCCAACTGATGCAACCACCCCAAAATGGGCAGCACCTCTGTCAACAAATACACCACTTCCGCCTGGGAAAAAGCCCGCCCCTCCGCCCGCCGCTCCGCCAGCAACGCCCCATAACTTTTGCCCAGAATGTAGTTACGGGCCAGGTATAGCCGTTCGCCCTGGGCAAACAGTGGCCGATAGTGGGGTAGTTGCTCGTGTTGCCAGTCATACAGCGGCGCAACCCCCTGATGAAAGCGTTGGCGCAACCGTTCGAGATGGTCAGCCCCACCGTGCAGCGGCGCAAATTCCTGTAAAAGACACAACTCCCGAAACCGATTTTGATCGTGTGCGAGGTAGGACAAGCCAAATTCACCTTGTCCCACGAGGCCAATGACATCGTAACCATTGAAAAGGCGAGTTCCTGGCGCAAGCGGGGAATACATAGGCTCCTGCGTTGTTCACGTTGCTGCGTTCACACTGACCATCCGCTTTCAAAATTGCCTTCATTATAGTATTCAGGTACTAAAGCGGCACTTTTTTTCGTGGTGACGATTTGTGCAGACGGCGATCGCGCCCAAGAACCCCAAACGTTGTCGAGTGCTGCGCCTGACCAGGTGATAGAGCAGTTAACCCCTATTCCCAGGTGGCGACGGGTTTCAGCACAGGCGGAATCTCTTGATCGGGGGCAAAGACCAGTTGAGTTTCACTCAGGCCCAGATAGCCCGATTCGGCAAAGGAGGACAGCACCCGCTGCAACGCTACCCACACGTCCGCATCGTATTCCCAGTCTTGGAATCGGTTGGCATAGGCCGCGATCGCCTTAAGTGCCCAAAAGTAACTGTTCCGCACCACCGATCCCCCTTTTTTGTATTGGGGTAAATCGTCTTGGTGAATGAACAAAATTTGTTGCTCGATTCTAGCTCTCATGGGCGATCGCGGGGTCGTCAGTTTTTTAGTAATTTTGAACTATTATAGCGGCAAGGGCGGGATCGATTGGAGCGATCTGTCGCTTTTCCTGTGGGTCTTCGCACGCCATGCTAATTAAATCGGCATTTGCCAATCGGGATTAGTCAAACTGGTAAGAATATGATCCTCCCATTGGCCAGCAATCAGCAAATAATCTCGGGCGTAGCCTTCCACCACAAACCCCAACCGCCGCAACACATTGCCACTCCGCTGATTGCGGGGCATATAGTTCGCCCCCACACGATGCATGTGTTGCACCGTAAACATATAGTCCAGGACACACCGCAAGGCTTCGGTCATGTAGCCCTGGCCCTGGTTCTGCGCCGAGAGGCTATAGCCCAACACGCACGCATAAGCCACCCCCCGCTGAATTTGATGGAAGTTGATCTTGCCGATCACCGCGTTGGGCGCTTGTTTTTTGAAGAGGCACAACTTCAGACTTTGGTCATAACTAAATTCAAACTGGGCTTTGTCCACCTGTTCGCGCCAAAACCCCACGGTATAAAACTCTGCACACCGGGCCGGTTCAAACGGAGTCAAAAAGTCACGATTTTCGCGGTAATACGCCAAAATGCCAGGCACATCTTCACGGGTCGCCATCCGCAAGAGCAAGCGATCGGTTTCTAAGCGAGGCGGACTGAAGTTCATAGGCGCAGACCCCACAGAAAGCATTGCGGACGACATCACTGCTGGATGCGATCGAGCAAATCGTAAAAGCCACTCCAATCATCGTCCTCCGTAATTTTTTGCCATGCCGCTTCGATTTCTGGCCGCAGGGGCACCGTGAAGGGATTATAGCGATTCAGCCTGGGTTCAACCTGGAGCAGTTGGGACGGGGTTAAGGCCAACAACTGGTTGAAATAGGCGGTTTTCCATTGATACCAAAGCGCGTTCAAGTCAGTATCCACAATTTGCACCGTGGGAAAAATTGCATCGATGTCTTCGCTCCATTGGGGATGCCATTGGCGGCGAAGTTCAGCAAAAAAGTTGTGATAACTAATTTGGGCGGTTTTGAGGAATACCTGGGTGTGTTGGATTAAGGCGCTGGCCTCTGGGGTCGCGATCGCAGGGAGGCCCAGCTTATGCAGCATCAAGGTGTGATAGGCGCGATCGTAATGATCGCCATAGGAAGCAAGGCCCGCGTCTAAATCCGCCTGACTAATGACGTGGCGCAGGGGAACTTGCAACATTTCCAGGTTCCAGCGACAAATCTGGGGTTGGTTGCTGTAGGCGTAGCGGCCAAAGTAGTCGAAATAGGCAGCAGTAAAGGTGGGGTCGTAGGTGGGGATGAAGGCATAGGGGCCATAGTCAAAGCTTTCGCCGGTAATGGCCATATTGTCCGTATTCAACACGGCATGACAAAAGCCTGCGGCCATCCACTGGGCGACTAACTCAGCCACCCGCTGCACTAATTCGGCATAGAACCGGGCATAGCGATCGCCCTCGGCCTGCAAATGGGGGTAGTACTGCTCAATGACGTGATCCAGCAGGATGGCGATCAAGTCTTTGCGATCGCACCGATGCAACCGTTCAAAAGTGCCAAACCGAATGTGCGATTGCTGCACCCGAATCATCACTGAGGAACGGGTGGGAGAAGGTTCATCGCCGCGCCAGAGGGCTTCCCCCGTTTCGATGAGACTCAGACAGCGGGAGGTGCGAACTCCGGCGCGATGTAAGGACTCAGCGGCTAAAACCTCCCGGACACCACCTTTTAAGGTCAGGCGGCCATCCCCCCCCCGTGAATAGGGTGTGGTGCCCGATCCTTTGGTGCCCAGGTCATACAAGGCGCGATCGCGGCCCCGGATTTGCCCATAGAGAAAGCCGCGCCCATCGCCCAACGCCGGATTGTACTCCCCAAATTGGTAGCCGTGATAACGCAAGGCCAAAAAGGGCCGGGGCGCATTTTGAAACTGCCCAAAGGCTTCAATAAAGTGAGCATCGGTCACGGCTGTCGCCTCAACACCCAACAGCGGTAACACGGCATCATTCCGAAAGCGCAGGTGATGTACTGGGAATTCCGCAGCGGCGACCACATCGTAGTAATCATCGCCCAAGTGTTCTAAGGCGGGTTCATAGGCACAGGTCAACAGAGGATTGTGGAGCTTGGCGCTAGGCTCAGTCTGGGTCATGCACACCTGCGGTGGAGAAATACTGCTCTATCCTATCAAGGGCGCTCGACCAAAGGCGGAACCTGGGCAAACTCCCCGGCTCCACCCCAGGCAACCAATCGGCGATCGCAGAGACCAGGGGCCAGAGTGCGATCGCTACCGACTGCTTGCCTTAGCGGCCCAAACCGGGGTGAACTCGACTTTCCCGCAAGGGGGAGCCATCTTCCTCCGCGATCGCCAACGGTTGGGAACGACCCGGCAAAAAGTTAGTGGGGGCCATGCCCAGGGTCACATTGCGAGCCAAGCTAAATTCTGGGGAAGCTGGGGGATTGCCAGAATTATCAGCGACTAAGGCAATCCGTGCCGCCTCTGTCACTGCATCAGTTGGCGGGTTTAAGGTCACAACGGCAGCAGGTTGGGGCCTCCCGGCGATCGGGCCAGAGGGCGTTGGCTGGGTGACGCCGCCGGGTAGGTTTACGCTGCCACCACCACTTTCCAGCGGAGGCACCGTTGGCTCCGGGCGACCGACAGGTGCAGTAGGCGGCGTTTGGAGTGCCGTTCTGGGAATACTGATCACCCCCTGGCCCAGTTGCCCCGTCACCACCTTAGTATCGGGATAAATCCTGGGGAGAGTATAGGTGACACCTGTACTGACCTGGGCCGTGCCGGTGAACAAAAACGTGGCGTTGTTGAAATTTGCCGTTTCCCCATTGCCCAAGGCCGCCGCCCCGGTTGCAACCCCGCCCAGCAGCACGTTCTCTTCCGCTGGAATGAGGGTGATGGGGTAGTAGTTACGCGGATTCACCAGAATGGGGTTGGCGATCGTCAGGTTGGCGGTGCCGAGGGGGGTCACCAAGCCCGTCAGGGTTATGGTTTCGGGTGCCGCATTCGGCAGGGCCGTAATCTCAAAGGTGCCGCCACTAATTGGAATGTTGACATTCGTTGCGGGGTAAGCGCTGAGGTTGGCTGTGGGAAAGGTTAGGTACCCGTTTTTGATATTGAAACTCACGGTGGAATTGAGGGGCACCGTCGCATTCTGGAAGTAGCCATTTGCCACGGGTTGCCAATTGGTGGTGGCCCCACTCATCACAGCATCGGTCTCTAGCCCTGCAACCCCACCCGCAAACGTCCCGCTGCGTCCGTCATTCAGGCTGACTGCCCCATTCACCTGTTCCAGATAAATGCCGATCGCGGTGGGTTGGTCGGTGAGGGTAATCCCCGGTTGGAAGTGGACTTGGGGTGAGGCGGCAATGCCAGTGAGGGTGCCCGCAGGACTGAGCAATGTGATGGTAGGGGTCGTGAACTGGTTGCCATTGCCTGTATTGGTAATGGCAAAGCTGCCGTTGGTCACGGGGATGGAATACTGGGCGATCGCCGCCGGAGCCAAGGCGATCGCGCTAACCGTGCCCAAACTCAGCGCAGCCCAGCGATTGGCTGCCATTAAATTTTTCATACTAAAATCTCCCTGACAATACTGGGCGGCTCACGCCGTCATGCACCCCGATTGCAGCTAGAGACTTGCCTAAAATTACTGAAATTCCAATGGATTAAAACGAAATTTCAACGGAAATTGATGTCAAATCTACTGACTTCACCTTAGCGGTTTGTCGCCCCAGGTTGATAAAGCAGCGATAAAGATACGGTATTGTTTCTGTAATTTTACGCATGTAATTTTGCGCACACCAACCCGCTTGGCCCAGGCCAACAGTGCCCAGGGCGATCGCAGCCTCGCGTTACCCTGGGGCTTGAAGCAAAAATACGGGAATGGGGCAGGGGGCGATCGCTAGGGTGCAGAAAGACCACCGTGAACCCGGCTGATGTGTAAGGGAGAGGCGTCCTCGTCTTCAGTCCGGCGATCGCGCAGGGTCGGCGTTGGGATCCACTGTTGCCGTAAAGCAGCGGCTTCATCACCCAAATTGACATTCACTGCAAATTGCAAGGCAATCTCTGGCCCAGGAAAAACAGGGGGTGCCATCGGCGGGGCGATCGCTGGCGGCAGGGTGGCCACAGGCTCTGCCCCAGCACGAACAACGGGTTCGGGGCGAAGGGGCGCGATCGGGGGTTGGGGCACGGCGATCGGAGGTGCCACCAAATCCGCAGCCGGAATACTAATTGCTCCACCCGTAAATTGCCCCGTCAGGGTCGAGGGTTGATCGCGCATGGCCACATGGAATAGGTAATTCTCACCGGGGCTTGTCCGTTTCGCAGTTCCTTGCAATGTCACTAAGCGGTTGGTCACCGTTGCTGTCCGGCCATCACTGAGGGCGATCGTACCACTTGCTAACCCGCTAATTTCCACTTGCCGCTCCACATCTTGGGCCAAATACCGAATGCCCAAGTCCCGCCGCGTGAATGCAGGCAGCGCCAGCGTGAGATTTGTGGTGCCCCCCGGCGTTAACAGCCCATTAATCGTGAGGGTGGCATGGCCTGTACCCGGTGCATCCTCGACCGTAAAACTGCCCCCCGCCACGGGGAGAGTGAATTGGGGCACAGGATAGGCACTGAGGCTAGCCGCAGGGACGTGCATTGCACCAGACTGGACGGTAAACGTGACCGTCGTATCACGGACAAAATTTCGGTTATAAGTCCCTGGGTCAACAGTTGGTGTATAGGTGGTCGGTGCGCCCGAAGACGCGACAGTCGCCGTGGCTAACCCACGGACGGTAGCAAAGCCATCCCCTGTGAACGTCCCGGTACGGCCATCGGTTAAGCTCACCGAGCCTGATAAGCCCGGTAAAAAAGCTCCGGCAGGAGTGTTCGTCGTAATCGGGATCAAACTCTGAAAACCCGCCTGATTTGCTGGCCCCGCCGTAATACTGATCGTGCCTGCGGGGGTCAAAAAGGTCGGCAAGGTGGTGTAAACATAGGCTCCATTTGTCTGCCGGGTCAACGCAAAGTTCCCGTTCGTCACTGGAATGGAAACAATTTGGGCATTCCCGTGACTGGCCCCCCACCCCAGCCCCAGCCCCAGCGCTACAGCCAACCCGCCAATCCGTCCTGCGCACCCGTTCATGATGTTGTCTCCCAAAAAGTACCCCGATCGCCGCGTTAGGGCAGCTAAACACGTCAGCCTGTTCTAGGGTGCCCCAGTCAGCGCCAGAGCCAACAACTGGCCAGAACTAACAACTGGGTAGAACGGCCATGACGCGATCGCCCCAGGCTCCCCCACCTGGTGGAGTTGAACCTGCGCCCCCACAGGCTAGGGTTAGAATCAGGGGCAAGTGTGATTACCCACAACCCGGCGAGACCGACCATGCGAGATCCCATCAAACACCTCCAACGCCTACCCTGGCTCACCTTATTGCAAGTCGCTCTAGTCACATTGCTGTTTGCCGTGGGCATTGAGCTGCTGCTGGGTGTGGCCAGTCAGTCCATCCCGGCGATCGCCAATGCCTTAAATGTGTTAGCCAGGAATCCATTATTGGGCATTGGGTTTCAATTAGCCTATGCCGCAGGCGTTGGCGCGTTGGCAGTGCTTTGTCTGGAACGAGTGGCGCGATCGCCCATCACCACGGGCCAACTGTGGGGCCTGGTGCCCTGTTTGTTACTGGGTATTGCGATCGCCATTCCCCTGAAACTCCTGCCCCTTGGCTGGCTTGGCTTGGGCGAAGGCAGTTTGGGCGGCATCATCGTTGGAATTTTTTGGAAAGGCCAACCCTATTGGCGATCGTTTCGCCGCTGGTAACCCCCCACCGTGACAAGCCTCCTACGCTGGATCCGTGCCTTCGATCGCAATCACTAACCGTTCCAACACATCCGTCAAGCGGTCTAACCGTTGCATCGTATCACCGTGAACCTCAGCCATTTTTTGCATCAAATCATCCAAAGCAAAAATGGCATAGCCCTGACTCTGTACCTGGTTCGCCAATACATCCATCCGTTCCGACAGGCGATCCACCGTTTCTGCCGATGCAATGACGGCTTCCCCCATTTGCTGCATCACGGCTTCTAACTGAGTTTGCTGGATATCCACCTCAACCAACCTTACGTGACAATACCGAACTTACTTGACCTGAATTTTAGCGAGAATCGTGTTTTTGTAGTAGTGCAAAACAATTTGGTCATAGGTTCGCCCTTGCAACGCCAGATTATAGGCTCCCCATTGGCTCAACCCCAACCCGTGACCAAAACCATAACCCTTGATTTTGAAGGCGATCGGAGTGTTCTCGACCTTGGCCTTGCTGGTTGATTCTGCATACTGAGGCAAGACCTGAAATTTAGTACTCCGCAGATTCAGGATATCCCGCAGGGTGTCACCGCTGAGGGTGCGCGCGCCCGTATCACCGACCACCCGCATCGAAATAATCCGGCCTTGGGGTGTCGTTTGCTCTGGCTGCATGGAAATAATATTTCCAACGCCCGTAATCAACCCGCTGAGTTCTTCGCGGCTAAATTGTTCCGTCCACTCAAACCCAGGTGTGCCTTTATCAAAATCGGGCACCCCTTTAAGGTAGGGCAAGGGATTCAGCCAGACGTTTTCCACGTTTTCAGTATGGCCCCCGGAGGCTGCGTGAAATACAGCTTCAATAATTTGGTTTTTGTGAATCAACACCTGGCCACTGGTCGCATTGACCGCTTGCTGAGTGCTGGCGGCTTCATCTGTAATCCCCCGATACACCTGCCAGGTGGTGGTATCCCCCACGTCGAACACATCGTTCGAGGCATTTTCACGCCGATAGAGCACATAGGAGCGGGCAGCCACAGCCTGGGCTTTCAGGGCTTCCAGGGGCCAAGAGGCAGACATTTCCCCGCCGACAACGCTGTAAAGGTATTGCTCTAAATTGACATAGTTCACGGCGGCTAGCCCTTTGCTGGTGGGCACTACCAATGTCCGTCCGCGATACCAGCGATCGCCAATATAGACATACCCCTCGCCCGTGGGTTCAATCCAAAGTTGCCCCGCTTTCCAGCGATCCATCACCACTGTCCCGGCCTGGGGTTGGGCCACAAACGCATTCATCGCAGCGATTTCGCCCAAATCTTTGCCCGTCCCATCGCGAACCAGTGCCCGCGTCGAGCTACCCACTGTCACCTGATTCACACCGTCCTCGATCGCCACCCGTAGTTCCACACTAGCCCGCGCCGGGAGGGCGATCGCCAACCAGAGAAATACCGAAACGAGCCAACCGTGCCTGGTTGTTTGCAGCCCCCGCCCAATCTGGGCCAAAACCTTACTGCGAATGCTATTCCCGGTCATGTCTTCTCCTCGACAACGCCATCTGGTTTGATTCGGAGCCCTAGCACCCAGCGCCAGCAGCCAGCCCTCGTGCCCCAACGCCATGCCCCTGCTCGCCTTGGTTACAGGCTCAGCCAACCCCGTGCACCATGCCGCCAAACTGAATTTCGACGACTCTGCGCCCATCACACTCTGCAACGTTGCTTAATGTAACTCAAATTCTGAGAATCCGAACACTAAGGGTCAGGCACTCCTCCAACTGACCACTCCCGGAAAAAGCCAACAGTCCCCCTATATCTAAGGGGCCAAATCCATCAATTTTCTTTTGGGCCTATTGATATAGCGTGCCGATGAACCATATAAATTTTCATGAAAATGATAGCTTTGTGGGGATTGCTGCCCACCACAGGCCGTCCCCAGCCAGGTCACTGCTAACCGATCGCGATCGCCCCATCCATCGGGGAGGAGTGATGTCATCCATGAGTTATGTCACTATAGGAAGTGGAAATTACGGGCACGCCCCAGCGCTGGCGATCGCCAAGCCCCAGCGAGATGACATCCATCCCCCGGCCCCACCCCCTTGTCCAACTCACGCAAAGGTTGCACGGTTTGCAAGTCACATTTTTAGGAACCAGTTCTGGGGTCCCCACCCGGGGACGCAACGTTTCAAGTGTGGCCTTGCGGTTGCCCCAGCGGGCCGAAATTTGGCTGTTTGATTGTGGCGAAGGCACCCAGCACCAATTTTTGCGGAGTGAATTAAGAATTAGCCAGATTCGCCGTATTTTTGTCACCCACATGCACGGCGACCATACCTTCGGGCTGATGGGCTTACTCGCCAGTTGTGGCTTGGCCGGTAACCCCGAACGGATCGATATCTACGGCCCCCCGGATCTACAAGACTATCTCAAAGCCTGCCAGCGATATTCCCAAACGCGCTTTGCCTATCCCGTGAAAGTTCATACAGTCACGCCGGGTTTGGTGTTTGAAGACGAAGAATTCGCGGTTCATTGTGAACTGCTGAAACACCGAGTTCCCGCTTTTGGCTATCGCATTACGGAAAAAGACCGTCCGGGCCAGTTCAACGTCGAAAAAGCAACCGCTTGGGGAATCCCACCCGGGCCGATCTATGGCCAACTCAAACGGGGCGATCGCGTGACCTTAGCCGATGGCCGAGTAGTAGATGGGGCCGAACTCTGCGGGCCAGAGCAGCCCGGACGCAAGCTTGTTTATTGTACCGACACGATTTATTGTGAGGCGGCAGTCAACCTCGCCCAGGAAGCCGATGTGTTAATCCACGAAGCAACCTTTGCCCACCAAGATGCCGAAATGGCCTATCAACGGTTGCATTCCACCTCCACAATGGCAGCCCAGGTTGCCTTGGGCGCAAACGTTAAACAATTGGTAATGACCCATTTCAGTCCGCGTTATGCCTTGGGTAATGCGGTGGAACTCAAGGATCTGCTCGCCGAAGCCCAGGCAATTTTTCCGAATACGGTGATGGCAAGCGATTTCTGGTCGTTTGAAATCCAGCGGGATGGTGCAGGTTTGGCTCCCCTACCGACCACCACACCCCCCAAGCCCAAACCCAAGCGCCAGCACCACGGTTAGGGGCCAGGTCGGGCGGCGAGTTCCAGGGTTCTAAGAATCAGGCTCAGCGACCATTCAAGGCGAATACAGGCCAATAAAAGCGAAACAGTGGCCTAACGCACTCCCTTGGGGTGTTTTTCTCTGACCACGCTTGGCATGATATCCAACACCCAGCATGGTACCCCAGGGTTAGTCCTGGGCTTCCAGGGTGGAGTCGGCGGTTTCAGCCAGTGGCCATTCTTCATCGGCGGGGCGTTGGCTTAGGCGATCGCGCAACCCCGACAAATGATTTTGGCTATCGATGGGCGATCGCGGCATGGGCACCTCATGATTGGGCCAGGACGGCAAATCCGCACAGGGGCATTCAAACTGAGTTGGGAAGCCAGGTTGGCGCAGGGGCACAGGCATCGAACACCGAGCACACGGACTAATATCCCACGCCGGACTCAGCAATTCCGCGATCGTCTGATTCGTCCCTTGCAAGTAACAATCGCCCGCCTGGGGAGAACTTAAATACTGCCAACAGGTTTCAAATTCAGGACTGTAGGAATTGCCAGAAATCACCTGTTTGGGCAACAAAACCTTGGTGCCATTGCGAATGACCACGCCCTGACCAAGCTGAAACCAGTAGGCCAGATACTGTCTGACCTTTTCGACTGAAGCCATATTTGCTGAATGCGATAGATTAACTGGGCAGGACTGGCACACTGACTCGTCAACCTGAGAATTAGCCGGGGCATAGGCAAAGTCAGAACGCTCAGAAGAATGATTCACACGACTAACCTGTAGAGTTACCTTCCATGGTAAGAGGTAAATTGGCTGGGTGAAAGCGGCAAACCTATACCAGAAGTTAAGTTATGCGTCTGTCATCCGAGGTGTTTAGGATGCTCCGGGCCGGGAGATTGCCGGGGGCAGCCGTTGGCCCAATCGCCCTAAGTCTAAGGCGTGGCCTGCCGTCACGAGATACACCGTATCCGCGATCGCCCCAATGTGACGGGTTAAATCGCCCAGGCGATCGCGAAACTGCCGCCCCAACGGATACGCCGGAACAATGCCCCAGCCAGTTTCTTCGGCCACTAAAATTATGGTGCCTGGCACTTGGGGCAACACGGCCAGCAATTCCGCCTGGTGTTCTTGCCAAACCTCATCCCCTTGCTCTAACCCATTGGCCACCCACGTCCCCAAGGCATCCACCAACCAACATTGCGCCTGGGTTTGTTGGCGCAAAAAATCCGCCAGGGCCAATGGCACATGGTAGGTGCGCCAATCGGCTGGGCGGCGCTGTTGGTGCCGTTGAATGCGGCTCACCCATTCGGTATCCGCCGGATCCACCTGGGCCGTCGCCACATACACCACAGGCAATTGGGTGGCGATCGCCAACTGTTCCGCCCATTCGCTTTTGCCCGATCGCGTCGGCCCTGTCACTAACACCACCTGTCCCATACGCTGTGTCTACGTCCTCCTGATTTCACCCGGCCAAAGCTCCCTGTTGCCCGCTCAATTCACTATTGATGACAATGTTGATACAACAACCCACCTGGGCGATCGCCCAAGTTTCTGCCCCTCCGGCCTCTTTCAACAGTGCCCTAAACGCACGCCAGTCTTCCCCCCTAAAGTATTAAAAAATATTGCCATTCCTGCACAAGCTGCTGCATTTTGCTGAACTGCGTGTTTACTGGTAGCGACCTTTGTCAGACCGTTGGTTCCAATGCGGAGTGTGGGAGGAGGTTGACAATGAAGCCAGAGCTGAAACGAATTGAAGCAGCCCTACAGCAAGCAGCAAAGCAGCATTTTGCCTTGCGAGAGTCTTTGCGGGATGCCGACCCCCACCCCAATCTGCCGCCACCGCCTGCGGTTGGCCCGTTTGACGACTTTGTGAGTGTTGCGGAGCAAACCCGACTAGAGCGATCGCCCGCCAAACACGCCGCCCCCGATGCCGACAGCGAGCGTGCCACCATGCTCTACAGCACCATGTTGTCGAACGCGATCGCCGAAAAAGCCCCGACGCTCCCCGAATTTACCGTCACGCAGGAAAGTCGCCAGTTTGTTGCGATCACCAATTCCGCTCTGGCCCTCAACTTAATTCAAGATTTGCAAGGGATGGTGGCCAATTGGCTAACCGCGCTGGATGAAGTTGTGCGGGCTATTCAGGCGCTCTACGACGAAGGGCCAATTGTTGACGGCTGGCTCGAAGCTGGCGATACGACACCAGTAGCAACCTATCGCCTGTGTGGCCTGGGGGAAGATGGCCAGGTATGGCAACGGGGGTGCCCGGTGGAGCAGGTGCCCGATGTGAGTTTGGCGATCGCCCGCTATCAGCGGTTGCAACTTTTGTTGACCCGGCGGCGATCGCTGGAAAGTCGGTTAAACGTGCTCGCAGAAGCGCTAATCAACCTGCACGGCGAAATCGCAAAGCTGGAAGACTAACGTTATGCGACAGTAGTTATGCGGCAGTTATTGGGCTGAGCCAACCCCGGCCCCGCTTGCCCCACTTGCGCTGCACCGCAAACCACTGCCCCAGGTTGCCTGTTGGGCTTTGTCCCACCCAGGTAAACTTCCTGTCGCGCACTTGGGCGCGATCGCATGGGTTCCGGCAGCCAGAATCAGGCTTTCCCCAGCGAAGGGAACCATTCCCCCCCAACAGCGGCACCGCCAAACGCCAAAGCCTGTTGACTTTTTACCAAAGTTTTAACCGCCGTCGATCGCGATTTAGTGCTGTGGCAACCCCGTGCCCGACAGGAGGACAACCCTAGGATAGAGCGATCGCCAACCGAGCTAACCCGCGATCGTCCGTGCGGAAATCTAGAGGAAATCTCCACATTGGCCCAGGAATAGGTATTATATTGGCCTAAGTGGTTCCTGCCAAAACGCCCTCTTAGCCGATTTCACCTGTTTTTTCCCTTCATCTGCGACTAGCTTTAGTGTTCCCCCGACTGCCCCCCTCCTGGGTTGTTTTTCTCTCTGGCTTCTTCCATCTTTTAACATCGTTGCCATGACTGCTATCCAAGCTGCTGCTGACGCTGAACAGGCCGCACCCAACACAGTTCGAACGATTATTCAAGATGCGTGCGATCGCGAAGCGACTGCCATCTACCTTCAAGCCGGCCACACCCCCTTCTACCGGATCAGCGGCAAACTCTCCCCGCAGCCCCACTTCGCCCATCTCACCCCTGAGCAATTTCAGCATTACCTGCAAGAACTGCTATCCCCGGCCCAGTTCAAGCACTACATCGCCCAGCGCAAACTCGACTCCGAAGTGCGAATTCACGGCTTCATGAAAGGCCGGATCAACTGTGGCCCCACCGCTCAAGGCACCGAAGCCCTCAGCCTCAACGGGATTGTGCTCGACGGCCCCAGCGAAACCCTCCAAAAACAAGGCACCGTCTACGGCCTGGTGGAAGATGCCTTCCAAAAAGGAGCATCGGACGTACATTTGCAAGTCGATGAGCCCCCGCGCTTCCGCATCCAAGGCCGCATGACAACCCAATCCTCCTATGGCCGCATCACCCCCAAACAGTTCGATGAATTTCTAGACGAGGTTTTGCTGCCAGCCCAAAAAGCCCAATTCAAAGCCTGCCAAGAACTCGATACCGCCATTCTGTACGAAGGCTTGGTGCGCTGCCGGATCAACTGCGCCGAATCCATCACGGGTGGTTCGATGGTGCTCCGCCTCATTTCCCTGGCGGTGCCCACCTTGGAAAAGCTCAATCTACCGGCAGTGATGGGGTATCTCGTCGAAGAACGCCAGGGTTTAATTTTGGTTACAGGTTCGGTTAACTCCGGTAAATCCACCTCCCTGGCAGCCATGTTGCGGCATGTCAACGACACCCAATCGCGGAAAGTCGTGACGATCGAAGACCCCATTGAGTACGTGCATGCGTCCAATCTTTCTTTGTTTACACAACGGGAAGTGGGGATGCATACCCAGGAATTTAAAGATGCACTCCGGGCGGCTTTACGCCAAGATCCTGACATTATTCTCATTGGGGAAATGCGCGATCGCGAAACCGTAGATACGGCTCTCCGGGCGGCACTCACCGGGCACCTCGTTTTAGGAACGTTGCATACCAAAGGGGCCGCCAACGCCTTCAAGCGCCTTCTCAACTTTTACTCGGCAGAAGAACAAGACACCGTGCGGTATCAAATTGTTGATGCCCTCAAAGCAGTCATTGCCCAATCCCTGGTGCCCACCGTCCAAGGAGGCCGTACCGCCGCCCTCGAAATTATGGTGAACACCGACACCATTCGGGACTACCTCCTCAAAGGCTGCTTTGACGAAATTTATCAGATCATGGAAGAGGGCGTAGACAATAGCCAAACCCTGAACCAGTCGTTGTTTGACCTCCACGAAAGCGGCATCATCAGTACAACGGATGCCCTTGCGGCGTCCCTCGCCCCAGAAGACTTGGGTTACATGCTCAAAAACTTTACTCGCCGCTCCAGTCGTTCTGGCCTGCTAACCAGCGACTATATCAACCGTTCCCCAACTTAAACCACCACCGCGCCACCGCCGATGGCCGGAACAATGGCAGCGGTTTCTTCCGTTTTCCCCAGGCTGTGGATAGAGTTTTCCACAGACCATATCGCTTGTGGAAAAGGTGAATAGACAGCCCCCACAGCCCCAGGCTAAAAAGCGAGGAAACCCAGGCCCAGACGGTGTTTTTCCAGGCCCACCAGGTCCTTGTCGCCAGCTGAGTAAGGTGTGGATAAACGCTGACTAGCCAGAGGGATACTGAATTTTCCCCCATGCCAACGGCTGTCAAACATGGGGGCCACCACTTCATTGGTTCAGCCGATGCACTCAATTACCGTTCTGCCGTTGCCGCGATCGCCGCATCCGGGTTGAGCGCCGGAGCATCCAGCGCCGAATGCTGGGGATTCAAGCGTTTGTCTTTTTGCAAAGCCGCATACAGACGGTTTAACGCATTAATATACGCCTGGGCCGACGCCACGATGATATCGGTATTCGCCGCATGGCCCGCAAAAATGCGATCGTCGTAGCGGAGGCGAATGGTAACTTCCCCGATCGCGTCGATGCCCGCCGTGACCGACTGCACCGAAAACTCGATCAACTGATTGGGCACATTCACCACCCGGTTGATCGCTTTATACACCGCATCCACTGGCCCCGTTCCGATCGCCGCATCCATCAATTCATCCCCATCCGGGGTACGCAGCGTCACCGTCGCCGTCGGTTTCGCATGGTCACCACAGGAAACCTGCACCAACTCCAGCTTGAACAAATCCGGAGCCTGTTGAATTTCGTCATTCACGATCGCTTCCAAATCGCGGTCGGTAATTTCCTTTTTCTTGTCCGCCAATTCCTTAAACCGCACAAACGCTTTATTCAAATCCTGTTCCGACAGGTCAAAGCCAATTTCCTTAAGGCGCGATCGAAACGCATTTCGCCCCGACAACTTACCCAACACAATTTGGTTATCCGTCAGCCCAATCAACTGCGCGTCCATAATCTCGTAGGTAAGGCGATTTTTTAATACCCCATCCTGGTGAATCCCCGACTCGTGGGCAAAGGCATTTGCCCCGACGATCGCCTTATTCGGCTGCACCAACATCCCCGTCAAATTAGAAACCAGCCGCGAGGTTTTGTAAATCTGGCGCGTGTCAATATTGGTCAACGGCGCTTCTGAATCCGCAGGCCGCCCCAAAAAAGGATTGTAATAGTGCCGTCGGACGTGCAACGCCATGACTAACTCTTCCAACGCCGCATTTCCGGCCCGTTCGCCAATCCCATTCACCGTACATTCCAACTGGCGAGCTCCATTTTTCACCGCTTCTAAGAAATTCGCTACCGCCAACCCCAGGTCATTGTGGCCATGCACCGAAATGACGGCCTGGTCAATGTTCGGGACGTTTTCTTTGATCCCCCGAATCAGGCTCCCAAACTCCGCCGGAGTCAAATACCCCACCGTATCAGGAATATTC
>CAYYWG010000023.1:0-64061 GCA_964475335.1 uncultured bacterium
CGGACAGCTTTACCTACATCGCAGTGGATAGCCTGGGTGCGCCCTCCGGGACGGCCACGGTGAGTCTGTCGGTGACTGCCGTTCCTGATGCGCCGATCGCCACCAACGACAGCTTTGGCCTAACTGAAGATGGCGCAACCAGTGGCAACGTCCTGACCAATGACACAGACCCCGATAACAACATTCCGCTAACGGCCTCCCTCGTGACGAGCCCCGGTAATGGCACACTCACCTTTAATGCGGATGGCACCTTCAACTACACCCCCAACGCCAACTTCAACGGCACGGACAGCTTTACCTACTATGCCGTAGACAGCACAGGTAGTCTATCGGGTACAGCGACGGTGAATCTGTCGGTCACTGCCGTCAACGATGCGCCGATCGCCACCAACGATACCTACATCGTGCCGAATACTGCCGTGGTCACGATTCCCGCCACCGGGGTGTTGGTCAATGACACCGATATCGATACGCCAGCGAACAACCTCAGCGCGGTTCTGGTCAACGGCACTAGCCGGGGGAACTTGACCCTCAACCCTAATGGTTCCTTTATCTACACCGCCAATCCTGGCTTCCTGGGCACCGATAGTTTCACCTATCGCGTTAATGATGGTGGCACCGTCTCGAACTTGGCCACCGTCACCCTGACGGTCACAGATGGCAGCAACTTGCGCCCGATCGCCAACAACGACACCGCCACGGGTAACGAAGATACGGCGATCGCCGGTAATGTCCTGGGCAATGACACAGACCCCGACAGCAACAACCCCCTCACCGCAAACCTGGTGGCAGGGCCAGCCAACGGTACCCTGTCCTTCAATGCGGATGGCACCTTCAACTACACCCCCAACGCCAACTTCAATGGCGTTGACTCGTTCACCTACCGGGTGCGAGATTCTCTGGGGGATGGGTCGAACACGGCGACAGTTGCCTTGACGGTAAATCCGATTAATGACGCTCCCACTTTTGTCATTGGGGCTAACCAAAGCGCGATCGCCGGATCTGGAACCAAAACCGTGAACAACTGGGCGACAGGGTTCAACCCCGGCCCCACCAACGAGGCCACCCAGACCCTAGTCAGTTACGGCATTGCCAGCAACTCCAACCCCAGCCTGTTCGCCAGCGCCCCCACCATCAGCAACAGCGGCACCCTCATTTACACCCCCGTTGCCGATGTGCCAGCCACGGGCACCGCAGTCATCGGAGTCACCGTCAAAGACAGCGGTGGCACGACCAATGGCGGTATCGATACCGCCCCGGTTCAATTCTTCACCGTGGTGATTGCGCCCCCCCCTCGCATTAATGTTGCCGGGGTCACCCAAAACGAAGGGAATAGTGGCAACACCGCCTACAATTTCACAGTGTCTCTCTCGGCGGCCAGCAGCGAAACAATCTCTGTAAGCTACGCCACGGCGGATGGCACTGCAACGACCGCAGACAATGACTATGTGGCCAAATCTGGGACGCTCATCTTCTTGCCGGGCGAAACCAGCAAAGTCATTACAGTGAACGGGATTGGTGATGCCAAGCTCGAAGCCACGGAGACCTTTTCCGTGAACCTCTCTACCACGAGTAATGCCATCCTCACGAGCAATAGCGCTGTAGGAACCCTCACCAATGACGATGCCACCCCAACAATTACCATCGGTGCTGTTAATCAGCGGGAAGGCAACACTGGTTTTAGTAACTTCGTGTTTACGGTATCCCTGTCCAACCCCAGCAGCCAGACTGTCAGCGTGAACTATGCCACCGCCGATGGCACGGCGACGAAGGCCAATAACGATTACTTTGATGCGATCGGTACCCTGGTCTTTGCCCCCGGTGAAACGCGGAAAACGATCACCGTTACAGTCAGCGGCGACCCCAGAATTGAAACAACGGAAACGTTCTCCGTCAACCTGACTAATGCCGTCAACGCTACGCTGGCCACCCCCGCTGGGATTGGCTCAATTGTGAACGATGACAGCGTGGCAAACTCTGACTTCAATGGCGATGGTATCGACGATATTGTGTGGCGCAACTATCAAACCGGACAAAACATGGTCTGGCTGATGAATGGTTCCGTCCCCACTTCAACCCTGATGTTGCCCTCTGTCTCCACCAACTGGATTTTGGAAGGGGTTGGTGATTTTAATGGGGATGGGCAGCCTGACTTGCTCTGGCGCGAATATGCAGGCGGTAACACTGGAGTTTGGCTGATGAATGGCACTTCCATTCAGGCGGCTGTTGCCATTTCCCCTGTCGTTGGGCCTAGTTGGGTCATTGAGGGGGTCGCCGATTTCAATGGCGATGGCCAACTTGATCTACTCTGGCGCGAAACCCAGTCGGGATCGTTGGGGGTCTGGTTCATGAATGGCACGACCTATGTCAGCAATGCTAGTTTGGGCCAAGTGAGTACAGATTGGGTTTTAGACGGTCTGAGTGATCTCAATAACGATGGCCAAATTGACTTGATCTGGCGCTACGCCCCTACGGGCTACACTGGGGCCTGGTTGGTGTATGGTGCACCGGGAGCTTACTTCTTTACCACGACCAGTTTGTCCTCGCCGAATTCTGCCAGCTGGGGCATTGTGGATGTGGGGGATTACAACAGGGATGGTAAAGCTGATGTGGTTTGGCGTAACTACACCAATGGCGAAAACTATATCTGGTTTATGAATGGCACGACGACCACGGGCCAGGTGCCACTCACGTCCTTAGGCAGTGGTTGGGATGGGGTCTAAGCTCGGTGAAGCTGGGCTTCCGGTAGGATGAGCATGGCATCGCCAAAGGAGTAGAATCGATACCCGGCGGCGATCGCCACCTCATATACTGAGAGCAATCGTTCTCGCCCAATCAAGGCGCTGACTAACATCAGGAGGCTGGATTTGGGCAGATGGAAATTCGTGATCAACCCATCCACAACCCGCCACTCATAGCCTGGATAGATAAATAAATTTGTTCTGCCGCAAAAGGGCTGGAGCGTGCCGCTGTGGGAGGCTCCTTCTAGCGCCCGGACGGCGGTTGTCCCAATGGCGATAATCCGTCCGCCGCGAGCCTGGGTGGCTTGAATGTGGGCTACGGTTTCGGGGGGAACTTCAGCCCACTCACTATGCATGGTATGGGTTGTAATGTCTTCTGTCTCCACTGGGCGAAAGGTGCCAACCCCAACATGTAATGTGACGAAGGTTTGTTGAATGCCCTGATCGCGCAAGGTTTGCAATAGTTCCGGTGTGAAGTGTAAGCCGGCAGTGGGGGCTGCAACTGCACCGACGCGATCGCCATACACCGTCTGATAGCGTTCCGACTGATAGGGCGCTGCTTGCGGATCGGCCTCCTGAATGTAAGGGGGCAACGGCACTTGCCCTATCGCATACAACCAGGTTTTGAACGCCTCCCCCGCTGGCACACTAAACTCCAGAATGCGGCCACTGGTTGCCTCATCGGTTGCCACCACCTGCGCCACCACCCCCGTGATTCCTGCTGCTTGGGTGGCTGCCGTCTCCGCAAATCCAATTTGGGTGCCTGGCTTGAGTCGCCGCCCCGGTTTAACCAACGCTAACCAGCGATTCGCAAACTCAGTGGTGGCCATTTCATCGGCTGGGCGCGGTTCTAACAATAAAATTTCGACTGCTAGCCCACTTTCTTTGTGCCCATATAGTCGGGCGGGCAAAACCCGCGTATTGTTCAACACCAGCAGATCTCCTGGTTGCAACCAGTCCGGTAATTCCCGAAAAATGGCATGGGTGTAACGAGGTTCTGCCTGCACCACCAGTAAGCGGGCAGTATCCCGAGGTTCTGCCGGAGCTTGGGCAATTTGTTCCTTGGGCAATAGGTAGTCGTAAGCAGACAGTTGGCGATCGCGATCCACAGCACAAATATCCATCCAGATCCAATTTTGACGTTACCACTGACCTGGATCCCCTGACGACTATTCTTTGGAAATCCCAGAATTGGGGGAAATCCCGCTCTTGAATCGGGGAGTTTACCCCTACTCAATTACCTCAGATCAAACGAGGATCAAGATATAGCGTATTGCCCTGAGCGGGTAGACATTCTATGGACTACCTTTATTTTCTTGCCAACACCAGTTTGACGCTCCGCATCATCGAGTACGTCAACTACCATCAACTTCCTGTCCAATTTATTAGCGTCATCCACCAGATTGATGGGTGGATCATTCGGGTTAAACTGACATGCTTTTTGAACCCCCAACAACACGGCGATTTTCGGGCCTTCATGCAAGAATTAGGCATCCCCTGCGAGCCAGATATTCGGGTGCAAATGACCCTGTGGGGGTTAGAAACGGGCCAAAGTCCAATTAATGTCATGCAACGGTATCAAGTGGCTGTCGTGTCCCACGGGTTACCCGATCGCCTGGAAATTGAAGAATTTCGGAATCAATTTGTCCAGGGTTTGGGATATTGCCCGGAAACGCTCGCCTAGGTGGGGGTGGGGGCGGCAGGCTGCTTGTGGTCGTTGTGCCATTGGCCTAAATCGGGTTACTGCTAAGGCTGCTACTGCCATTCTGCCGATCAAGGGCCAGCGGCCATCACGGCTAACAAATATCAGCAACAAGCACCCAACAACAAGCACCCGATAAACCCTAAATTTTCCGGCCACGAGGATCTCTTATTTCTGGCTAAGCTCGTAAACCAAGATCGCCTTAATACGGTCGTCGTCGCGATCGCGGATGGGTCGCACGGGTTGGATTTGGACGTTTAGGCAGACTGCTATCCGTCGGGGGCTCCTCATTCTCTAAGGCTAACGCCTCTGGGGCCTCCTCCAGGGGGAGCGCTTCATTGAGGGAGACTTGCTCCAGGGGATAATCTCTGGGCACCCCTTCTGGCAACGGTTCCTCTCGCTCTGCCAAAGACAAGGGTTGGCGTTCTTGCTTTAATTCGGGCAAGGTCACCACATCTTTTTGCGTTTCCTTCACCGCTAAGGGGATGCGGAGGGGTTCGATTTCCTCGATCCAGCAACTTGCCAGTGGTAGGGTTTGTTCCAGATCGTCTAGGGGGCGAGGAACCAGCATCACAGCGTGCAGTTCCCCAATCCGCTCGGCTTCAGCCATGCCCACATCCAGTGCCATCGCCACGTTGGCCACGGTTCCCCGCACGATCGCCGTACACAAACCAGCACCAATGGTTTCATAAGCCGCGAGGCTAACATCGGCGGATTTCAACATCGCATCTGCTGCCCCAACCATCGCTGGGAAGCCGCGCGTTTCCAGCAAACCCACCGCCTGATTACTCAGCTTGTTGTGGCCCCGTCCAGTTGCCAGTTGGGCTAAGCGGTTCCCAATGGGTAACACGACCTCCAAGTTTGGCATGGGCCGCGCAAGAACCACAGTCGAAAGCTTTTGTCCAAACTGTTCAGCCCGCTCTGCGCCTTCCTGAACGGCCAAGCGCACATCTGCCACTGAACCCCGTACGATCGCGGTGCAGTGGCCGCCTCCAATCTTTTCGTAGCCGACGAGCGTCACACCAGACGACTTCAACATATGATCCGCAATCCCCACGATCGCCGGAAAACTCTGGGCAGAAACCAACCCTAAGGCTGTGTCGGTAAAGTCGTCGCGTCGGCTCATGGAAACTAGCGGCTGCTAAATTTGCGTACTTCTATCGTAACTGGGATTCTCTGAACAGGTGGTATCCCCCTCAGCAGAAAAGCGGGTCTCTCTCATTCAGTCTGCGATCGCCCCCCAGACCTTCTACGGGAAAGAGCGCCTAATTCGTCCACGGATCATCACTAGTTTCAACGGTGGGAACCTCGTTGGCGATCGCATTGCTGTGCTGGCGATGGGGAAACAGTTTGACTAACAATTGGTTGACATACATCTGACCGTACACATTGACCTCGGAAGCTAGCTTTGCAGGGGGTTCCGGCTGCGTTTGGTCCGGTGCTTCTGGGGCCACAGGTGGCTCCAACGATGGCTCTGCTTGCGGTTCTGGTGACGGAGATTGCGGTAGGGACTCATCAGCCGCTTCTGGATACAGCACGGTGTCTGTGGCGTATAACTCATCAACCTGGCGACCCACCTCTCCCACCAGAGAGCCCGCCGGCACAATTTGTGCGGGTGCCACGTTGGCGTTAAAAATGGTTGTTGCCGCGCCGATACAGGCATTGGCCCCAACTAGCACACATCCGAGCAACAGCGTTCCTGAACCGATGCTAGCGCCTGTCCCCACTTCCAACACCCCTTGATGGGCATGAAGCACAGAGCCGATCCCAATGCAAGCGCCTGTTTTAATCACGACGCGGCTACCAGGATCGGCTTGAATCAATACGCCCGGGGCGATCGCTACACCGTCCTGAATCGTAACATCACCACTCACAAAGTAGTGTGACGTACTGACAGGCTGCATCGGTAAAGATGGCACGGACATGGAACTCCCTTCATGATCGAGTCTGTTCAACAGCGACAAGACTGTCTGCAAGACTCACAAGCACGTATTGATATGGAAATGAACAACGGGGATGGGGCATACCTCCCTGATTGAATGGGCCTACAAGGCTAGTGTGCAGGTTGCTGAATAATGGTTTCAACGACTCGCCGCTTAGCTTTAGGGTCAATCCCAATCAGCCGCACGTATTCACCTTGATGCTTATCCACAATGGTGTTTAACGCTGCCATCACTTCGGCTTCTCGCCGTGCATTAATGGAGCCACCGCTTTGCCAAGAACTGGTTTTAAAGCGTCGCTTGTCAGCGTACTCTGTGCCAATTTGGTAGCCCTGGGCCAGCAATTGCCGTACCTGTTCTGAGACATGGCCGTTCAGCTTGGCCCCATGACCAGCATTGCTAGGCTTAGCCTGCGGCTGAGAATAAGTCGCCCTTGCTGCGGTTCCAGTGGGCGTCGATGTTGCGCCACCTTTGCCGTTGGGCCGATGGATAATTGTCTCGACTACTCGCCGCTTGGCCGTCGCATCGATCCCCACCAATCGAACATAGTCGCCGTGGTGCTCGTTCAAAAATCTTTGTACGGTGGCGATCGCATCGGCAGCACTCCGGGCCGAAATGGCAGGAGCCGTATGCCAAGAACTGGTCTTGAACCGCCGCTCATCCGCGTATTCCAGCCCAATTACACAGCCTTGAGCCACTAATTGCCCAACCTGCTGAGCCAGATCACCCGCGATCGCGCCAGCAGTTGTACCACCACTGTAACTACCATTTTGGGCCGCGCGACCACCGCCATAGCTAGCCGCACTACCGCCAGCCAAACTTGACGAGGTTTGCCCTGGCCGTTGAATAATCACTTCTGCTAGACGACGTTTCGCTTTGGGGTCAATCCCAATCAAGCGCACGTACTCGCCTTGGTGCTCTCGCATACACGCCTCTAGTGCAGCAATCACCTCAGATTCGCGAGTTGCTTGAATTGGTGCGCAGGTATGCCAGGAACTGGTTTGGAAGCGGCGGGCATCCGCGTGCTCCGTCCCAATGCGAGCACCTTGGGACAACAAGTTCCGCACTTGGGTTACGACATCATTCGCAACACCGTTTGCGCTTGCCCCGTTGCCTTTCGCACTTTGGTAGCTTGCCTTAGGTGCCCCATATCCCACCGGAGGGCGACTGGCCGCCTTGCCAGCCAAAGCTTTGCCAGGGGCATCTTCGGGCCGTTGGATAATGGTTTCCAACACTCGCCGCTTGGCTTTCACATCAATCCCAATCAAGCGCACATACTCGCCTGCATGTTCATGCAAGCAAGCACTCAAAGCGGCCAAGATATCCCCTTCGCGGGTGGATTGAATTGGCGTGCAACTCTTCCAGGAACTGGTTTGGAACCGACGCGCATCAGCGTGTTCTGCTCCAACTCGATATCCCTGTGCTAATAACTGACGTACATGACTGATCACATCTGTATCCATACTCCCTCCCTTTGTAAGTTGAGGCGTAGCCATACCTGACGACTCACCCGACAATCCCGCCGCTGTAACCTGATCAAACTCCTCTCGCACTGATGACATGCAGGCCACGTTCTCAGCGCGGTGATAGCCCGATCGCAACGCATCATTAATTCCGACCACATGGGTGGCAAACTCTTGATCCAACGCTTGCACATCAGGCAACCGATCAGCCTGCTGCTGGGTGGTAATGGTCGAGCCTGAAGGCACAAACTTACCTGGAGGAATCTCGACATCTTGGATCAACGTATGCATCATCACAATACAGCCGTGACCAACCCGCGCATTAAAGATGGTCGAACGAAATCCGATGAAACAGCCATCTCCAATGTAAGCTGGCCCGTGAATCAAGGCCATGTGGGTGATGGACGTGTTGTCGCCAATCCAAACGGAGTAAGCGTTGCCGTCATCGCCCAGAACGCGACCTTGCTCCAGACCATGAATCACTACACCATCCTGCACATTGGAACCACTGCCAATTCGGAATGGTGCGCCTTCATCCGCCCGAATCGAAGTACCCGGTGCGATCAACACATTGGCCCCAATCCGAACATCCCCAATCAAGTTGGAGAAGGAATGGACATAGGCCGTTTCATGAATCTTCGGCTCGGCCAAGTTTTTTGACCAAGGAGTCGGAGGAGCCGCGTAACTACGGACTACCATAATGCCAACTCTCCCAAGCTAAATCCGAAGCATCGGACTTGAACATCAACAATCTGATTTCCCTGTGGCAACGTGGCGAATCTAACCCCTGGATCGGGCGCGATCGCCCCCGTCACCTGTGGTTTACCTGAATTTCTAGCGATCCTGAACTCGCTTACTGTAGAGTAAGCCGTGCTCAGTGCTAATCGTATCGATAATGGCAATGACGGTCGCATCGAGGGGGCGCTTTTCACTCCCGGAAACTTGACGAGCCGCACTACCGTGACTCACCAATACCCACTCATCGACGCCCGCGCCAACAGTATCAGCCGCAACCTCATATCCCGGCAACGGTTGACCGTCATCATCAATCAACTGCACCACTAAAAACTTAATCCCCGTTAGGCTGGGGTCTTTTTGGGTGCTAGTGACTGTGCCAAGAACCCTGGCAATCTGCATTAGGCTTACGAGCGGTTCAAGGGACGGATACCGCTAACGCTCTCACGAAACGGCTCAACAGCTTCGGTGTAGCGAATCGGCAGGACGTACTCCAGGTTTTCGTGGGGCCGTGCAATGATGTGGGTGGATAAGACTTGCCCACCATTGACCCGTTTGACGCTCTCAATCCCAGCGGCCACTGAAGCCTGCACTTCAGAGACATCACCGCGTACAATCACGGTTACACGGCCACTCCCAATTTTTTCATACCCAACCAGAGTTACCCGAGCGGCCTTTACCATTGCGTCCGCCGCTTCAACAACAGCGGGGAAACCCAAGGTTTCTACCATTCCTACTGCGATTGCCATATCAATACTCCCTTCCAATCAAAGTCAATTAAACGATCGCTGATGCCACCAACAGGGCTGATATCACCAGCAGCTAAATCTCTCAAACAAGCCGCGATCGCGAACTTGCTCAAGTCCGGAACTGGTCTACCGCCTCGGTATATCGAATCGGCAAGACGTATTCCAAGTTTTCGTGGGGCCGTGCAATGATGTGGGTCGAAACCACTTCGCCACCATTGACCCGCTTCGCCGACTCAATCCCGGCCGCAACCGACGCTTGCACTTCAGAGACATCTCCACGCACAATCACGGTGACACGGCCACTGCCAATCTTTTCATACCCAACCAGGGTCACGCGAGCGGCTTTCACCATCGCATCTGCGGCTTCAACCACCGCAGGAAAGCCCCTCGTTTCAATCATTCCGACAGCAATAGGCATCCTAATCTCTCCTGATAAGTGAAATTAATAGCAATGAAAAGGGATGAAAATTGCGACGGGATTATGCCATTTTTCAAGCCTGATCAAGGTTTTCACTGTTCTAAATCCAGCATACGGGTGAGGTTGTCAAATACGCAACATAACGCCCAATGATAGTCACAAATTTCAGCTATTAGCAAAGCTTATAAAGCATTCACGGTTGCTGGCCCACTGATTGACACCTAAACAGACAGCTTTGGCCATGCTCTCGGTGCGATCGAGATTGCCGTCCCGTGCGCCATCAAATCAGCCCTTAGGGACTGGAAAGCGCATGAGCGAAGCTGTTTAGCCCCGTCTAACAGTACCACCATTGCTACCGTTTAGAATTATCCCCTTAAACGTCCTAGACTCTTTTAGTTTTAGAGTTAAAGAAATTATTATTTAAATATAAAAAGCATTTATATATACATAGATACACAAGTTATTACTTCGTTATGATTGTTTTTCGCATTGAAACGTTTTATGGTTTAGACATTATTATTACTATGCATTCCCAATTTGACGCGATCGCTGTTGAGTTCGGTTGACGCTAAATGTTTTGGATTTGAGTGGGAGTTTTGGGGTTGAGTCTCCGGTGCTAGAAGTGCTGGAGACCTATTGCTGTAGCTAGATTCGTGATGGGTCAGCATCGTTAATACTTTATATCAATCATTGTTTTTTCGTTATCTTCGTCGTCGGCTGTTCGTTGTTATCACATAAGTCCGTTAAGCAAGGTTATTTCAATGCAAGAGTTTTGGTTGGAGGCAAGTGCTTGGATCCCGATTTATGGGTTGGTTGGTGCTGTTTTAACATTGCCCTGGTCAACAGGATATGTTCGGCGCACTGGGTCTCGTCCGGCAGCGTATTTTAATTTGCTCATGACGCTGGTGGCGCTGGTGCACGGAGCGATCGCGTTTGATGCCAGTTTGCGGTTGCAACCCGAGCCGTTGTTGATTCACTGGTTTCATGCGGCTGATTTAGATCTGTCTTTTGCGATCGATATCTCCCCTGTGAGTTTGGCCGCCGCCGAACTCATCGCCGGATTGAGTCTACTGGCTCAACTGTTTGCCATGGGCTATCTCGAGAAAGATTGGGCCTTGGGGCGGTTTTTTGCCTTGATGGGCTTTTTTGAAAGCGCTATGACGGGGTTGGCCCTGAGCGATTCTCTCTTTTTATCCTACGGGCTCCTTGAAATCTTGACCCTTTCCACTTACTTGCTAGTCGGGTTTTGGTATGCCCAGCCATTGGTGGTGACAGCCGCCCGCGATGCCTTCTTAACGAAGCGGGTGGGAGATGTGCTGTTGCTTATGGGGGTCGTGGCCCTCGCGACAATGGCAGGAACCCTCAACTTCCAAGATCTATATGAATGGGCTGAAACGGCAACCTTAACTCCTGTGGTGTCTACCCTATTGGGGCTGGCGCTCATTGCTGGCCCGATTGGGAAGTGTGCCCAGTTTCCCTTGCACATGTGGTTAGACGAAGCGATGGAAGGCCCGAATCCTGCTTCCATTTTGCGGAACTCGGTGGTGGTCGCTTGCGGTGCCTATGTTCTCATCAAGTTGCAACCGATTTTGATCTTGTCGCCAGTGGCCTCGATCGCGTTGATCACTCTGGGGACGATGACGGCGATCGGCGCATCCTTAGTAGCCCTCGCCCAAATCGACATTAAACGGGCCTTGTCGCACTCTACCAGCGCCTATCTGGGCATCGTATTCATTGCAGTGGGAATGCAGTGGACGAATGTTGCGCTGCTTGTTTTGTTGGCCCATGCCGTTGCCAAAGCGTTGCTGTTCATGAGCGTTGGCTCCATCATCCTGACGACAAGCACCCAGGACATCACCGAAATGGGCGGGTTGCGATCGCGGATGCCCGCCACGACGACAGCCTATTTGGTTGGGGCAGCGGGGATGGTTGGCGTAGTGCCGTTAGGCGGTTTCTGGGCCTTACGCGAGGGCTTGAATGCTTTTTGGTACGACGATTTCTGGGTTGTGCCAGTGTTGTTGCTGGTTAACGGCTTGACCGCCTTAAACCTGGTTCGAGTCTTTCGGTTAGTGTTCTTGGGCACCCCCCAAATCAAAACTCGCCGTGCCCCAGAAGTGCCCTGGACGATGGCGCTACCGATGGTCACTTTAACCGTTATTACCCTGGTGTTTCCGGCCATTCTCCAACGGGTGTATCTCTTACCGAACTGGGCTTATCTCAATTGGGCGGCCTGCGGCTTGTTGGTGGTGTCTGGGGTGATCGGGGGTAGCATTGGTGCGCTGATGCCCCTGAGTCGGGTGTGGTCGCGATCGATTCAAATGCCGCTCAAGTTTTTCCAAGATTTGCTGGCCTATGACTTCTATATTGATCGGCTCTATCGGCTAACGGTTGTTGGGTTTGTTGATAATTTTTCGAAGTTTAGCGCCTGGTTCGATCGCTATATTGTCGATGGCTTGGTCAATCTGGTTGGGCTGGCCTCCATTTTTAGTGGGGAAGGGCTGAAATATAGTGTCTCTGGTCAATCCCAAGCCTATTTGTTAACTATCTTGATTGGCATTAGTTTGCTGGGCGTGGTGCTGACCTATTCCTTCTGGTAAGTGGAGCGGCAGGGAGAACGTTGCTTCCGATGGCGTTTTCCATTCCCCTTCTCTCGACCTGTTATGTAAGAACTGCGACCGCTTTATCCAGCTAGTTCGTTAAAGTCTTTCTTTGCCTTTTCGTCGTTCATCCTGCTGCTTATGCTCAGTGCTCTGATCTGGATTCCAGCCATTGCGGCGCTCTTTGTGGGGCTTAGCCCGCGCTCTTGGCCCCCGGCGATCGCCCGGAACCTGTCTCTGATCACCATCGCCATTACCTGTTTGCTCTCAGGCGCATTGGCCATCCAGTTTGATGCGTTGGAACCTCTGACCCAGTTCCGTGAAACCCTGCCCTGGATTGAGTCCCTAGGGTTGACTTATCAACTGGGGGTGGACGGTCTCTCCCTGCCCCTCGTGATTATCAACAGCCTCCTGACCTGGATTGCCCTGTATAGCTCGCCCAAAGACATTCAACGCCCCTGGCTTTACTATGCGCTGGTGTTGTTTCTCAATGTCGGGGTCACGGGCGCATTCCTGGCCCAAAATCTGTTGCTCTTTTTCCTGTTCTATGAGCTGGAACTGATTCCGCTCTACTTTTTGATTGCGATTTGGGGTGGTGCCCGCCGGGGGTATGCTGCAACCAAATTCCTCATTTACACGGCCTTGTCTGGAATTTTAATTCTGGCGGCATTTCTGGGCGTTGTTTGGCTGACCGGAGCGCCAGGGTTTGACTATGACAGCGTGAGGACGCAGATCCTGCCGCTTTCCAGCCAAATTCCCCTGCTGGTGCTGATTCTCGTTGGTTTTGGCATCAAAATTCCCCTGGTGCCCCTGCATACTTGGCTGCCAGATGCCCACGTAGAAGCCTCCACCCCAATTTCGGTATTGCTGGCTGGGGTGCTGCTGAAACTCGGCACCTATGGCTTGCTGCGCTATGGTCTCCAGCTTTTTCCCGATGCTTGGGCGGTCTTGGCTCCGGGGTTGGCCATTTGGGCGGTGGTTAGCGTGTTGTATGGTGCATTTACCGCGATCGCCCAAACTGATATGAAAAAAATGGTGGCCTACAGCTCCATTGGGCACATGGGCTTTATCTTGCTGGCTGCTGCTGCCGCAACGCCCCTGAGCTTGTTGGGGACTGTGTTTCAGATGATTAGTCATGGCTTAATTTCGGCCATGCTATTCCTGCTGGTTGGGGTGGTTTACAGCAAGACGGGCACCCGTGACATTACCGTTCTGCGGGGCTTACTTAACCCTGAGCGAGGGATGCCTTTGATTGGCTCCTTGATGGTGGTTGGGGTGATGGCGAGTGCCGGTATTCCGGGGATGATGGGTTTCATCTCGGAGTTCTTGGTGTTCCGGGGGAGTTTCCCCGTCTTCCCGGTGCAAACCTTGCTCTCCATGATTGGGACGGGGCTAACTGCCGTGTATTTCCTTTTATTAGTGAATCGGACGTTTTTTGGGCGCTTGCCCGATCAGTTTTCGAATTTGCCTCCTGTGTTGTGGTCAGAACGGCTTCCCGCGATCGCCCTGGCGATCGTCATTGTTGCGCTTGGCTTGCAACCCAGTTGGATGGCCCGTTGGAGCGAAACGACGACCACCGCGATCCAGCCGCCTAGGGCCGCGATCGCCACGGTGTCCCATCCCTTCCCGACCCCATCCACGGCCCCAACGCCGACCAACACGTTATAGTGCCAGTCGCCCTAGAGCCTGGTGGCTCTATCCAGCTTGCTGCCGTTTTTTCTATCGTTTTGCTTGTGCCGTCGCTAAACCATGAATATGATTGCTTCCACACTTCCAGCTTCCAATCATCCTCTGGCTGAAATCATTTATCGGATTGAACGCGGCGAGGCGCTCTTACCCGATGCCCCAGACAATGTGCTGGAAGTTGTTGGCATTCTCAAAAGCTATGGTCATGTCCTTGATGCTTACTCCATCAATCTTTGTTACATTGCCGACCACCAATTTCTGGTGTTGTTTCCGTTCTTCAAATACTTCAACGGCGACGTCACCCTGCCAAAGCTGCTGAAACACTGGTGGCACGATCGCATCAACTACGAATTTGCTGAGTACTGCATGAAGGCCATGTTGTTTCATGGGGGGGGCAAACTTGACCGCTATTTAGATACTCCAGACTTTACCGCCCGTGCCCAGGCCGCGATCGCCGCCAAACTCAAAGGTAACCCAGTCATGCAAGGGGTGACTGCTGCTTTTCCCGGCTTTTTACCCGAACAAGTTCGCCAAATGGCTTACTACAGCGCCTTGGGGCAGTTTTGGCGAGTGATGAGTGATATGTTTTTGGCCCTGTCCGATCGCTACGATCGCGGCGAAATTCAGTCTATTCCGGCTGTCGTCAAGCACGTTTTGGATGGCCTCGTCGCTGCCGCCGCCAACCCCATCACCTACACGGTTGATATTCACGGCCAACCCTTTGAGATTCTCCCGCCCGAAGCCGGGTTGACCTTCTTGGCCGATGCCGCTGTCCCCTATGTTGAAGCGGTGTTCTTCCGGTCGTTTCCGTTTATGGGCACCATCTCTTACAACGCCCAAGCTCGCCAGATTCCAGCCGGGGTTGAAGACTTTACCTATGGGGTGCTTTATGCCGATCCCATCCCCGTTGGTGGCGCAGGGATTCCACCCACCTTGCTCATGCAGGATATGCGTCACTACTTGCCGGATTACCTCCACAAGTTTTACCAACAAGGCGTGCGCGGCGAAGAAGATATCCGGGTGCAAATTTGCGGTAGTTTCCAAAAATCCATGTTTTGTGTGACCACGGCAGCGATGTTGGGGCTGATGCCCCACCCCTTGAATACAAGCAACCCAGAGGAGCAAGTTACGAATCGGCATTACTTGGAAAGTTGGATGAATCGGTTTATCGAGTCTCGGTTGCCAAATGTACAAATTTGCGAAGTTTTGTAGGGGAATGGGCCTCAAACGGTTGGCGAGTGAACTCTAATGGATAAATCAATGGGTTAGACATTAGAGTTCTATTCAGGGACTGGTTCCTAACTGGGCACCATGTCCGCGATCGCCCTCCTGGCTGAATTACACTTGTTCTGCAAGCCTGACTCCTTTTCTGGCGATTCCAACGGTTTGACATCAAACTGTTTGATCTCGATTGGTCTAGCTCTAGCCCCTCTTCGCCCGGTGATTTTCACCGAATGCGGTTATTTCTCCGGTACAAGCGCCTTGCCTGGGGAAGAGTCTTTCCATCCGCCGAGCATCCCCCGTTAGGCAATCACTTGTCGCCCTAACGGAAAGCTGCTTTAATTTCATGCTGAATTAAGTGCAATGGATCGCGCTGAGCTTGATACCTGGAGGTTCGATGTTGGAAGCGCTGACATTGGCCTTTGGGGGGTTCGCTGGAATGAGGAATTGCCGCTAGGACGAGTGTTTCAGTTTAGAGTGTCACTCGCTGTCAACCTGATTAGGCGCTACGCATAGCACTATGGACCCAAACCGGAATAGCACCAACCGGAATAGCCAGCAGCAGGCTTATAGCGATCGCCCTGTGGCCCACGATCGCGGTTCAGACCTTTTGTCCCCAGCGCCTCCCGAACCGACTCTGGCCGAGTCGCTCCACCGCTATGAAGCTCTGGTGCATTCCATTGACGGGATTGTTTGGGAAGCCGATATCGCGACTTTCCAGTTTACCTACGTGAGCCCCCAGGCCGAACGAATCCTGGGGTATGCGATCGCCAGTTGGCTGGAACCCGGTTTTTGGCAAGCCCGGATCCATCCTGTTGATCGTGAAACCATTCAAACCCAATGTTTAAGCGCAATCCAGGCGTTGCAAAACCACAACCTGGAATACCGCATGGTGGCTGCCGATGGCCGCATTGTCTGGCTCAAGGACGTGGTTTCTGTGGTGGTTGAAAATGGGCAAGCTGTTTCTCTGCGCGGCATCATGCTGGATATTACCCACCAAAAGCAAACAGAGGTTGATTCTCATAGCCAACAGGTTCAATTGGCAATGGCCTTTGAGATTGCCCGAATTGCCACCTGGGATTGGAATGTGGACTTGCAGCAGTTCAAGTATTCCAGCGGGTTGCCCCAACTGTTTGGCTTGCTTGATCCTGCCGCTTTAACCTTTGAAACGTTCCTCGCCCAGGTTCATCCTGACGATCGCGATCGCGTCCAAACCACTGCTCAGCGATCGCTGCAAACGGGGACGACCCATCAACTTGAATTTCGTATCCTGTGGGCCGACGGTAGCTCCCACTGGTTAAGCAGCCACGGCCACATCTTCCGCGACAAGGACGGCAACGCCCAACAAATTGTCGGAGTCGTCATTGACATTACCCAACAAAAACAGGCCGAAGTGGATCTGCGGCAATCCCACGCTTTTCTCCAAACTGTGTTAGATAACCTGCCCGTCGCCGTTAGTGTCAAAGATTGGCGCGGCGATCGCTTGGGGACTTATACCTACTGGAATCGCACCTGTGAGCAACTGTTTGGCATCACTGCCGAGCAAGCATTGGGCAAAACCGCCCACGAATGTTTTTCCCCCGCCGAAGCTGAAATCCTCCACCACAAAGATCAAGATATTTTTACCCGTGGTTTAACCGAAAGCAGCCTCGAAACGCCCATCAACTTGCAGCACAAAGGGATTCGCCTGCTGCACACCACCAAAGTACCAATTTTTGATGAGCAACATGGGCCTCAATATCTGCTGTGCATTTCGGAGGACATCACCGATCGCCAACGGGCCGCCGATCGCCTGCGCCAACAGGCCGAGCGCGAAGCCCTCCTGGCCGCCATTACCAACGACATTCGCCAATCCCTCAATCTCAAGCAAATCCTCAACACCACTGTTGAAGAAGTCCGGCAATTTCTCCAGACCGATCGCGTCCTCATTTTTCGGTTTCGCCCCAGTTGGAGCGGCGTGGTCTTGGTGGAATCGGTGGCCCCCGGCTACACGGCTTTGCTAGGGCAGGTCTTGCATGATCATTGCTTTAGCGAATCCTTTGCCCAGTTGTATGAACAAGGACGAACCCGCGCCATCAGCGATGTTTACGCCGAAGCGATTGCCCCATGCTATTTAGAATTATTGGCAAAGCTCCAAGTCCGCGCCATTTTAACCGTCCCGATTCGGCAACAGGGAGTGTTGTGGGGCTTGTTAGTGGCCCACCATTGTCAGGCACCCCGGCCCTGGCCCGCCCACGAAGTGGAATTGCTGCAACAGTTGAGCGACCAAGTGGGCATTGCGATCGCCCAATCAGAACTCTATCAACAAGTCCAACGGCTCAACACCACCTTAGAACGCCAAGTTCAGGCCCGCACCGCCGAGCTGCAACTGGCCTCCGAATTTGAAGCCACCCTCAAGCGCATTACCGATCGCGTCCGCGATAACTTAGACGAAGACCAAATTTTGCAAACTGGGGTGCAAGAATTAGCCACGGCGTTGGGCGTGACTGGATGCAACGCCGCCATTTATGACTTAGAGCGCCGCACCTCCAAAGTCTCCTATGAATACACCGACTCAATGGTGCCGCTCCAGGGTCGGGTCGTCCACATGGACAACTTTGCCGAAGGCTATCGCCAACTCCTGGCCGGTCAGTATTTTCAGTTTTGCTCCCTCGTGCCCAACCCGTTGCGGGGCTATGTCTCCATGCTGGCCTGTCCGATCTTTGATGACAATGGTGTGTTAGGCGATTTGTGGCTCGTCAGCCAGAAGTACCGGGCTTTCAATAACCAGGACATTCGGCTGGTGCAACAGGTGGCCAATCAGTGCGCGATCGCCATCCGCCAAGCCCGCCTCTTCCAAAAAGCCCAAGCCCAGGTGCAAGAACTTGAAAAACTCAATCGCCTGAAAGACGACTTTTTGAGCACCGTCTCCCATGAACTCCGCACCCCGATGGCCAATATCAAAATGGCTAATCAAATGTTGGAAGTTTTGCTCTTTCAGCCTGCTTTGGCCAGCCACACGCCCCTGCCCATCTCGGTAGTGCAAAAAGCCGCCCGCTATTTCCAAATTCTGAAAGACGAATGCCAACGGGAAATTAACTTAATCAACGACTTGCTGGATCTGTCGCGATTAGAAACCGGGGGCGATCGCCCCACCTTCGATATCCTCAATCTCCGTACCTGGCTGCCCCACCTGCTGCAACCCTTTCAAGAACGGGCCAGCAACCATCAACAAACCTTCCATATCCTCATGCCGGAGGAGTTGCCCACCCTCACCACCGATCCATCTCGTCTGGAGCGCCTCTTTTCCGAACTGTTGAATAATGCCTGTAAATATACCCCCGCCGGGGAAAACATCTGGCTGTCCATCCAAATTTGTGCCACCCCAGCCCCAGCCCCGGCCCTGTCCCCTCTGTCGCCCTTGCCAACCCCGGCGAACCAACCCCCGTTGCCCCGCCACCTTACCTGCGTCTTAACGGAACCAGAGTCTCTCCGGTCAACGGCCTATCCCTTTGTCCTCCAGATTCAAGTCAGCAACTCTGGAGTTGAAGTCTCGGCCACCGAACTGACCCGGATTTTCGAAAAGTTTTATCGCATTCCCAATAACGACCCCTGGAAACATGGCGGCACAGGCTTGGGTTTGGCCCTGGTGAAAAAACTCTTAGAGCCCTTAGGCGGATCCATCACCGCCACGAGCGTAAATGGTATTACCCAGTTTTTGGTGCACCTGCCCCTGGCAGAATATCAGTAGGGCCCTAAGCCCACAGCGCGATCGCCCATTCCTGATCTGGATGACTGAATTAATCTAAGATGAAGGCAAGGAGATTGTTTGAATGGCACCAATTCCGCATAGAATGCGACTGAGTAGAATGCAATCAATCGGTTGTATCAATGGCTAGCATGAATCCAGTTTGTGAGTGAGATGCAGTTGAATAGTCCGCCCACCCAATCTTCTACCCCTGTTTTGTTAAGCAGCCTGCCTGATCCCGGCATCCAGGATCAGACCTGCCCGCGTCGCGCCCGCATCGAGATTGACCTCATGCTGTTGGCCCTCGAAGCTTTGGAGCTAGAAGGTTCAGAAGCCATTCTCCAAACCGCGAAAGAGCTGGAACTGGATGAAATCATTCCCGATCGCGTCATGCTGTGGCGCTTACGCAACACCAATCCCCTCCGGCGGCACAATCAACGACGACCGCTTACCCTGGCAGAAGCCAAAGCCCTCGTCCTCGTCGGGTGTTACATGGCGCGGCGGCTCACTGTCCTCATTCGGCAACTGGTGTTAGCTTACCAACAACTGCATGAGCGGAATTTGGCCCCGGCCCATCACTTCCGGCTCAATGACTATCTGGAGCGGTTTCGGGCTCATTTTCGGTCGCGGATGAACCCCCGTCGGGCTGCCGTCGCCGAAAACTATTCCGATGAAAAGCTAAATCAACTCGCCCTCACCCTGCTCACAGAATTACTGTTCTGCACAGGCACCTATGGCGTGCAGCGTTTTTGGCTCAGTTTGTTTGATGGAGAGGTGGGATGACCGTTCAACGTTTGTATAGCTTGCCCAATTGTTCCCTCTTTCTGGAAGGCATGGGGGAGATGATTTCTCTCACCCCGACTGATGCTCGCGTGCCGATGGCGACTTTGATTAACGTGGAGTGTCGTCTTGCCGGGGAAGAGAAGCCCTTATCCGGTGGCCGCGAATTTTTGGATAATTTGGCCGCAGCGGTGAGCCAATACACCCAAGCGTTGCTCAGTGGCCTCAACGTCAAAGCGACGAGCAAAGTGAACACGGGCCTCGTGCAACTTGAACAGGTCAATGACACTGTGCATCGGCTCAAAGTGACGCCACAAGAGGGGGACAACCACGGTGTCGCCGCGCGTGAAATCTTGCTCAACACGGTGCAGTTATTTGACTTGGTGGAAGCCCTCGATCAACTGCTGGCCGATTCCCAAACCTTGCCCGATCTCAAACTAAACCTGAAACCCCTGGCCCGGCGGGAAGTTGCCAAGGAAAAAGCGGGGCCATCTCAGGTGCTACCCGGGGCGATCGGGGTTGCCAGTTTGGCTGCTGCTGCTGTGGCGCTCGCCTTGTTGCCAACGCCCAAAGTGCAACAGCCCCAGGACTTATACCCCGTGCGAACTGGGGAAACGGCCACGGGCAACCAACCCAAAGCCAGTGCCAGTCCATCGCCGTCGCCGAATCAGGCCAGCCCAACGGCCAGTCCTTCCCCCGGAGCCAGCCCTGACTTGACGACGTTGGCGGCTAATCTCGGTAATGCCAACGAAATTACCGACACAGAAGAACTCAATGCGCTGCGGCAGGAATTGCGGACTAAGCTGGAGAACGCTTGGGGCGATCGCGCTGCCAACACCCAAGACCTCACCTATCAAGTTGGGGTGGACAAAGACGGCACCATTCGTGGCTACAAACCGTTAAACTCCGTCTCTGCCGAAAAAGCCAGCGCCACACCCCTGCTAGACTTACTGCCCCGCACCACAGAGGCCGCCGGTGCGATGGGTCTGTTCAAAGTTGTTTTTACAGGCAGTGGCAATGTTGATGTTGCCTCTTGGCGCGAAGTGATGACTTCGCCGATCAGCGGTGTCACCGAAATTACGAGTACGGCGGAGCTGAACGCTATTCTGCCAAAACTCAGGAGTGCGATCAATCAAAATTGGGACAAAGACGCCTCCTTCAACGAAGAGTTGATATTCAAGGTGCGGGTCAAACCCGATGGCAGCATCTTCGACTACAACCCAGAAAATGATGCAGCAGCCCGCTTTGTAGACCAAACACCCCTACCCAAGCTGGGTAAACCCGTAGACGCGGCTCAAACTGCCCCCATCGATACTCCGATCGCCATTTTCAAAGTGGTAATGACTCCGCCGGATGGAGCCTTGGAAATTAATCCCTGGCGTGGTTGGCAAGACTAAGCGTTGCCCGTTTCGCTCTACCTAGCCCCCGATTCCTCCAATGAGCCTGAACCTGCTGGTTGAAAGCGTTAACGGGGCAAGTCGGGCTGGCGGGCGGTTGGGGTGTGCGGTGGGCGGGGCGATCGCCGCCGGGGATTGCGACACCCAAAAATCGTGGTTGGGGCCAGGGGATAGATCTCCGGCAACTCTCCCAGGATTTGATTTGTGCGAATAAACCACAGCATGGCCCCTTGTTGCAAAAACGTTTGTGCCACTTCGTCATAGGCACGGCGCGGGAGCATGGTTCGCCAGGTCAACATCCCCCGCAATAACATATCCAAAAAATTATAGAAATTCCGAGTCTGCAACCAATGCAGCACATTGCGATACCAGTCGGGGCGCACAATCCCTAAGGGCACCAAATGCCGCTCTAGCACCCGGCCCAGGGTGGCCAACCGCCGAAACGCGTGGCCTTGAGGATGGCGCGGATTTTGGTTAAGCCAGACTCGAATTGCGGGGGTTACCCGAATCAGGGCTTGGAGGCGTTTAATCGTCAGGTAAAGGGCCTGATTCGAGTCTTGCACACAGGACGTTGCGAGATTAATGAGAGCGAGGCCGGTGCCATGCCCAATGCGATACTGGGCGGCGATCGCGTCTAATTGCCGACTAAACTGGGCCAGCGGATCAAGCTCAACGCCCCCAAACTCATACTGCCGCGTTGCGCAATCTAGCTTGATGAGCACATCTGAAATGGGGCGATTGCCAAACCACCCCCGCTGGCGATCGCCCCCATAGCAAAACCACTGAATCGAACCGGCAATAATCCCATCTGGGTTATGCCCGTAGACCTGCTTATAGGTAATCGCAAACTGCAACTCCCCGGTGATGGGCTCCCGCACGACCTGCGCTAGACCGTAGGCAAAATGACCGGGCACCAGGCCAAACCATGTTTTTTCCCCTTTTGCCCCCCCCATCCCGCCGTAAATATGGGCCACGATCGCCCGATCCCCCTCCTGCCAAAATTCAGTTGCTTGGTGCAATGACTCATCCAAGGCTACCAGTGCCGTTGTCGCCGTTCCTTTGCGGTTAGGGGTATCGTGCCAATTGTCATGGTGAAGGTAATGGGTTGCGGCAGCTAGCCCCAAATACCGCTGCTCCGGCTTGACTTGCAGCAGTGCCCGTGGCGCGATCGCCCCCACCACAAACTGACCCGCCTCATCCACATCCCCATACACGTACCAGCCCTGCACATTGAGCGGCGATCGCGCTAAGCCTGCTGTTGTGCTGCGATACAAACCACTGCGATCGGGCCGGATGGGTGGCAAGATCATCCACTCCTGCGGGCCATCAAACAACTGAGACATTGGATTGTAATGGCGGACTTCCAGGCGATCGCCCCGTGTTGCTCCGGCCACCCCATCATCCGGCTCTGTTCCACAGATCATCACCAGCGCCATTTGACACCCCGTAATCTGCACAGGCTCCGCCTCAATGTGCAATGCCAGCGCCCCCTCCCGATCCACCCCAACCTGCACCTGGGGTAACAGCACCACCACATCATCCTGCGCCCGTGCCCCCGCCAACGACTCCAACGGACTCACCCGCGCCCAGCCATTCAACCGCTCTGGATGTAGATTTCCCTGGGCCTGACTCAGCACCGTCCAGCGCGTAAACCGCACATCATGGGTCACCGCTTGCACCCACTCCTGAATTTCTGGGGCACTACTCCACAGGAGGGGTAACACTTGCCCTCGCAAGGCAGCATGGGAGGCTGGTGCATTTTGAACGTCGATCCACACTCCGCCATCCTGTCGTCGCTGGGCTGGCGTCGGCAAAATTAAACGGCCTGTCCACTCTCCGATGGGATGAAAATAGGGCTGGGGCATGATTCCAAATGGTGCAAGATAGGGCAGACCCACTCCACTGCTGCGCCCCAATCGGGTTAACCCTGGGGGTTTGGGGGCGAACGGAGCGAGGCTAGGTCTTTACTATGCCCCAATCGCGCCTATATTTCCCTATGCCTAACCCGGAATCCTTGACTGAGGGAAGACCTAGCGATTTTGCATCTGTGGCCCAGTCCAGACGCTGTTGGAAACCTGGCCAAAGGTCGCGGGGCGATCGCTCTGGGCTAATTCGGTATTGCCCTGGACATCAACCATCCACTGGGGCCAATGCTCATCACCCATGATGCCCGCTTTGAACAAGACGCGATCGGGATAACACTGACTCCACCCCAACAACACCGCATTGGTATACCGGATTTTGGTTGGGGCAAAGGTCTTGACCCGGTTGCGCTGGCGATCGACCACTACGGCATAGTCAGAGGCAATATCGGAGCCAAAAATAGATTCAAACTCGCGGGCCAGGAGGCGATCGCCCGCCTCTGACCATGACACCGGCACCACCATCGAAATCCGACCCGTCAAATCATTCCCAGTCTGCAAAAACGGGTTATCGGCCAGGGGCGATGTTGGCGTAATGGCTTGCAAATCCCCCGTTTGCAAATTTTCTAGGAACAAGACACTGGTGACATAACTGCGGTAATATTCCGGCTCAACCTGCATCTGAATCCGGCTGTAGGCTGCGTATTCGCCATCCGGAGAAATGAGCGACTGACTGCGGTAGTAGCATGTACTGGCACACCCCTCGGTCGTGCTGGCGGTGATGTTGGCCATGACCCACCCCCAAGGAATGGGATGGGGACTATCTAATGGATCAATCTGCACCATATTTGACATAGGACTTCGGCATAGGAGGAGCAATAATGCACGTTTCCCAGGCGACCATAGAGGCGACTGACCCCAGCGCCCGGAGAAGCTTTGAAAATTCCTACAAACCACAGACGTAGCCTTTGTCCGCCCAGCTACGTTTCTACAAGCGTAGGCTTCGATCCCCAACTCAATTCGTTCAACGTTTCACGGCAACCTAACCAGGCAAGCGATAGGAACTGCCGTAGCCATGATATCTGGGATGAGGGGACTGAAACTACTCCATGTATAACAGCCATTTCTACAGAAAACACTTTTTTTTAAGAACTTTCTATGAGATTTAATCTTTACCAGGGGTTGGCGATCGATTTGTTACGAAAGGCTGTAAACCTTGCTTCTCAGGCTACTATTACGGGTTGATTTATGGCCTGGGGGCGATCGCGTCCGGCCCTGGCCAACCCCCCTCCGTCGTTGTCCCAGGCTCACCCTTTCCCGAACCCGATCCACCATGAAAGTTGTATTTTTTGGCACTCCCAGTTTTGCCGTTCCCAGTTTGGAACGCTTGCTGGCCGATCCCCAGTTTGAGGTTGTGGCTGTTGTGACTCAACCGGATAAACGCCGGGGCCGGGGGAACCAGCAACTCCCGTCTCCAGTGAAGGCGATCGCGCTCCAGCACCAACTGCCCATTTGGCAACCCGCGCGGATCAAAAAAGATGAACCCACCTTGCAAGCCCTGCACGCGACCCAGGCGGATGCGTTTGTGGTGGTGGCCTATGGCCAAATTTTGTCTCAGGTGATTTTAGACATGCCACGCTTGGGCTGCATCAATGCCCACGGCTCACTGTTACCGAAATATCGGGGTGCGGCCCCCATTCAATGGAGTTTGGTCAATGGCGAACCTGAAACAGGCATCACGACTATGTTGATGGATGCCGGGATGGATACCGGCCCCATGCTGTTGGAAGCTAAAACCGCGATCGCCCTGTTGGATACCTGCGATGAGGTGGCGACTCGCTTGGCCGCTCTGTCTGCGGAACTGTTGGTGGCCACCTTGCAGCAATTAGACCAGGGCACCCTCACCCCGCGCCCTCAAGATGGTACCCAGGCTACCTATGCTCCCCTCATTCAAAAAGAAGACTATCACCTGGATTGGACACGCCCCGCGATCGCCTTACACAATCAAATTCGTGGTTTTTCCCCTAACTGCACCACCGATTTTCGCGGTGATGGCTTGAAGGTGCTGCGTGCTGTGCCCCTGGGCGAGGCTTACTGGTCAGCGCTCCCGGTTACCTATCACCCCCTGGCGGCCCAAGTTTCTCAGTGGGAGGCTGCTGGCCCACCTGGTACGGTGGTTGCGATCGCCAAAGGCTTTGGCCCAATCATTCGTACGGGCGGTGATTTTCTGCTGTTGCAACTGGTGCAACTCCCTGGAAAGCGACCCCAAACTGGTTCTGATTTTGCCAATGGTGCACGAGTCGCGATCGGAGAAATCCTTGGTTCTGAAGCCAAAGTCTAAGCTCCTCGGCTACCAGCGCCAGGCAAAAGACCGATCCAGCAGTGGCAAGATCGGTCTTCCAGCAATTGTATGATCGAGTCATCAACGGGGATGGGGGCTAGCGTTTACCCATCGGGGCTGACTTTTCCCCGCCTTTAGTGCGGTTCAGGCTGGGCGATCGCGCTTCCTCCCTTTGCCGCCAGTGCAGCGACTAAACAATCCGGATTGTGTCAGAAACGACGTTGTTCGTCAGACCACCCGGTACCTCTTTCATCGTCCCAAACTCATCAATGACCATCAGGACATAGTAGGTGCCATCAAGATTGGTATACTCAGACCAATTCTGAGGTACAGCCACCTGAATTGGCGGTTGGCCCGTGAGCGGGAAACTGGTGGAAGCGCCCGGATCGAGAGGGTCAATCTCCAAGAATGGGTCTAAGGCAAAGTCACTTACGTCAAACACATTATCCTTCGAGAGATAGAACGTCACGTCAAATTTACTGCCTTGGGGATTGAGGGCGTCGGATACACCGGCTCCAATATTCTCGATTAGGCCCGTCAGAGTGATGAGACCACCTTTATTCACCTGGGTTTCCACGACGTTCACACTGCCGGTCACATCCGGTAGCCGAGAATCCCGGACTTTAATTGCCGTAGCAAATACGTTATCGTCTTCGGCAGGAGTACCGTTGCTGGGCCTCGTTTCAGTAATCTTATTCGCAGGGTCTAAAACGACCAGAATGTTGTACAAGCCATCGTTAATCCAGAACGAGTTGTTGCGATCGGGCAAGGTCAAGCGCTGTGTCCGTTGAATCACCGTGTTGGGTGTCGTATTGCCAATCACGACAACATCACCATCATTTCCAACATTATCGCCATTTACATCCAGGCGGAGATCACTTCCGTCTAATACCCCGTCTTTCGAGAGGTAGAAGGCAACTTCAAACTGGCTCAGTTCGCGATCGCCATAGGTGACTTTGTAATCCAGATCAAAGCTAAAGGGATTTGCCACCGACACTGCCGTTGTTGAGTCAAACGGTGTACCATTTGTTCGCTTCAGTTGAGTCACCTTGTCGGGCGCGGTCACTGGCGGGAAGAAGAGGTTAACCGGTAAGACCTGTTCCTGGGCTGCAATTTCCAAGTTATAGAAAATATTTTGCTTGGCCGTCGTAGAAAGCTTGACAAAATAAGTGCCTGGATCGAGCAACACATCGGTCAGTTTGGTTTCATCAGCTCCATTTGCTGTGCCTGCTCCTTTCAACTCGTCTGTCGCAGAGAAGATCTGTAGCGCCGAAGTACCCGAAATATTACTTCCATTCGCTTTCACACTAACTTTCGAGGCCACATCCAGCGTAAACGAATAGTATTCAGTGGTATCTGCCGGCCCGATAACATCACTGTAAGCAGCGGTCGCTTCTAGTAACCCGATCGCAAAGGCTGACGTTTTTGCGTTACCGGCTAAGTCAGGCGGTAGAGCATTCGTTAATACGCCTGCAATTTGCCAAGTTGGGCTAATTGCAGGTAATGCTTGTGATGACAAAAACTGGGTTTTGTTCATAACCCAGATACCCTGGACACCCTGGGTATATTCGCGCCAAACCAAATCTAGATCGCCGTCGCCATCAAAGTCTCCAGCACCTTCCATGCGCCAGGCCCCACCGAAGGTTGTCAGGTTTTCTGCTGACTTGAACTGAGTTCCATCCATCAACCAAAAGGTATTTTGTCCGGTGGCGTTATTGCGATAGAAAAAGTCTGGCTTCCCGTCTAAGTTAAAGTCAGCCACGGTTTCTATTGACCAATCTGCCCCTGGCAGGTGATCCACTGCTCCATTGGAAGCATAAGCCGTTCGGTTCATGTACCAAATTCCGGTTGCTCCTGTGGACCGGGAACGCCACACAATATCCAGGCTACCGTCTGTATTAAAGTCTGCTAAACCACCAACGTACCAGTCAGAAGACAGTGTAAAGGAAACCAGGGACGTTGCCGTGCGGATTGTGCCACCAGTGGCGTCCATGAGCCATAATCCAAGCGAACCAGAAACTGAGTCATGCCAAAGATAATCGGCGTTGCCGTCCCCATCAAAATCGCCAGCAGCTTCCAAAATCCAGCTTGGACCGACGGTTGGTACTGCTTGAGTTCCCGCAATACTGACACCGTTCATCCGCCAGATACCGTTAGTCCCAACGCTATTAACGTCATAGTTGCGCCAGAGGAGATCGGCCCGGCTTGTGGGGTTGGTTTCGATGGAAAGGGTGTAGTTGATTGTGGTGGTGGGGTTGTTGCCAGAAACACGAATGTAGTAGGTTTGCCCGGCTTCGAGGGGGGCGATGGGGTCAGAGACGATCGCCTCAGCGAGGCCATCAGGGTTGTTCGTGGTACTCAGTACCGTAACCTGATCACTGTCATTCCCACTCGCGTTCAACAAAGAAAGGCTGAGATCGCCCCCTTGGGGTTGCAGTTTGAGAACGACATTGCTGCTTCGACTAACGGTGAACTTGAAGTAGTCATTTTGGTCGGAGGCATCAATTGAAAAACTCGTATCACCACCGCTGTTTGTAAATGTTTGCACCCCAGAGGTTCCTTGGATGGTGCGTTGAGTTAATAGTGCTGTGTTGTCAAAAATAGTGTCAGCCATCGGTAGACCCTCTACAATCGCATGACTAGGTTTCCCCACTTCACGGAATTAACAAGCACGATCGCAAGAACTTCATCAAATCCTTGCACCATCGGTGGGGATTAATCTACAAGGGTAGTTTTACGGAAACTCTGATTGGGCTGGGTGTTCGCGATCGCCGCTCTCCCCCCAGGTATGGCAAGTTGGACATGGCTTATAAGCTGGAATGGCTGCCGTGGGATGTAGCACAATGGGTCAGTCAGTCACGGGGCTGACTCTAATTTTTCATCATGAGACACCACGGGTATGACTGTTGAGCCTTGGGCTGCGACTTGCCACAATTTATTTCCTACGCCATTATTTGCGTTTCGACTGCATCAGTATGAGGAACTCAATCAACACCTTTTAGCTGCGATTCATGAGTTGCGCCAGTCTGATCCAGGGCGTGTCGCTTCCAACGTTTTAGGCTGGCATAGTCGTGGCAATTTATTTGAGTTGGCGGCGTTTCAGCCCTTTCAAGCTTTGGTGCAAGCGGCGATCGCCGAATGTGCCAAAGCGTTGGGGTATAGCCATGTTCCCATTCGTCCGGCCAATTGTTGGGTCAACATCAACCCCAAATATGCCAGCAATAAAATTCATGATCATGCTAACTGTCTCTTCAGCGGGGTTTATTACGTACAAACCGCTGACAATTGTGGAAATTTGATGTTTTACGATCCGCGAGATGCCCGGACTTTTTATAAACCAGCCGTGCAAAATTTCACAGCTTTCACCGCCGATGCGGTTGCCCACACTGCCGACACTGGACTTTTGCTCATCTTTCCGAGTTGGCTCAAACACGGTGTGGAACCCAATTTAAGCGATGTTGAGCGGATCAGTATCAGTTTTAACTATGTGTTTGGTTAGTTCTGTGTAGGGTTCGGAGCACTCAAAGCCTGACTACTCCGAACCATCTGGACTGAAGAAAAACGCCGAGATCACATCCTGGATCTCGGCGTTTAGCATAATTTGGCTATTGGGTTCGTGGTTGAGCGCGATCGCCCAGGCAACAGAAGGGCGATCGCAACTTTAACCTCTAGGCCGTAAACGTGATGGAGAAGAATCCACCCGCAGCCTGACCTCCATTCGCATCCTCCAACGAGAACTGGAAGCCATCACTTGTGCCACCACCCAGATATTGGTAAGACACCCGGCCATTATTGACATCATCCTGGCTAAATCGTTGTCCCGTGCTGAGCGCCGAACCATTCAACCGGATCGACCCAACCGTCGGATTCGGCACCGATGCCAGCTTAAAGAACACCTGCTTCGGATCAAACTGCCGTGTCGCCGGGTCAACCGCATCCACATCAGTCGCCCGCAACAAACTATTGCTGATCACCCGCGTTGTCGGCGAACTTTGGCTCAGCGTTAAACCACGATTCGTTTGCAGTGCCGGCGGATCATTGACAGGCCGGACAGAGATATTAAAGATATCCGTTGTCACAACCCCACCATCTGATACATCGAACGTGAAGACATCCGTCGCATTCTCACTACCGTTGTGACGATAGTTGATTGCACCAGAGTCAATATCAGCCTGGGTAAAGGTTCCACCCGTAGCCAACGTCGTCGAACCTCGCAGCAAACTACCAAACAGCGGCACCGCCCGCAAAGTATAAACAATCTGGTTCGTTGGCGTATCAGGGTCAGTCGTCCGCAAGATGAGGTTAGACACGGGTGCCAGTGAGCCTTCACTCACTGTTAACGGCCCGCTCGTGACCACCGTAGCCTGATCATTCACCGAAGCCACCGTGATGTTGAATGCTCCCGTCACACTGTTTGTGCCATCGCTCAGCGCAAAGTTGAAACTGTCCGCCGTTGTCTCACTCCCACTGTGTTCATAAGTCAACAAGCCAAAGTCCACTTGCTCTTGAGTGAAGGTTGCCCCTGAGGTCAAATCAGAACCACCCAAACGCAATATCCCACTCGTTGGTGCACTGGTCACCGTGTATACCAACTGATCCGGCGTATTATCGCCATCCGTGAATTGCAAGAAGGTGTTGTCAATCGAACCGATATCACCCTCCGTCACATTCAAGTTGGCATTCACCACTTGCAATGGCGGATCGTTCACCGGAATCACCCCAATACTGAAGGTGGAATCCGGAGTCAGCACAATCTGACCATCCGACACGCTAAACGAGAAGCTATCCGTCGTTGTCTCACTACCGTTCTGGAGGTAGTTCAACCGCCCAGCATCAATCTGCGATTGGGTAAAGGTGCTACCCGCTGTCAACGTGGTGAACGCTGAGCCAGAAGACAACCGCAAGAAGCCAGCCGTCGGCGTACTCGACAACGTATAGGTAATTTGAGCCGCCGTATTATCCACATCCGTGGTTCTGAGCAGCGTATTACTAATCGTGCGATTACCGGCCTCCGGCACCGCCAGGTTGCCAACCGTCGCCAGCACTGGCGGATCGTTTTGCGCCGTCACATTGATCCCAATGTTGGCTGCAACCGACTTCGCGCCGCCCTTGCCCGTACCACCTTGGTCATTGACTGTAATAGCCAGTGAGTCAGACCCAGAGTAGTTAGCATTCGGCGTATACACCACACTCGCCAGAGCCGCAATCAAGTCCGTCACGGTGCCGGTAAAGGTCACGGTATTGCTACCGTTGGCTCCCGATGTCACACTTAGCCCCGTCGTCGATGGCAAGCGCACAGTTCCATTGGTTACGGAAAGGGTGATCCGAATTGGATTGGTGCCCGCATCAATATCCGTGAGCTGTATCGCGGTTGCCCCACTGAAGTTGATGGGCGTGTCTTCTGCCGTCGTTAGTGGGCCACTGGGGACGGTTAACGTCGGTGCATCATTCACTGCATTCACAGTGATCGTGAAGGTCTGCGGGGCAGAGGTATCGATACCACCGTTCGCCGTTCCACCATTGTCAAGCAGGGCCAAGGTGACGATCGCCGTGCCACTGGCATTCGGCGCTGCCGTGTAAGTCAGCACTCCAGTCGGGCTAACTGTCGGTGCCACGCTGAACAACGTTGGGTTGCTATTGGTGACATCAAAGGTGAGGGTTTGGGTCGCTTCATTTGGTCCAGCCGAAATATTGGTGGCCCAACTGTTGACCGTTTGTGCTGGAGCATCTTCATCAATGACCTGATCAAGGCCCTTCACGAAGGACGGGGCATCATTCACCGCCGTCACATTCACGGTAAAGACATAGGGAACCGAAGAATTTTGACCACCATTGGCGGTACCACCGTTATCCCGCAAGGTCGCCGTGATAATTGCCGAGCCGCTGGCATTTGCCGCTGGGGTAAAGGTCAACTGGCCCGTTGCAGGGTCGATCGCTGGAGCCGTTAGGAATAGGCTGGGATTGCTGTTAGACAAAGCAAAGGTTGCCGTCTGAGACGATTCATTGCTTGGCCCAACGGAAATCTCGCTGGCAAAGGGCAGGCTTTGTGGCCCAGAATCCTCCAAGACATCCAGTGTCGTCACCGTTGAATTGAAAGTGGGCGCGTCGTTGACCGAACGCACCACAATCGTAAAGAGTTGCGGTGCCGAAGTATCTGTTCCACCATTGGCTGTCCCACCATCATCCTGTAACCGCACAGTGATAATCGCCGTGCCGTTGGCATCAGGGGCTGGGGTAAAGACCAAATTGCCATTTGTCCCGACGACATTCACTTCCGGTGGACTGGTAAACAGCGATGGATTGTTGGTCTCAAACAGGAAGTTAACCGTCTGAGTGCTTTCGTTCGCCGCTGCGGTCGTTGGCCCCGGACGGATGCCCGTCGCCCAATTAGTGAGGGTGACGGGGGTGGGGGTGGGGTCTTCGTTGATTGTGATGGCATTCAACGGCTTGACGAAGACTGGTGCATCGTTCCGCTGAGCTACTGCAATCTCAAAGATGTAGGGGTCGGATGTATTGACACCACCGTTGGTCACGCCTCCGTTATCAGTCAGGATGGCGGTGAGTTGGATCGTGCCGTTGGCATCGGCCCGTGGTGTAAAGGTGAGGTTCCCCGTTGTGGGATTGATCGTAGGCGTGGCCGTGAACAGATTACCGAGCAGCGTTGGGTCGGAACTGGTAATCGTAAAGCTTACGCCCTGAGTCGATTCGTTGGCGGCACCACGGGAAATGCCCGTCGCCCAACCTGGAATCACTTGTTGCCCGGAGTCTTCAATCACAAACTGGGGTAGCCCGCCCACAAAGGTGGGTTTGTCATTCACCGAAACCACGTTCAGACTCAGGGTTTGGCTGACCGATCGCGGCCCTGGGGTTCCCGTTGCGCCCTGGTCATCCACTGTGACGATGATGCGATCGCTACCAAAGGCGTCCTGTCTACCTTGATAGGTCACCCCATTCAACGCATTTTGCACATCCGCTAACAAGCCCGTGAAAATCACCACACTGTTGCCATTGGTGGTGCTGTCAACAAAGGTGAGGGCACCGTTGTCATTCACCGTTACACCCCCGTTGCTAGCCGTCAGGGCCACCCGGATCGGGCTCGCATCAGCATCGACGTCATCCACATTGATGATGATGGGGGCAGTCGGCGTGTCTTCGTTCACCGTCAGCGTTCCGGTCGGCACCGTCAGCGTTGGCGCATCGTTCACGGCGGTCACATCCATCGTGATTGTGCGGCTGTCTGTCCCGCCCTGGCTGTCATTGACCGAGACAATAATCGTTTCTGGCCCATTAAAGTCTTGTAACCCTCTGTACCTCAGGTTGTTCAAGGCTCCATTCAACGCACTTAAGGTTGACTCAAAGGAGACATTACTCGAACCATTGCCCACCAAATTGGTCAAACCACTGGTGGTGCCCAGGTTGATCGTGCCACCGGAAGAAGTCGTGATGACGGCGTTAAAGGTTGGCCCACCGTCTGGATCGCCGACGCTAATCTTGTTCGTAGACGCGAAGGTAAAGGTTTGATCCTCGTTAACGGTTAGAGACGGCGCAGTCGGAACCGTAATGATCGGATCGTCATTCAGCGAATTCACGACAATGCTGAAGGTCTGTAACGTCAGAACGCCAGTGCCTCCGTCTGATGCGGTGAAGGTGAAGCGATCGCTCGTCGTCTCACTGCCGTTGTGGCTGTAGGACAACAGCCCACTGGAAATTTGGGCCTGGGTAAAGGTCTGGCCATTAGACAGCGTTACCCCTTCGCGCACCAGGGAACCTCGGGTTGGCGCACCACTGAGGGTGTAGATAATCGTCGGGCTTGGCCCATCGGGATCGGTTGCCAACAACAACGAGTCAGGAATGGCGTTAGCCGTACTCGCTTCATCCACCGTTAACACGTTGTTCGAGAGCAGTCGCGGCGCATCATTGACCGGAGTCACCGTGATGTTGAACGTTTGCGCCCCAGTCGAAGCGGTTCCATCTGTCACATCAAAGATGAAGGCATCCAGGGTCGTCTCGCTCCCACTGTGCTTGTAGGAAATGAGGTTGCCATCCAGGTCTGCCTGGGTAAAGGTGTTGGTCGCCGTGCCTGCGCGTAACAACGTCCCACTAGAGGGGCCAGCCGACAGGTTGTAGGTCAACTGCGAAGTCAGGTTATCAGCATCCGTCGTCCGCAAAATCGAGCTGGGGATCTGGGCTGTCCCTTCTTCAGCAACGGTGATGCCCTGGTTCAAGGAAACCGCTGGCGCGTCGTTGATTGAATTGACGGTAATGCTAAAGGTTCGTTCGCCAATGAGCCCGGGTGCCCCTAAGCCAGTAGTTGCCCCATCGGAAGCCGTGAAGGTGAAGCGATCGCTCGTCGTTTCGCTCCCACTGTGGACGTAGAAGATTTGGCCGTTTGTGACATCAGCCTGGGTAAAGGTACCGCCCGCACTCAGCGTCACGTTGCCCCGCCGGATAATTCCATTCGTTGGGACAGCGCCAATCGTGTAAGTCAACGGCCCCGGCCCATCGTCATCCGTGATGAACAAATTGCCATCTGCCAGTTGTTGGGTTGCCCCTTCGTCCAGGGTAATGCCCACTAGCGAGGCCAGCCCCGGCGCATCATTGAATGGAATCACCGAAATATTGACCGTTCCCGGCCCAACCAGCGTCCCCGACAAGTCCGTCACTTCAAACGTGAAGCTATCCGCCGTACTTTCGCTACCGCTGTGTTGATATTTCACCTGGCCACTGTTGACATCGGCCTGGGTAAAGGTATTTGTCGCCGTCCCAAAGCGAGTAATCGTCCCTGCACTGGGCGTTGTAACGGTGTAGGTAATGTCCTGGGGCAAGTTATCTGGGTCGGTGACATTCAACACGCTAGAGGTAATATCCAGCGCGAAGCTTTCGGTCACTGTCACCTGGCTGCTCAATGACAAGATCGTGGGTAGATCGTTGACCGGGGTGATGTTAATGCTGAAGGTTTGCGTGGTCGCTGGCCCAGCCCCCGATTCATCCTGGAACGTGAAGGTGAAGAAATCAGTCAGTGGGGCTTCACTACCATTGTGGGCATAGGTAATCCGACCGTTGTTAATGTCAGCCTGGGTAAAGGTTTGCCCTGCTGTCAGGTCGGTACCAGATTTCTTCAAGCTACCGCCCGTCGGAATCGCCCCAACGGTATAAGTCAAGAAGGCTGCGCCACTATCTGGATCGGTGACTCGTAGCAGAGTATTAGAGATAGGCGCATCAATTTGCCCTTCACTCACGGTCAACCGCGCGTTTGTTGCCAAGACGGGTGGCCCAGCAACACCTTGCACAAAGATTTCGTAAGTGAATTCGGTGGTGGTGTTTGTGCCATCGCTCAAGGTGAAGTTGAAGCGATCGCTGTTCGTCGGCGTGCCACTCTGAGCATAGGAAATCCGATTTGCATTCAGATCCGCCTGACTAAATGTAAACAGCGCCAACTGCTCAGTGCCATTCAAAAACAGCGTCCCTTCCGTTGGCAGTTGAGTCACCGAAAACTTGATTAAGTCCTGCTGAGCGGGTGAGGTAAATTCCGCGTCCGTTGCCCGTAATGCCGTTGAGCTAATGGTACTCGGCCCTGCTTGGCTAACAGTCAACGCCGTATTCGTCACCAACACTGGCGCATCATCAGCGGCCTGAATTTGGATGCTAAAGGTCTGAATTTGTGGATTCAGGAATCCCCCTGCTCCATCCGTTGCCGTAAACGTAAACGTATCCGTTGTCGTCTCACTACCATTTTGGCGATAGGTCAACCGATTGGCGTTGATATCCGCCTGCGTGAACGTGCTGCCTAAGGTTAATGGCCCCGTTGCCAATGACAGGGTTCCATTCGTCGGCAAACTATTCAAGCTATAGAAAATTTGGTTGGCTGCTTGCTCGGTATCAGTCACCGACAAAGTGGTGTTGCTGATCGTCGCCAACCCTGCCTCCGTTACCGTCACGGTTGTCAGCGACTGGAGCGTGGGTGGGTCGTTTACTGGAATGACGTTAATCGTAAACGTAGTGTTGGGAATTGTGCCACCCCGACCATCGGCCACAGCAAAGACAAAAGTGTCTTGTACCGACTCGCTACCATTATGCTGATAGACTAGCCGACCCTGGTTAATATCGGCCTGAGTGAAGATGCTATTCGGTGCCAGCAAGGCTCCATTCAAACTCAGACTCCCATTCGCTACATTGGGTGGGGTCACCAGCGTATAGGTTACATTCGGTGGCGGATCGTTCTCATCGTTTACCAGCAACAAGCTATTGCTAATAGTTTGCGTATTGCCTTCACTGACCGTCAACGGCCCGCTGGATACCAAAACGGGCAAGTTATTCACCGTGAGGTCGAGATCATAGGAACTGGCAGCCCCACCGTCTCCCTGGAAGACACGAATAAAGTAGGTTCCAGGCGTTAGATCTAAGTTGGAGATACTTTCAGGCGATGTCCCTGGGTTGCGGCTTTGGGCCACCAAGTTCCCCAGAGAATTCACAATTTGGACATCCAAATCACCTTGCAGCGCATTGGTGCCGAGTCCATCCAACTGCAAACTCAGCCGAGTCGGGCTACCTAGAGTAAAGCGATAGTAATCGTTTATATCTGTTGGGGTTAAACCGATCGCATCCTGATAGAGGCCATTCCCATTCAAAGGACCAATATCCAGCGGGGCTGTGTTATTCCCTGCGCTATCGAGCAACCGCACTGGTTCATTCCGCACAAAAGGAACCGTTGCACTCCAGTTCGGGTCGGCTACACCCAGAACTGGCACAATTGACAGAAGCGCTGCGCCCCGCATTAACCAAATCTCATTGGCTCCAGAGGCAAAATCTCGCCAAAATAGATCGGTATTTCCGTCGCCATTAAAGTCCCCTGCACCTTGAACCTGTGCATTCAAGTTCTGGTTCGGAACGATAAATTCTCCAGAGGTGAGATTCACCCCATCCAAATACCAAATTGCATTACCGCCATTAAGACGCCAAAACAGATCGGGCTTGAGGTCACCGTTAAAGTCCCCAACTGCTTGCAAATCCCAAGCCCCACCCAGAGATGGAAGAGCCGCAACCGAAACAACTGCCCCGCCGCTGTCCAACAGCCAAATGCCGTTTTCACCCGTTGTCCGCCGCCAGAGTAGGTCTTGATTACCATCAGCATTAAAATCAGCAACACCTGCAATGCTCCACTGCAGATCAGGCACCGGGTTAAATTGAAGAAAATCAACAACCGTGGTGCCATCCATGAGCCAGACCCCAGTGGTCCCTCCATCCCCAAAGAAGCGCCACACGATATCAGTCTGGCCATCCCGGTTAAAGTCACCAGTCCCCTGAATTTGCCAGCGGGTATCTAGAATTTGGGGGCCAATCGTTTCGGCAGAGGCAAACTCGGTGCCGTTCATCCGCCAGATTCCATTTGCCCCGTTATTGAGGCCGTTGTAACGCCAGAGGATATCTGTGCGGATGCCGTTGTCTGCACGAACGTCTAGGTTGTAGTTGGTGCTGGGGGTTGTCCCGGCAGGATCACTGGGATTGATTGGTGGGCCAGGTTGCACCCGGATATAGTACGTCCCCGGATCCAAGATGGTGTTAATGGATTCGACCAGAGTCCCTTCGTTGTCGGAGCGCAAAGGCACTGTATTGGCCGTAACGAGGGCACCTGTGCTGTTCAGAACTTCGACATCTGCGTTGGCACTGAGGCCCGAAAGCACGAGGTTGAAACTACTGGCACTATTTAAGGTGAAGCGAAAATAGTCATTGTCGCCGAATTCAACCGAATCCGAAAAGCGTTGTGTGGTTGTCCCAATAATGATCGATTGGGCGGTATTTAGGGTATTTCCTACACTGTCAGGCATCGCTGCTATCAACCCCTAGAGATGGCACTGATATGATGCCCTATGAGTCGAATTTGACTGACAGAATTCGTAGATCTTTACAAAAAAAACAGCCAAATCACTGACTGAGCTGCTTTTTTTTGCGGCGATCGCGCCTGACTTCATCCCGTATTTATACGGAGGGGTGATCGCATGATATGTTCTCTTGGGAAAATAACGGTTTGTCGCCCCGATGGCTATCGCCGGAAGGCAACTTAGACCGACGCTTGCTGCCGTTGATAGAGCGACCAATATAGCCCCTTACTCCGTAACAAATCATCGTGGGTGCCTTTCTCCACCAACACACCTTTTTCCAGCACCAAAATGAGATCAGCCTTTTTCAAGGGGGCAAAACGGTGGGCAATGAGAAATACCGTCCGATTTTTGGCGATTTTCTGAAGGTTTTGGAGCACCTGCTGTTCGGTTTCACTATCCAAAGCGCTGGTCGCCTCATCCAGCATCAGGATCGGTGCATCGGATAGAAACAACCGCGCCAGCGCCAGACGTTGTCGTTGGCCACCAGAGAGAGCAGTCCCCCGTTCGCCAATATTGGTTTCGTAGCCGTGGGGCTGTTCGCTAATAAAGTCATGAGCGGCGGCCATCCGGGCGGCGGCCACAACCTGCTCTGGCGTCACCGTGGGATTGCCCAGGCTAATGTTGTCATAAATCGTGCCGTTGAACATGAAGTCTTCTTGCAGCACTACGGCAATTTGTTGGCGCAAAGAGGCTAAATCCGCAGTGTTAATGTCAAACCCGTCCACCAAAATCCGGCCTGATTCTGCGGTATAAAGCCGCTGAATCAGTTTAGAGAGCGTGCTTTTCCCAGAGCCACTGCGCCCCACAATCCCAACGAGCATCCCCGGCTCGGACTGGAAGGAGATCCCGCGTAGAACGGGTTCTTGGTTGGGCTTATACCGGAAAAACACTTGGTCAAAGGTTAACTGACCCGCCAAGTTGGGTAACACCAACCCACTGCCTGCTTCTGCTTCGGGGGCCACGTTGAGGATATCGCCGATGCGATCGACAGACAACAACACCTGTTGCAAGTTTTGCCAAAGTTGCACCAACCGGAGCAATGGCCCCGTCATCCGGCCCGACAACATTTGAAATGCAACGAGTTGACCAATGGTGAGTTTTTGCTCAATGACCAACTTTGCACCAAACCACAAGATCAGTAGAGACGACAGTTTGGTGAGAAAGTCTGCAATATTATTGCTGATGTTGGACGTGGTCGAGGCTTTGAAGCTGGTGCGGATAAACCGGGCAAACAGCCCTTCCCAGCGATCGCGGGAGACTCGTTCGGCGGTGTGGGCTTTGACGGAGTGGATGCCCGTGACGGTTTCGACCAGGAAGGATTGGCTATCGGCGCTGCGGTTAAAGGTTTCGTTGAGCCAGTTCCGCAGAATGGGCGTTGAGATCAGCGTGAGGGCGGCGAACAGGGGCAGGACAGACAGCGAAACCCAGGTGAGGGTTGGGCTGTAGTAAAACATGATGGTCAGATAGACCACGGCAAAAATGGCATCCAACACAACCGTCATGGCGGTTCCCGTGAGGAACTGGCGAATATTTTCGAGTTCTTGGACTCGGGCGACGGTATCGCCGACGCGGCGGGATTCAAAGTAGGCGAGGGGCAGCCGCATCAGGTGGCGAAACAGTTGGGCGGATAGGCTGAGATCAAGCCGACGGGCTGTGTGGGTGAAGATGAATAGCCGCAGGGTGCCTAACAACGCTTCGAAGAAGGCCACGGCCAACATGGCGAGGGCAATGACATCCAGGGTTGATAGGCTGCCTTGTACCATCACCTTGTCGATGACGACTTGGGTGAAGACGGGGGTGGCGAGACCTAAGATTTGGATGGTGAAGGAGGCTAGGAGGACTTCGTTAAGTAGGTTGCGATATTTCCAGACGGCAGGGAGAAACCAGGCGAGGCTGAACCGATCTTGTTTTTGGATGGGTTCGACTTGCCAGAGTTCGCCGTTCCAGTTGGGTTCGATGAGCGATCGCGGAATGCTTTCGCAGGTTTGGTTGGGATGTTGGGGATCAGCAATGATTAGGCGATCGCCCTTGGTGGCATAGACCACAACCCAATGGGCTCCCGGCTCTCCGGTGCCATTTGCCTTCGTCCGGGGTGTTCTATTCAGGGCGTGGCCTGGAAACTCTGACAGGCCATTCCAGCGCATCAGCGCCGGCAAACTCAGGCGGCGTAATCCGGCCCAATCCACTTCCACATGGCGCAGTTGGAGGCCCAACTTTTCGGCGGCATCGACAACCTCTGCGGGTTGCTGGCTCCGCAACTGGCGTTGCACCCATTCCAACTGGGTCGAGATTTGCAAATGATTGGCAACCATCGTCAGGCAGGCGGCCCCAGAATTTACCGCTGCAACAAAGGGAAACCCGGTGACAGCTTGTGGCCCCTGATCGGTGATGGGCAGGAGTTTGATGCGTTCTGCGGCCCAAAATCGTTCGAGTTCGGCTGAGGCCACTTCTTGCCACAGGGCGGCATCCCACAGGGCGACAGTCACGATGCGATCGGCACAGCGCGCTTTCCACGGGCCAGACAGGCCCAACAAATCCCCAACCCAATCCCCCGGTTTCAACAAAATGGGTTTGTCGTCTTCTGGGACGAGGCGCACCTTACCAGCCAGGATGAGCGCGATCGCCCCTGGCTGTTCCGTTGTCCAGAGAATTTGACCAAGCTCATACTGTTTGATTTGGGCCTGCTGTTTAAACCGGACTTGCTGATCGGGGCTGAGTAAATTGAGGGGAGGCGTTTCCCAGGGCAGGTCAATGGTGATGTCGTTGGCAATCATGGCAATTTAGTGCAGTACAGCAAGACAAAAGGGGGCCAAAGCGAAGCTTGAACTTAGCGTACCGAAATCCAAGGTAATTTCAAGTTACCCACCGCGATCGCGCCCATCGCAAACGGTTGACCGTGGCGTATGACTGTGGCGCAAACCAAAACAAGCATTGGCCCAAGCTAAACCCCAGGCAACCCGGCTTGTCTTCAGCCTAATCAACTCCATTCTGAAGGTTGCCCTCCCGCTACTCCGGCACTTGCAATTGAACGGTCATCGTCTGAATTTTTTCCGCCAACCAGCGATCAAAAATCTCATTCTGCATCGACTGCTTCAATTGATTGTCTTCCAACGTAGCAGGCAAGACTTGCTCCACCCGAAAAATTGCCCAGTAATTTTCGATTTGTAATGGCCCCACCAATGCACCGGGTTCCACCGAATCGATCGCCGCCCGCAACCCATCGGGCATGGTTCCCCGACTGACTGGCCCCATCATGCCATTGGCCACCCGCTCATCGGCTTTGGAATATTCTCGGGCTAACAGCTCAAAACTGCTCCCTTCGTGGATTTGGCTCATCAGCTCTTCGGCCAATTCCTTGCTTTCGACCACGATCCGCGAGAGCACAACGCGATCGAGCATGATTTTCCGCTCAATAAAGTGTTCTTGCAACCGGGCCTCGGCCAACTGGGCCTTCAGCTTTTCGAGCTTGAAACTACTCGTAATTTGCTTGTGAAACAGCTCATAGTTACTGCCATTGCGGGCTAGCCAATCTTGAAAGGCTTGGGGCTCGGTCAACTTATTTTGTAACCGAAAATCCACCACCGCCTGTTCGACCATCGCGGTATTGATCTCAAGATCTGCCCGAGTTTCAATTTCTTGATCTAAAACGTACTGCCGTAGAATATCTGCAATGAACCCTTGCAGCTTGCCTGCCGTTTGCAAATACTTCAGGCATTGCCGCAGGGTCAGGGGTTTTTCGTCAACGATTAAGAGTGCGTTTGATTCCATGTATCTCTCAGTTGTGTTGTTCAGTTGTGTTGTATTGATGGGATTGGGGGCATGGTTGGGCGGGTGACCAAGCTATCTTGTTGTAATCGATCTAGTGGGATCTAAGCTGAAATCAGCCAGATTTTATGCGGTTTGGTGGCTGAGCGTCGCCTCGATCGCTGGAAAACGCCAGCCTACAATTGGTTGTGCGCCCGATCGCCCTAGGATGACTTTGAGGCCCGCCCACGATCGCGATCGCCAATACTGTCATTTTCATAACAAAATTCCGGCCTGGTAGCCATCTGCCCCATACTAAAAGCGTCCCTGTCGATGGGCACACTAACGGCCAACACGGATGCGCCCTGATCCTAACTTAGTCTTGGTCTTGCTCCCCCTTGGGCGGTAACCTTGCAATGATAGTTAGCACATCACGGCGATCGCGGATCGCGCTCTAGCTCATCGTTTCCGGCAAACGTAAGCAAACGTAAATAGATCTAAACGCCGACCGGGAAACCGGGGTTTTATGGCAATATGGTTGATTGACAGCAATTCGTAATGTTTTGAACTTGAAACAGTAAGGAAGTTTTCAGTTATGGTTCTTCAACTCGGCGATACCGTGCCAAATTTCAAGCAACAAACCTCCCACGGAGAAATCGACTTCTACGAGTGGGCGGGCGATAGCTGGGTTGTGCTGTTTTCTCACCCCGCTGACTACACTCCCGTTTGCACCACCGAGCTGGGCGAAGTTTCCCGGCTCAAGCCCGAATTTGACAAGCGCAACTCCAAAGTCATCGCCCTCAGTGTTGACGATGCCGACTCCCACCAAGGCTGGATCAGCGACATCAACGAAACCCAAAACACGACCGTTGACTATCCCATCATTGCCGATGCTGATAAGTCCGTTTCCGATCTCTATGGCATGATCCACCCCAATGCCAATGCAAAAGTAACCGTTCGGACGGTGTTTGTCATTGATCCCCAACGGAAACTCCGTCTGACCATCACCTATCCCCCCAGCACCGGGCGCAACTTTGAAGAAATTTTGCGGGTTATCGATTCCTTACAATTGACCGATAACTACAGCGTCGCAACCCCCGTGAACTGGAAGGATGGGGAGGATGTTGTTGTGGCACCCACCATTCCTACTGAAGAAGCCAAAGAGCGCTTTCCCAAAGGCGTAACCGAGATCAAGCCTTACCTCCGGATGACACCGCAGCCCAACAAATAGGCTGCAAGGCTAGTCAATTTGCCCATAGCGGCACACGTTAACTGAAAAGCACAGGTGAATGGGGCGCGTTTCCGGTTTACCTGTGCTTTGTGCTTGCTGCGGCAGGCGCGGTTTGTCCCACGGCTCTTGGTGTTAGGGGGCTTGGGTGGGGCTGGTGGCCCAGCGATCGCCGCTCACTGGTGTTGGTTGGCGTTCTCCTTCTAGCTGTTTGGGTTGTTCTTGCTTCAGGGTGGCCAATTGGTGTTCCAGTTGCGCGCGGACTTCGTGCCGATAGTGGAAGAAATGTTCCCCAATCCCCAAGGTTGCGAGATATTCCGGCAAGAGGCGATGCTTGTGGAGGGCGATCGCGGCTAACTGTCGCCAAAACCGCCACCGGGTCGGGCGCACAATCCCTTGCCGCCAGATGAGCTTGACGAATAACGTCCATTCTTGCCGCGTAATGGGGCGATCGCTGGCCCCCCGCCAATTGCGCATCATCATAAAATGGCGAAAGGTTCGTTCTAGATAGGGTTCTGGCGAATAAATTTCCCAAAACGCATCAATATATTCCCGCGTTAACTCTTCGACCGGGCGCGTGGGCTGAAAGTTCATAATCGCCCCCTGATGAATAGTCGCTGAACCATCCCGCAGGCGACCTTCCTCCCGCAAACGGTTCCACATCGCGGTATTTTGTAACGCTTGCAAGAGGCTAAATTGCCCTTGGGGAATGCCCGTATCTTGAATAAAATCGCGAATTCGTTGGCCGGCTCCTGGCTTTTCGTTGTCAAAGCCCATGATAAAACCAGCCATGATTTGTAACCCAGCGCGGGTGATTTTATCACAAGAATCCATTAAGGATTGGCGAGTATTTTGGAGTTTATGAATTCCGACCAAACTCTCAACATCAGGGGTTTCAATCCCCATAAATACCAACATAAAACCAGCTTTGACCATCAATTCAATGAGTTCGTCATCTTCCGCGAGATTTAGTGAAGCTTCTGTGATTAGTTTAAAGGGATAGCGATGGGCTTCCATCCAGGGAATGAGTTCACGCAGAAAGTTTTTGGCATTGCGTTTGTTGCCGATAAAGTTATCATCGACGACGAAAATGTAGCGTCGCCAGCCCAGGTTATAAAGGGCTTCAAACTCTTGCAACATTTGGGCCGGAGTTTTGGTACGGGGCTTGCGACCATAGAGGTTAATAATGTCGCAAAATTCACACTGAAAAGGACACCCCCGCGAAAATTGTACGGTGATGGCAAGATACGCATCCAGGTCAAGTAAGTCGTAGCGGGCTAGTGGGGTTTGGGTGACATCGGGTTTTTCGCTAGCCCGGAAAATGCCGTGGGAATCACCGCGATCGAGGGCTGCGAGAAAGAGAGGAATCGTCAGTTCGCCTTCATCCAAAATCAAGTAGTGCGCTCCGGCTTCCAGGGCCACTTCGGGATACGACGTGGGGTAGGGGCCACCAACGGCGACTTTTTTGCCCAAGGACAAGCCTTTGTGGATCAATTGGCGAAAGTCTTGCTGTTGAATGACCATGGCCGAGATGATGACTAAATCGCACCATTCCCAGTCGGCCTCAGTTTCGGAACGTACGTTGCGATCGCAAAAGCACAATTCCCAAGTTTGAGGCAACAACGCTGCGACAGTAATCAGCCCCAAGGGGGGATTAGTCGCTCGTAAATTGGCCATATCCAATGTTTCTTGATACGACCAAAAGGAATTAGGCATGACGGGCCAAAGCAACAAGGCTTTCATCAGTAACCCTCCAAATTTTTAGTAACGAGTTTTCAGTTATCAGCGTCGATAGCTTGGCATTCAAGGCTTAAGGCTTAAGGCGATCGCCAACTTCGCCGAACTCCAGAAAGTTCGGGTACCAAGGTTCTGTGAATGCTCACTATGGCCACAGCAAAGCTTCAAGCTGAAGACTCCCGTTTTAAGACCTTTACGCTGCGCAAGGGACGCAAGGCGGTTGGGATAATCCAGCAGGACAAAACGCTAACGTTAAGAACAACCAAGGGCGATCGCCAAATGCCGAGAACACCTGTTGCCTTCAGGTACTCTGCGAACTTGGCCGTTCCAACTAAGGGGTTATGCAACCCAATTGGTCAACAATCGAATGCGCTAAAAACCAATAAATTTACACACAATCAAACGAGTTACTCAAGCAGTCCAACCACGAGCAATCCAATAGGGACAAGCGTTTAATTCAGAGTAATGAAATTGTATGAATAACTGGGTGGAAACAGTTGACGGCAGTATACACCGCTAAGGCCACAGAATGCAGCCCCGCCTTGGATGGAGTTTTAGTCGGATTTGGCTAACTGGCTAGACACCAAAGTCGCCAGACAGGAGGTTCGGGATAGGAAGCTGATCAGTTTGTCTGGAGCGAAAATTTTACAAAAGACAATAAAAATTTGGATTTACCTCACCCGTTTGTGGGAGGCCGGGGCTACCCGAATAGGGCTAAGCAGCCCAATGCCGCAGGCAACGGCAACACCGATCGCCGTTGGGGATGGGTAAAACAGAGCCGCACCCTCGCCTACCGCTGCTGGGGTGGTGGCTTGGATGCGGGTAGAGGCGGAGGCTAGCCTTGCAACTCGTCTAATTTGGCTTTCACCGATTGAATATCTTGCCACATGAGCCACTTGGGTTTGCCTTGTTCGCGGGAAGGGTTCCGGAGGAGGTACGCCGGGTGAAAAATCGGCATATAAAATCGGCCATCCCGTTCGTACCATTGGCCCCGCACTTTGGTAATGCCATCTTTGATGCCGAGGAGGGTCCGCATAGCAATTTTGCCGGTCAGCAAGATGATTTTGGGATCAACGAGGCGAATTTGCTCCATGAGATACCCGTTGCAGGCGGCTGCTTCTGAATCTTTGGGGTCACGATTTTCTGGCGGGCGACACTTGACCACGTTGCAGATAAACACATCGCGATCGCGCGTCAGGTTCACAGCGGCTAAAATTTTGTCGAGCAATTCACCAGAGCGCCCTACAAAAGGTCTGCCTGTCTCATCCTCCACTTGCCCCGGCCCTTCGCCCACCACCATCAAATCCGCGTGTTCGTTGCCTTCGCCCACAACAGCATTAGTGCGGGTATTGCCCAGCGGACAGCGGTGGCACTGGCTACAGTGGGCTTGCATGGCGGCCATATCTGCATAGGTGCCGGGGGGAATGGGCACGATGGCACTAGTAGGAATTTTGGCCGGATCAAAATTGGGAGGAGGCGACGGGGCACTCGGCGGTTGACTGTCGGGATCACTGGGGATGGAGCTAAACAGATCAAACTGGCTGTCGGCAGACATGGCTTACTTTGCGATGCAACGGTGAAAATTTTACCTGTGGGTTACGGTAAAGCAGGTCGAGCAATTTTACCAGGCTTTTGGCGGAATGTAGCCGGAAGAAATAGAGGCCAGCGATCGCGGTTGGGCGATCGGGTCTTTCCCGTGATGCAGCACAGTCCCCCCTCTGGGTGGAGAGATGCCATGATGGAGAAAGGCGGGAGCGCCCGATGGGCAGAGTCCTTCAGAAGGCCAACATTTGACAACGGCGGGGGCTTGAGCGTCCCTACTAAAATCCCGCTTCAGAGGAAACCGGGTGGCCTGTCCTACAGGGGCTGAGGCCGGGGGCAGTGACATTCCGGGTACGCGGTCAGATTGGTTGTGTCAATTCGCGCTTAGTGGGGCTCTTACAATGGCTAGCTCTCCTGATTCTGGTTTAGAGGCTATGGTTTGCTTTCGCGATCGCCAAGCCGCAGGGGAACAATTAGCCGCCGCCGTGGTTCGGGCGATCGCTGCAAATCCGCCCCCTGGAGTAGTGACCAAGCGTGGCACTGATGGAGCTTTGGCCCAGTCACCATACATTGTCTATGCGTTGCCCCGTGGTGGGTTGCCCGTGGCGGTGCCCATTGCCCAACGGTTGCGGTGTCCGTTAGATGTGGTCGTTGCTAAGAAAATTACCCGGTTAGATAATCCAGAGTTGGCGATTGGGGCTGTCACTGCTGATGGTCAAACCCTGTGGTTAACGCCGGAGCGATCGCCCCTGGCGGCTTTTGGCCATCTCCAGAGCCGTTTATCCCAGGCGCGAGCCCAGGCTCAAACCAAGGCCCAGCAACAATTGGCGGAATTCAGGCAGGTTTGGCCCGCCCAATCTCCTACGGGGGCGATCGCGATCGTGGTGGATGATGGCATTGCCACCGGGATGACGATGGCCGCTGCGGTGCAAGCCTTACGGGCCCAGGCTCCAGCCGAGGTGTGGATTTGTGCTCCGGTTGCGCCGCCTGACTTGGTACCCCAACTGCAAGCCTGGGGCGATCGCGTCATCCTCCTGGCAACTCCCAGCCCGTTTAACAGCGTCAGTCGGTTTTACCAAGCCTTTCCCCAAGTCGAAATGGCGGCAGCTCTGGCTGCTTTGCAGACGGCCAACGCCCCAGCCCCAGAGGCCACAGGCCAAGAGGCCGAGCCGCCTGAACCCAGCCAAAACGGCTAGCGATCTGAGGGCGACTGGATTATGCTAGCTAGCAAGGCATTTGGGAGTTTGGGGCGTGAGAGTATTGCAAGGCTGGTGGCGATCGCTGGTTTGGGTGAGTCGCGACAATCCCCCGCAAGTGGTAGAAGCGGTGATGTTATTGATGGCATTGCTGACGCTGGGGTTGTGGTGGTTCCAGCCCACCTGGGCTTACATTCCTTTGTTCAGCAGTTACAGCGTTGGGGCGATCGCCCTGATGCTCGTCCGGGAAACTATCAACCCGTCTTACTATGCTCGGCTGAATCGGGTCATTGCGATCGCGGCCCTGGTGCTTTTGCTCTTGGGGTTAGGTGCCTATTGCACCCATGTGTTGCCCGGTTGGGGATAGAAATCTCTGCTCGTCCGTTTTCCCAGGCGGCGCGATCGCTGTGGTATCTGGCCTTTGACGCTCCTGGTGGTGGGCTTGGCCAGCCTGTTATTGCGCTAACTTGGCCCAGGTTTCTGGCCCGACGACCCCATCGGCAGTGAGCTGTAATTTTTCTTGGGCCGCTTTGACCGCAGTTTCCGTCGCTGGGCCAAACACCCCATCGATCGCCCCCTGGAGATAGCCCAAGGCTTTCAGGCGTTCTTGCAAGCGAGTCACCGCAGGGCCACTCATCCCTACCCGTAAGATGGGCATGGGCACCGTGGTTGCAGCGGTTGCTGTTGGGGTCGGTGTTTTGGGCGGTGCGGTTTTGGGCGGTGCGGTTTTGGGCGCGGGTTGGGCGGCGGGTGGGGTGGTTGGTGCTGGCGCTGATGTTGCCTGGGCATTCGGCATGGGAAAAGCATCTGCCGAGGTTGGGGCCGCTGGATTGGAACTGCTGGGGGCAGGGGTTGGTGTGGCGATCGGCAAGGGTGGGGCTGGCGGTAACAGGCGTGTCCAGGTTTCTAGCCCGGTAACGCCATCGGCCTGAATGCCTGCCGCTGTTTGAAATTGGCGCACAGCCGTTGCGGTGGCATCGTCATAGGTTCCGCTCACCGTGCCGTTGTAGTATCCCAACAGGGTCAGCAGGGCTTGGAGTTCGACTACGGCTGACCCACTGGCTCCCGCTTGCAGAATGGGCCGGGTTGTGGAAGGGGCGATCGCGGTAGACGGTGAAGCGGCAGGTTTGGGCGGTGCCGTTTGGGTGTACCCCTCCCCAATCAGGAGGCCACTGCAACCAAGGCCCAACAGCGTTATCACCACGACATGCCAAGGGCGACGGGCCAACCACCAAACTGAGTCTGTGCAATTACCAACCATCACAAGCGTCCTGATGAAATGGGTGACAATCAAACCTAGCGTAAATCGCCCGCTTTGGCCAGAATGCTGGCGCGAGGCTGTGCCAGGATTGGGATGGGCAACTTGGCTAGCAACCAGTCCCTCCCCACGGGAAAGTAGAGCAAACGACAGGTGCAACCACAGGCAGCAACGATGGATTATTCACTCTTTAGTCGATTTTATGGGTGTTGTTTGGGGATGGTGCTGGGAGAAGAGTTCGCCTTGCAGCAGGGGGCACGGCAGCCGCCAACGGCTCAACGGTGGAGCACTTTTCCGTTGCACTGGCTTAAGGCTCTAGTCGAGGCTGGCCACTGGGAGCTGGCGATCGCCCCGAAAGCCGCTTTGCGCTCAGGCCCAGAGCCCCTTTCTGCCGCAGAATTGGCGATCGCGACGTTGCCGATTACGCTGTATTTCCATCAGGATTTGCGCCAACAACGACGTTATTTGTGGCAAATTCGCCAAATCCGGGAAGCCACACCCGACCTCAGCCATCAAGTCCTGGTGTTTGCCTATGTGGTGGCTCTGGCGCTGCGGGGCCAGTTGCAACCGACCACCCTCGTGCCCCAAATTTTGGCCTATCTGAATGTCTTGGCCCAGGCGAGCGATCGCTACCCAGACCCCAGCCCTGCCCTGGTAGAGCAGTTTAATCATCTTAAATACCTGGTGACCAAGCCTGTGCCGCTGCCCATCGCCGCCCAGACGTTGCACCACCCGGCGAGCGACCCAACCCTGGCGATCGCGCTCTACACCTTCCTGTGTACGCCGACCCAGTGGCAACTCACCCTGACGCGCAGCCTGACCTGGCCCGCAACCACGCCCCCCCTGGTGATCCTCCTGGGCCTCCTCTCCGGCGCACACAATGGCATCTTCGGGATTCCGGCCCACTGGCAAGGTGCGGCCTCCAACCTGGCGGCCTTTCCCCCCGACCAACTTGCGCCCCTGGTGACCCAGGTGTTGGCCCTGTGGGCTGGGGTCTTACCTGGAGATCGCCCCATCCTGCCGTTACAAACCTTACCCGTTAGCGCACCCAACCCCATGAATGCCTCAGTCTCCTGATAGCTCAAGGATTCAGACTCACCCTCACAGCCAACGCTCACCGTTTCTACCCCGCCGCACCGGGGCGATCGCGGGAAAATCGCCTCGAATGAAAGGAGGTTTCTATAATGAGAAGTGCTGGTTAAACGCATCAATCTAGTTCGACTGAAAACGATTGGTCCTCGCGCGAGGGTTCTTGTGAATGAAGGTACTGAAAACGCTGATGCGGCAGTTCGAAGAAACGCGCTTCCGCGACTTAAAACGCTGGTTGCACGAGTCACGTCAAGCCCCGTACAAAAATGGAGCCTCGCGCCAGGGGGGAACCGCAACCAAGTCGAACCCGTCCGTGTCGGCCTCGCCCCCTGTGGCCCCTGTCCCGGAGCCAGTGGAACCAGCCAGTAATGTGTCCCAAATCTGCTGGCAGAGTTTTGAACGAGTTACGCGATCGCCCTTTGCCCTGGCCCTGGCTGTCCTCTCCTTGACCAGCGCTCTGGGCTATCGATACTACAACACGCCCAAACTCGACATTGGCAAAGCCGCCACCCAAACCATCTACGCCCCGGCTTCTGCCACTATCGAAGACCCCAAAGCCACGGAAGAAAACCGCAAAGCGGCGCGCAGTGGGTCAATGCCCGTTTTGATGCTGGATCGCAACGTCAACCAACAAATTCAAAAACAGCTCGAAGACCAAATTAACCAGGGCAACGAACTGCACCAAACTGCCAGTCCGTTCCCGTTTGCGAAAACAGCCGTCTTGTCGCTGCCGGTGCAAACCTATTTGCGCAAAGTGCCGGAAGCGGAATGGCAGAAAATTCTCAACAGTGTTGACCCCACGTTGGCCCAAAATAACCCCACTCTGGGTTCCAACTTTTTGCCCTCGGAATTGCCTGCGGTGGAATCGGCGGAAGAACGCAAACAGGCGATCGCCGAACTCCAGGCCCATCGGCGATCGGTTGACTTAGGCTCCTATCTCAGCCTGATTCAAGACATCAACGAAGCGCGTCTGCGATATTCAGCGGCCATCACCCTCATGGCCAACCCCGTTTCGACCAACTTGCCCCAGTCGTTTAACCTGGCCTTGCTTGATCTCACCAACGACGACTGGAAACAAACCAGCGAGCAACTCCCCAAAATTGCCGAACGCATGTTGCTCCAAGGGTTTCCCCCCGGCCTGCCCCCCAGCCATCTGACTACGGCCATCCAAGTCAACCTCAAAGGGGCCGTGCCTGCCCGTGCAATGGATGTGTCGCTCCAACTGTTGAGTGCGCTGCTCCAACCCAACCTGATGCGGGATGAAGAGCAAACCCGGCTCAAGGCTGAACGGGCCGCCCAGGACATTGTGCCCGTCATGGTCTCGATTCGGCGTGGAGAACCCATTGTCCGCAATGGCGAGGTCATCACCTCCGAAGATTTTGCCCTTCTTGATCACTTTAAGCTGAGTCGGCGAGAAGTGGATTGGGGCGGCTTGTTGCGGTTTGGGGTGCTGGTCAGCGGCTCTGTGGCTGTGGTGTGGGCGGTCAAGCGTCGTTACAATTCTGATTTACGTCGTCGTGATGGGCTCCTGTTGTGGTTACTTAGTCTGAGTACGCCGCTGCTGGTGGTATTCCGTATGCCAACCACGACCTTGCCTGCCGTCGGGTTATTGGTGGGTGGGTTTTATGGCGCGCCCCTGGGCCTCACCGTCACAGGCTTGTTGACCATGTTGCTGGGGGTCAGCCTGGATCTGAAATTAAATTATCTGCTTGCCAGTGCGGCGGCTGGGATGTTCTGTAGCTGGTTGGGGGAACGGCTGCGATCGCGGGAAGAACTGGCTCTGCTGGGAGTCGGTGCGGGGCTGCTCCAGGGTGCGGTTTATCTCATCCTCAGTGTGGCCTCTGGCACGGTTTGGTATACCTTGCTGGGAGAAACGGCCTTTCAAGCCATTTTGGGTTTGGCCTGGGTCGTGGTGGGCATGGGCCTAAGTCCTTACCTAGAGCAATTATTTGATCTTGTCACCACCATTCGGCTGGTGGAACTGGCCAATCCCAATCGTCCGTTGCTCAAACGGTTGGCCGCAGAAGCTCCGGGCACCTTCCAACACACGCTTTTTGTGGCAACTCTGGCCGAAGCCGCCGCTCGTGCCCTGGGCTGCAATGTCGAGTTGGTGCGGACAGGCACCCTGTATCACGACATTGGGAAAATGCACGATCCCCTGGGCTTTATTGAAAACCAGATGGGTGGCCCCAACAAACACGATCAGATCGATGATCCCTGGCAAAGTGTGGATATTATCCGCAAGCACGTCACCGAGGGGTTGGTTATGGCCCGCAAAGCCCGCCTCCCCAAAGCGATTCAGGCATTTATTCCCGAGCACCAGGGCACCATGCTGATCGCGTACTTCTATCACCAAGCGCAACAGCGATCGCACCCCACCCCGACTGCCCTTGAACCTCCGACTGTGCCTGAAAGCGCTTTCCGGTACGTTGGCCCCATCCCCCAATCACGGGAAACAGGCATCGTTATGCTGGCCGACTCCTGCGAAGCCGCGTTGCGATCGCTCAAAGACGCAACCCCCGAAGAAGCCCTGGCCATGATCAACAAAATTCTCCGCGCCCGCTGGCAAGACAATCAACTCATCGAATCGGGCCTCACCCGTGATGAAATGACCCAAATCGCCAGCATCTTTGTGCAAGTGTGGCAACAATCCAATCACCAGCGCATCGCTTATCCCAAACTCACGCCACCTGCCACCCCCGCCAGCACCCCAAGCTAGCGCCCAGCCACTTTTCGGCACCCTGCTATGATAAAAACAACCACCCATTGCCCGGTGTGGGGCTGTAGCTCAGTAGGATAGAGCAACCGCCTCCTAAGCGGTAGGTCGCGCGTTCGAATCGCGCCAGTCCCGTCCTTCACCTCAAAGCCAGAAGTCTGTTTTGGAGCTTGTATAACAGTTTCTTCATCCCTCTTTTTACTGCCTAAATCGGCTTAGACGTGGTTTGGTTTAGCGGTCTTTTGAGTGAGGGATTAATGTGGAATTAATGCGGGATATGGCCGATCGCGATCGCCAATTCGCAACACTTCTTCAAACAAAACCCCAACAAACAGAGAATTGATTTTTTTTAACACTCGCTGGGGATCGTCGTCTTTCTCTTTCAGTCAGGGCTGCGATCGCCTACTTTTTTCCAGGTGATGGTGCAGGCGACCGGCCAAACCCCTGTGCAGCAATCGTTCTAGAAAGGCAGCTCCGCTCTGCCAGCCCAATTTTCAAGGAATAATTTTTTGTCCTTTGACTTTATTTTTATAGTTAGTCAATTACAAAAAATGAATTCAATCCAAAACTGGACTTCGTTTGCCTTGAGATCCCCTATGATGCCTCCATAGACCTAGAGAGCGATTCCCAGTTTTGCTTACACCCTGATCTGAATTGTTTGCCCCTTCACTCCCACCAAAAGTTCGACAATAATGCACCTAGGTAAAGCAATTCGAGTAAACCCATTTAATTGATTGGCGGCAGTCTAAGCGCGATCGCCCCCTGCCAAGCCCAGCGGCTCCTCATCCGAGCTGGTTTGAACAAACTATTTGGAGACTGACAACGTGAAATTAGCGGTATACGGTAAAGGCGGTATTGGCAAGTCCACCACAAGTTGCAATATCTCAGTGGCTCTCGCCCGCCGGGGCAAAAAAGTTCTGCAAATCGGCTGCGACCCCAAACACGACAGCACCTTCACGCTGACTGGTTTCCTCATTCCCACCATCATCGACACCTTGCAGTCCAAAGACTACCACTATGAAGACGTGTGGCCCGAAGATGTTATCTACAAAGGCTACGGTGGCGTAGACTGCGTGGAAGCAGGTGGCCCCCCAGCGGGTGCCGGGTGTGGTGGCTATGTTGTCGGTGAAACGGTCAAACTCCTCAAAGAATTAAACGCCTTTGATGAGTACGACGTAATTTTATTTGATGTCTTGGGTGACGTCGTTTGTGGTGGTTTCGCAGCCCCACTTAACTACGCTGATTATTGTTTAATTGTGACCGACAACGGTTTTGATGCCCTGTTTGCCGCCAATCGGATTGCTGCCTCCGTGCGGGAAAAAGCGCGGACTCATCCCTTGCGCCTTGCCGGTCTGATTGGGAACCGCACCTCCAAGCGCGACCTGATCAATAAATATATTGAAGCCGTGCCCATGCCCGTGTTAGAAGTTTTGCCGCTAATTGAAGATATCCGAGTGTCTCGCGTCAAAGGCAAAACATTGTTTGAAATGGCCGAACAAGATCCTTCGCTGAACTACGTCTGCGATTATTACCTCAACATTGCCGATCAAATCCTGGCACGGCCAGAAGGGGTTGTGCCCAACGATTCCCCCGATCGCGAATTGTTCTCGTTGCTATCTGATTTCTACCTCAATCCCAAAGAACCCCCAGCCAAAACTGAGGAAGATTCCCTCGATTTGATGATGGTCTGAAGAGAATTTGAGTTTTGAGGAATTATTTTCGTGATGTCCGAAAATAGCTGTTGTCCTTCAAGATCAAATCTCTGCATCAAGGTGTTGTGTGAATATCGAACAGTTTAGAAAAGCCGTCAAGGAGCAATGGCTCAGTTACTACGCCGAAAACCGCGTTTGGCTCACACGACTAAGAATTTGGGTCAATTGTGATGGCCAGCGCCGTCCCTCCTCTAGCTTCATTTTGGCCACGTTGTCCATTTTGGAACCAGAGTTAAATCAGCTCTTACCGTTAATTGTGGATCTCAGCAGTAATCCTGACAAAATTGTGGCGGCCCTGGGGTTAAATTTTAATCCCGATGAGGATCCGTCGATGCAACAGCGATTGCAAACTGTGGCCACTAATGGTAAGGCCGCCACCAATGGCAAAGTTAAACTGTTGCCTGCTGCGCCCCAAACTGAACCCATCAGCACTGTGGCTTCTCCCCAAATTTCATCCCTGCTGTCCAAGATGGATGAAGCTTGCCAGGGCGGGCGACAAGGGAACCTCCCGACCCAGACTGAACCAAGCTGATTCTGCTGCACCACCGAGCCGCGATCGCCCCTGGCCCTGCTTGCCGCCCAACTCCGGTCTGCCCTGAAGTCATCGATCAAGTTGCCAAAGCGGCGATCGCCACCTTCTATCGTTTTGCTGAGTCTCATCCCTACCCGGTAAGCCGTGGCAAATGAGTGCTTCGCGAATGCTCCGAACTGTTCACTCAACGCTCAATCTGGCTCAACCAAGTCTGGTCAATCTAGTTAAATTTGAGCCTGGGCCACCAAGAATTCACAATTTTTGTTTGATCAAAACTTCCTTTTTCCGTATCTTCGCCTCGCTTAAAAGACCTGGCTACAAGCCGTAAACGCACTGTCCATCGCCTTCATTGAGGATTCATTTATGACTCTGGCCGAGACTCAACCCCAAGCCCTCAACTTTGAGTGTGAGACTGGAAATTACCATACGTTTTGCCCCATTAGCTGTGTTGCCTGGTTATACCAAAAAATTGAAGATAGCTTCTTCCTTGTCATTGGCACAAAAACCTGTGGCTACTTCCTGCAAAATGCGATGGGAGTCATGATTTTTGCTGAACCTCGGTATGCGATGGCAGAGTTGGAAGAAGGTGATATTTCCGCTCAACTCAACGACTACGAAGAGTTAAAACGGTTATGTGCCCAAATTAAGCGCGATCGCAATCCCAGCGTCATTGTTTGGATCGGCACCTGCACCACCGAAATCATCAAAATGGACTTGGAAGGGATGGCCCCCAAACTCGAAGCCGAAATTGGGATTCCCATTGTGGTGGCCCGTGCCAATGGCCTGGACTATGCCTTCACCCAGGGCGAAGATACGGTGCTAGCGGCAATGGCCCAACGCTGCCCCACCAGCGCCCCAGAAACCGAAAAAGAAGAACGCAACGCCATCACCAAACTCCTGAACTTTGGCCGCAAGAAAGAAGACATTGCCGCTGAAGAATCGGAATACCACGACCATCCGCCGTTGATCCTCTTCGGCTCCCTGCCTGATCCCGTTGTTACCCAACTCACCTTGGAACTGAAAAAGCACGGCATCAAAGTATCTGGTTGGTTACCCGCCAAACGCTACACTGAATTGCCCGTAGTCGATGAAGGGTATTACGTCGTTGGGGTAAATCCTTTCCTGTCCCGCACCGCCACGACCTTTATGCGTCGCCGGAAATGCAAACTGATTGGTGCGCCGTTCCCCATTGGCCCTGATGGCACACGGGCCTGGATCGAGAAAATTTGCTCCGTGTTTGGCATTGAACCCCAAGGCTTGGATGAACGGGAAGCCCAAATCTGGGCCAATTTAGAAGAATACATCCAACTCATTCGGGGCAAATCCGTGTTTTTCATGGGTGATAACTTGTTGGAAATTTCTCTGGCTCGTTTTCTCATTCGGTGTGGGATGACTTGCCCTGAAATCGGCATTCCCTATATGGATAAACGCTATCAAGCCGCTGAACTCGCGCTACTGGAAAAAACCTGCCACGAAATGGACGTTGCGCTGCCTAAAATCGTCGAAAAACCGGATAACTACAATCAGTTGCAACGGATTAAGGCCCTCCAGCCCGATTTGGTGATTACTGGTATGGCCCATGCGAATCCGCTGGAAGCACGGGGCATTAGCACCAAGTGGTCGGTGGAATTTACCTTTGCCCAAATTCATGGCTTTACCAACGCGAAGGATGTGCTGGAACTGGTCACACGGCCTTTGCGGCGTAACAATTCCCTGAAAAATCTGGGCTGGGAAAAGCTCGTAAAGGATGAAGCCCAGGTTCCTTCGTAGTCGCAGGCGCTAGTTTCTGGCCGCGATCGCTGCTCACGTTCTCAACCAGCCCCAGGGTGCAAGGTTGGGGACGTGTTTTGTGCTTTGAGGGATTGTCTTTCTCTATCAGGGCCACCACAAGGGATTGCTCCTACTGCGCAAAATACAGACTGTTTTTCTGAATTCAGAAAAATTGTTTATGGTTTATGTGGCAAGGCGGGTGAAGCGTTGGTCGAATCCTGGTGAATGATGTTGGTTTGCAGACTGAGCGATCGCAACTGAGCAAGAGAGGTTGGTATGGCCCTGATTCCGCTAGTCTTGGGTATTCTGTGGTTTGGATTGTGTGAATGGGTGAGGGGGCGGCCCCGATTGGCTCAACACGGCACGTTATATATCGCGATGGTGGGCTGGTGCGGGTTAGCCGTAGGCCTGGGGAGCGCGATCGCCGTTGTCTTGCGGCCCAACTAGCCTCGGGGCGATCGCCCTCTACCGTGCCCCGACCATCCTTAACCGAAGAATTAATGATCAAAACAGGCGCACCGAATCTGAGAGTGTTTCCAGGCTATGCCGCGATCGCCCCGGCCCCGGTTTAGGTCGTGGGAATGGCATTTAGGGAAGTTTGGGCAAAACCAGAGTTGCTCTGTTCCTGAAAAACAAGTTAAATTAAATTAACAATTCAAAATTTGAGCTGAGTTGGTTGGCGATCGCTCCTGTCGCCTAATGTCGTTCAGCCAGGGTTCCTGGGCCAGCGAATTACGCAAGCCATTGGGCAAGCAGAGAGCGGCTTTGAGGATGCTAACCAATTTTGAAAACAGACTGATATTCATGCGTATCGGTGTAGTAGCGGTATCTAGAGGGCGCGATTTATGAAATTTTCTTGGAAAACAGCGCTGTTGTGGGCCTTGCCTGCATTGGTCATTGGGTTTTTCTTGTGGCAAGGGTCGTTTGCTTCCACTCCGGCAACGCTAGGTAAAAATGCGGCAAATACTCGCATGACCTATGGCCGCTTTTTGGAATACCTGAATGCAGAGCGCGTTGTTGGTGTTGACTTATACGATGGTGGCCGGACGGCGATCGTCGAAGCAGTTGATCCAGAGTTGGATAACCGAATTCAGCGGTTGCGCGTCGATCTGCCCGGAAATTCCCCAGAGCTGATTTCCAGACTGAGAAAGGAAGATATCCACTTTGATATCCACCCCGTTCGCAACGATGGGGCAATTTGGGGCTTGTTGGGCAACCTGATCTTCCCCGTTTTGTTGATTGGTGGGCTGTTCTTCTTGTTCCGTCGCTCGGGTAATGTGCCCGGTGGCCCTGGTCAGGCCATGAGCTTCGGCAAATCTCGTGCTCGGTTCCAAATGGAAGCCAAAACAGGCGTGATGTTTGACGATGTAGCCGGGATCGAAGAAGCCAAGGAAGAATTGCAAGAAGTTGTGACTTTCTTGAAAAAACCCGAGCGCTTTACTGCCGTTGGTGCTCGGATTCCCAAAGGTGTGCTGTTAGTCGGGCCTCCGGGAACTGGGAAAACCTTGCTGGCCAAGGCGATCGCGGGTGAAGCTGGGGTGCCCTTCTTCTCCATCTCCGGTTCAGAATTCGTGGAAATGTTTGTGGGTGTGGGTGCGTCTCGTGTCCGCGACCTGTTCAAAAAAGCGAAAGAGAACGCTCCTTGTATCATCTTCATTGATGAAATTGATGCCGTTGGTCGTCAGCGGGGTGCAGGTATTGGCGGTGGCAACGACGAACGGGAACAAACCCTGAACCAACTGCTGACCGAAATGGACGGCTTTGAAGGGAACACTGGCATCATCATCATCGCGGCCACGAACCGTCCTGATGTCTTGGATGCGGCCCTGTTGCGGCCCGGTCGCTTTGACCGTCAAGTCACAGTCGAAGTCCCCGATATCAAAGGTCGGTTGGAAGTTTTGGAAGTCCATGCCCGGAACAAGAAACTGGCGGAAGACATCTCCCTCGAAGCGATCGCTCGTCGGACTCCGGGGTTCTCTGGGGCTGACCTGGCCAACTTGTTGAACGAAGCCGCCATCCTCACGGCACGGCGACGGAAAGAAGCCATCACCATGCTGGAAATCGATGACGCAGTCGATCGGGTCATCGCCGGGATGGAAGGCACACCGCTGGTAGACAGCAAGAGCAAGCGCCTGATCGCTTACCACGAAGTTGGGCACGCCATCATCGGGACTGTGGTGAAAGCTCACGATCCGGTTCAAAAAGTAACCCTAATTCCCCGGGGGCAAGCTCGTGGTTTGACCTGGTTCGCCCCCAGCGAAGAGCAAATGCTAATCTCGCGATCGCAAATCATGGCCCGGATCATGGGTGCCTTGGGCGGTCGCGCAGCAGAAGAGGTCGTCTTTGGCGATGCTGAAGTGACAACGGGCGCAGGCAATGACTTGCTGCAAGTCTCCAACATGGCCCGCCAAATGGTGACGCGGTTTGGGATGTCTGACTTGGGGCCATTGTCTCTTGAAGGTCAGTCTTCAGAAGTCTTCCTTGGTCGGGATCTCATGACGCGATCGGAATACTCCGAAGAAATCGCCGCTCGGATTGATGCGCAAGTTCGCTCTATCGTTGAACATTGTTACGACGAAGCCCGCCGCATTGTCCGTGAAAACCGAGTTGTGATCGATCGCCTGGTTGACCTGCTCATTGAGAAGGAAACGATTGACGGCGAAGAGTTTCGGCAAATCGTGGCTGAGTATACAGACATCCCTGAGAAGGAGCAATATACTCCACAGTTATAATCTCGAAACTCTCAGTAAGTAGACGAACGGGGATGACGGCACATCATCCTCGTTTTTGTTTTAAGCAGTTTTTGTTTGGGCCTGTTTTGGGTTGGGGCGCTGCGATCAACCTAAGGCTTGATTAAGCGGGATCGCACCGGATTTCTAGCAAAAAACCATCAGGGTCATAGAAGTAAATGCCCCGGCCTGTGGGGCGAGTCACCGGGCCATGCTCAATGGGAATTTGGTTGTGGTGCAGGACGGCGATCGCGTGATCAAAGTGTTCTGGCGCAATCCCAAAGGCAAGGTGATTCGCACGGGTAAATTGCTGGGTCGGGTCAGGGGCGGGCGGGTTAAGCTCCGGTTCCCAAAACAGATCAATCACGGTGCCATCAGGGGTTACAAAATTGGCAACCTTCCCTGCGGCGACTAAGGCTGTCAACGTCGCGGGAACTTCTGCTCCTGTTAATTCGTGCAGGCCCAACACCGTGCCATAAAAATGCCGGGAAGCATCCATGTCTTTGACATTCAACGCGACGTGGTGCACTTGGCGCAAAATGCCGATGCCCAGAGTTGGCAGGGTTTTAGGACTGGCAACCATAAAAAGCAGAGGATAAGGTTTCTCGCTTTATAGCAAATTCTGGGCAAGATTTCTAATCGCGATCGCCCAATACCCTTTCTCTTTGTGGGGATTCCATCGCGCACCATCCCCAAAAAATGGCAGGATAGTAGCGGCAACTGTTGCAGAGGGTTGGAGAGCGCATTTTGGCAAACGTCACATTTGGGGTCATCGTGTTTCCGGGGTCAAACTGCGATCGCGATGTGGTCTATGTCACCCGCGATGTCTTGGGCCAACCCACCCGGATGATCTGGCATGAAGAAAGCGATTTATCGGGTGTGGATGTGGTTGTGGTGCCCGGTGGGTTTAGCTATGGAGACTATTTGCGGTGTGGTGCGATCGCCCGCTTTTCCCCGGCAATGCAGGCGGTGGTGGCCCATGCCCAGGCCGGCAAACCCGTGCTGGGTATTTGTAACGGGTTCCAAGTGTTGACCGAAGCTGGATTGTTGCCCGGTGCTTTGGTGCGCAATCGAGAGTTGCACTTTGTTTGCGATCGCGTCTTGCTGAAAGTGGAACGCACTGACCTGATGTGGACGCAAGGCTACACCCCTAAGGCGATCGTAACCATCCCCATTGCCCACGGCGAAGGCAGCTACTACGCCGATGCAGACACCCTCAAGGCCTTGGAAGATAACCAGCAAATCATCTTCCGCTACTGTGCGCCCGATGGCACCCCCGACGACGCCAGCAACCCCAACGGGTCTTTGCACAACATTGCTGGCATTTGCAATGTTCAGGGCAACGTTTTGGGCATGATGCCCCACCCCGAACGCGCCTCTGACCCCCTCCTCGGCGGTACCGATGGCCTTACGGTATTCCAGGGCTTATTACAAACCATTGGGGTGGGCTAGGGGCAGGCTTCAACCTCCCTCGCCTGCTCTGGGAAAGAGATTTGGGATAAGGACGCACAGGTAACGAACCCCCATTTACAATTGGCTATGATTGCCTTTTGAACTTGCGTTCTATTGCCCTATTGCATCACCACAATGCCGACTTCCACACCCTATTTACGGCTCGATCGCATCACCAAAACCTTTGGCTCTTTTGTGGCTAATGATGGAATTTCAATGGAGATTCAAGCGGGCTCAATTCATGCAGTATTAGGCGAAAATGGGGCCGGAAAATCCACATTAATGAATATTTTATGTGGCCTGTATCAACCGACAGCGGGGCAAATTTATTTAGCAGGTAATCCTATTAATATTGCCTCCCCAACGGTGGCAATTCAGCAGGGAATTGGCATGATTCACCAGCATTTTATGCTTGTTCCTCAATTGACTGTGGCCGAAAATATTGTGTTGGGCACGGATTTTTCTTGGCGTTTGAATCTCGCGCAAAAAGCTGCCGCGATCGCCCAAATGGCGGAGGACTATGGCTTACCCGTTGACCCCTGGGCCATAACAGGTTCTTTGCCCGTCGGTGCCCAACAACGGGTGGAAATTCTGAAGGCGCTTTATCGCAAGGCCAAACTCTTAATTTTGGATGAGCCAACTGCCGTCTTGACACCACCGGAAATCGAACGGTTTTTTGCCGTCTTGAAACAGTTAGCTGCGAACAATCACACCATCATTTTTATTAGCCACAAGTTAGACGAAGTGATGGCCCTGTGCGATCGCGTCACCGTGCTTCGGCGGGGCCAAGTCATTGCCACTGTAGATACTACTGATACCAATCCCACGGCTCTGGCGCAACTCATGGTCGGGCGCGATGTCGTCCTGCACCGCGAAAAACCTGACCACACCAGCGATCGCGTCGTCCTCGAAGGTCAAAACCTCACCATCCTGGGCGATCGCGGCTTGCCTGCCATTCAGAATCTCTCCTTGCAACTCCGGGCCGGGGAAATCTTGGGGGTCGCCGGAGTGGATGGCAATGGTCAGCGAGAATTGGCCGACGCGATCGCCGGGTTGCGCCCCATCCACCAGGGCCACCTCAGCCTCAACGGCCAACCCATCACCCATTGGAGCACCCGCCAACGAGTCCAGCACCTCAAACTCGGTTACATCCCCGAAGATCGCCAAACAATGGGCCTGATTCTCCCCTTCAGCATCGCCCGCAACCTCATCCTCAAAGCCTTCCAACACCTTCCCTTCTGCCACCGCTGGTTTTTGCAAGCCACCCCCATCCACACCAACGCCACCAGCGCCATCCACCAATTCGACATCCGCGCCACCAGCCCCATCCTCAAAGTCCAACACCTCTCCGGCGGCAACCAACAAAAAGTCGTCCTCGCCCGCGAACTCGCTGGCCAGCCCGATGTCATCATCGCTATGCAACCCACACGGGGTCTGGATATTGGCGCAACGGAATACGTCCAGCAAGCCCTTCTCGCCGAACGGGAACGGGGTGCCGCCATCCTCTACATCTCCACTGAACTGGAAGAAGTGCTGACCATGAGCGATCGCATCGCCGTCCTGCTCAACGGGCAATTTGTCGCGATCCTTGATGCCAAAACCGCCACCCGCGACCAAATCGGCTATCTCATGGCCGGGGGCCTCCAACCCACGGCCTAACCGCCCCGGTGCCCATCTCCTGCTACCCTATTTCCTAAACCCTATTCCCTGCCGTTCTCCTTATGTCCCGTCCTGCCGTATTCATGGATCGCGATGGTGTCCTCAACATCGAAGCTGGTTACATCCACGAAGTCGAAAACCTGAACCTCATCCCTGGTGTTGCCCAGGCCGTCCGCCAGCTCAACGATCGCGGCCTCTTCACCTGCCTCGTCTCCAACCAATCTGGCCCCGCCCGTGGCTACTACCCCACCAGCCATGTGGATGCCCTCCACGATCGCCTGTGCCGTCTCCTCCACGACGAAGCCAACGCCTACCTGGATGCCCTCTACTATTGCCCCTACCTCAGTAGCCCCGAAGGCGGCACCAACCCCGACTACACCCGCTACAGCACCTGGCGCAAACCCAACACTGGAATGCTCGTCGCCGCCGCCTGGGAACACGACCTCGACATTCCTCAAAGCTTCATGATTGGCGACAAAGCCACCGATGTCGATATGGCCCACAATGCAGGCTGCACCGGAATCCTCGTCACCACGGGCTACGGCGAACAAGTCCTCAGCGGTGACTACCAACACCACACCCAACCCGACTACATCGCCAAAGACCTCGCTGATGCCGTCAATTGGTTGTTAACTCGGAACTGAAGGGGGTAAAGCGATCGCGCCTATCACTCAGTCTGCGCCTAAAAACTTTAGGGCAAAGCACATCTCGACACTCCGATCTCAATACAGCTTATCTTTTTAACATTAATGATGATCACCGCGCCCTTTGCGATCGTCCTGAGATCAGGCTGTCTAACGTTCTCCTTTAGTAGTGACAAGCAAGAAATAGAATCGAGTTACTCGTGAATCTGCTGAAAGGAGATTGTTATGCTAGTGCTTTATATTTGCTCTACTATTTTCTTTCGCTTCTCTTCATATTCTTCTTGAGTTAGTAGACCCATTTGATACGCTTCATTAAGTTTTTCTAGAAGCATAAGAGAATGGCTAGAAGCTTGAAAAGTTTGAGTAGATTTCCGAGTAGAGGAAAGTGATTTCCGCTGAGATTTTAAAGTTTTTAACTCATCTTTTAATAAACTGATTTGAACCTGAATTCGCCGAACTATCTCTTGAGCCTTTTGCTTTCCCTCTCTAATCTGGGCCCGTTTCGCAGCTACTTCACGAGCAATGTTAGCATTGGCACTAGCCGCAGCTTTTCTACACGAAGCTCGATATTTTGATCCCAGCAAGGCTCCTCCAAGACCTCTACCCATTGATTGGGTTTCAGCTCTTGCCTTTTGAGCAGATAGAGACAAGGAGGAATTTGCATCTACCCACTCTTGTACGTCTCTTTTGGCATTCTCAAGTCTTGCAGTCAATTGAGATATTTGAGCTTCTGTATTAGCTATTTGCTGATCTAGGGTACTTGACGTTAGAGAATTATCTGGTTGAATCATAATTTAATGCTGAAGCAAAGGTCTTAACTAGAATTTGAGCGAGTAAGTCTACTTGTACCAAGCTCAATTCTTGCTCTTAGCAAAAGAGTACCCAAAACCAAACACAACTTAACCCACCATTCCTGACGCTGACAAGTAGCCTTCTAGCCACACCCACCCCAAAAGTCAAAGCTGCTTAACCATTAGTAGGTGAAATCATTATGCCTGAGATGGCAAATTACTCCTTATACCAATTAGTTCCGCAGAATATGCTATTTAAGATGATTAGCGAGAATTTTGCTACCTACTTTCAGCCTTCTGGGTGACTTGCATTCATAGGTTGAATTGGGGCCAGTTACGGACGGAACGCACGCACATACTCAGGTTTACTAACTCCGAAGTGCGATCGCTTCTTTTGCGCTGACGAAAAGTGAAAAAGCGATCGCGGCTTCTTTTGTGGTCTAATGCTTCCAATTAGCAACAGCAAATTATTTGAGCATTCTACTTTCAGCGATCGCTGATCGCGGGGGCAGGGGCGCACTGTGCGGCCAGGGTGGAGCGAAAATAATGCGGGCTACTGATGATATCTGTAGAGATTGCGGTACAATCAGAGCTATTTTGTTTCTGTCTGAACAAATTAGATTCTCTCCTGTCGTCAATCTCTAGCACTTATGCAGAGCAACTTTTTTACCGCTGTTTTACTGCCGTTGGCTCTAGCGATTGTCATGCTAGGTATGGGCCTCAGTTTAGTTCCAGAAGACTTTAAGCGCATCACGCGCTACCCGAAGGCCGTTGCCGTGGGTACGGTCTGCCAGATTTTGCTGCTACCGCTGATTGGCGCACTGATCACGCTGGTGATTCCCATGCAACCCGCGATCGCCGTCGGTCTAATTGTTTTGGCTGTTTGTCCGGGTGGCCCGTCCTCCAATTTAGTGACCTATTTGGCCAAGGGTGATGTGGCTCTATCCGTCACGCTGACAGCCGTTAGCAGCATTGTCACCGTGTTTACGATTCCCCTTTTTACCAATCTGGCGCTCCAGTATTT
>CAYYWG010000024.1:0-53761 GCA_964475335.1 uncultured bacterium
AATCCAAGTTAAAGGCTCTCACTATTGTGCCAAATCGTTGTGCAAGACGCTGTATGCAGGAATAAACACTGCCAGATTGATAGCTATCAAATGTGACAGATAACACCCGGAAAACGGGGAGTTAAACAGCAAAAGTTCTGTTTAATTCCTGAAAAAGTAGGTGTTATCCCCCAGATCTGACGTACAACTACGGAAGGTAGGGGTGTTATTCATCAGATCTGATATTGAATATATAGTTAGCCTTCTTAATCTTCTGGTGAGGTCAATTCTGGAAGATTCACCGTCTGAGTTTAGCGTTCATATAATTGAAAAGCTACGCTAGGTAAAATTTTCATAGATCTGGATACTTCTCAGTTCAATGAATACAATTCTCCAAAACTGCAAGGGTAAAAAACAATCTCTTGATAACAATAATTTGAAACTTTTAGTCTGTGAGTACCTTCATCGATGGGGAGATTCTTATGAAATAGAGGATCAATGGTGGGGTGATAAGACATTAAGCTGGGAAGAAGCAATTGAAAGAGCTTGGAAATCTCGGCTTTCGCATGGGAAAATGCATGGACACCAATGCCGAGTTGCTAACAAGTTATCTGAGGGATTAAAGTTTGCGTTAGCTGATGAAATGCAATCAGAAGAATTCAAAGATTTCCAGGGTGTGTATGATTGGGTGAAGTCTGTTACTGATCGTGTTAAGGGGCTAGGAGCTACAACAGCATATGATGTTGCACGACGGTTAGGGTCTTGGTTGTGCCTAGAACCATCCGTAGTTTATCTACATGCAGGAACTGCTGCTGGAGCGAGAAAATTTGGTATTGAAGGGGACGTTGCCCCGCTGAGTGCATTTCCAAAAGAGATTCAATCATTAGGAGCTACCCATGTAGAAAACTTCTTATGTATCTACAAAGATCGACTTTCTTTGATCGCACCCCAACACGTCATGGCAGCGGGCGGTTGAAAACGGCTGGTGATGACTTCGAGATTATTTGCCGCCGCTGAATTGTGCCGTTAGGTTGCTCAACCTCTTGTTAGGGCCATAGCCATAGGGCAATCCGTTAGCAGCTTTGCGTTTGTGAGGGATTTTGTGATCAGCGTGGGGGACGGGCAGCAAATCCTAAACGGAGAAGTAGATCTAACTCTGGCAGTCAAACACACTGGTAATTGATAAGGTGTTAACGAGTTAGAGGACTCATTGCTGTTGTTAAAATAACAGAACGAAAGCTTTACGCTGTAGGAAATCGCCCAAATGGCAATAGTTGTTACCCTTAGTCCTGAATGAGAGGGGTTGCTGCTTGAGAAAGCTGCTCGGCGAGGTCAAGATGTGAGCCTTGTTGCGGCTGAATTGTTAGCCAGCATCTTAGAGTTGGAAGAGCAGGATTCAGAAGAGGCTATCAAGGGTACTCAGCGAGGCTTAGACGCTTTTGAGTCAGGACGATTCCGGTCTTTTCAAGATTTTGCCGCTTTCTAGTGGAATTTAAAATGTTTTCGTTGGGGACTTTGGGCGGCATTTAAGCTAGTTACGAGCATAGGCGCGCAGGAATGCAGTGTAACAGTGGCTTGAAAGAAAAGTGAGAAAATAGGATAGAACACCAAAACAATATCCATGCCCAGGAAGATTCGAGAGTTGAAAGCCCAGATTGCGCGTGAAGGATTTGTTTACCTGCCCAAGCGCGGCAAGGGTAGTCATGAACGTTGGCGGCATCCGTTGATCGGAAAAACACTGACAATTCCAGGCAAGGATGGAGATGATGTGCCACTCTACCTAGAAAAACAACTAGAAAAGTTACTTACTGCACTGGAAGCATTAAGAGAGGATGAGGATTCATGAATCGATACAGCATGATTGTTCAGTGGTCTGATGAAGATCAGCTTTTTCTGGTCACAATCCCAGAGTTTACCGATCTTGTCGTGATGCCTTGCACTCACGGAAAAACTCGTGAAGAAGCAATTCATAACGGTGAAGAAGTTATAGAAATGTACTTGGAAGCTTGGCAGGCAGAGGGCGAACCTATACCTGAACCGAGGACGCTTCAGGTTGTTTAATGATCGTGGTATTTACAGCGGCATAATAACCCCAATGCACTCGACCGTTTAGAGGTTATCGGCTGGGCGTTCAAGTTCTCTGCGGCGGCTGATCGGGAACGTTACTGTTCATAGAAGCTTTGCGTTTATGAGGGATTTTGTGATCAGCGTGGGGGACGGGCAGCAAATCCTAAACGGAGAAGTAGATCTAACTCTGGCAGTCAAACACACTGGTAATTGATAAGGTGTTAACGAGTTAGAGGACTCATTGCTGTTGTTAAAATAACAGAACGAAAGCTTTACGCTGTAGGAAATCGCCCAAATGGCAATAGTTGTTACCCTTAGTCCTGAATGAGAGGGGTTGCTGCTTGAGAAAGCTGCTCGGCGAGGTCAAGATGTGAGCTTTGTTGCGGCTGAATTGTTAACCAGCATCTTAGAGTTGGAAGAGCAGGATTGAGAAGAGACTATCAAGGGTATTCAGCGAGGCTTAGACGATTTTGAGTCAGGACGATTCCGGTCTTTTCAAGATTTTGCCGCAGAGCAATGCAGTAAGGACTTAGATTAGATTACAAAAGTTACTGATAACCGCTGACCCGAACCGTTAGCTGGCTCTACATCGAGTCTTTGCACTTGTGCTTGGCGGGTATCCATCAGTCTGAAAGTCCTCGAAAAATGGTCGGTTGAGGTGGTGGTTGGAGGGGGATCTGTGGTGGCGAAATCGCCCAGGAGGATGTAGATGCGGACAGTGGTGAGGGGCGATCGCTGCTCCATTTGCTCCTTAACCGCGATCGCGCTTTAGCTTTGCTGTATTTTGCTGCTTCTCGTGGAGGGTGTCTGACGGGCCGAAAGTTTTCTCTGCTGCGCCAGAGGGTCAAGTTTTTTATCGGTTCAGGCGTAGAGCGCTAACAAATCGTTTCAATAAAAGCAGGGGGAAAGGCTGGGCAATTTCTGCTGTTGGGCCATTAATGTTTGGTCGCTAAATGCCCTGTCCTCAAACTGCCGTCAACCTTGGAGTTGTTTTATGAGCGATGTTGGATTGACCCATATTGCCCTGCCCGTCTCGGATATGGAAGCTAGTCTTCAGTTTTATGCGACTTATGCTGGGATGCACATTGTCCACGAGCGCACGGATACCGAGCGGGGTGTGCGGGTTGCCTGGTTGTCCGATCAAACGCGGCCTTTTGTGATTGTGCTGATCCAAAAAGATGTGGCCCAACCTGTATTATCGCCGTTGGCCCATTTGGGGGTGGGCTGTGAGAGTCGGGTGGCAATGGATACCCTGTGTGACCAAGCCCGACAGGCGGGTGTGCTGCTGGAGGGGCCAACCGAGTCGCCTTATCCTGTTGGCTATTGGGCGTTTTTGCGGGATCCCGATGGCCACACGCTGGAACTGTCCTATGGCCAGGAAATTGGCCTGACGGTGGCGCAGTCGCTTGAATGAGCTGTCTGTCCGGTGCGTATGAATTCTACAGATCGCGCGGCGGGGCCTGGGCGGTTTGCCGTTTCTCAAAGTGGTAGTTTCAGGATTGAAGGGAGCGCGATCGCTGTGTTAGGACAGGAGAAAGCACCCCAGGATTCATAGCAGTCATGAACCCACCACACCCTCAACGGATTTTGTATGCCCAGCATGGTTGGGCTGACGACCACCGCGCGATCGCGACCCTCGCCCATACCCTGGCGGATGGGACGACCCAAGTGTTGACCCCCAGCCTCGGCTACATCAAAACCTGGTTACGGATGGAACCCTTGATTCAGCAGGTCGAACAACTCGCCCTCACCACTGCCCGCCGTCATCCGGCCTTACCCTTGCGGATTATTGGCCATTCAATGGGGGGGCTGATCTGGCTGGAAGTGTTGGAGCGCCATCCAGAACTGTGGCCCCAGGTTGAGGCGTTGGTGTTGGTGGGTTCCCCCGTGGGTGGGGCTGATTTGGCGCGGGCGCTGGATCCATTTGAATGGGGCATTGGGATTGCCCGTGATCTGGGCAAAAGTCGTCGGCCCCTGGCAGAACAGATTGCCAAGACGATTCCAACGCTGGTCATCGCCGGGGATATCGATAACGGCAGTGACGGCACGATTACGGTGCAATCAACAAAAGTCTTGGGTTCGGAGTTTGTCTTGCTGCCTGGGATTGCCCATGCCCCGTTAAAAAATCATCCGGCGGTGGGGGGGGCGATCGCCCGCTTTTGGTCAACGGTATCCAGCGGTCAAGCCTGGCCCCCGCCCCCAGACCCCCTGAGCCACTTTGTGCAACAGCTTACCGGGCGGCTCCAAAATACCCTCGGCATCACCGATGCCCACTATCGCGACTTTCCCAAAGCCCGCCCCTATCTCACCTTTGCGAATGGCGTGACGCTCCGCCTCTGGAAACATCCCTTGGGCATGAATCATGTGTTTGTGGCCTGTCCCCAAGGCGAGTGTGTGTATGGCGGCTTTGTCGGGTTGGCGCACGACGCGGCCTTACAGCAAACGCTGCGGCTCTTGCACCAGGACTATAATGCAGGGCGGCTGGGCTGAAATAGTTTGTGCAACTGGTGCAACGGCTTCCGCCCCCCGAATTACCCACTCCCTTGCTTCGGCGGCTTAAACCTCCACCCAGACGGATACCGACCCGCCCAAGCAGCGAAAATCGCCCCAGCCAGCTTCGTTGGTTTGTACCAAGCCGGGAATATGCTCTGTCACATCGCGAAAGATGGTATTGGGTTTGCCAACTTCCATCCACTGCGCGCCCCCAGCCGCATCGCTGAGCACCACGGCCATAGCTTTGGGAAAGTCGGGGGTGCCGAGCCGCGTCCAGCCCAGGCAATCGGGATGTTCAAAGTAGTCGTACTGGGGGCCGTGGGCATAGTGTTTCCGGGCGTAGAGAAACTTGTCGATTAAAAAGCGATGGGAATTGAGCCAGATTTCATGAGGTTGGCGATCGCGCCCAATATCAACGTAATGCCCGCCATAGTAATCGCCGTAAAACACACAGGGGTAGCCCTCGCGGCGGAGCAAAATCATGGCATAGGCCAAGGGCTTAAACCACGGTTCCACCACCGATTCCAGGGTGCGGAGGGGTTGCGAGTTGTGATTTTCAACAAACGTGACCGCCAGGGTGGGTTGCTCCCGCATTAGGGTGCCAAACAGAATGCGCCGCAGATCAAATCGGCCCCCCGCCCGACTCGCCCGGTGAAAGTTGTAATGCAAGGGCACATCTAACATAGCCAACTGGCCCCCTGTGGTGCTGATGAAGTGGTGCAACGATTCCACATCTTCTGCCCAATAATCGCCTACCGCAAACAATTTGCGCCGACTGTAGCGCCGCACATGCACTAACCATTCATTCAAAAACGTGGGCCGTAAATAGGCGGCTCCTTCAAAGCAGAACCCATCGACCCCGGTGGTGTCGTTGATCCATTCGCCCCACAGCTTGAGATCGTCTTGCACAGCGGGATGATCGGTATCAATGGCGCAGGCGAGTTGAAAATCGTCAGCCCCATAGTGATGATGCACTTCGGTGGCAAAGGTTTTGGGTTTGGTGCGATAAATCCGGGCATCGCCGGGGGGTAGGGTGTTTTGGTGGACGGTATCAAAGTGTTGGCCAGTCCAAGTCAGGTTGGAGTATTTGCCGTTGCGTCCGGGGAAGGTGAAGGTGGTGCGGGCCTGAATTTTTTGCATGGGGCCGATCGCGTGATTGCGATCGTCGCGCTCTACGGGAATGGCCTCCAACTGTTCGTCGCGATCGCCCCCGGTTTTATGGCTAAACACCACATCGGCATAGACTTGCATTCCGGCAGCTTGGACGGCTTGAATCGCCCCCAGATACTCGGCGCGGGTGCCATACTTGGTGCGGACTGTGCCTTTTTGCTCAAACTCACCCAAATCAAACAAGTCGTAAGGACTGTACCCCACATCGTCGAGGCCTCCATGCCCTTTATACGCTGGGGGCAGCCAAAGGGCCGTAAACCCCGCATTCGCCAGGTCTTGGGCTTGCGCTTGTAACTGTTGCCAATGGGTGCCGTGGTTGGGTAGATACCATTGGAAATATTGCATCATGACGCCGTTGAGTTCTGTCATGGTTTCCCCTGTTGTCATTGGTGTGTGTGGCAATGTGCCTGGTCAAATTGCACCCCACGGAGCTGGTTGCGAGCAGCCCCACTAAAGCAGAATGCCCACAAATTGAGCCAATTGTACGTTCAGGCGCGATCGCCCAAACGGCGTGGCTCTCTTGCACTGTGGTGCATCGATGTATCGTTGCTCGATCCACTTCTTTATAGACCAATTTGGGAGCGTGCAAGCAAAAGCACGGCAACCTTGGTTGGAGGCTCTGTCGAGTAGACGATATTATCGCTCCAGACTTTAACCGTAGAGCAAAAAATCATGACGAAACGTAGCCTAAAGTGGCAACACCGGGGAGACACGCAAGTCGAGTGATGCTGAGGGCTATCGCAGGCTTTGAATCCCTTGTAACAGCCCGACGCAGATATGGGTTAAAAAGTCTAAATCCAGGGTTTCAATGCGATCGCTCGCTTGATGATAATGAGGATTGCGTAAAAAAGCCGTATCGGTTACCATGAGCGCCCGATAGCCCTGATCCCAAAAGGAGGAATGATCACTCAAGCGGACAGCCGGCACCACTTCTCCACGCCACCCAGCAGGGAGCCAGCGACTGGGAACTCCCGCCTGGTGGCAGGCTCGACTGAGATGGTGTAAATCTGGGATGGTGGTGAGATTGCCAATGAGGGCAATGAAATTTCCCTGGGTAGGATAAATCCGTTTCAAGAGTGCTGTGGGGTAGTTCTGGGAGTTAGGAGCCTGGGTACAATATCCCAGCATTTCCAGCGACAGCATAAGCCGGAGTGCCTGTCCCTGTTGCTTGAGTTGCTGGGCGTATTGAGCACTACCCACCATGCCGTGTTCTTCCAGGTCAAACGCGACAAACCAGACTGGATAGTTGGCGGGGGCCAGGGCGATCGCGCGGGCCAATTCCAACAAGACCGCGACGCCAGTGGCATTGTCATCGGCTCCAGGGCTGCCGGGAACTGCGTCGTAGTGTGCGCCAATGAGGATGGGGTCAGGCTGGCTGGGCGATCGCCCTGGTAAGGCCAGGATAAGGTTGGTGTGGGTGCCTTGGAGCCGCTTAAATTCGAAGGTTGTGACTGGGCCCCATTGGGCCAGTTGGGTTTGGATATAGGTCTGGACAAAAAAGTGCCCGGCTGTTGCCAGATAGGGATCCCGTTCCCGTGCAACGTGTTCGAGATGGGTTTGTAAGCGATCGCGTAAGTCCAGGTGATTCATAGTGCTGTTACCACACACTCAGTCAGTCATGTGACAGTCATAACCATTGCCAGGGTTGAATCTAATTGGAGTGACTTGCGAGGCAAAACTTAATCAAAAATTGAGCCGTTAGGAGGTAGATAAAGCCTGAACCCGTTCCGGTGGCCAGAAAATTTTGCGCGCCTGTCCCACAAGATTTTCCTGGGGAACAAACCCCCAATACGTACTATCGCAACTATTGCCGCGATTATCACCCAACACAAAGTAGGAGTTCGGGGGCACAGTCCTTACTGCATAGTCTTGGTCTGATGCCCTTTGAATATAGCGTTCGGTCAGAGGTTTTGTGTTGATATAAACCGTGCCGCCTTTGATCTGGATCTGCTCTCCGGGTAAGCCCACAACCCGTTGGATTAAGGCCAGACTGGTATCACTGCTTGCCATTGTTCCCAGACAAACACTGATAGCTGCTTCGGGCGCATTAAAAACGATGATCTCACCCCGCTGCGGGGGCCGAGAACGATAAATCAATTTATCCACTAAAACGCGATCATTGATTGCCAAGGTCGGTGCCATCGCTTCAGACGGAATATAACGAGCCTCGGCAATGTTGGCGTGAATGAAAGATGCAGATGGGAACAACACACCCAAACCAGCCAGCACGCCACACACAAGCAGAATCCAACGTTTGGAAGCTTCTCGCCGTGTAGGACTGTTGATGTAAGCGTGATAGGCGATCGCGGCGCTCACCAGACTGAGTAGCCCTTGCAAATTAACCGGCAATACACTTGCACATAAAATGAAAATGATCAAGAAGCCAATTCCGCCCAGCCATTGACCTAAATATAAATGGCCTAAACCCGGAAGCAGAGACGACAAAAACGTGGCTAGCCAGGGATCTTTTTGATGCTGGCGAAGAGCTTCAAATGCCTCAGCGTTGACTGACTTGCTACTGTGGTAAGCATCCACTAAGCTAACTAAAAAAATAAGAAAACTCAGGGCAAACGCTCCCAGCCCCAGTAAGGTATTGCCTGTATTGGCCCATATTGACCAAACGCCTCCGACGGTGAGTAGCAAATAGCTCAGCCCCAGAATCAGCCCTTTCACCTGTGCGCCACTATACAGTTGTCCGCCACCAGGCCATAGTTTGGACAACAAAACGGCAAGCCACGGTTCTTTACCGCCGGGGGCCACCCTATCAGCAGGATCCAGCATAGCGTGAGGGAGTCTGAGTGATTTTGACTGCGCGATCGCAAACCTGGACAAGGCTTCTGGGGCGCTGCCTCGGCCTGCGATGCTCACTGTCGCCCGTTATTATAGTTTGCTTCTGGCTGGCTGGTTGCGGTTTCTAGCGGCGTGTCGTTTCTCGGCAGTCGATGGGCTGGATGCAGGGGGGACTTGTTGGGGGTTATTTGGTGCGGCGATCGCTCCGCACAAATGTCCAGTCAATTTGTTTGATGGGAGCCTGATCCAGGGCGGCAACAAGTTCGTCCTGACTGGCATATTTTAACTCTGACAAACAAGACGCTTCGACATTGACAATAAATTGTTTGTGCTCAAAGGGCCACGGCTCGACGGTCACTTGCCCAGGTTCGAGTTGGCGCAACTCATAGCGTTGATTATCCAGATCGCTGGTAATTTCGATCGCCCGCCCTGCATCAGGGATTTTGCGCTGGGTCAGAATCAGCGACAAGCGATCGCACCATCGCATGAACTGATAGGCTCTTTCAGCTTCTGTTTTGGTGATGCCTAAGGCTTTGCGATAGCGTTCTTGCAATTCGACTTGCTCTGTCAAAAACCCATCCCATTCTTGATTTTTTCCCCAGTTTGCTTGGTTCAAAAAGCAAATATGTTTCGAGGTCAATAACGTGACCCAGCGACCTCGATAGCGAGCTTCTAAGATATGTTTTTGGAGAGGCTTCGTTGAGGTGTCGCCCTGGGCCAGCGTGAAGTCTAAAGGTGCGCCAGCGGGGGTAAGTTCGTCGCCTTCCCATTCTCGTTCAAGGTCGTCGTGATGGGCGATCGCGGCAATCGTTTCATAAAGGCGTTCTGGGGCATCGGCTTTGCGCCATTGTCCTGCGAGTTGGGCTGCTAGCAAAGCATGGGCACGGTGATAAATGACTTCCCAGCCATCTTGCGTTAGATTTACGATCATGGGTGTGTCTGCGATCGGTGAAGAACAAGGAAACAAAGATTTGATAAAACTACACTAGAGCAATTAAGTTTGCCCTTCAGATATACTCGCTAAAAATTTGAGAAAAATCTGAATTGACCTAAAGTACTATCAAGAATTTGCTAGACATTACAAAGATGAGTGACTATATGGTGATGTCACCCATCTTGTGTTAATCAATGCCTAGTGGATTTAAGTAACTGGATAATTTGGAGTCAGATGAATCGGCTCAGCAAAATCAATCACGCTCCTACTGGAACACGATTGAGGCACCCGATCAGCGCTTCACTAAAAGCTGGAAGATCATCAGGATTGCGGCTCGTGATGAGCTGCTGTTGATGGGCGATCGCGACTTCCCGATCAACCCAGTTTGCCCCGGCATTGCGCAAATCTGTTTGCAAAGAGGGCCAAGATGTGACGTCACAACCTTGGATGAGATCCGCTTCTGCGAGCAACCACGGCCCGTGACAAACTGCTGCGATCCACTTCCCGGCTGTGGCAAAGTCTTTAATCAAGGCGATCGCTTGGGGGTTGACCCGTAGCTGGTCGGGGTTCACTGTTCCACCCGGTAACACTAAAGCATCGTAGTTCTCGGCTTTGGCTTGTTCTAAGGGAACATCGACAGCAAAGTAATCGCCTTTGTCGTAGTGGTGCCATCCTTGCACCTGTGCCTGTTCGGGTGACACAATGTGCACCTGCACCCCGGCGGCCTGCAATGCCTCTAGGGGTTGGGTTAGTTCCACTTGTTCAAAACCGTTTGCGACTAAAATGGCGACCTTTTTGTGTGTGAGGGTATGAGTCATGGGCTCCTTTTGTACGAGTGAATATCAGCATTACGCTACTCTTTAGTACGGTAAAAGATGCTTTCGGCCCCTACGTCCGTCAATGGGGAGAAATGGTAGATAGAGTTTTGCGATGCTTGCGCGATCGCCCAGCTCCCAGTTGCACCGCCTGCATACGTTTTGTATCTACCACGCTCTATGGTTTTGGGTTGGTGTTGCCAATCAACACGGCCAACCTAAAAAGCGGGAATTCCGCGAGGTGCTCTCTCTCTTTCGGTATAGTGCTAATAGACTTCGTTTATTGCCTCACCGGATTTGGCTATGTCCCCTGTGCAACCTTATCAACCCGTTCTTCTGCGTCTTGTCCACGGCATTGCGGCCTTATTGGGAGTGCTGGCTTTGCTGACTGGTTTTTGGGTCTACAACACTTACGATCGCCGCTGGGGCAGTTTACCGTTGCCCCGTCTAGATAGTGTGCAAGATATTCATGGCACGTTAGCTTTAACGTTTTTTGTGTTGTTTCCGGCGTTGGTTGTGTATAGCTTTCATCTGGGCGATCGCCGCCTCATCCAACCCCAGTCCCTCCAGCATTTGAGCCAGCCAGGAGAACCCCGGTGGTGGGTTGCGCTCCATCGCTTGACGACAACGCTGATGCTCCTCGCCGCGACGTTTTCCATCCTAACGGGCCGCATGATGCAGGAAGCCTGGTTGCCAGCCGGGGACGTGACGCAACAGTGGTATCTGGCGCATTTGTTGGGGTGGGTTGTGGTCTGTGTGAGTCTGGCGCTTCATGTGTTGTTGGGGGCGAAAGTGGGCGGGGTGCCGTTGTTGCGATCGATGGTGCAGTGGGGCATTCGCTCTGATGATTCGCCCCGTGGTTGGTTGCGGGGGATGCACAAATGGCCGTCAAACTCTTTGCTGAAAGGGTTGGAAATTCTGGTTTTGGGTGCGTTGGTCTTGGCGTTGGTCTTACCCGCATTCACTTTAGATTGAGGCCCAAAGATTAAAGTTGGACTTGCGGCATAGCCATCGTCACAGAACTGGCACGGATTAGCCGCGCGATCACCCCCATTTATCTTGGCCCAGTTGCCCCCACCCAGTCGTTAAACTGCTTCTAGCCGAAACGGGCTGCCTCCCAAACCCGTGGCGCGATCGCCCAGATAGTATGGGAACGTTGGCCGCTGTGGTGCGTCAGGATAGATCTGCGGCTCACCCAAAGGCAGGAAGTAGCGGTGGTGCTCAATGACTCAGGGGATGGCCCAGATCGGGAGCAAGCAAGTTTTGTGGCAGGATCGAGCCATGCTAGCTGTGGCGCGATCGCGCCCAATTCCCTTAATGGAGGGGGAAACAGTCCCCTATGATTGATTTACATACGCCCCAACAAACTGGCATCTAAAATCTTGTGAGGGTTGCAAAATGGCTGTTTTTGCTTGACTGTTCAGAGTCGGTTTCGTCTCTGGCCTCTGGCCTATAAGGCTTGGCTTGTCAGGCTTTGCGGCTGAGGTGCGATCGCTCATCCCGCGAGTGCGGAATACCGCGCAGCCCGGATAGGGAAATCTTTACTCCAGAAGTACAATGCGGACTTGGTATAATCGTTCCGCACTAAAAACGCAGCCTTGGCTGTCTCATCCTTAAAAAATACTTTTTGTCCATGCAGTTGTGGGGCCGGGTCGAAGGCTTTGCCTCACGTCATAACAAGCACGTTACGGAGGTACCCACGCGACCATGTCTTTATTCGATTGGTTTGCAAATCGGCAAAAATCAGGCCCCATCAGCAAAGAACGGCAAGAGCGGGAAATTGCCGATGGTCTCTGGTCAAAGTGTGGTGCGTGTGGCGTGTTGACCTACACGAAGGATCTTCAGGCCAATTGTTTGGTCTGCCCTGAATGTGACCATCACAATCGCGTCAACAGTGATGAGCGCATTCGTCAATTAATTGATCCAAATACGTGGATGGCGATGGATCCTGAGATGATCTCGCTAGACCCGTTGCAATTCCGCGATCGCAAATCCTATGGCGATCGCCTCCGGGAAACCCGCGACAAAACAAAACTGCGGGATGCGGTGCAGACTGGCATTGGTCGCATTGAAGGTGAACCGATCGCCCTGGGGGTTATGGATTTTCGCTTCATGGGCGGCAGTATGGGCTCTGTGGTGGGCGAAAAGCTGACCCGGCTTATCGAACGGGCCACTCGCGAACGCCTCCCGGTTGTCATTGTTTGTGCGTCGGGTGGGGCACGGATGCAAGAAGGGATGCTGAGCCTGATGCAAATGGCAAAGATTTCTGGCGCGCTCCAGCGGTTACAAGCGGCCCGGTTGCTCTATATCCCTGTGTTGACCCATCCCACCACGGGCGGGGTAACGGCGAGTTTCGCCATGTTGGGCGATATGATTTTGGCAGAACCCAAGGCTACGATTGGTTTCGCGGGACGGCGTGTGGTAGAACAAACTCTCCGCGAAAAATTGCCCGAAGATTTTCAAACATCGGAATACCTGCTCAATCACGGGTTTGTGGATGCAATTGTGCCCCGGACGCAACTGAAATCAACCCTGGCGCGGCTCATTCGGTTGCACCAACTGCCTTTGCTGAGTCATCAGTCGTTGCCCTTACCGATCGCGGAAGTGCGATCGCTGAGTGTGACCGCACCGGACTAGGCGCGATCGTGCCGCAAACGCAACGATGCCCCAGGCGCATTTAGCCATTGCTTTCTAGCTGCAAGGAAAGTGGTAAAAAATCGCTTGAGGCATAAGTTTTTTTAATGCTCTTAGTTTGCAGTGCGTCAAATTTCAGGGAATCTGCGGGAAGGCTTGGGAAAGGTTGCACTCAGTGGCATGATATTTGTATCAGAATGACTCGGCCTAGCTGGAGCGCAAACATTGACCGCAGATATTGCAGATTGCTTTATTACATTGCTGAGTGAGAATTGAGTGCTTTCACCCAAAGCGATTCATTCTCCCGGCTCCATTAGGAATGATTGATTAAAAATTCCACTGCATTCTCGGTGTTTGGCCTGCTATCTGGTTTTTGGGGAATCCCACACAGACACGCAGTTACCGTCAGGCAACCCAATTATGCTGGTGAGTCTGCTGATATTCTTTGAAACCCTTATACCCAAGCCACACTAAGGAGAACCATGCTAAAAAGATACATCTGGCTTGCCGTAGCCACTGTATTTTTCGCTTTTCAGATGTTGGTTGGCAGTGCGACTGCGGCTGAACTCGACTCAGCGACACGCACCGTCCCCCTCAATAGCTCTGGAGAAACGCTCACCCTGAGTTTGAAGCAAGTTAAAGAAGGGAAGCGCCTGTTCCAATATGCCTGTGCCAAGTGCCACATCGGGGGGATTACCAAAACTGACCCCAACATCGGGCTTGACCCAGAAGCGTTATCGTTGGCGACCCCACCGCGCAACACGATTGAGTCGCTGGTTGATTACATGAAAGATCCGACCAGTTTTGATGGCTTGGAATCCATTGCTGAACTGCATCCTAGCATTAAGAGCCAAGACACCTTCACCCAAATGCGGAACCTGACAGACGAGGATCTCGTTGCGATCGCGGGCCACATTCTGCTTCAGCCCAAAGTCGTTGGCGACAAGTGGGGCGGTGGCAAGATCTATTACTAGATCTAACTCAGCCGCGCCTTGATCCATTCAGCAATAGGGGAACATCAGTGTTGCACTCTGTCTTACAGCGTTGCCTGCTTTGGCTACTGGTCTTTTGTCTGAGTAGCAGTTGGTTTTGCGCTACGGCGAATGCAGCTAAGATCGACCCCTATGTTGCGCGTTATCTAGATGTTGCTGAGCCTGTTGCGCTGGCATTAGACGATCAGGGCAATACGCGATCGTTTACAGCAGTTGACCTTTCGCAAGGCAAAGTGCTGTTTGGGCAAAACTGCTTAAACTGCCATGTCGGTGGGAACACCTTGCCCAACCCCTTGGTGCCGCTCTCATTATCGGCCCTGCATGGTGCCACCCCCCGGCGCGATACGATCGCTGGGTTGGTCTCGTATCTGCGCCAACCGATGACCTACGATGGGCGCGAAGCGATGCTCCTCTGTCAGCAAGTTCCCGAATCCTGGTTAGACGACAGTGCCCTTGAAAATCTTGCGGCGTTTATCCTCCGGGCCGCCCAAAAAGCGCCTGCTTGGGGCACCGAAAACTTTCAGGGCTAAACTCAACCCAACGAGTAAATTTTGGGCGTTCTGGGGATTCGGTCTTGCAATTGTTCTAAAATTTGATGTGTACGCAAGCTGTAGATTGTCAATTAAGATCATGAAATCGATGACTTCCTTTGCAAAACGTTTCTGCCTAGTCTTTGCTGCTTTCCTGTTGGTTGCAGGTAGCTTTTTCGCATCCGCTGCTCCCGCTGCTGCTGAAACCTTCACCGTTAAAATGGGTGCAGACAATGGGATGTTGGCATTTGAGCCAGCTAAATTGACCGTGAAGCCTGGTGACACCGTGAAGTGGGTTATTAACAAAGTTCCTCCTCACAACGTTGTTTTTGACGGTGCTTCCATTCCCGGTGGTGACAAAGCTTTAGCTGAATCCCTCTCCCACAAAAAATTGGAAATGACTCCGGGCGGCGGTTTTGAAGCGACCATTCCTGCTGATGCTCCTGCTGGCGAATACACCTACTACTGCGAACCTCACCGGGGCGCTGGCATGGTTGGCAAAATCACCGTTGCTGGCTAGTTTCTCGTTGAGTATGCCGCTTTGTCTGGTTTGCTAGTTGCGTTGGTGAAATGCAGCATTTGGAGTTGGTTCGCTGCTGAATTAACCTCAATATCGAACAACTGCAAAGTCTGACTTCAGATTGTAAGCTAAAGCCCAAATTGGGAGATAGTCCCTGACGCTGCTCAGGTTGAGGGTTGTGTTGATTCTGGCTCGTTGGTTAAGGAGAATCTTTTGAGGAAACTGATTGTTGCCTTTTGTTTGGCGATCGCAATCATCATTGTTGCGAGTCCTAGTGTGCTGGCAGCCAGTATTCAAAACGGCGAGAAGGTGTTCAATGCCAACTGTTCAGCCTGTCATCTGGGTGGTAATAACGTCATCATTACTAGCAAAACTTTGAAAAAAGAGGCCCTTGAAAAATATGGAATGGACTCTTTAGAGGCGGTGAAAAATCAGGTGATGAATGGCAAAAATTCTATGCCAGCTTTTAGAAGTCGCCTCAATGATGAGCAAATTGCCTCCGTTGCAGCCTATGTGCTGTACCAGGCTGAAGCCGGTTGGTAATTCCATTCGTACTTGATGAAGGCTCCTTGCTGCCCAGCAGTAAAGGAGCTTTTTTTTGTGTGGGAGGCTGGATAAATGCTCCCGGCTAGATTGGTTTGGCTGGGGTGAGTTCCATCAGGGTTTAAGTGGAACTGCTAACTGGGTTGTTGCGCAATGGTTGAGACCGATGCAAATCGCTCTCTTGAAAGACGTTTTTTCAGGTTTTTTCTTTTATGGTTGGGAAGATGTGACGCGATCGCGAGAGGAGATAGCGAGTGGTTCCGTTAAAAGATGAAAATCCAGTTCAGATTACACCCTACGTGACCTATGGCCTGATTGCTGCCAACATCCTGGTTTTTATCTATGAGTTATCGCTGACTCCCCAGGAATTGGATCAATTTTTCCGGGTTTGGGCGATCGTGCCACGGGAATTAACGTTGACGTGGACTGGCCAGCTTGTCCCGCCCCACCCTGTGCCGGAATGGTTGACCTTGTTTAGCTCCCAATTTTTACACGGGGGTTTTTTGCACGTTGCGGGTAACATGCTGTTCCTGTGGATTTTTGGGAACAACGTTGAAGAGCGCTTGGGCCATGTGAAATATTTGATTTTTTATTTAGCCTGCGGGGCCTTGGCTGCGATTAGCCAATGGTTTTTTTCGGCCTATTCTGTGGTGCCATCCCTGGGGGCGAGTGGCGCGATCGCGGGAGTTATGGGGGCTTATATCCTCCGCTATCCCGGTGCAAAAATCGTCACGTTGATTCCGTTTGGCATTTTTCTGGCTCCCATTCGCATCCCCGCTGTCTTTTTTCTAGGTTTCTGGTTTTTGCAACAAGCAACCTATGGTATCGCGAGCCTTGGTGCGCCCAGTAGCATTGGTATGGAGCAGGGTGGCGTTGCCTATTGGGCTCATGCTGGGGGGTTTGTCTTTGGGGCCATTTTAGGCCCACTGTTGGGGTTGTTCTCCGAAGAGCCACCCCGATCGCGCCCCTTGTAGGTGTTGCCTTTGGCCCAAATGGTTGATGGTGCACTGATGCGTTAGGGCGGCGATCGCTCAGACTGAGGTTACCAGATTACTGAAAGCGCCGGAAGTTTAATCGTTTTAATTGTTGCAAGGCTTGTTTGACCTGGGTTAAATCTGGGGTTGCGGTGCCATAGCGCCATTGCACATAAGCCTCGGAAATTCTGGCAATGAGGCCAGCGCGATCAAGATCGCCGCCCTGGGCCGTCACTTTAACATACTCATAGGGGGTTTGGGCTGGGTGTTTGCTGAGCCCTCGGTCTTTGAGGAGCACAAGCATTTGCTGGTAGTAGCGCTCCATGGGTGGTAGCTGGTTCAGCCAACGGTAGCGTCGCCAGGATTGCCAACCTTGCCACAGTAGCCACAGTAAAAGACCCAAGCCAAGTAAAACCGCGATCGCCGTTAACATGCCCGCCCAGCCTTGGTTAAACAAGGCCATAAACCAGCCAATGAAGCTCATGATCCCGACGAACAAAGCGCCAAAAAAGCGGCTCAATCCGGTGGTCAGCGGCGTCGGCAGCCATCCGGCAATCCACTGCCAAAACCGTTGCAGGGTGCTAAAGGTCTGATCTTTTTCAATGGAGGGTGGGATGAGTTCATGGCCCGGAATGGGATCAAACGCAAACCAACCAAACTTAGGAAAAAACACCTCGGTTAAGGCATAGGCATCAGTATTTTTGACCTCATACAGCCCCGTAAATGGGTTGAACTCGCCGGGGGCAAACCCTACAGCCAAGCGGGCTGGAATCCCAATGGAGCGCAGTAACAGGGTCAAGGCAGTGGAAAAGTGGTCAGGATAGCCCCCCTGATGCCTGAAGAAAAAACTCTCGACTAAATCTTCGTTGGGGTTGAGGTAGGGAATATCGCCCTGCAAGGTATAGCGCTGTTTCAAAGCTTGCGTCAAAAAGAGCGCCTTTTCATAGGGATTGGTAATCGGGTTTGGGGCTGTGGCCAGCAAGGCTTCTGCATGTTGCTGCAAGCGGGGTTTCAGTTTAGCGGGCACATCCAGATAATACTGTTGGATGGTTTTGTTATAAGTGGTGGCCGCTGTTTGGAGGCGACTCCGATCGCGATAGGGGACTTCGGAAATGACAGTATAGGTGAAACCTTCGCGTAGACCCAGGGGCGATCGCAGCGAGTTTTCCGCATCCAAGGCTACCTCTGGCGTTGGGAAATATAACTCTTTGGGCGCAGCCAACGCGGGAATGATATTAGGCAAATCAGCCACGATGGTGTAAGTCTGCACCACCTCTTGCTTTTCATTCAAGGTGATCGGCAGGGGGAGAAAAAAGCGATAAGACCAGCGAGGCCGCTGAATCGTGCGGGTGGCATCATTCCGCGAAATGGCCCAACCCTGCCCACGATACTGATCAAAGGCCATCACTCGCCAAAAGCCCTCTGCTTGAGAGCGGACACGCATGACCACTTTGGGTTTGAGTTCGCCGCGCAGATTTTGATTGATCCGCGTGCTAAACCCGTAGTAAAACTCAGTGTCCATCTCGCCGGGGCCGTCTTCGCCCTGGTTGCCACTGACGCCGCTGCTAGTGCCTTCCCGGCCTTCGCGCACGTAGCCGGGATTAACGATTTGTTGGTTATCCTCAAAGTTTTGATCAATTTGGCTACTAACTGGAAAACTCCGCAATTGATAGCCGGGGAAGCGTGGCATTAACAAAAATAGGGTGAGGCCCAGGGCCAAAATGCCGCCCAGAAAAAGCCCCAACCGCCGAGGTGCCAAGCCCGTTTGTTTGAGGGGCGATCGCAACGAGAGCACGCCCAAATCCAACCGGGAGCGATAGTCCAAAACTAAGACCGGCAGCGCGATCGCCAAAAAAACGAGGAGCATGCCCCCAAACACCATCGTTTGGCTCAGAGTACTGGCCACCCCAATCAAGATCAGCCCAATCATCATGGAATAGCCCAGATCTTGCCGCCGTGGCATATGGAAGCTATGCAAAACTTGGAGTTGGATCAGCAACTCAGCTAATACTAAGCGGGTATCGTTCAGTTGGCCCCGTAACCCCATGAAAAAGGCGGCTAGGGCAAAGATCATGCCGAAGGCAATGCCAAACTTCGTCAGGGTGTTGCGTTTGTGTCGCCGCAGCCAGCTCCACCCACTGCCGATCGCTGTGAGGGGAATCGCCCACGCACTCATTTGGGTTTCTGCGGCGACATCGGTGGCCACAATGCCCACAATGACCATCCCCAGAACCAGCAGCCGGAGCAACACGGATTCCTCCGTGGGGGGCAAGGGCTGGGTTTGGAGGCGATGCCAGAAGGAACTGAAAGGAGGCCGCGATCGCCCCTCGCTGCGTGGAGAACTACTCGCCATGACTCAGCCGATCTAACTCAACGATAGGAAACTGCCACCGAATACGGCACAGCTCTTTATCTGTTATCCCTCATTCCGCTAGATTCGGCATTAACCTTGCGTAATGTGAACGGCAAACGTGAGAGGTTCTGCCTGGTCTGCCAGACTAATCACAAGCTGGTAAGACTGATGGGGGGCCGTGTCGGGGAGCGCGACTTCCAGCAAACCGGGCGTTGGGCGCTGGGCGATCGCGCCACCATCGGCGTGCTGAAGGCTGACTGTGCCGCCTGTTGGGCAGGTGACTTGTGCCCGCAACGTGCCTTGGCGATCGCTCCCATCATACTGAAGGTGCACATCGACCGGCCCCAAACTGGTTGCCCACTGTTGGTTGGTCACAGGGCGTTGCGGCGAAACAGTCAACGTCAGCGAATTCAAAATCTCCCGCGCGGCCAAAAGGGTTAACACCATTTGCTGGGCTGGAATCGCTGCTTCATAACTAGCCGGAAAATTCTTATTATTCGGTTGGGCTGTCATGGTTGCATCGGAGCGCGTGGCTCCTGCCATCACCAACCCAGCTAAATAGTTGAGGGATTGATCTTGCTCTGGAAACAACTGCTCCACCGCTTTGACTAACTTGCTGCCTTCGCGCAAGGACGATTGGGCCACCGTCTGACATTGGGCCAGCACATTGGCCAGAATTGTTTCGGGGACAGCAACCGGTAAGGTCAAATTGGCGAGTTGGCGCATCCAAACCCGCAAGGGCGATTGGCCTCCCGGCGCGATCGCGGCCTCCCCGACTCCAGCCGGGCTCGCTTCATAATCCTGAAGTTCACTTTCCCAGGGAAACAGCGGGGGATGATGTTGAATTTCACTTTGTAGACGATGTTTCAACAAAGCGTGAAAACGATCTTGCACAGCAGGTACATCTCCAAAATTAAACGCGGGGTCTCTTGGCCAAGAAGCATCGACCTCAGAACCAGATGGCGTGGCATCCGCGGAGTCGGGCAGGCGGGGGGCATCGGGCGGGACGGTGGGTGGCGCTTCACCCATCTCGCGTCCAAGGGCCTGACTTGCCGCTTCAATATCCGTCGGAGACGCTGTGGGAAACAAGTCCCGTAACAGCATGAGTAAGTGTCTCTGGATATCCTCTGGGTCACGATTCATGGTACAGATCCCTATTCATTGCTAGCGTCGCGTTCTCCGGATACTAAGTGATTACGAATTTCCCAGGCGACTTCTAATAGTTTGAACCATTGTTTCTGCACCTGGGTCGTTGTGTAACCAAGCCTTTGTGCGATTTCAGTATCGCTCACTTTGCCCTGTTTTAATGACAAAAGCTGGTGTTGTAACTCACTCAGTTGGGAGAGGAAAAGCTGCCATTGCTGGGGGGTTAGTCCTAAATTTTTGTCCAGATCGGCTTCGAGCCATTGATGCACCAATTCCCACCGATGGGATAAGGCAAACCGGATGAGGTGATATTTGAATCGCTGTTGGAGATAGTCGCGCTGGCGTGGGGTCAAGCCCAGAAGCGCTTCAATTTCACTTGTGGGCAGGTCTTGTAACCGGAGGGTAAAGTAATCGGCACAGTCGCGCTGGTTGCGATCGTCCAGATATTGAATGAGCTCCGTAATAACGGCATGGCGCAAGGTATCTTCGGCGGGTTCAGGTTCTTGGGCAACCATCTGTTCCCGCACTTGTTGCATTGAGGCAGCGTTCCACGCGGCTTCTCCGTCGCTGGATATCCCTTCTGCCGCTTGCTCCATATCGACTGGGGTTTCGCTGGGTTGCTGCTGGGAAAAGGTTTGGGCCCGCAAGATGATCAATTGTTGGGTGCGTTGCCCCGGCAGGGGAATCCGGCGCTTGGCATACCGTTCGGTAAAAGCCATGTATTCCGCCAGTTCTAACAAATTGCGGGGTGTGTAAGACGGCGGTAATTGGTTTTCGCGCCGAAAGGCGTTGAGGGCTTCCATATAAAAGCCCTGGAGAAAGTCTTCGATCAGGGGCAGGCGGGCTTGATAGGTGGATTGAGACTGGGGCGGCGTGATGTATCGGTACACGACTGCACTGAGCGTGCTGGCTAATTCAACGCGCCCTCGCTCGGATCCCAGTCTATAGTAATGCAAGCATTGGTCGAGGCGATGTTTCGCCAACGTCAAGGCCCAGGATGATGGATCATCCGAGGCTTGAATTCGCTTGCTTTCTGCACAAATACGGTTAACTTCGTTAGACAGTCGTTCTGCCACGATCTGGCAGTACTGCTCAGAAACGCTGGTTGACAATTTTAATTCACTTACTAAAAGCTGAAAAATTTGCTCCACGCTCTGGCAGATTTCCCCTACGCTATTCAAGGTTCGGCACTGATAAACATCTGGAAACCAACTTAATTTTGGCAACAATCTCTTTTGGGCGTCCAGTTAAATCCTAAATTTAAGGCAGATGAGGATGACTGGATGCCGAATCGAGTAATTAGCAAATCGATAGATGGATACCTGATATGGACTTAGCGGATTTAGATGCACAGTTGCAAGCTCTGGTTGATAATGCGCCGCAGGATGGGACAACACCCCAGTTGGTGGCGGCGATCGCTCCGGCGCTCAGACGGCTTGCTAGCCAACTGAAACACTCTCAATACTACGTCGTTCAACTACTGGATGAAAACTGGGTTGTTACAGTTGTCGCCAGCCGCACCCAAGCAGATGTGGATAGACACCTGATTTATGCGTTTCCTACGTTAGCAGATGTTTCAATCGGCTCTAGTTTTGTCAAGGATCCAAATATGATTGCGTTGCCTGTTCCAACGGCAAATATTTTGTTTCAATTGGCCGCTATGGAAGGTGTTGACAGTGTCATTTTCTTTGAGGTTCCCGGTCAGCCACTGACGGGGACAGAGATCCGCCGAGTTGATTTACAAATGTTAATTCAAGAGCAGTTACGCCAACATTCTGAATTGCCACCAGACATAGCGTGATGTAGTAGTGTAGGGCCATTGATAACGCTAAACTTAGGCAACTCGCGGTAGGGTCTCGAAGGTGAGTGTAAATGAATGTAACGAGATTGACGTCAAAACGCTTTGCTGTCTTGACAGCCTTGGATAGGCTCGATATGCTGTCATGCATACCCGGGTACAAAGACTGAGAGTTATATGCAAAGTAAGCTAAAGGAAGAAAAACAAAAGGTCACGTTGTACTTGCCGCACGCGCTGCACAAGCAACTGAAGGTAAAGGCAGCGGTGGAGTCGGAGACGATGACAGACATCGCCCAAAAGGCAATTGTGTTTTACCTTTCCAATGCGGAGCTTGTTGAGCAATATTCAGAAGGTTACGGTCAAACTCATCGGGTATATAGTTGCCCTGAATGTTCTACTCATTTGGCTTTGCGGGAAGGTGAAATGGTCTCTCTGAATGAGCCGGTTGGCGTGATTGTGGAAGAGAGCCTGGATGTTGTGCCTTCTCTGCGGATTGATTCTCAAGGGGAAGGTGAGTTAGTTCCCTGCTAGGGATTTGGAACCGGGCTAATCAAGTGTGTGTGGTGCAGGTCTGTTGTGTGGCAGCTTAGTCATTGGCAGGAAAGCTGTCCACTAAAGCGTTACGGTTTGAGTTTGAGTTGTCCTAAGTTGGGTTGATGGGTATGCAGGAAGAGCTCAATATACTGGTACAAGCTCAATATCCTCTGATCTATTTGGTTACGTCTGAGGAGGAGCGAGCAGAGCACGCGATTGCAGCGATCGCCCAACAGTGCAAACCGCAGCGTCGAGTGTTTATTTGGACGGTGACCCACGGCATTGTGGAATATGGTCAGCCTCGCAACGTGACACAGCACAATACAGTTTCGCCGGAGGCGGCCATTGAATGGGCAACTCGTCAACGCGATCCGGCATTGTTTGTCTTCAAAGATTTGCACCCCTTTGTTGATTCTCCAGCAGTAACGCGCTGGCTGCGGGATGCGATCGCTAGCTTCAAAGGTTCTCAAAAAGCCTTAGTGTTAATGTCGCCTGTGCAGCAGATTCCCATTGAGTTGGAAAAAGAAGTTGCTGTGCTGGACTATCCCATGCCCGATATGTCTGAGCTGGATCAGGTCTTGTCCCATCAACTAGAGTTGACTCGGGGCCGACGGATCACCACGGAAACTCGTGAAAAGCTGCTGAAAGCTGCACTGGGGTTGACAAAGGACGAAGCGGAAAAAGTCTATCGGAAGGCACATGTCACTGCTGGTTGTTTGACCGAAGCTGAAGTAGACGTTGTTTTATCTGAGAAGAAGCAACTCATTCGACGCAACGGCATCCTTGAGTACATCGAAGAGGATGAAACCATTGAATCGGTTGGCGGTCTGGAAGAACTGAAACATTGGTTACGTCAACGGTCAAATGCTTTCACCGAGCGGGCACGAGAATATGGTTTGCCCCAACCCAAAGGGATGCTGATTCTGGGTGTTCCCGGTTGTGGGAAGTCGTTGATTGCCAAAACAACCTCTCGATTGTGGGGGTTGCCCTTGCTTCGGTTAGATATGGGACGTGTTTACGATGGCTCAATGGTAGGGCGATCGGAAGCGAATCTCCGTAGTGCTTTGAAAACGGCAGAATCTATTTCTCCCGCGATCCTGTTTATCGACGAGTTAGATAAAGCTTTTGCAGGCAGTGCGGGCAGTGCTGACTCTGATGGCGGTACTTCCAGCCGGATCTTTGGCTCTTTCCTGACCTGGATGCAGGAAAAAACATCGCCCGTGTTTGTGATGGCGACTGCGAACCGAGTGGAGCGGTTACCAGGAGAGTTCTTGCGCAAAGGGCGATTTGACGAACTGTTTTTCGTTGATCTACCCAATGCAGAAGAACGAAAAGATATCTTCAGGATTCACTTAGAGAAACGTAAGCGTGATATAACCCGATTTGACCTGGATCAACTGGCTAATGTGAGTGATGGGTTCTCGGGCGCAGAGATTGAGCAAGCCTTAGTCGCAGCAATGTATGAAGCGTTTGCTCAAGATCGTGAGTTCACCCAACTAGATATTATTGCGGCAGTCAAGGCGACCCAGCCCTTGTCGAAGACGATGAGCGAACAAGTCACCGCCCTGCGCGATTGGGCTCGGCAACGGGCCAGACCCGCCGCATCCTCGGTTGCTGAATATCAGCGACTCGAGTTTTAACAGGCTTTCACTCCTGTTTCCCAGCAGGGGGAAAGGCTAGCAGTTTGCTAGCAGCTTCTCAAAGCCAATTGCAATAACGACAGAAGTTGTTTTTGGCCGTTCTCTTTACAACGTTGTTCTCAACTCTCTATCAGGAGGAAATCCAAATGTCTCACTTTAGCACTCTGCGTACCAAGATCACTGATGCTGAAATCCTGAAGGCTTCCTTGCGTGATCTCGGCATCTCTGTAAAGACAGATGCAGATGTTCGGGGTTACAACGGTCAGCGCGTTCGTTCTGATATCGTAGCTGTTTTGGAAGGTGAGTACGATCTGGGTTGGTCCCGGAACTCTGATGGTTCCTTCGACCTGATCGCTGACCTCTGGGGTGTTGCTAAGCGCCACAATCAGACCGAATTGATTAACTCGATCAACCAAAAGTATGCCGTAAACAAGACTTTGGCTGAGGTTAAGCGCCCTGGCTTGCAAAACGCAAATGTGAAGTTGGTGGTTCAGTAATCTCTCCACGCGTTCCCAAACTAGCGGGCTAACCAAAGCGGTTAGTCCGTTTTTTAATGGGTGAGTTCGATGGATGGTGTCTGTATGGTGGTGTTGTTTCCTTGGGTCGTAGCACGTGGTGAGCCGCAGCGATTGAGATGGGGAATGGACTGTGGCTAAGCTGGGGTGGAATTGGAATGAGGAGAGCTTTAGTTTTCTGCGTAGGCAAAGGCGGTAAACCCTCCGCAGGTTTGACACACAATTTCGTAGTCGTAATATAAATCGCCAGACATTGGATTGACACAGGTTTGGAGTGCAACCACCAACACTTGGGGACTGGCGCAAAACCCACAAACTGAGCTACACAGGTCACTGAATAATACTGGAAACCGACTGGCGGGATGGGTTTGGGGTGTGATGCCGGTGCCGTGATACCAGTCTTGGCCTTGGAAGTGAGTGAGAGTACAGGGTTCGGTATCGAAGGGATAGAACTGGCGGGTAATGCTAAGAATGGGGGCTGTTGATCGCCGGACTGAATTGGATAAATCTTCGATCGTGGCCATGAGACGTGTATCCTGGATGGTGCAACAACAACTCAACGCACTAACTTCAGGTTAGATGAACCCGTTTAGATGACGGCAGACTAGGGCTGAGGCGGAGTGTGCCATTGGTGTAAGCCTGTGATCACTTGGGTGGCGGTGGCAGTCCAGCCAATAATGCCGCCTTGGGCTCGCATCATTGCCAGGGTCGCTTGTTTGAATTCTGGGAAATAGCTTTCAGTGCAATCTTCGACGAGGAGACACTCGTAGCCGCGATCGTTGGCTTCACGCATCGTCGTTTGGACGCATACTTCGGTGGTGACTCCGGTGATGCAAAGATGGGTGATGTTGTGGGTTTTTAGGATAGGCTCCAGATCTGTAGCGTAGAATGCGCCTTTCCCTGGTTTGTGGATCACAATCTCATCGGGGCGGGGGGCCAAGGCGGGAATAATGGCATTGCCAGGTTCACCGCGGACGAGGATGCGGCCCATGGGGCCTAGATCACCAATTTTGGGACTACTCTGCCCGCGGTTGAGTTTGGCTGGGGGGCAATCGGTGAGATCGGGGTGATGACATTCGAGGGTATGGATAATAGGGAGATTGAGGGCGCGGAAACAGGCTAAGAGGGTTTCCAAGGTGGGGACGATCGCCTGTAAGCGTTCAACGTTGTTGCCCAGGGCGGCACCAAACCCGCCAGTTTCCATGAAATCTCGTTGCATATCGATGATGACGAGGGCGACTTGACTGCTGTTAGGCAATTCGTAGTCGTAGGGTAAGGCGGCGATCGCGGTCATAGGAAGTCAGTTCAGCAAAAGAGGGATGACAGGCAGGATTGAACGTTTAGTGGCCAGCCATTGCATGGCCAATGGCATTAAAGTCAGCAGTTTCGATGGGGCTTTCGTAGGCAAACCGACCGCCACTAATCACAATTAGGCGATCGGACAGTTTGAGGAGCTCATCTAAATCTTCGCTGACCAGTAGGACGGCGACCCCCCGATTGCGGGCGGCCAAAATTTGGCCATGAATGTAGTCAACCATCGCAAAATCTAGCCCAAAGCAAGGATTGGCAGCGATGAGGAGGTTAATTTGATCGGATGATAGTTCGCGGGCGAGGACGGTGCGTTGCACATTGCCGCCAGATAAATGGCCTACGGGGGTTTCTGGGGAGGGGGTTTTGATTTTGAAGGTGCCAATCAGTTGAACGGCGGTGTCCCGAATGGCTCGGAACATGAGCAGTAAGCCTTTGGCCTGGGGGGGGCGATCGAAGGTGCGCAGGGCCAGGTTTTCGGCCACGCTCATGTGGGCGACACAGGCATTCTTGAGGGGTTCTTCGGGTAGGACAAAGACGCGATGGGCGTGGATTTCTTTGCGGGTTGCTGAGTAGGGGACATTGTTCACCAAAATCTGGCCACCTGTGGGCGATCGCTGCCCAGCCAACACTTCAACCAATTCCCGTTGGCCGTTGCCAGAAATCCCTGCAATGCCCACAATTTCTCCCCGATGGACGGCGAGATTCAGGGAATGCAACGCTTCGAGGCCATTGTCTTTGTTGGCTGTGAGCCCTTTAAGTTCGAGTACGGTTTGTCGTTCGGTGATTAGAGTTCTGGTCACAGGTTGGGGCTCGCGCTTTTCGCCCATCATCATTTCGGCCATCTCGCTGACGGTCAAGTTTTTGACAACGCCTGTACCTGCGAGTTTGCCTTTGCGTAACACGGTGATTTCATCACAAAATGCGGTGACTTCGCGGAATTTATGGCTGATTAACAACACACTCAATTTGCGATCGGTCACTTGTTCCCGAATGAGGCCCAACACTTCGTCGGCTTCCCCTGGGGTCAAGACGGAGGTGGGTTCATCCAAAATCAGGATGCGACTTTTGAGATACAGTTGTTTGAGAATTTCGAGTTTTTGCTTTTGACCAGCAGCCAGTTGCCCCACAGGGATATCTAAAGGGACTTTGAAGGGCGAATCGGCCATGAAGCGCTCTAATTCATCAAGTTCGCGTTTCCAGTTGATGATAGTGGCGGTGTCAAAGCGGGCCATGACGAGATTTTCAGCAACGGTCATCGCGGGCACTGAGGTGAAGTGTTGATACACCATGCCAATGCCATACTTGTGGGCATCCCGTGGGCTGGCGATCGCCCGTGCGTGTTTATGAATGAGCACATCGCCATGATCAGGTTGGTAAAAACCCATAATGCACTTTACCAGGGTGCTTTTCCCGGCTCCGTTTTCGCCCAACAAGGCATGAAACGTGCTCGACTTGAGGTGCAATGAGACTGAATCCAACGCAACTAAACTGCCAAAGCGTTTAGTCATGTTGACCACTTCTAAATCTGGCGGTTGGGCCAAACTTTGGATTTCATCAATCACCAGATGCTCGGTGGGGCTGACAACGTTGGTCATGGGATTTCCTTAGCACAAAGCAAAGCGGTAAAGGGAAACAGGCAAGGCAGGCTGGGCACCGGGATGGTTCGCTCCCCTGGGATGGTGGCGGCAGGGTTAGTTGTTAATAGTGCCTAAGGCTCCCGGAGCGCCAGAGATTGTCTTTTTGGGGGAACAGGTCATCACCATGATCACCAGGGTGAGCAGGTGGGGGGCCACATTGAGTAAATAGTAGCCTTTGGTAATGCCAACTCCTTGGAGGACAGGGGCGATCGCTTGGGCTCCCCCAAAAAATAAGGATGCCCACAAACATTGAATGGGGTTCCAATGGGCAAAAATGACGAGGGCAACAGCAATTAAGCCCTGGCCACTGGAAATTTTCTCAGTCCAACTCCCAAAATAGGCGAGGGAAAGATAGGCACCCCCAATGCCAGCGAGAGAGCTGCCTGCGATGATGCACAGCATCCGCACCCGTTTGATGGAAATGCCGATAGCCATCGCGGCATCGGGGCTATCACCCACGGCTCGGATAAACAAGCCAGGGCGAGTTGATTTGAAAAACCAGTGCATCACTGGCGCAAGGATGACCCCAAGTATGAACAAGGGGCTGACTTGTAAGGCTGACTGGAGCGCGGGCGAACCACTGAGCCAACCTCCGAGTTCGATGACTGGCAGCCGGGGAGCCTGGGGCTGGATAAACGGTTTCCCCAGGAAAAAGGCGACCCCACTGCCAAAGACCATCATGGCAATCCCAACGGCGACATCGTTGACTTTGGGTTGTTGGGTGAGCCACGCATGAATGAAGCCCATCCCAGCGCCCCCTAGCCCTGCGACAAAGACCCCTAACCAGGGGGCGGCGGCGGGGGAAACTCCCCATTGGGTGGAACTGAGGTAGGAAACGGCGTAAGCACTCATGGCCCCGACCAAGAGGCTCCCTTCCAGGCCCAGGTTGATCTTGCCGCTTTTCTCGGTCAAGCATTCGCCTAAACTCACGAATAAAAATGGGGCGCTTCCCCGCAGTGTGCCGCCCAGGATGCCTATCGGCACACCCCACCAACCAATTGCGTCTGGTGCCATGTTCTGTTGAATCCTCCAAGAAGGGTTGAGCGACGTTGTGTGATGGAAAGAGATGGGTGCGATCGCGCCAGAAGGAGTGATTTACACCGAGATGCTCGAAGTGGTAGTAGGGGGGAGGGGTGGTTCAACGGGTTCTTTGAAGATCGCAAACCGCCCATACAACGATTCGCTGTAGAGAATGACGAGGAAAATCATCCCTTGCAGGACTAAGACCGTTGCGTCGGGAAGGGCAAAGTATTTTTGGAGTGCGCCGCTACTGGCCCCAATGCCACCCATGAGAATGGCAACAACCGTGCAGGCGATCGGATTATAGCGAGCAACAAAGGCCACCAAAATCCCGGTGTAGCCATAGCCGGAAACAAGGGATTCGTTGACGCGGCTGTGCACTGCGGCCACCTCCGCCATACCTGCTAGTCCGGCGCAGGAGCCTGCTAAAAAGCAGATGATGAGGGTGAGTTTGCCGACGGGTAAGCCCGCGACGCGAGCGGCTTTGACATTGCCTCCGGCTGTGCGGGCGGCGAAGCCGAAGGTCGTGTGTTGGATGAGGATGTAGGCAATGATGCAAACGACAATGCCGTAGAGTAGGCCGTAGTGAATCCGGGTGCCGGGTAGGGTGCTGAGGCGATATAACGCGGGAATGGCGTAGCTAGACGCTTTGACGGCCTCGCCGGGGTCTTTGAGAAAACCACCCACCAGTTCGTTCATGATGGCGATCGCAATGTAGTTCATGAGCAAACTACTAATGGTTTCGTTCACCGCGCGGTAGTGGCGCAAGGCTCCGGCGATCGCAATCCAGGCTCCTCCGGCCACAAGACTGGCCAAGGCCATGCCCCCCAGCACAACCACGGCGGGTAAGCTAGGAACCTGGGCTAGTTGCTCTGCCGCTGGAGTTACACTGCCGTAGGACAGCAGCAGTCCGGCGATCGCGGCAGCCAACCCCCCAATGACCATCGCCCCCTCGTTGCCGATGATCATCAAACCCAACCGGGCGGGTAATGCGGTACACAACGCGGTCAGCATCAACGGTGCGGCCCGCAACAAAGTTCCCTGGAACGCCGACCAACTTCCAAAAATGGCCTGATAAATGCGGCCATAGACCGCGAAAGAGTCTTTGCCACAAAAGAGGCAAAAGAGGCCAAACAACAGCAGGGCAATAACCAGGGCACCCATTGGGATTGCGATCGCCTCTGCGGTTTTGCGCCAATTACGAGTCAAACTGACCATGCCCTAACCCCCAAGCACGCCATTGGCCAACCAGTTAATCTGATCCAGCTCAGGCGCAGTCGCTTTGTACTTCGTGCCCTGTGGAATTTTCATTGCACCCGTGTTGTCTTTGATGGGGCCAGAATAAACCATGAGTGAGCCATCTTTAATTTTGGCGATCGCGTCTTCTGCGTCTTCCTTCGTTTTGGCTGCGACGGCCTGCCCAAACGGCGACAACTTCACATAGCTCTCCGCCAAACTCCCCTGCGTCACCCGCGGAATGCCACCATCCATCACCTTCTTACCCGCTTGCAGCAGTTCCACATACCGCTTAAACACATTTGACCAATCATAGGCCGTGCCCGTTAAATACCCTTTAGGGGCCAACGACGACTGATCCGTGTGGAAGCCGCTAGAGTAGATGCCCCGCTTTTCCGCTGTTTCGACCACGACTTTGGGGCTGTCAATGTGCATCCCCACAACCTCAACCCCTTGATCGGCCAAGGTATTGGTCGCTTCAGCCTCTTTCACAGGGACATTCCAATCACCCGTAAAGATAACCTGCATCTTGGCCGCCGGATTCACACTCTGGGCACCCAGCATAAAGCTGTTAATACTGCGAAGGACCGGATTCACGGGTTTCGCCGCAACATAACCCAACTTACCGGACTTCGCCGTTTCCGCCGCCACTTTGCCACACACATATTGCGCGTCATCAATATCGGCATAATAGTTGCCAATGTTGGTGGGCATTCCCTCTTCCCACAGCGTGCTGCAATGGAAAAACTGCACATCGGGAAACTGCTGGGCCATTTCCAACACATGGGGCTTGAAGTACCCAAAGGACGTCGCAAAAATAGCCGTTGCCCCATCCTGTTCAATCATGCTCCGCATGACTTCTTGCACTTCTTTCGTTTCTGGGACGCTGGCTTGTTCGACCAGCTTAACTCCGGGTAAACCCTCAAGTTGTTTTGCACCTTCAGCTTGGGCTTGGTTCCAACCATAGTCATCCTTCGCCCCCACATAAATAAATCCCAGGACTAAGGGCTGGCCCGAACCAGATTCCCCGTTGCCGCCGGACTCGCCCGACGCACACCCGGCCAGTTTGGTGGTTGCTGCAAATGCTGCGGTGGCCAGGATCCCCCGTAAGACCTGTCTGCGGGGGATATAAATTCGATGCTGCTCAGTCACGCCGTACCCACTCCTAAAATAAAGCCTCGTACAATAAACACTCTGATACCAACTGTTCAGATGGATCGGATTGAGGTTATTCCTGCTGCTCGGTGTTTGGCAGGCTCCTATCAGTCGGTGATCCGTCCAGGCCCAATTGGTGCATGTCTAAGCTGCCAGAACGCGCTGAAAGAGAGAAATGTCTGCCATTCATCACACTCAATTCAGTCTTAGGTTAGTTGTTTCTGCCAGCGACATAGTTTAGTCACAGCGTATTGGAAAAAAGATTAGCGGAATGTATTCCAAAGAACACTAGAAATTGCGATAAGACTTAACAGTTAACAAAAGTTTGAATAAGGGAAAATTCCCGGTATGTTGATCGAAGAGAGCTGAGGCGATAGGTAAAAGTTGTAGATTGTCCTAGAGGAGGAGTTGGACTGAGATGAGGTGAGTCTTAAGTTTAAGCCCAAAAAAATTATTAGACGTTAGAACTGTTTCATATTGTTACTGAACGGTGGTTTCCTGGACGTTAGCGTTGGGCGCTGGGATGATCTGCTCTGGGCGGTGCCCTGAGGCGGGGCTGGGGCGAACTGGTCTAGTTCTTGTTGGCTGGTGGGCGGCGATTTTCCCTGAAACCGCTTGGTTGAATTTGGTCAAAATCTGGTTGTTTTCCTGTTTTAGTTTGTTTAAACGCTCATGAGAACTATCTTTCGCATCAAGCGTCAGTTTTTGACGGCTGCGATGTTAATTGCTCTATGTTTGGTGTCGGTGGCGGCTACGATGAACTCTGGGCAGGCCCAGCGGGCGGGGTTTGAATCGCCGTATCTGGCTAGTGCAGATTCAATTCAACCATTGAATAATCCTCCGGTTTTGAATGAATCTCGTCCGACGGATTGCGTCATGAAGCCGGAACTTTCCCGGCAGGCAAGAGTGCCGCGATCGCCCTTGGGCCAGTCAGACAGTCCCATTACGCTGTTGCGGTTTCGGCAACTGAATGTGCCGGGGATGGTGGCGGGGGCAACTTCGCCGACTGCGCCCCAACCGGGGATGGGGGCAACGCCCCGTGAGCGGATTGTGCTAATTGACCCGACGAATTTTGGCGATCGCTATTACTTGGATGTCAATAACAATGTGGCGCTGTTGCCGCCGATTGTGGTGCTCCACGAAACTGTGGCTTCGGCGACTAGCACCCTCAACTTCTTTCGGACACCCCATCCCAATGATGATGACCAGGCGAGTTACCATACGCTCATTCAGCGGGATGGCACAATCGTCTATATGGTGCCGCCTGATAAACGCGCCTATGGGGCTGGAAATTCTGTGTTTCAAGGCAAAAATGGGCCGGAAACGGTCAAGACTCACCCGCAGTTTCCCTCGTCGGTCAACAACTTTGCGTACCACGTTTCCCTGGAATCGCCCCCGGATGGTTACAACAATGGCTATCGCCACAGCGGTTATACCGAAGCCCAATACAACGCTTTGGCCTGGTTAGTTGCCAAAACCGGGGTGCCCGATGACCGCATTACGACCCATCAAGCGGTGGATCGCTCTGGGTCACGGCTGGATCCGCGCAGTTTTAGTCGGGCTAAGTTTTTACAGCAGTTGCAACTGTATCCTCGGACTACGGAGATTGTGATTGGCTGCACGGTGCCCTCTGGCGATCGCCAACTTGATCGCACCCAACGGACCTCGCCAAAACCAGCGCCCACGAAACCAGCACCCGCGAAACCAGCCTCGGCTTGAACTGGGTGAAGGCTGCAAAGGGCAGGCCAGTGACCGGGGTAAAGTCGTGGGCCATGCTTGCTGTTCCCCGGAGGAATGTGGTTGACTGGGTTGTAGGCGAGATGGGGAGAAGTTCTCATGAAGTGGCTTGGTTGGGCCGTGGGATGTCTACCAGTCTTGGGGAGTGTCGGGGTGGGGGCGATCGCACCACCGCTGATGGCTCAACCTACTCCCGGTGATTATGTGGTGGAAGTGAAGGTTGAACCCCGGAGAGTGCTGCCGCGTCGGCCTACCCCCGCTGCTCCAACCGCCTCCCCTCAGTTTGCCCCCTACACAGCGCCCGCTGCGACTCCACTTGCGCCCTTGGCCTCCTTCAACAGCGATCAGCTTGATCAGCAGATTCAACGGTATCGCACCTATCTCAATACCTATGGCACCCCCGATATTTTGATTGTCGGGAGTTCACGAGCGTTGCAGGGTGTTGATCCGGTGGCGTTGCAGTTTGCCCTGGCGAAACAGGGTTTTCCAAATCTCAAAGCGTTTAATTTCAGTGTGAACGGGGCCACGGCTCAGGTTGTTGAGTGGATGCTCCAGCGGCTGATTCCAGCGGAGCACCTCCCCAAACTGTTGATTTGGGCGGATGGTTCCCGCGCGTTGAACAGTGGGCGGAGCGATCGCACCTTTGCCAAAATTCTGAGTTCTCCTGGTTATCAAGGGCTCCGGGCGGGGCGATCGGCTATTCCCGTCACGACACAGGGTACCGTCCTCGGCCAAATTTGTGCCGATGTTTTACCTTTGGGCACGGGCCTCTCCGGTGGGGGCGCAGCGACCCGAATGGCGCGATCCGGGCAACGGCAGGGGGCGGCGGAATGCCAACAACCTGCCAAGCTGGTGGTGCGACAAGTGAAAGCGATCGCCCCGCCCACTGGGGAGGCATACTATCAGGCGTTGGGCTTGCAACTGGTGAACACGCAGTTTGACCCGTGGCGGTACTTTCAGCAGTATCCTCGGGTTTCTGGGCGCTATGACGGCGATTACAATAACTTTTCCCTGGTTGGCCCCCAAACGCAAGCCTTAGTCCGCGTGGCCCAGTTTGCCCAACAGCGCCAAATCCCGTTAATGTTTGTGAATTTGCCGCTGACGGCCACCTATCTCGACCGTGCCCGCACAGCCTATGAACAACAGTTCCAACGGCAAATGGAAGTATTGGCCCAACAGTACAACTTCACGTTCAAAGACTTGTTGACCCACCCGGAGTTGAGCCAAAATCCTTACTTTGCTGATCCTAGCCATCTCAACCGACACGGTGCCGCCGCGATCGCCCGCACCATTAGCCCCGATCTTATTGCGCCGCTGGCGACGGTCTTGCCGCGACGGTCTGCCGCTAATCCAGGGTTGCGATCGGCCCTGCTGCCAGCCATGCCCCGCAGCGCCTACCTTTATTTTTTGGCGATCTTGGCCAGCTAACCCCGCGCTAAAAGCCTGGTATTCTAAATTCCTTAATGTAGGATTGGCTACATGGTCTGACCCCCTATCCCCTGCTTTGTGAGGCTAAGTTGATGGCTCCCACGATCGCTACAGCTTCAAGAGCTGCCTAAAATAGGTCGGGACGGGCGATCGAAGATGGGGCCATTGATTCGTAATGGCCTTGCCCTAACGGTAACAATAAAACTTCAAATCCTTCTCCAGTCAGCTTTTTAGCTGTTTTCGATCATCTGAGCTGCTCCACCGAGGCTGACGGAGACTGACTTGGCTTGTCATCAATGCCGACTAAAAAACACAGGATCTTTAAAAACAGAATGTAAGTTCAAAGATTAAGCAAAAGTCGTAGTTGTTGCTAGGGGATCTCCGCGAATGTACTTAATCTAGTAGCAGAACATTCAGGTCGGTATCCATGCCGCCATCCCCAAACATCAGGTAGGGTTCAGAACTGTGACTACTTCCTCCACTCCTCCGATCCCGAAGCCGCTGCTACTTGAAGCTAAAAAGTGGCAAGCGTTAAATGCATCTAAGCCCACTCAGACATCTACTCCTGTTCATCCATCGGTCACTAGCCGGACAAAGCGCGTCATTGATGTGGTTGGGGCGCTGATTGGGTTAGTGATCACGGGTGTGGTGGCCGTTCCTGTGGCGATCGCCACCTGGTTAGATAACCCTGGCCCAATTTTCTACAGCCAAATCCGCTGTGGTTATCGCGGCAAGCCCTTCCGTATTTGGAAGTTTCGCTCAATGGTGACCAATGCCGATAAACTGAAGCACCTGGTTCACAATGAAGCGAAAGGGGGCATTTTCAAAAATCGCAACGACCCCAGAATTACTCGTGTTGGTCGCTTCCTCCGAAAAACAAGCTTAGACGAACTGCCCCAGTTTTGGAACGTGCTGAAAGGTGAAATGAGCTTAGTGGGCACCCGGCCACCGACAGTCGATGAAGTGATGAGCTATCGCAAACACCACTGGGGTAGATTGGAAGTGCGGCCCGGCATCACAGGTGAGTGGCAAGCCAATGGTCGTTCATCGGTTTTGGATTTTGAAACGATTGTGCAGATGGATCTGAAGTATCAAGAGCAGTGGTCAATTCGGTATGATCTGCACTTGATTTTCAAAACAATTCAGGTTGTCCTGGCGAAAAAAGACGCATTCTAGCCCACTGGTCTGCTTCAGCCTAGCTTGTGCTTCGCCTTCGTGTGGATGAATTCCCCATTGGTAAAGCGGCTAAAGGGTCGGCCAGGGTGGTTCATCACGCCTTGTCAGAACGCCCTGTCAGAGAAGCCACACTGATTGATTCAATTCAGCGATCGTGCAGAGTGATTGCGCAATTTTTTGCTGTTTGATCCTGCTGGGGTTGGGCCTGTATCCTGCACAACGATTGGGGCAATTCCTTAATACTCTTTTGCCCAGGCGCGATTTCAGGCTTGTTGGGAACTGGATAATCCCTGGTGACAAGAAACCCCCCGATCGCTAGATCAGGGGGAACGTTAAGGAGGAATGTTTCAGGATTTGGCCCGCAGCCCGGTGGAATTAAGGGCAGTACCGAACGCCGCGATAGGTCAGGCGAGTTGTGGTTTGAGGTACGGTGTGGGTGCTGGAAAAGCGCATAGGGCAACCGCGATAGGTGCCAGCGGTTTCGGTTGGGATGGCGGCTACTTCCGGTTGGGTGGCTTCGTAGGCTTGGCCGAGGAATGTCAGAGTCATGGGGCTTGGTTCCTTGCGATGTATCTCGATGTATTTATCGTCGCAGGAGTGTTTGATTTGGCAGGTGATGGCGACCGCTGCTGGTGAGTGAATTTCCGCACAGTGAAGGGGTGAGTGGCATTGCCTAACTGGGCTTGCGGCTATCACAACCTGAGCGTGATCTGCCGCCCGATCGCCACTGGCAGCTTGAAACTATCAATACCCTGTGGGAACTGCTGCTGGGGGAACTTTGCTGCAAAGCTGGGATACCGTTTATGATGGCAGTGTCTTCGGGGGTACACTCCGTCCGAATGTAGTCCTCACCCGATCGCGATGCTGCAACCCTTGGAACCCTTCTTCTGTCCCTGCTGCACTCCTGCAATGCTGCATACTCTGACGCAATCTGGTTTGTCGCCGCTCAGCCATCCACTCAATTTGTTGGGTACGAAGGCGATCGCCCTTGTCTTGCGCCTCGACCAACGCACCCAGGCCCAACCCCCGGTGACGGAGTGCCCATCTGAACCGACGCAAATTTAATCTACGGGATTCGCTCTTCAACGGAATCTCTATGAATCCCATGCTGTTGAAGCACCTTGAGTGATCCCAACTTGATGGGTTGGGTTGCGTGGGGGCGATCGCGCAGGGGTTTCTCAGGCTTGGCAGCGAGCCTGCCCCAGTTGGTTTTTACAGGCGGCTTGTTCTGCTGGGGTGAGGCTACTCCACGGAATATCGCGCCGCACCACCATGCCGTTATGGCCCACGATAGTTCGGGGTAACTCACTAATGGGGATCACCTGTAGGGTTTTCATGTCATAGGTGGTGTAGGTGGTCAGGGCCGGATCGGCAAAGTTCACATCGATAATGGTCAAGGTTTTCCCAGGGGCCAGGGAGCCACTGAGTAATGGCCGCGCCCCGGAACCCAGTAAGCCCGTGTGTAACAGTTGCAAAGCGCCGCGATAGCCGGGGTAATAAGCGTGATGGTGCCCACTGATGTAAGTGTGGACGTTGTATTTTTCGAGGAGCGATCGCACGGTGTCTGCATTATCCATCACATCGCCCGGTTGGTCGCGATCGACGGCCACCGCATACAGCGGCAAGTGGCCAATCAAGATGCGGAGTTTGGCCGACTGGGCCTTTTCGCTGGCTAACGCTTGTTCGACCCAGGCCAATTTGGCGGCAGGAATTTGGCTAGAGGAGCCATCCCAGACTAGGAAAAAAATCTCGTTTGACTCAAAGGTGTAATAAAACGGGAAGTCATTGCGATCGATAAATTGCACACCGGGTGCGTGGGCTGGATCTTGCCAATAGGCTTTGGCGATGTCTCGTTCTTGCTGGAACAAAAAGTTGCCACTGCTCCCTCTGGCGCTGGATGCGTCGTGATTCCCGACTGTGAACCCAAAGGGGAGTTGCATTTGGCGGAGGGGGGCGGCCACGGTTTTATCAAAGCCAGCCCACATAGCGTTAAGCTCGGTGACGGATAAGCGCGGGTCTTGTCCGGCGACCATATCACCACTGCACAGAACCAAGGTGGGATTCCAAAAGGGCAGCAGTTGAATGGCTTTGGTCACTTCCGGATCGTAGGTGACGGAACCGTAGGCGCTGTTGAGATCACTGATGACGGCCAACCGGACATCGCCCCGTGGGGGTTGAACCATGCCATTGGGGCCAGCCGTGGCGACGATCGCCTGAGTGGCCGGGGGCAAGGGGGTGGGGCTGGGGGCAGAGGCCGGAGTGGCAAGGGTGGGGCCGGGATCGGCAGCATTGACGCGGTTGAGCGGGGCACTTTGGCAGGCGTGCAACAAGAGCACCAGACAGAGGCTAAGCAGGCTGGTGAGGCCAAGAGCAAAGTGCGATCGCCGAACTCCCATAACAACCCTTTGCAACGCATTTCAGGAAACACCATACCGCAGAACTGACCCCAGGGGCAGGCGAATCCAACTTGGGGGGAACCCGTGTGCTATAACCGGGCGAGAAGAGCGAATGGCAGCGTGGAGCGAGCAGAGATGAAGCGACGCAGATTTCTACTCCTGGTTCTGGGCAGTGTGGGCGCAGTGGGGTTGGCCCAAGGCGTTAGCCGTTGGTGGCAGGATCGCCAGCGTTTGGCTCGGTCGGCGGTGCAGGCCACGATCGCGGCAGTTCCGGGAGGGGGCTCGCTACCAGGGAAATTAAGTCTGCGGTTTGTCGCGATCGCGGATACGGGGGCAGGTAACGGGGCGCAGTATCAAGTCGGCGAAGTCATGGCGCAATATCGCCAGCGTTATCCCTATTCCCTGGTGGTGCTGGCGGGCGACAACATTTACAACAACGGCGAAATTGAGAAAGTAAGCGCCGTGTTCGAGAAACCCTACCAGGCGTTACTCAAGACCGGAGTACGGTTTCGGGCGTGTCTCGGCAATCATGACATTCGCACCAACAATGGGAACGATCAACTGCGCTATGCCAACTTCAACATGACCGGACGCTACTACACCTTTCGGGAGGAGACAGTGCAGTTTTTTGCCCTGGATACCAATGGCAATGCCGACTGGGCTGCCCAACTAGCGTGGCTAGAAGCGGAACTCAAGGGTAGCGATGCACCGTGGAAAATTGTGTTTGGCCATCACCCCATCTACTCCTCCGGGCGGTATGGTACGGATGAAACCTTGGTGGCGACGCTGACTCCTTTATTTCAGCGATATGGGGTGCAACTGTATATCAACGGCCACGAACATAACTATGAACGCACCGTGCCGATTCAGGGGACAACGTACTTGATTACGGGAATTGGAGGGGCGCAATTGCGCTCGGTGGGGCAGTCGGAGTGGACGGCCTATGCCGCCTCTCAGTATGGCTTTGCGGCGTTGGAGGTGTATGGCGATCGCCTGGAGATTCGCGGGATCGACGAGCAGGGGCGACTCTTTGACCAGGGGCAAATTTGGCGGCAAGCGGCTGTGTAACTACACCCAGAGCGTAATGGCAGGAGCGTGGCTGTGGGCGATCGCCAACTCTTGCCCAAACACAAATTCACCATAGTCGGCCATTGTGTCCATATTCAGCAAATTGAGCGTGATTTCGGCGACGAGCCAGATCGCGATTTTGGTGAGGCGAATTTTGAGGGGGGCATTTGGGGCTGTCTTCATCGCAAGCACCTTGTGGCGGGGTGGGGCGAAGGCCAGAATGACTGGGGCCATGCTCTGGATCTATACGGTGCAGATCCAGCAATTTATGCAGCACTTTTTTTGCCTGATCGCTGGAGGTTCTTGTTGCTCCTTACCTCGGCGATCGCGGTGAGCGGCGGGCGGGGTTAACGATTACCGTCACTTCCGAGGGATTGCCCTCGCTAATAACCGCAGGGTTGCTGGTGCTGATCCACTGCACCTGCCCATCGACCAAAATGCGAGCGGAGACCGTATAGGTATGCTGGGGGTTGATGGCGATCGGGTTGTAATTGAGGGTGAAGGGAATGGGCACTTGTTTTCCGTTGGTGGGGATGGTTTGTCGATCCAGAATGACGGCGGGTGCATCGGCCCGACTGGTCTCTTGCAAGGTGACTTCGACGACGGCATCGGGGGGTAAGGCAATGCGCTGGCGATAGGTGACGGTGCCAGTGACGATCGCCCGGAGCATAGGACGGGGTTCGGGATTTTGTTGGGCCACGGAGCATTGATAAACGAACTGGTGATTTTCTCGGAATTGCACGAGTCTGAGGGCCGTTGCAAGGTCAAGACTGGGATAGGCGCGACGAAACTGATCGACTTTGGGTTCGCACCGATAGCGCACGTCGGCGATGTCTGCCAATCCGGTCAGGGCGGCATAGGTCACGGCTTCTTGGATGGTTTTTTGGCCCCTGGCTTGCAGGGTGAAGGTGCTGTTGTTAATGGTGTAGACGGTACCGTTTTGGGCGGTGCCCTGGTAGAGCACCCCTTTGGCGCTGGTCTGTTTGGTGGCCGTCATGCGATCGCGCCCCAGACCATCGTTGTCGGTAACAACCAGGTGCACGGTGTTGGCCTCGTCCAGGCAGAGATTCACAAAATGCGACTCGGTGCGGTAGTAGGCTTGTTGGCGCAAGCGGCCACACCCTTGCGTTTCAAAGTCAATGGTCAACAACTCTGGTGCAAACATCGATTCGGCCTGGAGGGCGGTGGGCCATAGGGATAGAGCGGCGGTTAGCCCGAAAACGCTGAGGTATTGCAGTGTGCGCGATCGCATCTTGATCACTCCTGGATTCCCAAAATTGTTCTCGTCTCAACGGTAAACTCCCCACCCCTTCCTTGGCAAAAGGGATGAGGAGTTTGGTGTGAGGTGCTGATCCTAGAATGCAGGATGCGGGGCAGGGGCGATCGCAAGTTACCAAAATTGCAACCACAGAGCAGACCAAAGGCGGGAACGTCGCAGGAGGAAGGGGGGTTAGATCACCGCTGGGATGCGGGCCGATTGGGGTAAGTGATTGAGTTGATGTAAGTGATTGATCGGCGCAAACAAGTCTGCGATCGCCGGATCCGATGAGGTGAGGGTGGTTGCGGGGGTGACTGAGCACGTCAACCACCAGCCTGGGTAAGCCGCAAGTTGTTCTAACAGGTGAGAGTAAGCCTCTGGGTCGTCTAAGACCGAGCATGAGAGCCGGAGAAAGGCTGTGACGCGGAGGATCTGGGGTAGGTCTGTGGCGAGTAACCGATGTCGTGCAAAGGCCAGTAAAAATTGGGTGCGATCGCGATCGGGGGTGCGGGGGTTGAGCATGGTCTGCATTCCTGCGGAGCGGAGGACTTGTGGATGAGTTCATCATTGCAAGAAATCCAGGAGGCCGGGGTGATGGGGGTGGGGTGTGCCTACTGAAGGTGATCATCGGTGGCGGTGAGCGAAGGTCGGTGGGTTGGCAATCGTCGTCACACCATTGGGTGATTACCATCACGGAGGGGCGGGGTTGGGTTGGGGGGATTTGTCACGGAGGGCGATCGCGGCGGTGGGATGGTTCCAGTTACCATGAGAAAACGGTGTTTGTTCGGAGGTGTGGGTGGGATGCGCGATCGCTACCGGGAATTGATTGAACGGATTGTAGCGGCAACGCTCAAAGGAGAAATTCGCTCGAAGGAACAGGTCTATCGCCTGTTGCAAAAGGAGGTGGAAAGTGGCACCGGGGAATTATTTGAGCGGTGTTTGCAAGGGCAGCTAGACGAGCTTCGACCGCAACTGCAAACGGAAACTGATGAACTGAAGCTGGCGAAAGCTACGCGCAAACATCGAGCTTTGACCACGATTCAAACGGAATGGGAACGGTGGCAAAAGCAAAACCAGGCAGATTCTGAGTTGACGGCGATGGTGCAAACCTTGGTGGCGGCGGCAGATCGCGATCGCTTGGCGGTAGTGTTACAGGTGTTGGATCCCAATCGGCCCCAGGCGTTGACGAATGCCCAAATTCAGCAACTGGCCCAGCAATTGCAACGGGTTGGGGCGCAACCTGAGGCAGATGAGGCGATCGCGGCCCTGGCGGCGGGGTTGTTCGCTGGGTTGAATTCCTGGCAACAGGTGGAAGGCCACCTCCTGAGTTGGATTTATGACCAAAGTCAACAGGCGATCGGCTTTGGGAATGAGGCCGAACAGCGAGGCCCGTGGCACTTTTGGGCCAAAGTGGTGGAGTCGCCTCGCCTCAAACACATCCTGCAAGATTTGGCTGCGCACCAGGCGGTGACTGCCACTGGCCTGACCGCCGACTTTTCCACGAGGGATTGGGTGGAGTTGGCGATCGTGCTGCAACGGCTGCAACTGGGGTTGGTCGTTTGGTTTGATAAGCAACCCTACGACGCGCGGGCGGGTAAACGGCTGTCGATCGCGACTTTTTTGACATTTACCGCCGTGTGGAGTCAACTGGCACAACGGTTTAACGCACTGGGGCAGGCGATTTTGGCAGAGGCGAGTTTTCAGATGGCGCTGCAAGTGCTCTATCGGTTTGCCCAGCAAGACTATTTTCCATTGTATGGGGGGCTGTTTGCGGCGTTGTCGGGCGAGTCGTTGCAGACGATGTTGGAGTATTTAGATCAACCGTTGCGGCAAGTGCCGAATACCCAAAGCAAGGCCCGGATTTTCACGTTGTTGGGCTATTCCCAGCGGGCTTTGGGACGGTATGAGGCTTCCTTGCAATTTCATCAGTTGGCGTTGGAGATTGCGCGGGAAGCGGGCGATCGCCCCTGCGAGGTGGCCAATCTGAATCATCTCAGTCGTACTGGTGTGGTGCAGCAGCAATATGGCGAGGCGATTGACTACAGCCAACGGGCGTTGATTTTGGCGCGTCAGTTGGGCGATCGCTTAGGGGAAGCGAATGCGCTGGCGAATCTCGGCTACAGCGAAGTCTTTCAGGCGCAGGCCCAAAATGAACTGGATGGTGAGCAGTACGATCGCCTGTTGACCTATTTGGAACAGGGGTTGCAACTGTCGGAACGGGTGAGCGATCGCCCCAGCCAGGCGTTGTGTGCTTACAGTTTGGGGGTGGTGCAAATTGTGTGGGAGCAGTATGAACCGGCGATCGCCTCCTTGCAAATGAGCCTCCAAATTGCCCAGGCGATCGGCGATCGGGCTTTACAAGGGCTGAGCCTGACCTACTTAGCCGAAGCCTTTCGGGGGTTGCAAAATCTGGAAATGGCCGTTTATGCGGGCTGTCTGGGGATGTATTTCCTGCATCAATTGGGCTCGGAGCAATGGCGGCAGGCGGCAGGCATTCTCAGTGTGATTTATGGTCAATTGGGTGCAGAAAGCTTTCAGGCCGTCTTAGAGCAATATCGCCCTCAATTTCTCCAACAAATCGGGGTGGATGGGTTTGACTATCTCCCAACGCTGTTGGCGGACTATCGGCAGTAGAGATACCGGGGCATCGCGATCGCCCTGCCCCCAGGTGCTACGTTAAGCCTTTAATGCGTCTAGGATGGCCTGTCCCATTGCTTTGCAGCCAACGAGGGTCGTCCCTTCTGAGAAGATATCGCCTGTCCGTTTCCCGTCTTCCAGGACTTGCATCACCGCTTGTTCGATGCGATCGCCCGCTGCGGGTTCGTTCAGGCCATACTTCAGCATCATCGCCGCGCTAAGGACTTGGGCAATGGGGTTGGCTTTGTCTTGATTGGCGATATCTGGGGCAGAGCCGTGCACGGGCTCAAACAAACCGGGGCCTGTGGCTCCTAGACTGGCGGAGGGCAACATCCCAATACTGCCTGTTAACATGGCAGCTTCGTCGGACAAAATATCGCCAAACAGGTTGCCGGTGACAATCGTGTCAAATTGTCGGGGATTGCGCACCAATTGCATCGCGGCGTTGTCTACGTACATGTGGGACAGTTCCACATCGGGATAGTCGGCAGCTAGGGCTGTGATGCGATCGCGCCAGAGTTGAGACACTTCTAGCACATTGGCTTTGTCAACCGAGCAGAGTTTTTTCCGGCGTTTTTGGGCCGTTTCAAAGGCCACCCGCCCGATGCGATCAATTTCCGACTCGGCATAGACCATCGTGCTCACACCCCGCTTTTCCCCCGCTTCGGTGGTGAAGATGCCTTTGGGTTCACCAAAGTAGATGCCGCCGGTCAGTTCCCGCACGACCATAATATCTACCCCTTCCACGACTTCCCGTTTCAGGCTGGAGGCATCGATGAGTTGGGGCAGAATTTTGGCAGGCCGCAGATTGGCAAACAAGCCCAAGGCCGCACGAATGCCGAGCAGTCCGGTTTCGGGGCGCAGGTGGCGGGGCAGGGTGTCGTATTTGGGGGCACCGATCGCCGCCAACAACACCGCATCACTGGCTTTGCAGGTGTCAATGGTGGCTTGGGGTAAGGGTTCGCCCGTGGCCTCGATCGCCGCTCCCCCCATCAACGCAGTCTGAAAGTCAAAGGCCAGGTGCATCTGTTGACCAACGGTTTGGAGCACTTCCACCGCGACGGCCATAATTTCTGGGCCAATGCCGTCACCAGGGAGAAGCGTAATTCGATAGGGCTGACTCATAGGGCGATCGCAGACAATTAAAAGTTCACAAACACCCAATCATAAGCCAAGATGGGACGCTAAGAAAGTTGCCCCCACGCCACAGATGGTAAAACCAACAAACCGCAGGGAGACGGGCGTTTGTTCGGCTAGGTGACGCGCCAACCCGGCTAGTTTGAACCCACCCAAGGCGATCGCACACTGAATGGCCGTGAACCCAAGGAGGTAGGCAACTAGAGCTGTTGATTCTGCGCCCACAATGGATTCGCCATAGGCATAGCCGTGAAATACCCCCGCGATCGCGCTAATCGTCACCATCAAACCCAGGTTAGGGCTTTTGGGCAACGCCAACCCGCTCCCCATCAGCAGCACTGACACCGCCACAAAAATTTCTGCCAACGGCAAATCCAGCTTGAGCAAATGCAAGCCTGTGCCAGCCAGGGCTGCCCCCACAAAGGCCACGGGCACCCAAAAGCCTTGGCGCTTGAGGCTGGCGAGCAACCCAACCGCGACCACAAAGGCAAAGTGATCTAACCCAATGACGGGGTGGGCCAGCCCTGCCAAAAAGCCCTCAAAAAAGTTATTGGGCAACCTGCCACCCATTGCATGGTGCGCACTAGCAGGCATGGCCAACAGCAACAACGACAGCCCCACCATTGCCGCACTCAACCGTGAAAAAACTGGCTTCATCACCTTGGTACCTCAAAGACATTTGCTGACTATTCAGGCTACCGCAGTTTCCGAGGACTGCCTACACCGTTTGCCGGGAAACCGGGCAAAACTTATCCCAGTCGGCTGTCTGGTCGCGGAGCGCAAATTCCATTGCGTGAACTGTCTTTGGCCCCAGCTACTCTTGGCTGGCTCTAGGGGCTGGGCGATCGCGTTGCGAGGGCAAGGGTGAGCCTTTTCGGGGCAAGCGCATTGTCAAGTTGGGGAGCAGGCTGCAATAAAAATTATTATTGGAATGCCGATGGGCTGTAAGGAGAAGTGCCCCTGGGGCGATCGCCCAGGGCTAGGCGGGCTGCTCGAAGGTGGCCAGAATGCGCGTTGCCGCCTCACACAACGTGGTATGACAGGCCCCATTGCTTGCCATGAGGCCGCCCCACTGGCTGATATCGGGGCCGTTGTAAGTGAGGGGCGAGCCATCAAACCGGGTGAAGCAACCCCCGGCTTCGGTGAGAATTAACTCAGGGGCGGCCAGATCCCAATCTTTGGGGGCGGATGTGCCCGACAGCGACACATACACATCCGCCCGTTGTTCCACGATCGCGGCAATTTTGCCCCCCAGACTGCCGATGGAGATCTGATGTTGGGCAGGAAATTGGGTCATCAATCGGTTGAAGCGATCGCTGCGATGGCTGCGACTGGTGACCACCACGAGCTGCTCAAGCTGGTTGGTTGAGGAGACGCGCTTTCGCTGAGTCGAGCCATCTTTGGATTCGACAACGGTGCCCCGATCTTTGACGGCGTAGTACAGTTTGCCCTGGGCCGGACACGCCACCACCGCCAGGATGGGTCTGCCTGCCTGCACCAAGGCCAGATGAACGGCAAATTCCCCCGTTTTTTGAATAAAGTCTTTGGTGCCATCCAGGGGGTCGATAATCCACACATAGGGCTGGGGTTGGCGATCGCGGATGGGTTGCAGTTTGTAGGTTTCTTCAGACAGGTAGGCAAACTCGGTGGGGTCAAGCTGGCTTTGCAACGTGGCCAGAATGCAGTCATTGGCAGCGCGATCGGCATTGGTCACTGGCCCATCATCGCCTTCGTCAATGGTTAAATCGGTCTGTTGGGCAGCGAGTAAAATCTCGGCGGCTTTCCAGCCAGCGGTACGGGCGATCGCCAATAACTCATCCATCGATACTCCGTCGCTTGCGTATGTGTCGCTCATGGCTTGTTTCTTGTTACCCTGCTTCCATCCAGCGCCGCGTGCCAAATTGTTGACAGGAGCGGGCCGCCACGGTTGCCGCCTGCTCTAACGCCGCCACAAAATCGGTGTGGCCAACGAAGTGACAAAAAGCCCCGTGGAATACATCGCCAGCCCCTAAGGTATCTATAGCTTGAATGGGGGGGACTGGCAATTCTCCCTGGTGTTCGGCCTGGATATAGGTAATGGGCGCGGGGCCGTGGGTAATGGCCAGGTGGGGGATGGCGAATTGGCGCAAAAACGCGAGGGTCGCGGCTTCGGTGGGGCAGGCTGGGGGCTGGAAGTTGGCCGAGCAGAGGGCATAGTCCACAGCGGGCAAGACCGTCTCGAAGCCCGGTTTCCAACTGCCCCCATCCATGACAACGGGAATTTGGCGGCGTTGGGCGACTGGGGCGATCGCGGCGCTGAGGGCCATCTGGTGCCCGTCGATCAGCACAATGTCGATATCCTGCAATAACTCCTCGACCCAGGTGGGGGGCAGGCAGGCCGGATCAACCTGGGCCTTGACGGCGTTGAGGGAAATGACGGCGCGATCGCCCGTGGCTTCAGTCACGATGATGGACGAGACTGGGGGCGGGGCTGTGCGATCGGGCGCAAGATCCACGCTATCAACCCCCCACGTCTGTAAATCGGCACGAATCAGTTGGGTCATCGGGTGGGAGCCGATCGCGCTGACGATCGTGGCCCGATTGCCCAAATGGGCAAAGGTGACGGCGGCGTTTGTGGCTGGCCCCCCAGCGGCGACAGTGTAGTCGGACGCAACGAGTTTTTGGTTGGCCGTGGGTGGGGCGATCGCCCGATAGATCAAATCCAGGGTCGTCAGACCCACGAATAAACCTTGCATGGCATCCTACACCCCAGACAGGCGAACGGGCGGCCACAGGGCCGTGGCAAGGTTGGCCCAAGCTGGGAATTGGCTGTCCACGCCTACTCTTCTTCTCGATCTAATTCGGGGAATTGCTCAAAGAGCTTGGTGATCAGCATATACAGCTCATCCAGAATTTCCTCTGCACCATCGGTATCGACTTGGGTAAGCAAGTCTTCGATACTCGTGATATTTTGCAATAGGCGATCGGATTGAGAACGGTCGAGGGGGGCCATAACGCTAGCACTAAGGTTCGTTGGGTCGGATAGGCGCACGACAAAACGCCACAGCAAAGCGGCACCGATGGTCGTGAACGCTGGAGTGATTATGAGCGATCGCTGGCGGCTTGTCCAATGGTTTCGGCCAGGGTGGCTCGGGTGCGCATCACCGACAGTCTGACCCGTTCGAGCTGGGCTTCGTAGGCGGCTTGTTGCTGGGGTGACGAGTTTTCTGGCTGGGCCCGCAAGATTTGTTCATAAAACCGAAAAATTTGGAACGCATAGCTGGCGATCGCCAATTGGTCTTGGGATAAGGTGCCCACTCGGTCAACCAGATCTGCACAGGTTGCCTCTGAGGACAACATAAACACATCGGTATACAACGGGGGGAGGCGATCGGCCCGACTTTGGAGTTCGGCTAGCAACGCGGGGGCGGGGGCCGTCAGTTGGCCATCAAAATCTGCCAGGGAGTTCATCAACGCTAACAGTAGGGCATTGGAATGCTTCTGGTTGAGTTTCAAATGGATCACCCGCAATTCAATTGCTCCAGATTCTAGCAAGTCTCCGCCCAAATCCTCAGTATTTTCCCTGATGTTATTGGCCGGACGCTTGGCTGGTTGCTCCCGCGCCTTTGGGGCTGGGGCTATATTGCGCGATCGCCCGCCGCCCTTGGGGAAGAATCTGGTGCCTTAGAATGAAGCTGGTTGTCGTAAACGGGCTATGGAACACGAAACTGAAACAACACTGCCCCCCTCCGCCGCTAACCCCTTCGTTAGCCTGGGGCTGCGCCGTGGGCTGTTGTGGGGAGCCTGGGTTGGGTATGTGGGCTATTTGTTGCTGAGTGATTGGCCGCCGGGAGACTCGTTACTCCACACTCAACCCGAAACCTGGCAAACTGCGATCGCCCTGAGTCTCAACTTTTGGTTTGTGACCCCGGTGCTGTTGCCCCACCTGGCTCCAGTGTTGCATCCGGCCTTGGAGGGGCTGTTCAATCTGGTGGTGGCCTGGGGGTTGCTGTTTTGGGGCTTTGCGCTGGATGGTCGCCATCAACGGGTTTCGATCGTGCCCTTTTTGGTGGGAACGGCTTTTTTGACCAATGTGTTTTATCTACCTTGGTTGGCGCTGCGTCAGCCGCAGACGGAACCACCCACCCTTCCCCTGACTCGCTTTGAGAAATTGGCAGAAAGTCGTGGTTGGGCGCTGACTTTGGCGATCGTCGGTGGAGCCTCGCTAGTGTGGGCGGCAGTGGCCCGACCGGAATTTGGGGATGTGCCAACCCGGTGGGCGGCAATGGTTGAGTTGGTGCAGCGCGATCGCCTGGCCTATTCCTTTGTGGTGGATTGTTTGGTGTTTTGGTGTTTCCAAGCTTGGCTCGTGGGGGATGATATGGCCCGTCGCCGTTGGCACCATCCCACGATGGTCTGGGTGACGCGCCTGGTGCCGTTTATCGGGTTGGTGATTTATCTGTTGGTGCGGCCCCAATTTCGTGACCAGCCTTAAAGCCTTGCTGGCGGCGATCGCCAAATTTTTCCGGCGTTTCGGTCTACCATAGCCTCAAGCACTGCGATCGCCCCAGAGGTCAGCGTTTTATGCCACCAATCACCATTCATCATTTTTCTGATGTTCTTTGCATTTGGGCCTACATTGCCGAAGCCCGCATGGATGAACTCAAAGCCAACTTTGGTGAACAAATCGAGTTTGATTTTCATACCCTCGCCATTTTCGGGAATGTCCCCGGTAAGATGAAAACTTCCTGGGAGGCGAAAGGTGGAATTGCTGCCTATGCCCAGCACGTTCAAGAGGTGGCGGCACGCTTTGAGCATATTCACTTGCACCCGGATGTGTGGAACACTGTTACCCCACTATCGTCGCTGCCGGGGCACTTATATGTGGCAGCCCTCAAAGTGGCAGAGCAGTCCCAGACCGTTACGCCCCAAACAGCGGATGCATTTTTGAGTCGTTTGCGCACAGCTTTTTTTCAAGAGGCCCAGGACATTGGACAAACCGCCGTGTTGCGATCGCTCTTGGCCGAATTCCAACTGCCGGTTGACGCGATCGATGCCTTGATCGCCAGTGGCGCTGCCTATGCCCAACTGGCTGAAGAAATGCAACTTGCAAAAGATCAAGATGTGCGATCGAGTCCAACGTTGGTGTTTAATGAGGGTCGCCAACGGTTGACCGGCAATGTGGGCTATCGCATTATTGAAGCGAATATTCGGGAATTGCTAGAACGGCCAGCAGTCGGTCATTCCTGGTGTTGATTAGGGGGCGATCGCCCCTTTACTTTGCCCTTTAGGGATGACCACTATTCATTGATTTGCACAGGGGCAATGGAGCCATTCCAGGAGAGTGGCGTTGCCTGGGGTTCCTGCGATCGCGTCCACATCCGACTACGATGGCGTTCAGAAACGATGTGCTCTGGATCAATGCCATCAAAGGTGGGTGGCAACCAGACCCGAATAACCAGCAAGGCACCCAGCGCCACCAAAAATGCACACGCGACCAGGACTTGCATCCAGGGTGTTTCGAGCACGCCCCGCACAATGATTTCGCGTAGTACTGAGACAATTGAGACTTCGACGGCAACGCCAATGGAAACTCGGTGTTCTTGCAGATAAATAATCAGTAGCCGAAAGAGTTCAACCAGAATGAGGAGAAATAAAATATCTGATGTGACATCGGGAAAGTTGAGCGGAGGTAATAGGGAAAGAAACATTTCCCGGAGTTGAATGACCATCAAACTAAACAAACCGACGCACAAACAAACCACAATAAAGTCTTGAACAGTTTCGAGTAACCGAATGACGTGATTATTACTCAGCCAGCGATACCACGGTAAATTCGATGATTGGGGCTCATGCATGGGAAGACTGCCTCTTGAGATAATTAGGATTGGCAAACTAGAGCACTCAAAAAATAGTGCTCACTACACTCACTAGGTTGGGCTGAGAAGATTGAATGGCTGAGGTTGAATGAAGCGATCGCGCAGGAAGCTTCAGTTTAGGCCGGGTTAATAATATTGACTCAAGCAAAACGTTGATATGCAGACCAACGATCGCTCTCAAAACACTAAGTTCTGCACCGAATTAGGAATGTCCGCTTATGAGCTGGTCGCCTGACTTAAAGGAGTCAAAAAAGACTAGCAATAGCACCGAACGTCTTCACCACATTCATCTGCTAAGTAACACAAAGCCCGAAAGCGTAAACTCATTAATTCACCATAAAACGGATTGAGTTTGCACAACGGTGGAATACGCAGGAGGGTGCGACCCAAGATACAAATATCTCGCTCAAAAGGACATTGGGTGGGAATGACCTGGCAGAGCCAATGCGCAAATTGAGCATCTTGAATTTCAATGTGATTAAGCCAGTTGCGAATTCCAGAAAAATTCAGCGATCGCGGTTGCTTGATGGCCTGGAGGAGCGTTGTATTCGGCGCGGTTCTAACCAGCTTTAAACCAATGTTCAACATAGTTGGATGGGAGAGAAGACGACAACCGTTGCCTTAACGGGTTGACTCTAGCTTATCCATAATTCGGCTAAATTCAAATAGGGATGAAATATAAATAACATTTATATCAAATAAATTTTGCTTAACGGTGTGGCCTGTGTTGTGGTTGTCTATGGCTGGGCTGGAAAAGCCCTATGGCAGCTTTCCTGGGGAATGCTTCCTTGGGGATATAGGTGATGGGCTTGGCTACACCAGGATTCCAGGAAAACTGCCGCTTTTGACGCTGGAAGGGCCGTGAACTTTCTTAGATACGCTTGACCTAGACACTGGGCTTGGCCTGGAGACCGCGATTCGTAGTGTGCTGATCGTCTGCTGGGTATTGCGGCGGTTTACCCGCTAGTCGTCATCATCCTTCTGATTTTTGTCTTGCGGCTTTTGTTGACGATCGTCGTCATCATCGTCATTGCCCCCTTCTTGTTGTTGCGATCGCGGCTGCTGTTGATTGTCGTCATCATCGTTGTTATCGGATTGATTGTTTTCAATCTGTTCAGTATTTTCAGCTTCTTGTTCCCCACCAGATGGGGCTTGGCCGCAACTTGCTAATAGGCTGCTGAGGCTCAGCGCAAGTGTGCCCATTAGTAGTACTTTTTGCATTCGTTTGAAATCCTTTTTGACTAATTAAATTGATTAAGTTTAATAATAATTGCTGATTTGGGCGTAAACAAGTCCAAGTCTATTTGGAGTCAAACTGAGATGTATTGGTTGAGTTAAATGAGTCAGGCTTAGATGCGCTGTCGTGCGATCGCTGCCAAATGGCCGCCTGTTGATCCATTGCTTTAATAAAACTATCTTTGCCGTCCATGTAGCCTTCGATATCGGTGGGAAATTGGGCGGCTAGTTTTTGTTTGAGTTCGCTATAAGTCTGGGCGTGGTCTGGGTGGGCGATCATGTAATCGCGAAAGGTGAGGTGACGGGCAATTTCGGGGGAGGCTGTGGCAAAAGTGTGGGCATTGTGGGTGCGAAAGCCAGCGGCATTGTCCCGCCGAAAGTAGCGCCGTCCGGGAATGCCAAATTCGCCCATTGCCTCATACCCGATCGCCGCCAGGGATTCATTGTGGGCATCGACGGCGTTAATATCATCCACTTCCACCAGCAGATCAATCACGGGTTTGGCATAGATGCCGGGAATCGAGGTGCTGCCAATGTGGTGAATTTGCACGACGCGATCGCCCAGCGCGGCGGCAATTTCTTGGGCGGCTTGGGCAAATTGCTGGGGCCAATCAGGATTGGGGGGCACCACCTCAACTCGTTTCACCCTGCTTCTCCCAGGCGTTCCAGGGCAATGTGGGCCGCTTCGGCCACTTGGGGGTTGGCATCTTTGGCGAGATATTTCAAGGCCGAGACGCTCTTGGGCGTGGGCAGGTGGCCCAGGGCATCGGCCAAGCGCAGGCGAATCAACCAGTCATCGGATTGGGCAAACCGCAAAATGTGATCAACTGCATCGACGGCTTTGATTTCCCCTAAGGCCGCGATCGCCGCCTGTTGCAAAATCACCTCCTCACTGTCCAGCGCTTGGATCAACACATCAAAGGCTCGGGGATCCTTGAGGTTGCCCAGGGCCACCGCCGCACTGAACCGCACCAGCCAGTCTGTATCCTCGTAAAAGGCCCGTACCAAGGGTTCAAACGCCCGGGGATCTTCCAGATAGCCCAAGGCCCCAGCAGCATCGGCCCGAATGCCATAATCGGCTTCGTTGATCAACAAATCCAGCAAAATGGGGTAGCTTTCTTCGGTTTGCTTAATCCCCAGGGCAAAGACGGCCATTGACCGAATTTGGATACTTTCGTCGTTGAGGACTTTTTTGATCAGGGGCATGGCTTCTGTGGCAGACACATTCCGCAGGGAGGCGAGGGCAATCATGCGATCGCGCACACTGCTGCTATCAAGTTGATTAGAAATTTCCGCTAAATTAACCTGAGTCACCTTAAAATCTGTTATAAAAGTTCATCTCAGATTATAGCGTGAGATATCAGCCTCCTTCGGGGGCGGGTGTGGCCGGGGCGCTTTGGGGCGGCTAGTCCTCGGTTGACGGTGGTTGGGGCCGGGTGGGCGGCAGCTCCGCATTGGGCGGCAGGGCGATCGATGCTTCAAAGCCTGGATCGGCAAAGTCTGGCGATCGCGCGGCCTGCTGTTGTTGGGTGCGTTCCTGTAATTGCAGCAAAATTTGGGAGTGGCGATCGCGGGTAATGGGATACAGATAGGCCAGGATCAGCCCTACCAGCAAAATCACTGCCGGTAATGGCCCAATCATCCACCGAATCGCCGTGAGTGCTGTTTCTGGTTGCACCGGTTCCGGTTGGCCTGCCACGCTCGAAATAAACCCGGCGCGATCGAGAATTTGCCCCACTAAAAACAATCCCAGAGCCAAACCTAACTTTTGCAAGACCAGCATAAAGCTGTAAAACACCCCTTCCCGCCGTTGTCCCGTATTCAGCTCATCCAAATCAATCACATCGGGAATCATCGACCAGGGCACCAGGTAGGCCGTGGCCACCCCAAAGCCCGCCATCACCGCTAGCAGATACATGAATCCAACCTGTCCCGGTTGCAGGAAAAATAGCCCCACTTCCGCCAAGATCCACAACACCATCCCCAGAAAGTACACAACCCGTTTGCCCACTCGTTCCGAGACCTTGGCCCACACAAAGAGCATGATCAAGGCCGTGACTTGGACGGCAATCACCACTTGGGTAAACGCTTGCTCTGACAATCCCATCCAGCTTTTAACAAAGTAAGGAATGATGGCGACGGTATTTTGGACTGCCAGCCAGGAACACAGATAAATCCCAATCACGTAGAGGTAGGGGCGGTTGGTCAGGGCAATCCTGATCTGATCGCGAATGGGAATGGTTTCTGTAGGGGCGCTTTCTTCGACCCGGTAGTGTTCAACTGCAAGCACCCGCTGCCGAATGCCAAAAACACAACCAAAAATGGGCAACACCGACAACACCGCACACACCCCGGCCATGGCCATATATTGCTGGGCGGCATCACCGGGAATCAGTTGAAAGACGGCGAGGGCCACAATGAGGGAGAGAATGCTGCCGCCAATTGAAAAGCCAAACCGGAAGCTGTTGAGGCTGGTGCGCTCGTCGTAGTCTTTGGTGATTTCGGCGGTGAGGGCAGTGTAGGGCAGGTTAACGACGGTGTAAAAGTTGTTGAAGAGAATAGCAACGATGACGTAATACCAGAACAGGCCCCATTGATTGGTGGTTGGGTTGTCGCTAAAGCGGGGCACAATCCATTCGAGGAAAAAGAACAAGCCGAAGGGAATGGCACCCAGGAAAATCCACGGTAGGCGGCGACCCCAACGACTCCGGGTGCGATCGCTCAGCACTCCCACAATAGGATCATTGAACGCATCCCAGACTTTGCCAATTAGCAAAACGCTACCCGCCAGCGCCGCACTCAAGCCTGCCACATTGGTAAAGAAGATGAGTAAGAACACCGCGAGGATATTGGCGGTAATCGCGGGGCCAAGATCACCCAGGCCATAGGCCAACTTGGTGCCAAAGCGAAGTTTTTCGGCAAAGGGAGAAGAGCGGGGCGTAGATTCGTTCATGATGTTGATTCGTTCATGATTTGGATGGGAGGAACTTGATAAGTAGGTGGCTGCAATTAAATGTAAGATGTTACGAACTCCTCTAGCAAAT
>CAYYWG010000025.1:0-48088 GCA_964475335.1 uncultured bacterium
AAGCTTTGCCACACGCTGGCACGCTCGGTGCGTTGCAGTGTTGTTGTCATAGTTCTGTAATGAGTGCTTGATGTAACTTGTATGATTCGGTAGCTTTAACCACCGTGTTGATACTTTACACTTATTCATTGCTTTTTGTAAAGCGTCGAGGTGAGATTCTCACAATTTTCCAAGGTTTGACGGGGACAGAAGTCTGGCAGTTCTGAGGGGAGGAATAAATCTAAAACTAATGTGAAAAATTGCGTTTTGTAACAATGAGGCGACGCGATCGCCCAGGAGCACACTTTTTAATATCCAGGCGGGATCAGGAGGTCTAAGGGGATGGGGAATCTGGAAAGGCCGATTTTCACGCAAAAGCTAGATTATGAGAAGGCCGGAGATCCTTAAAGCCTAACTTCTCATAATTCGGGTATGGGTGGTGTTGCCCCAGGCGAAGGGGGTAGGATTGCCCTTGACCCAGGTGGCGATCGCGGGATTGGGGCAGGTCAAGGCGAGATCGGTTCGGTCTGAAGGGTGGAGAGGGTTTGCTCAATATCCAGGGCCAGAAAGCGATCCAGCGACAGGTAGGCCCAGTAAAATGGCCGATGATCTTCACAGGTCTTTTGAAAGCCCAAGGCGAGGCGTAATTCCTCATATAGCGGGTGAATCACCGGTGAATACACGTCGCACAGGCTGGGATAATCTGCTTGCATTTGCCGGAGGGCTTGTTGAGTATCTTTTTGAAACTCGCAGATATGCTGGGGTTGTAAATAGGCCACATCAATGATCCAGGCTCTGACATACACGGCCATGCAATCGGGATCGCCGGGTTGGGCCATCACGACCGGATCAATCTCAGCGTTAGAGGTCATATAAAAACTGCGGGCGGGGGGCCGCGAAAAGATGTCTTCAGATTCGCTGGCGGTGGGGTAGAGGATGGCAACCCCGACGGGATTGTGGTTGTCGCAACGGCGTAGCACGCGCAAGCCCAGCGGATATTGCAACGACCATTGGCGCAGGATGCGAGCAATCCGTTGAGGGGAGACGGAACTGTCGTCAGCCGCCATTGCGTAGGTTTTGCGAATAAGGCCCGCGACCAGGATTGCGTCTGTTCGAGGATTGAAGGTATCGGCGGTCAGTTGTAAGGGTATGTTCGATGTTTGGGGGGCAGCCAGTTCGGGAATGTCACGGACTCCCAAACAAAGGGTTTGGCCATCGAAGCGTTTTTCGAGCAAGCCTAGGGCCGCGAGTTGATCAATCATCATGCCAGCGGCGCGATCGCTGCCCCGTTCTTGGTTGCCGTAGAATAGCTCCGCTGCTTCTCGATGGGTGCAAGAGACCAGGGTTGCGATCGGGGCCAGTTGCTCAAGCGGTGTTGCTAAGGATTCACCTTGGGCTTGGCGTTGTTTGAGGGTGAGATAGACCCACAATTTGACAAAATATTCGGCTCGTCGTCGGGTTAGCCCCCCGCGGCCCAGCAGCATTGAGACATAAGCCTGTTGCTTATCTGCCGGGAAAAGATCCTCGATCGCGCCTGGGTCAGGGCGAGTGAGTGGGTTAGGCGTTGGCTCAAAGGTTCGCATTGGCGAAAGAGGTGTGGCAGAAGGACAGGGGCAGGATAGTCGAGCGGGGCGGCGATTGCCAGTCAGAGTAAACCCGTTGTGGCATCCAACTCTACCCAAATGGGTGAGCATTTTTGCAGGCGTTCGAGCGAGAATCCGTAATAAGTAAAGCGGCTATTGAGGTTTATGGATCACGACAAGCAATCTTCCTTGATTTGATTCCTCGGAGCGCGAGATGTAAGGGAGGAATCAACTTGGGACAGAAAAGTTAGACAGAACGCTTGGCCCCTGGGGTAGGAAAATCGAGTTTAGACATACTCCCTGGTGTGCCCAGGGCAAGGGCGTGTTACCCAACTGAGGCCAAAACTAGCAACTGAGTTGCAACGCGATGGACTTACTATAGCCAACTTTGGGAGCGAACTCTGGGGGCCAACCTTGGCCACAGGTTGCCTCGCTGAACGGGCCTGAATTATTTAACCTGAACAACTTAACCTGAACAACAAAGACGTTGGATGCCTTTCATTATCGTTGGGCGATCGCGCTTTGGGAATAGGTCGGAAAAAAACTTCACCCTCCTTCAGGGTGTTTCAGGATTCTTCGGCGCAAATGGGACGGCTTCACTGCTTTTGATGCCCCTTCGGCTTACTCATTGTGGCTTCAGGGTGGCGGTTGCCAAAATGGCGAACATAGTCCTCTAGGAAACGAAGTCTATGACAGCCCCACTACTTGCCCGTTCTGCTGAAATGGCTGCTGGTTCCGCTTTTCGCTATCAGGCGCAGCTCGACAAAGAGCCTGGTAGTGCCCGCACTCACCGTAAACTGGCCGCCCGCACTCGGAACCGTATTCCAACTGCACCCAGCACTGATTTAGCCGATGTCAATGTGTTGTTGGGGCGGGTGTTGGAGTTGCTGCCCCAAGGGGTCATTATCGTATCGCGCAATTTCAAGCCTGTGTATTGGAACCAGAAGGCCAAAGCGCAGTATCCCTTGTTAGATAGTCATGATTATGCTGAAACAGTGTTGCCTTTGCCAGTTTCAGAAGTTTGCCATCGGTTGCTTCGGGAAGTTTATAACCCAGCGGCTTCAGTGATTTTGGAATTTTGCGCGAAGGATGGCCCCTTGATGCGCTTGCGTGCTGCTTGGCTAGAACAGGCGTTGCCGATGGAACTGCCGAGTGAGCGGGGCCTCGTCCTGGGAGAAAGTGGGCTAAATCCGGCGTTGCCAGCGTTTCTGGCGGTGTTTATTGAAAACTGCGATGAGATGATGCAGGCAGAAATGCAACTTCAGCAGCAGAAGTATGACCTAACTGAGCGGGAAGCTGAAATCTGGATGTTGTTGCGCCAAGAGCTGACCTATCAAGAGATTGCCCAGCAGTTGCAAATCAGTTTGAACACGGTGAAAACCCATGTGAAGAATGTGTATGCGAAGCGGCGGAGTTGCCAGGGGCACGATCGCTTCTGGGGCAAACGATTTTAAGGAGGCTGCGCAACTCTTGGTGGGTCAGGTTAGGGTGAAGAGGTTCGTCTGTTGAGATGCTGTGAGCTATGGCGATCGCCCCGTTTCAACCGCTGACCATGCCTGGAACCCGCGCAGTGACATATAGTTCTGCCTATACTCTGGTGCCGACTTATGAGTGCTTTAACCGCTGTACCTATTGTAATTTTCGGACGGAGCCAGGGCAGGATACCTGGTTATCGCTTCCAACGGCTGAACAACGGCTGCGATCGCTGCGATCGACAAAAGAACCCTCAGCGCTACCAGAACAACCGCCTGAGGTAACTGAAATTTTAATTTTGAGTGGGGAAGTTCACCCCCGCAGTGCGCGGCGGACGGCGTGGCTGCAACGAATTTATCAAATTTGTGAATTGGCGTTGAGGCTGGGGTTTTTACCTCACAGCAATGTGGGGCCGCTGAGTCGGGCGGAGATGGAGGCCTTAAAAGCCGTCAATGTATCGATGGGGTTGATGCTAGAGCAGGTAACGCCAGCCTTGCTGAAAACGGTGCATCGTCACGCGCCGAGTAAGGAGCCTGCACTCCGCTTACAACAGGTGCAACAGGCTGGAGAACTTGGGATTCCGTTTACGACGGGGTTGTTACTGGGGTTGGGAGAAACGGTGGAGGATCGTGGAGCCACCCTGGAGGCGATCGCCCACCTCCATCGGCAGTGGGGCCACATTCAAGAAGTAATTTTGCAACCCTACAGTCCAGGCACGACGGAACAACGACGCAGTGAACCGTTGCCCTGGACGGAACTGGTTGAGACGGTGGTAATGGCCCGCCAGATTTTGCCTGCTGACATTACCCTACAAATTCCGCCAAACCTGGTGCGATCGCCCGACCACTTGCTGGCTTGCTTAGAGGCTGGGGCCAGAGACTTGGGGGGGATTTGTCCGAAGGATGAAGTGAATCCTGCTTATGGTCACCCGTTGCACACGGAGTTAACAACGGTCTTGAGCACGGCGGGTTGGCAATTTTTGCCCCGGTTGCCAATCTATCCTCAATACGATGACTGCTTGCCGCCAACCTTGCGGGCGATCGTCCAAACCCATCGCCACCGCCTGACCCTGCAAGTTCGTCGCTGACTCTAGGGCGACTGCGGTGGAGTAATTGATTTATATTTGCAAGAAGCTGTACCATAAGGGTTGGCAATTTTGCAAATGTAAATCAGCAATCGTGTGGGGTATTTCGAGTTTAAGGTGAAGCACGTATTGACATTGATTCCAGTCATTCCGACCGCAACGCTATTGATTTCTCTGGTGGTGCATGGCGTTGTGATCTGGATGCCGATCGCCGATTCGGCCCCAAAAACTTCCACCAAGCCTGAGGACGATGTGAATGTGCGAGTTGTGCGGTTGCCCAAGCCCCAAGCCTCTGGTGTGGTGAAGGTGCCACCGAAGGCGAAAACCTCGCCCCCATCGCGGCCTGTCGTGCAGCGCCAAACGCCAGCGACAGTAGCGCAAACGGCCCAAACTCAAACAACTAAAGTCCAAACGGCCCAGACGCAAACGCCTAAAGCTCAAATGCCTAAAGCCCAAACGCCTAAAGCTGAAACGGCCAAAACGCAAGCGCCGAAAACGCAGGACAGTGACCCAACCCAGGCGAACCAAGCATCGGAGCAAACTGGAGCGGCTACGACGACGGTGGTGAATCCAGATCCCAATCCTTCCCCCTCCAAGCCGATTCGGCCCAATGATTTACTTGTGGATTTGAGCCAACTGGCGGGAACGACTCCCTGCGTATCGGAGGACGGGTGTTGGACTTCGGCGAATAGTCAGTGGCGATCGGTCAAGCAGGATGTGACCTACCAAATCCGTCAACAGGGTTATGAGGTGTCTGATCTGGAGCTAGAGGATGACACTGGCTTTAAGGTGAGCCAGGTCTTGAAAAATGGGGAAGTGAAATATTACTTGCATTTGTTGTCTACGGATGGCGGCACGTTGTTTGTGCTGAACAACAAGCAATTAAGTCGCGATGAAACAGAAGCGAAGATGACAGCCCAAAAGCCCGCAGCTAGCTAGGCTGTTGGTTCAGGGGGCAGGAAAGAGCAGGAGACTGGGGGCGGTGGTGCTCAGGCGGACACGGGTGCCAGTCGGCAAGGGTCGATCGCGGGGAGTGCGGGCGCGGAGTGTGTGTCCAGAACCAGTCAGCAAACTGTAGCTATATTCCCGTCCGAGAAATTGGCGATCGCGGATCACTATGGTGGAGCTGTCATCGGGGCTGAGTTGGAGGTCTTCTTGCCGGAGCATGAGAATACCCGTCGTGGGGGTGGCAGGTGCCGTGGAACTTTGGATTTGGGTGATGGGGAACGGGCCAATTTCTGTTTGCCAGTGGGTGCCTTGGCGGGTGGCCGGGAGAAAGTTGGCCTGGGTCACGAATTCGGCAACAAACTGCGATCGCGGCTGTTGATAGAGGGTTTCTGGCGTATCCAGTTGTTCGATCTGCCCCTGGTGGATGACCGCAACCCAATCGGAAATGGACATGGCTTCTTCCTGGTCGTGGGTCACAAAAATGGCAGAGGTGCCAGTTTCTTTAAGTACGGTGCGAATTTCTTGGCGCAAGTGGAGCCGGACTTGCAGATCCAGATTGCTCAAGGGTTCATCAAGCAAAATCAAGGGGGGGCGGGGGGCCAGGGCACGAGCCAGGGCCACTCGTTGTTGTTGACCACCAGATAATTGATGGGGGTAGCGATCGCCCAAGCCTGGTAACCCGACCAGGGCGATCGCCTCGGTGGCCAAATCCCGAATGCGTTGCGGGGTCAGGCGGGGTTGGGCGGGGCGACGATTGGTCAACCCAAAAGCCACGTTTTTGGCCACGGTCAGGTGGGGGAACAGGGCATAGTCTTGAAACACCATCCCAATGTGGCGTTGTTCCGGGGGCACCCAGGCATTGGGGCCGGTCACGAGTTCATCGTTGAGCACAATACTGCCGGCTTCTGGGCGTTCAAACCCGGCAATGAGGCGCAGCAAAGTGGTTTTGCCACAGCCAGAGGCCCCCAACAGAGACAGAATAGCTCCGGCTTGGAGGGAAAAACTGACCTGATCGATCGCCGGGGGCAGAGTGGATCGGTACTGTTTAGTGACCGCCTTAATGCTTAAAATTTCCGTTTGCCCCATGACGATGTGTTTGGCCTTGTCTGCGTTTCACGATTGTTGCCATTTATCATCAACAATTTTGGCGACATAGTAAAGTAAACATCGGAATAATTCTCACTAAGGTGGATTGCTCTCAGGCAGGGATGGAGGCGGAGACATGGAGCATTTGAGCGCAAAGCAGAGCGATCGCGGCGGTACTCGATGGTTGCTGCCCCAACGGGCGGGGGTGTGGGGTTGGTTGGTCGTGGTTGTGGCGATCGCCGGGTTAATTGCGGCCCCGGTGCTGATTGTGCTGGCGGGGGTGTTTACCAATGCCTCGGAGACTTGGGGCCACCTGGCGGCGACGGTGTTGCCCACTTACCTGCTGAATTCCCTACTGTTGATGGTGAGTGTGGGGGCTGGGTGCTGGTTGATTGGGGTGGGTACGGCCTGGTTAGTGACGATGTGCCGTTTTCCGGGGCGGCGCTGGCTGGAATGGGCCTTGTTGTTGCCGTTGGCGGCTCCGGCCTATTTGCTGGCCTATGTCTATACCGAACTGCTGGCGTTCTATGGCCCGGTGCAAACAACGTTGCGGGAGTGGTTTGGCTGGGAGAGTGTGCAAGATTATTGGTTTCCCAATGTGCGATCGCTGTGGGGGGCGGGGCTGATGTTAACGTTGACCCTCTATCCCTATGTGTATTTGTTGGCGCGAACAGCGTTTTTGTCGCAGGCGGTGTGTGTGCTGGAAGCCAGTCGTAGTCTTGGGTGTGGCCCCTGGCGTAGTTTTGGACAGGTGGCGTTGCCCTTGGCCCGTCCGGCGATCGTGGCGGGGTTATCCCTGGCGTTGATGGAAACCCTGAACGACTTTGGCACCGTGCAGTATTTTGGGGTGGATACGTTTACCACGGGGATTTATCGCACCTGGTTTGGCATGGGCGATCGCGCGGCGGCAGTACAGTTATCGGCGGTGTTGCTGTTGTTTGTGTTGGGGTTGATTGGGCTGGAACGGTGGTCGCGGGGGCAAGCTCGGTATTACCAAACCGCTAATGCAATTCAGCAGTTGTCGGCTTATCCTCTCCGTGGGGTGCGGGCGATCGCGGCGTTGGTGGCTTGTCTGGTGCCTGTGGGGTTGGGGTTGGTGATTCCGGGTGGAGTGTTGCTGCACATGGCCCTGAGTCCGCCTGCGCCCATTGGCGGGGATAGTGACTATGGCACGACCGAGCCGAATGCCCAGTTTTGGGAATTTGCGACCCACAGTTTGACCCTGGCGTTGGTGACGGGGGCGATCGCCGTTGTCTTGGCGGTGGTGTTGGCCTACGGGGTGCGCTTACGCCCGCAACAATCCATTCGGGTCGGGACGCAGGTGGCCGTGTTGGGCTATGCGGTGCCGGGGTCGGTGATTGCCGTGGGGATTTTGGTGCCGCTGGGGGCGCTGGACAACGCGATCGCCAATTGGATGCAGGCCACCTTTAACATTTCGACGGGATTACTCCTCAGCGGCACGATTACAGCTCTGGTTTACGCCTATTTGGTGCGCTTTTTGGCGGTGTCTTTTGGCAGTGTCGAGTCGAGCCTGACCAACATTAAACCCAGCCTGGATGATGCGGCGCGAAGTTTGGGCCACACGCCAACCCAAACCCTGCGGCGGGTGCACCTGCCTCTTTTGGGCGGCGGGCTGTTAACGGGGTTCATCCTGGTGTTTGTAGACGTGATGAAGGAATTGCCCGCAACTCTGATTGTGCGACCGTTTAATTTTGATACGTTGGCGGTGCGGGTATATAACCTGGCCTCGGATGAACGACTGGCAGAAGCGGCGGCCCCGGCGTTGGCGATCGTCTTGGTGGGGCTGGTGCCAGTGATTTTGTTGAGTTGGCAAATTGCCCGATCGCGCCAACGCAGCGGCCTTTGAAGGATTGTATCGGTCGTGGGCGATCGCCCAGACTTTGCCGTCTCATCCTCCCCGTCTGATGTTAGAGTGATGCACTGAGGGGGCGTTGAGCGTTGCGAGTGTTGGTTGCCTCCGAGGAGAAGCCTATGTCGCCGGAACACCCACCCACCCCCGAAGCCCACGAGGATACCCCAGAGAAGTCCCTGCCGGATCAGGCTGTTTCAGGGGATGCCCCAACTGAGGCGGCGATCGCGGAACCGCAAACAACTGCATCGCTTAGCTCAGAGATGGTTGACAGTGCAGAGATGGCTGACAGCATCGTGAGCAATCCTGAAGTGGCTGAATCTGTAAGTCCTGACTCTGAAGTAAGTCCTGCCTCTGAAGTAAGTCCTGCTTCTAAAGGTTCTGAAGCGGAAGCCTCCGAGCCTGAAGCGGAAGCCTTTGCATCTGTAATTCCTGAAGCGGGAGCCTCTGAACCTGGAGCCTCCGAGCCTGAACCGCTGGAACCTGGAGCATCTGAAGCTGAATCCCTTGAACCTGGATCGGTTGAGCCTGAAGCCAGTTCTCCGGCCCTGCCTGTGGGTGATGCCAATGAACCAGAGGTCGTTACGCCGGAACTGGTTGAACCAGCCATTTTTTCAACGGCGAGGGCTGAGGAGCCTACCCCATCCCAAGGCGCTGAACCTGATGACTTGATCGTGGATTGGACGGCAGCGGAACCGGAAACAGCGCCATCGGTTCCTCCGGTTGCCGCACCCGCAACTCCACCACCTGCGATCGCCCAGCCGCCTGAATCGGCCCCGACACCGCCGCTGCCCCCCAGTCCCCAAAGCCAAACCCTCCAAGTTTTGCAAAAAGTCTGGGCTTTTACCCAGCCCAAGCTCACGGCTCTGGCGATCGCCCTGGTGAAGGGAATCATTTGGTTGTTGGAATTTCTGTTGGCCCGGTTGGAAGGTCGCCCCATGAACCCCCGTGCCACTGCACAGTCGTCGGGAGCGATCGCGGGTCAGCCTGCCACTGCGGGGAAAGGCACAACTGCTGGCGGGGCCTGGGCGATCGCGAAACAATTGCCCCAAACTCTGATCACGGCGGGGCGGGGTTTTTGGCGATGGTGGGAGACTGTTTTGCCCATCCTCCGCAAAGTCTTACCTGCATCGGTGAATGAAACCGTGCCCAATGATCGGGTGTTGACGGGGGCGATCGCGGGCATTTTGGTGCTTGTTCTGTGGGTTAGTTCAGCTATCTTTTCCAGCAAACCTCCTCCACAGGTGGCTACAGCCCCACCCAAAACCCCATCTCCAGTTGTGCAGCCCACCCCTGCGGTGAAATCAACTCCGGCTCCATCAGTGGTTGAGTCTCCCACGCCCAAGGTTTCGCCGTCGCCCTTGAGTTCACCCAGCCCGATCGCGAAACCTAGTGTGGCCCCTAGTCCGACTCCGGTGGCTAGTCCCACGCCCAGTCCCAGCCCCACGGCAGTTGCTACGCCTGCTCCTGCCCCGTCGGTTGCGCCGACCCCCACGCTTACCCCTGCCCCACCCCTGCGCCTGACTCCAGAGCAAAAGCTCATTGCCCGGATTCAAGATCAGGTGGCCGAGGTGAGCGATCGCTATGCGCCCGAACTCATCCAATCTTTGCAGGCCAATTTCCGGGCGAGTCGGCTAACGGTGAAGGTGGGAGAACCATGGTATGGGCTGGAACCGACTCAGCAAGATAACCTGGCCAGCGATCTTTTCAAGCGGGCTAAGCAGCTCAATTTTGTGAAGCTTGAAATCACTGATCTGGATGACCACCTGGTGGCCCGGAGTCCAGTGGTTGGGGCGGATATGTTGATTTTTGAGCGGGAAGCCACTGCTCTCCCTGCGCCCAATTGAGCTGGTCTAGCCGGAGTTGTTGGCGCTGGCGCGATCGCCCCTTTTTTGGTATCTTCCAGTGGGGTCGCTTGGGGGAAAAATCCCAGCTAGTAGGGCGATCGCCCCATCAGGGTGTAGAAGTTGGGCGTGGCGGCAGCGTGGAAAAGGGGCCAAAGCCTTTGCACGTTGACCGAAACCTACGCTACTTTAGTGAGGAATTAGGGCATTCGCATCACACGGATGCTTGAGGCCCAGTGGGGCACACGCTTTTTTGTCAGTTGAGCAAACGGTATGGCTGGTGAGTCGTCAAGTCCTATGCAACACGCGTTGGAATTGCAAGAGTCAGATGAGATTTTGCGACGGCTAGCAAATGAAGAGTTGCTGATTGTCAATAGCCGCAAGCGCAATGGTTTGATTCTGTGTAAGGAATATCACGCTGAGTTTGCAGGGCCAGGGGCCGCTGTGGGTAGCTTTTTTGATACTAACTGTCGTTCTGTGATTCCCGTGGGTGAGTTGTCGCTGGTGTATCCCGAGAACCAGGAAGAGCGCCAAAAAGCCTATCTGATCCGTCGTCAGTGGATTCGGCTAACCCACCAATTGACGGATAATCCGGTGCCTGTGCAACGGGCCCAGATGATTTTGAGTCAGTTTGAAAATTATTTTGGGGCGCAGACTGTTGAATCTCTGCCCGATGAAGCCTTTGCGCTGTTGGTCGGTGTATTACCGCATACGGTGCGCACCTTGCGCCATAGTCTGGGCGTTTAAGCAGTGCGGCTCCAAATTACGATCGCCGCTGAGACGGAGGAGCGATCGCAATTTGGATGTTGGCGATCGCTCCTCATTGCCTTGGGCTGGGTGTTAGGCGGGGTAAATCCGCAAGCGCCGATTGGGTTCTTCCCCAAAACTCCGCGATTTGAGGCGATAATGCTCGACTAACTCGTGTTGCATCTTCCGCACCATTGCTGAGCGGGGCAGCAATTCCACCGGTTGCCCTTTGGGAATCACAATTTGCTCAACGGCTAACCGGGCCTCTTCCAAGGCTTCGATTTCGTCATCATTGCTGTCTCCACGGAGGAGCAGATCGAGACTGGTGGCATCAGGATGAGCGGGATCGTCCATATTCAACATGCGGCGCAGGCCACGGGCGATATGGGGCAGGCTGCTCGATTTCACGGTGTGGATGGGAATTTGGCGGGATTTGGCAATCTGCCGCAACTTGGAGTGGTTTTTGACGTGCGATCGCAAGGCCAAAACGGCATGGGCATGATCAATGTCTTTAGTCAAAATGACGGGCAACTTGAGCGTTTGTACCACTTGATCTAGTTGATGCCGACTCACGCCATAGGGATAGATGTATAAAACGTCTTCCCCATTCGGCCCAAACAGTGGGGTATCCTGACCCTCGAAGTATGGCTCGGCACCAGAGGGCAGGGCTCCTAAGTCGGGTTCGGTGTCATCGGCAAACGCCGGGGGTAAGGAGGCGTCCAGTAACTGCGCGAACTCCTGACTGGCGGAGAGGGGCGGTGCCGGAGGTGTGCTCAATGGGCGCATTTGGCCGGAGGCTCGCCAACCTGGGTTGCGGCTTTCTGCCCCACTGAAGGGGACTGGAGTAGGACGGGCGGGCCATCGATTGCCTGTCCCAGCAGCCCGCGATCGCCCCTGCGCCGCACTAAACTCATCACTCGACAACTCGTGGGTAATCACAACTTTGCCCTTGTCGCTGACTGTTCGCACTTGGGGGCTGGGCTGCCGACCCCGCAGGAGACTGTCAATGGTTTCAGCAACGTGTTCGTGAATCACCCACCGTTGGCGTTCTAACATTTCCACGGCAATGTCAAAGGTGGGTGGGGCTTTGCGTTCGAGGACGCTTTTTTGGCTGCCGCGCCGTCGGGCTTCTTCATCCCCCAGGGTGACAGACTGAATCCCGCCGATGAGATCGGAAAGGGTGGGGTTTTTGATCAGGTTTTCGAGTTGGTTGCCGTGGGCTGTGCCAACCAGTTGTACGCCCCGTTCGGCGATCGTCCGCGCGGCTAACGCTTCCAATTCAGTCCCGATTTCATCAATCACAATGACTTCGGGCATGTGGTTTTCGACGGCTTCAATCATCACCTGATGTTGCAACTCTGGTCGTGCAACTTGCATCCGACGAGCACGCCCGATCGCCGGGTGGGGTACATCGCCATCCCCCGCAATTTCGTTCGACGTGTCAATGATAACGACGCGCTTTTCGAGTTCATCGGACAGGACACGGGCAATTTCCCGCAGGGCGGTGGTTTTCCCCACGCCGGGCCGACCCAACATCAAAATGGAGCGTCCGCTTTCGACCAGATCCCGAATCATGCCGATGGTGCCAAAAACGGCACGTCCGACCCGGCAGGTCAGGCCAATAATATCGCCACGACGGTTGCGGATGGCGCTAATTCGGTGCAGGGTACGCTCAATGCCAGCTCGGTTGTCGCCGCCAAAATCACCGACTCTGGCAATACATTCGTTGATGTCAGTTTGGGTGACGACGGTTTCCGAGAGATATTCGGCTTTACCGGGAAAGCGGGCTTCTGGGCGACGGCCTAAGTCCATCACCACTTCGACGAGGGCTTCTTTTTGGGGATGGTGTTGCAGGGGGTGGCGAATGGCGATCGGTAAGATATCGAGCAATTTGTTCAAATCGTCGGCAATTCGCATTTCAGCAGCAAGTTGAGCCTCAGAGGGGGTGGCGTTGGTGGCACTGGTATCGCCTGTGGGCTCTGTTGGCTGTGATGACAGGGGTAAGTTCTGGAAATTGGGGCTAACCATAGGCTGTTTTGAACTGGATTGAAAGGGTGATTAAAAGGGAGTTGCGATCGCGGAACAAAACTAACTGGGGACGGAACGGGGGCAGGACAGTTTCATGGCACAGCAGCGGGGGTGACGTGGGGAGCTTTGAGTTGGCCGACGAGGCTAGCCGCAAGGTGAATCGCGGTTTGGAGTTGCGCTGGTTCGGTTTCAAGCTGGGGGATTGGTTTGGGGAGTTGGGTGTCGCTTTCCATGATTTCGAGGGCTGGCTGGAGGAGGGTGCGGGCATAGCTGCCATAGGCAATGCCGGCGATGTGGGGTGGGGGAACCAAACGAGTTTGCTGGGATTGGGGCGATCGCAGCAAATTAAGCGATCGCAATTTAGCGACCGTGTGGTGATTGGTGCCCCCCGCCAGTTGGACATATCCCGGCAACCCGGCTTGCAAGACCTTTTGCCCTAGCTTGACAGTGGCCCTAGTGGTGCCCATGCCAATATCACCACTCATCGGGCGGCCATCGGTTTGCCAAATGAGGGGGCAGGGCAGGGGGGCAATTAAATCAGCCAGGGCTTGCAAGTAAGCGATGAGTTCATCCCCATCGGGACAACTAATGGCTAAGAGTTTGAGGTGGTGAATTTCGGGTTTGATGGCGGCCCACAACCGCTGAAAGCCTTCGAAGTGTCCCGGTTGGGTATGAATTTCAATCGCGTCGATCCCCGCCTCGACAATTAATGGGGCGATCGCGTGGGGCGTGGAAACATAGGTGCGGGTGGTGATGTGCTGGATGGGACAAATTGGCAGGCATCGTCCACAGCCATAACAGCGATCGCTGAGTACGCCCCGGTGATCAATCGCATCTGCCGGACAAATCGTTTCGCAGGGCCGCAAACACTCAACTGGGCAACGATCTGGTTGAAAAGCTGCTTTCCGAAAATGGGGATCCTCGCCATCGTTCAAACTGACCATCAGCCAGGGGCGGTGAGGCGGTCTTGCCCATCTCATTCCAAAGCTGCCGAGTTGGGATGCAACCCGTAGCGCTTCCTGGGCAGCTAGAATGACCGCTGGATCTGCCGCGACATCAATACAGTCGGCTCCGGCAAGGGTATATGCCAACGTCAAGTTGCGAATTGCAGGGAGGTGTTGAAAGCTGGCTCCGCAAATTAACTTGAACCAGTGACCTTCCCTTAGAGATTGCAGAGGGGAATGTTGTTCAGTCACCCTTTCATGCTAATGCCCAATGACACAAAATAGGAGGCTAACTCCTAAAAAAGTTTGCCCCCCTTTGCCTCTCGGCCATGTTCAAGTTAAAAGAATCCAGTGAACTGGATGTTCGCTACGGCGATCGCGCCCCAGGTCTTTTGGGCGGCCCGTAGTTTAAGCGGTTTGCAAGGCTTTGCGCAACGGTGTCCACCGGAACACGCGATCGCCGCCTAATTCCACCATCACTTTGACCCGTGGTTCCGATTCCGGCAGCGTCGCCAAATATTCCAGTTCCTGGCTCGACAACACTTGGCCTTCAATGACCCACAGCAATAAGCCTTTTGCATTCGCGGGCAAGTGTTCCAAAGTGTAGGACACGATTGGTGGTATGTAGTAGCGATACCCAACCATTGCTCCCGATACGGTGCCGCTCTTCTTCCCTAAATGGGGTGGTCTGACCCCGTGTACCCCCATGAGGTAGGTTGCAACATCACCCAGCCCCCGAGCCGTAATCGATAGAGACTCATATCCTGCCGCCCGAATCCGCCGCCGATAGCGGCCTTCAAATCCACCTTCCAACGGGACGTATAGCCCCAATGCTCCATGGGTTTCCAGATCGCGAATTAAACCCTTGCCTGTTGTAATCAGTGCCATGAGTCACTCTCTAACCATCTATAGCAATAGCAATGCTGTCTCGCCTCACAAACGGCAACCGCACCGCGATCGCACCATTTGCACCGCTCTAGTTTCGCACACTTGCGAAAAAGCTCCAAGTCTTGACCCATAGGCGTTTGCTATCACTGCAATCAAACCGTCGCCATTGCAGGGGTGTGCCTCAGCGCCACTCCCCGGGTTCCAGTTGAGTTTGCCATGCCGGTCAGAAGGTGTGGCTTGAATCGATGATCCCCGTAGACCGCAATGGAGCGCGATCGCGGCGACTGGCCTGATCCATAGCTAATGCACTACAAAAAATAACGCAATGAAAGGTGATCGAAAAGCAACCCATCCCGCTGGACAAGGACAAAAGCTCGCGATCGAACCATCCCCAAAGGTAAAGTGTCGCTTGATACCGTCGAGCCAAAAAAATCCAAACCAGATCTAGACAATAGTGAATTACTTCAGCTATATTAAGAAGCTGTTGCCTAAATGATTTGTCGCAAGTGGTTTTGCATGAGAGCGAAAGGTAAACGCCTTTTCTGCTTGTTAGTACGCTTGTGGCTAGGATACTGGGTATATCACTGCTCAAGTCCTTTCATATTGATTGGCATCGACCATTAACTTTTTGCCTTCATCCAGACGAATTTATCATCTGGCTTTTCCAAAACGGAAATTGATGCAGGTGCGTCGTGACATCACGATTTGCGCGTTTGCTTTGAGATGGTTTCAAAAGTATTGGGATTTACAGTCGCTACGGTTGAGCGTATTCGCTCGGCTGCTAGCTTACGTGAAGTGTCTAGAGAAAGGGAGTCCAGCCACCGTGTCTGTCGGTATCCTCGGCACCAAACTTGGTATGACCCAAGTTTTTGATGAGGCGGGTAGAGCAATTCCGGTCACTGTCGTCCAGGCAGGGCCCTGCCCTATCACGCAAGTGAAAACAAATGAAACAGATGGCTACTTTGCGATTCAAGTCGGCTTCAAGTCCGTGGCGCAAAAAGCGTTAAGCAAGCCTGAGTTAGGCCATTTGGCAAAATCTAACACCGAGCCAGTTCGCCACTTAACGGAATATCGCCTGAAAACAGCAGGTGACTATGAGTTGGGCCAACAAATTACGGTTGAGAATTTTGCTGTTGGGCAATTAGTAGATGTGGTTGGTACTAGCATCGGTCGTGGCTTTGCTGGTTATCAAAAGCGTCATAACTTTAAGCGGGGTCCAATGGCGCACGGTTCGAAAAACCACCGCCTACCCGGTTCGACGGGGGCTGGTACAACTCCGGGGCGTGTCTATCCTGGCAAGCGGATGGCTGGTCAACTCGGTGATAAGCGAGTTACGGTGCGGAAGCTCTCGATTATCCGAGTGGATGCTGAACGGAACTTGTTGCTGATCAAAGGCGCTGTTCCTGGTAAGCCTGGGGCTTTGTTGAACGTTCTGCCTGCCACTATCGTTGGTGAGAAATAGGCTGCCTTAAACAAAGTGGCGTGTTTGTGACACCAGGAGTTCAAAAGTTACAGCAAGGTTGAGAAGTATGGTTGATTGCGCAGTCAAAGATTGGGAAGGGAAAGAGGTCGGCAGTACTACCCTGGATCTGAAAGCGGCTTCTGAAAATAGCGCTAGTCACGTTGTTCACAGAGCGCTGGTTCGTCAGTTGGCCAATGCTCGGCAGGGTACAGCTTGTACTAAGACGCGATCGGAAGTTCGTGGTGGTGGTCGCAAGCCTTGGCGGCAGAAAGGGACGGGGCGTGCTCGTGCAGGTTCTAACCGATCGCCCTTGTGGCGGGGTGGTGGGGTCGTATTTGGCCCGAAGCCGAGAGACTACTCGGTCAAAATGAACCGCAAAGAGCGCCGGCTGGCAATCCGAACTGCATTCCAAAGCCGGACTGATGATTTGATCGTGGTGCAGGAGTTTGCTGAGAATTTGCCTCGGCCTAAGACAAAAGATCTACTCAATGCTTTGAAGGTTTGGGGCGTTGAAGCTGAGTCGAAGGTGTTGCTGATCTTAGGTGAGCGCAGCGAAACGATTTATTTGTCGGCGCGTAATGTCAGTAATTTACGGCTGATTTCTGCCGATAACTTGAATGTGTTTGATTTACTAGCGGCAGATCAAATTGTGGCAACCACTTCTGCCATTGCAAAGGTTCAGGAGGTGTATGGTGACTGAGTTTGACTCCCGTAAGTTAATGGATCTGGTGCGTCGCCCGATTATTACTGAGAAGGCAACGTTGCTTTTAGAGACGAATCAATACACGTTTGAAGTTACGCCCAAGGCAACCAAGCCAGAAATTAAGGCTGCAATTGAAAGCTTGTTCAATGTCAAGGTTGTTGGTGTGAATACGCTGAATCCACCGCGTAAGAAGCGCCGGGTGGGTCGGTTTATGGGTCATCGTCCTTTGTATAAGCGGGCGATCGTGACGCTTGCTCCCGATGATTCCATTCCGCTTTTCCCTGATGTTTAAGCTTATCCATTCGGCAAGATAGTAAGACTGTAAGATTATGGGCATTCGAATTTATCGGCCATATACTCCTGGCACCAGAGAACGAAGTGTTTCTGATTTTTCAGAGATCACTCGTAACGAACCGGAGAAATCTTTAACCAAGTCCCGGCATCGGGCGAAGGGGCGTAATAATCGCGGTGTTATTACGTGCCGTCATCGTGGGGGTGGCCATAAGCGCCTGTATCGAATCATTGATTTTCGGCGGGATAAGCGCAATGTTCCAGCTCGGGTAGCGGCGATCGAGTATGACCCGAACCGGAATGCTCGGATTGCGTTGCTTTACTACGAGGATGGGGAAAAGCGCTACATCTTGCATCCTGCAGGGTTGGCGGTAGGAACCAAAATTGTTGCGGGTTCTGCGGTGCCAATCGAGGTTGGCAATGCCATGCCGTTGTCTGACGTGCCCTTGGGGACATTAGTTCACAACGTGGAGTTGGTGCCAGGGCGCGGTGGCCAAATTGTTCGGGCCGCCGGTGCCAGCGCTCAGGTTGCTTCTAAGGATGGAAATTTTGTTTCGTTGAAGCTGCCTTCTGGTGAAGTGCGCATGATTCGGCGCGAGTGTTACGCGACGATCGGTCAAGTTGGCAATGCTGATGTGCGGAATACCAGTTTGGGTAAGGCTGGCCGGAAGCGGCATTTAGGGCGGCGGCCTGAGGTGCGCGGAAGTGTTATGAACCCTGTGGATCACCCGCATGGTGGGGGTGAGGGGCGTGCTCCGGTGGGTCGTTCTGGGCCTGTTACGCCTTGGGGTAAGCCAGCGTTGGGCCGCAAGACGCGGAAGAAGCGCAAGTTGAGTGATGCGTTGATCGTGCGGCGGCGACGGAAGTCTTCGAAGCGTGGTCGCGGTGGTCGGAATTCATAAAGGATAGGGAGCTAGTCAATGTCTCGTTCTTTGAAAAAGGGGCCTTTTGTGGCTGATCATCTTCTGCGGAAGGTTGAAGCGTTGAATGCAAAAGGCGATAAACAGGTAATCAAGACGTGGTCGCGGGCTTCGACGATTTTGCCTCAGATGATTGGTCATACGATCGCGGTGCATAATGGCCGACAGCATGTTCCGGTCTATGTCAATGAGCAGATGGTAGGGCATAAGCTAGGTGAGTTTGCACCGACCCGCACGTTCAAGGGCCACGCAGGGAGCGATAAGAAGTCGCGTCGTTAATGTCGGTAAGTGTTCGGAAAGTATCTATTGGCTGGCTGATTGCAAGGTTGGCGATTGACTGAGGGAGTATGAAAATGGCTGTTGACACTGCAAATGAAGTGAAGGCGATCGCCCGCTATATCCGGATGTCACCCCGTAAAGTGCGGCGTGTGTTGGATCAGATTCGAGGACGGTCTTATCGGGAAGCGCTCATCATTCTAGAGTTCATGCCCTATCGCGCTTGTGAGCCGATATTGAAGCTGTTGCGGTCTGCTGCGGCCAATGCGGAACACAACCAGGGGCATGACCGGGCGAGTTTGGTTGTCAGTACTGCCTTTGCCGATCAAGGGCCAACCTTGCGCCGTTATCGCCCCCGGGCTCAGGGCCGTGCTTACCAGATTCGTAAGCCGACGTGCCACATCACGATCGCGGTGGCTCCCGGCGCTGAAGATTAAGATTTTAGATTGTTGCTTTTGATTTATTGAGCTTGTACGAGGACGCATCCTGTGGGACAGAAGATTCATCCAACTGGCTTACGCTTAGGTATCACTCAAGAACACCGTTCTCGGTGGTTTGCGGATACCAATCGTTATCCTGAACTGCTGCAAGAAGATTATAAAATCCGGCACTTTTTTCAAAAGAATCCGTTGAAACTGAAGGGATTGGAAAGTCCAGGGATTTCGCAGATTCGCATTGAGCGTAAGGCTGATCAGATTGATCTAGAAGTCCACACAGCCCGTCCTGGTGTTGTTGTTGGTCGGGGTGGTCAAGGGATTGAAGAGCTGCGCAGTGGCCTACAAAAAGTGTTGGGCATTGCTGATCGCCAGATTCGGATCAATGTTGTGGAAGTGATTCGTGTTGATGCGGATGCAGCGTTGATTGGCGAATACATTGCCCAACAGTTGGAGCGTCGGGTTTCCTTCCGTCGGGTTGTTCGCCAAGCGATCCAGCGGGCGCAGAAGGCAGGGGTAGAAGGGATCAAAATTCAGGTGAGTGGCCGTTTGAACGGGGCAGAAATTGCGCGGCCTGAATGGACTCGGGAAGGGCGCGTGCCTTTGCACACCCTGCGGGCTGACATTGACTACGCTTACTGCATTGCGAGCACTATCTACGGAACGTTGGGGATCAAGGTTTGGATCTTCAAAGGTGAGATCATTCCTGGTCAAGAAGAGCGACCCGCGAACAATAACCCTCAGCCGAGACGACGGCAGCAGCGGCGGCGACAACAATTTGAAGATCGTTCCAACGAGGGATAAGTTGACGCGATCGCCGCTCAACTTCCATGATTTCTAACTCCGAGTGTGAAAGGTACTGAGCCATGTTAAGTCCGAGAAGAACCAAGTTTCGTAAACAGCAGCGTGGACGCATGAAGGGTTTGGCTACCCGAGGCAATAAACTGAACTTTGGTGAGTTTGGGTTGCAAGCACTGGAACCCACCTGGATTACCTCCCGCCAGATTGAAGCCAGCCGACGCGCCATGACTCGCTACATTCGCCGGGGTGGCAAGATTTGGATCCGAATCTTCCCGGATAAGCCTGTGACCATGCGCCCGGCAGAAACCCGGATGGGTTCAGGGAAAGGGGCTCCTGAGTTTTGGGTGGCTGTCGTTAAGCCAGGGCGCATCATGTTTGAAATTGCTGGCGTTCCTGAGCAAACAGCCCGGGAGGCAATGCGATTAGCGCAATATAAGCTCCCAATCAAAACCAAATTTATTACGCGCGAGACGGAGGAATCCTGAGATGGCATTGCCAAAGATCGATGAAGTTCGGAATCTGAGTGACCAAGAGCTGGAAGAACAAATCCTGGCAACAAAGCGGGAACTGTTTAACCTCAGATTTCAAAAAGGAACTCGGCGTTTGGAAAAGCCCCACCAGTTTAAGCATAATCGTCATCGTTTAGCACAATTGATGACTGTTGAGCGGGAAAGACAGATTCAAAAAGCCTCCTCTGAAGCGTAAGTTAAGCGTTTGCGCTGATTGATTCAAAGGGATTTGCCGTTCTGTCTTGGGTTGAATGGATTTGTGGAGTATGGGTAATGGCTGTTAAAGAGAGAGTTGGTCTAGTCGTTAGCGACAAAATGGATAAGACGGTGGTGGTAGCGGTTGAAAACCGTGCGGCTCATACCAAATATGGCAAGACGGTCGTTTCCACCAAACGATACAAAGTCCACGATGAAGAGAATCAGTGCAAGGTTGGCGATCGCGTTCGCATTCAAGAGACTCGCCCACTGAGCCGAACCAAGCGGTGGACTGTCACCGACATCTTAACCACTGCAAGCTAGGGATAGGGGGAGAGAACTATGATTCAGGCGCAGAGCTATTTGAACGTTGCTGACAACAGTGGTGCACGGAAGCTAATGTGCATTCGTGTTTTGGGTGGCGGTAACCGTCGTTATGCCGGGATTGGGGACGTTGTAGTCGCAGTTGTGAAAGATGCTATCCCTAACATGGCGATCAAAAAGTCCGATGTTGTCATGGCTGTGATTGTTAGAACACGCAAAACCTTGCGCCGTGATAGCGGTATGAGCATTCGCTTCGACGACAATGCCGCCGTCATCATCAACAAGGATAAGAACCCACGTGGAACTCGGGTGTTTGGGCCAGTTGCACGGGAATTGCGCGATAAAGAGTTTACTAAAATTGTGTCCTTGGCACCGGAGGTTCTGTAATGGCGAAAGCTCAGACCACTACTCGGCATACGATTCACGTTAAAAAAGGCGATACCGTGCAAGTGATTGCCGGTAGCGATCGCGGCAAAATCGGTGAAGTCTTGCAGACATTCCCCAAGAAAGGCCGTGTTCTCGTGAAAGGCGTGAACGTTCGCACCAAGCACGTAAAGCCCCAACAAGAAGGGGAATCGGGCCAAATTGTGACGAGTGAAGCACCCATCCACAGTTCCAACGTCATGCTTTACTCCGAAAAGCAGAAAGTTGCCAGCCGTGTCTGCTACACCTTTAACGCGGAAGGCCGTAAAGTGCGGATGCTGAAAAAGACAGGCGAAATCATCGACTAAGGGCTGAATGATTCGCAAACTGACTTGCAGGCTAAACTTCAGTTTTTGTGTATTCAATTTTTCCCTGACCAAGACCAGGGTTTATAAGGACGACAAACCATGCCACAACGCTTAAAGACAGACTATCAAGAGAAAATCATCCCCAAGCTGAAAGAGCAATTTGGATATACCAATATCCATCAAGTTCCAAAGCTGGTCAAAATTACCGTAAACCGGGGTTTGGGCGATGCAGCCCAGAATGCGAAAGCACTGGAAGCTTCCCTTGAAGAGATTGCTGTCATTACCGGGCAAAAGCCAGTTGTAACGCGGGCCAAGAAGGCGATCGCGGGCTTCAAAATCCGAGAAGGAATGCCCGTTGGTGTCATGGTGACCTTGCGTTCTGATCGGATGTACGCCTTCTTAGATCGCTTTATTAACTTAGCGCTACCGCGGATTCGTGACTTTCGTGGCATTAGCCCAAAAAGCTTTGATGGTCGTGGTAACTACACTGTCGGCGTCCGTGAGCAACTGATCTTTCCAGAAATCGAATATGACTCGATTGATCAAATTCGAGGGATGGATATTTCGATCATCACGACGGCGAATACCGACGAGGAAGGCCGTGCCTTATTAAAAGAATTTGGAATGCCCTTCCGGGACAACTAGGCAGATTGATTAAGGGAACACTATGGCGGTAAACGACACGATTGCAGATATGTTGACGCGGATTCGGAATGCGAATTTGGCGCGTCATCAAACAACCGAAGTCCCATGCACCAAGATGACTCGCAACATCGCTAAGGTCTTACAGGAAGAGGGCTTTATCGAAGGCTTTGAAGAGGCGGGTGAAGGGGTGAAAAAGCACCTGGTTGTTTCTTTGAAATACAAAGAAAAAGGGAAGCGACCCATCATTAACTCGTTACAGCGGGTGAGCAAACCCGGTCTGAGAGTGTACTCAAACCGTAAAGACCTACCTCGCGTTCTGGGAGGCATTGGAATTGCGATTATCTCGACATCGAGTGGCATTATGACCGATCGCGAAGCTCGGCGTCAGGGGGTAGGTGGTGAAGTCCTCTGCTACGTTTGGTAACAATAAAACACTTCGCATCGGGTAAGCCCAGGAGCGATCGCAAGAGGTTAGGAGCAAAAAACTATGTCGCGTATTGGCAAACGTCCAATTAGTATCCCCAATAAAGTGACTATTGCTATCAATGGTCAATCTGTCACAGTCAAAGGTCCCAAAGGCGAACTTTCGCGGGTTCTCCCCAAAGAAGTAGAAGTTGTGCAAGAAGGTGAGAGCCTCTTGGTCAACCGACGGGACGAATCGCGTACAGCCCGCCAACGCCACGGTCTCAGCCGGACGTTAGTTGCCAACATGGTTGATGGTGTGTCGGAAGGTTTCCAACGGCGCTTAGAGATCATTGGGGTGGGTTATCGTGCCCAGGTTCAAGGGCGAAATTTAACTCTCAATGTCGGCTACAGCAACCCAGTGCAGATCGAGCCACCTGAGGGAATTCAGTTTGCGGTGGAAAACAACACCAACGTTATTGTCACCGGGATTGACAAAGAAATTGTTGGTAATACCGCCGCCCGCATTCGCGCTGTGCGTCCACCAGAACCCTACAAAGGTAAGGGCATTCGCTATGCAGGCGAAGTGATCAAGCGTAAAGCTGGTAAGGCAGGTAAGAAGTAATTATGAAAGTAAGTCGCAGAGAATCTACACGCCGTCGTCATGCGCGGGTTCGTCGTAAGGTCTTGGGGACATCTGAGCGTCCTCGGTTGGCTGTGTTCCGGTCTAATCAACACATCTATGCCCAAGCGATTGATGATACCCAGCATCACACTTTAGTTGCTGCTTCTTCAGTCGATACTGAGCTGAAAGGTGATCTGGCTACAGGGGCTACATGCGATGCCTCTGCCCAAGTTGGTAAGTTGGTTGCTGAACGGCTTTTGGCAAAAGGCATCAAGCAGGTGGTTTTTGATCGCGGTGGCAACCTCTACCACGGTCGTGTCAAGGCGTTAGCAGAAGCCGCACGTGAAGCTGGATTAGAATTCTAGGGGATAAAAAACTATGGCTAAAGGGCGTAAGAATACCAAAAGTCGCGAGAAAGAGACGGACTGGCAAGAGCGTGTGGTGCAAATCCGCCGGGTAACCAAAGTGGTTAAAGGTGGTAAAAAGCTGAGCTTCCGGGCGATCGTTGTCGTTGGTAACGAACGTGGTCAAGTTGGCGTCGGCGTTGGAAAGGCTGCGGATGTCATTGGCGCAGTGAAGAAAGGTGTTGCTGATGGTAAGAAACACCTGGTCGATGTCCCACTGACCAAAAACAACTCAATTCCCCACCCTTCTACCGGCGTTGGTGGTGGTGCAAAAGTAATGATGCGCCCTGCGGGCCCTGGTACTGGGGTAATTGCGGGTGGTTCGGTGCGTACAGTCCTGGAATTAGCAGGTGTTAAAAACGTTCTGGCAAAGCAGCTTGGTTCAGATAATCCGTTAAATAACGCACGGGCTGCTGTTGAAGCTTTAGCGAGTCTGAGGACGTTTTCTGAAGTCGCTGAAGAGCGCGGCATCCCCATTGAAAAGATTTATGCATAGCCCTGAAGATTGTTTAGGTGCTAGGGCGATAACGAGTCAACTGTAGGTATCGAGACAGAGTGCGCAATTATGAGACTCAATGATGCTGCTCCACAAGCAGGTTCTAAAAAGCGTCGCCGCCGCGTCGGTCGTGGTATTGCCGCTGGCCAAGGTGCAAGCTGTGGCTTTGGGATGAGAGGCCAAAAGTCGCGATCGGGTCGTCCGACGCGGCCAGGGTTTGAAGGTGGTCAAACTCCTCTCTACCGCCGTCTGCCTAAGCTGAAGCATTTTCCACTGGTGAATCAGAAGCATTTCAGCATTGTCAATGTTGGTGATTTGGCAGATTTGTCGGCTGGTACTGAGGTGAATCTGGAGTCTTTATTGGCTGCTGGAATTCTGACAGCGAATAAGGGGCCGCTGAAAGTGCTGGGCGACGGTGAACTGGATGTTGCACTCAACGTGACAGCAGCAGTGTTTACAGCATCAGCTCGCGCTAAGATTGAGGCAGCAAAAGGTACTTGTGCGCTGATCTAAGCCTGAGTTTGAGGTTGCTTCTCATCAGAGTCGCCAAACGGGGCGGGAAAGCATACTTGCCGATTTAAGGATCTGCTAGAGGGAATTCATGGTTGTTAGCCGAGATAAGACACCGAGTGCGCAGGAGACATTTGCGCAGATGGCCCAAGCGGCTGGCCTAAGAGGTCGAGTGCTGCTGACCATTGGTATGTTAATTCTGGTTCGTTTTGGTATCTTTCTGCCAATTCCCGACATTGATCGGGAGCTTTTTGCAGCAAAGGTTCAAGGGAACGCAGTGGTTAACTTTTTGGATATCTTTGCTGGGGGCGGGTTGTCTGCATTAGGGATATTTGCCCTTGGAATTTTGCCTTATATCAACGCATCAATTATCTTGCAACTCCTGACAGCGGCTGTTCCCTCGCTGGAGAACCTTCAGAAGAATGAAGGCGAAGCTGGTCGTCGAAAGATTTCCCAGATTACCCGGTATGTTGCTTTGGGTTGGGCGATCGTTCAAAGCGTCGGTTTGGCTTGGTGGGTTGTAAACACTGGGGCGGCGCAAGTCGGTGGTCGGCCAGTTGATATTACTCAGCCTGCTGATATTATTCCCTTCGTGGCTTCGACGGCCCTTGCCTTGGTTGCCGGCTCTATGTTTGTCATGTGGTTAGGTGAGTTGATTACCGAGCGTGGTATTGGGAATGGAGCTTCACTGCTAATTGTCGTTAGTATCGTGTCTGGTTTGCCCCGATCGCTGGGCCAAACTTTGGAGCTTGCCCAGACCGGCGATCGCAGCCTAGTTGGTGGAATCATCATCCTGCTGCTCGTGTTTCTGGTGATGATTTTGGGGATTGTTTTTGTGCAGGAAGGTACTCGGCGCATCCCGATCATTTCTGCTCGCCGTCAAGTCGGACGCAAGATGTACCTGGAGCGCAGCAGCTATCTGCCGCTACGGCTCAACCAAAGCGGTGTTATGCCCATCATTTTCTCCTCGGCGGTTTTATTTCTTCCTATCTACATTGCTGAGTTCACCCGCAATCCTTTTCTTTCCCAGGTTGCAACCTATCTAAGTCCCAGCGGCCCCACTCCGTGGTTGTATGTTTCCCTTGATCTATTACTTATTCTTTTCTTCAGCTATTTTTGGACATCGCTGATGATCAATCCCGTTGATCTGTCCCAGAACCTGAAGAAGATGGGATCGAGTATTCCCGGTATTCGGCCAGGGAAGGCGACCAGCGATTACATTGAGCGCGTGCTGAATCGCTTGACGTTTTTGGGTGCTGTCTTTTTGGGGTTGGTTGCAACAGTGCCAACAGCCGTTGAAAGTGCAACTCGGGTTACCACATTCCAGGGCTTTGGTGCGACTTCTCTGCTAATTGTGGTTGGTGTCGCAATTGATACGGCCAAGCAGATTCAGACCTATGTTATTTCGCAGCGTTATGAAGGGATGGTGAACCAGTAGTGCCACGACTCATTTTTTTAGGCCCTCCGGGCGCAGGTAAAGGGACGCAAGCGAAGACTTTGGCTGACCTGTGCAAAATCCCCCATATATCAACAGGTGACATCCTGCGTACTGCTGTTGCTCAGCAAACACCGTTGGGAATTAAGGCTAAGGACTATATGGATCGCGGCGAATTAGTGCCAGATTCACTAGTCATTGCCCTGATTCAAGAGCGGCTTGGAGAGTCTGATGCTCAGGCTGGCTGGATTCTGGATGGTTTTCCACGCAACGTGTCTCAAGCTGAATTTCTTGACGACTTGTTGCATCAACTGGAGCAACCCTATGACTACGTTGTGAATCTAGAGGTGCCAGAGCAAATCCTCATAAGCCGAATGTTGGAGCGGGGGCGTACCGATGACACGGAAGACGTGATTCGTAACCGTTTAACGGTCTACCATGCACAAACTGCACCGCTGATTGAGTTTTATGAGAACCATAAAAAATTGGTTCCAGTGGATGGAAACCAGCCCATCGATTCAGTAACCCACTCTTTGAAGCAGCTTGTCTGAGCGCTAAGGCGGGGGTGGATCGTGTCAAGGCTCAATCATAGGCCCTTTATCTATCCATATCGTAGACTGAAGAGGGAGCGAGAATTGAACTGAGGCCATTTTTAGCGCTATCCCCTAAGTGCGTAAATCATATCAATGCTTAAGGAGGTTCTTTTGTCAAAGCAAGATCTAATTGAGATGGAAGGCACGGTAACTGAGTCTTTGCCTAACGCGATGTTCCGGGTTGACCTGGATAACGGATTTAACGTTCTGGCCCATATTTCAGGCAAGATTCGGCGGAACTATATCAAGATTCTTCCTGGCGATCGCGTCAAAGTAGAGCTGACTCCCTATGATTTGACGAAAGGCCGGATTACTTATCGTTTGCGTAACAAAAAATAGTAACTTCTACTGCTTTTAATTCTGACTTTGAAAATAAGTGCTTGAAACAGTAAGTTTCAGCGTTTGACTAAGTTCTCTAAAATTGATATTATGTTGAGTTTGTAGAGCGGCAAAGAGGATATGAAAGTTCGGGCATCTGTGAAGAGAATGTGTGAGAAATGTCGTGTTATCCGTCGGAAAGGGCGGGTAATGGTGATTTGCAGCAACCCAAAGCATAAACAGCGCCAAGGATAAAGCGATGGATGCGCTTAATGTGAGAGCTTTAGTGCGCAACTTGAGATGACTGCATTATAGGCGCGTTGCTCTGGGTGAATTCAAGATTGTTAGTGTAATTTTGGGGAGAAAAATGTGGCAAGGATTGCAGGAGTAGACCTACCGCGCGACAAGCGAGTGGAAATTGGGTTGACCTATATCTATGGTATCGGGCTAACTCGCGCTCAGGCAGTATTGAAGGCGACTGGTGTTAATCCCGATACGCGGGTCAAAGATTTATCCGATGCGGAAGTCGCTGCATTGAGAGCTGAGGTCGAAGGGAATTACCAGGTTGAAGGTGATTTGAGACGACTAGAGGCGATGTCGATCAAGCGCTTGATGGACATCGGTACTTATCGGGGTAGGCGGCACCGTATGGGATTGCCTGTTCGAGGTCAAAGAACTCGTACCAACGCAAGAACTCGTCGGGGTGGTCGCAGAACCGTCGCTGGTAAGAAGAAGGCTCCAGGTAAGAAATAAGTAGCTTGGTTGGTTTACAGCCGCGATCGCGCTATCACATTTCTCCTGCTGCTTAAGTTCGTTGCGGTGAGGTTTAATCGGTTTTCCCCGAAGCGTTGCACCGTTGAGTATTTCTAGTCTAGATCCAAAGAATTTAGTTGAGATTTGAGTAATGGCACCAAGACAATCACCGAAGCGCTCTGGCCCTCGTAAGCAGAAAAAGAACATTCCTAACGGGGTGGCTTATATTCAGTCCACCTTCAACAATACTATCGTCACTATCTCTGATGCCAACGGGGAAGTGATTTCTTGGGCATCAGCGGGTTCGAGCGGCTTCAAGGGCGCGAAGAAAGGCACTCCCTTTGCGGCACAAACAGCGGCTGAAAATGCGGCTCGCCGTGCTTCTGATCAGGGTATGCGCCAGATCGAAGTAATGGTCAGTGGCCCTGGTGCTGGCCGGGAAACTGCAATTCGTGCCCTCCAAGGAGCGGGTCTAGAAATTACGTTGATCCGTGATGTGACTCCGATTCCTCACAATGGTTGCCGTCCTCCGAAACGCCGTAGAGTCTAAGCCGCGTGCAACGGGCAAAGCTACATTTTTACAGCATTTGATTGGGGTTGATGTATCGTTAGACAGCTTGAGATTTTGAAAAATCATCGCTGTTTCTGTTTTTAGAGGGGAGGGCGCTTCGGTGGCACAGTTTCAGGTTGAGTGTGTGGACACTCGCATTGAGAAAGATCAAAGTCAGATCAGTCGGTTTGTGATCGAACCCCTAGAGCGTGGGCAAGGAACTACGCTTGGTAATGCGCTGCGACGTGTATTGCTCTCGAATTTGGAAGGGGTTGCAATTACAGCAGTCAGGATTGCCGGTGTCAGCCACGAGTTCGCAACGATTCCAGGCGTTCGTGAAGACGTTCTGGATATTTTGCTCAACATGAAGAAGGTTGTTCTGCGTAGTTATTCATCGCAGCCGCAAATTGGTCGTCTGATGGTTCAAGGCCCGATGACGGTCACCACCGAGCACTTCGATCTTCCTTCTGATGTTGAACTGGTTGATGATAGTCAGTATATTGCAACGCTGTCTCCAGGGGCCGTGTTGGAAATGGAATTTCGGATTGAGAAGGGGAAGGGCTATCGCTCGGTGGCGAAAAGCCGTGATGATGCAAGTGCACTGGACTTTCTCCAAATCGATTCGATTTTCATGCCAGTGCGAAAGGTGAACTATTCCGTTGAAGACGCTCGAATTGGCGAAGCCTTGGAAAAGGATCGGCTAATTATGGAGGTCTGGACGAATGGTAGCTTAACACCTCAGGAAGCACTGAGTGAAGCTGCAAATATTCTGGTTGATTTGTTTAATCCTCTCCGTGAAGCGATCTTCAAGCCAGAGGATGAAGAGCCGGATGAAGGTGTTGATCCCGCAAACCAAATTCCTATTGAAGAACTGCAACTGTCAGTCAGAGCTTACAACTGTTTGAAGCGGGCTCAAATTAATTCTGTTGCGGATCTTTTGGATTACACGCAAGAGGATTTGTTGGAGATCAAAAACTTTGGTCAGAAGTCAGCTGAAGAGGTGGTTGAGGCACTTCAGCAACGACTTGGGATTACGTTGCCTCAAGAAAAGTCAGCTAAGAATGCCTAAGGTTTGGGCGCTCAGTTTTTGCTGTTTGTTTATAGAGACTTGGTTGTATCATGCGTCATCGTTGTAACGTCCCCCAATTAGGGAAGCCTGCGGATCAGCGCAAGGCTTTACTTCGGGCTTTAACCACTGAACTGATTCGGAATGGCCGGATTAAGACGACCCGTGCCCGTGCTGATGCTGTTCGCTCTGAGGCTGATCGGATGATTACCTTGGCTAAAGATGGTTCTTTGGCTGCTCGTCGTAAGGCGATGGGGTATTTGTACGATAAGCAGTTAGTTCATGCTTTGTTTGAGCAGGCTTCATCTCGTTATGGCGATCGCAACGGTGGTTACACTCGGATTTTGCGAACAGTCGCTCGCCGTGGTGACAATGCTCAGATGGCAATCATTGAGCTGACCTAAATCGATCATGCTGGCCAATCTTGCCCAACCCACACAGCGTGTCGCCCTAGTTATTCAGTACTTGGGCACTCATTTTTGTGGCTGGCAGTGGCAACCCCGTCAGCGGACTGTACAAGAAGAGCTGGAAAAAGCATTGGCTTCGGTGTTAGGCCATGATGTCAGAGTGCATGGCGCTGGGCGGACAGACTCAGGCGTCCATGCGGCGGCCCAAGTGGCGCATTTTGATGCGCCGATGGTTGTTCCCGCTCATCGATGGGCGAGTATCCTCAATGCGCGTCTGCCTGCTGATGTTTTGGTGCGGGCTTCTGCACCAGTTGATGCAACATGGCACGCAAGGTTTTCGGCTGTTTGGCGGCGCTACCGCTACCTGCTGTATACGGATCCTTGTCCCAATATCTTCGTTGGTTCGATCGCGTGGCACTACTACCAGGATGCGTTGAATGAGGATTTGATGCGAAAAGCCTTATTCCCGTTGCTTGGACGACATCACCTCTCGGCATTTCAACGGGCGGGAACCAGTCGTCCTCATGCTTGGGTGGATGTGCAAGCTGTGGAGTGTGAGCGTCGGGATGCTTTTATTGCGATCGAGGTGCAAGCCAGCGGCTTTTTGTACGGGATGATGCGACTACTGGTGGGACTTTTGGTTCAGGTGGGGCGGGGTGACTGTTCCCCTGAGCGATTTACCGAAATTTGGACTAGCCAATCTCGCGAAGCGGTAAAGCATTCGGCTCCGGCCCGTGGGTTGTGTTTATTACGGGTTGGCTACCCTGATTTTCCGATCGCCCCCGATATTTGGTTTGATGCACAGCCCATGCTGTCCTTTCCTGGGCTGTCGGGTGGAGTCAGTCCGCCGACAGAATCAGTACGGTAATTCCTTTGGCCGCTAGTGCAAATCATTGTGTGGAAATTTTGTTGAGTAGAAAACTAAGGGAACTGTCATGAGTAAAACCTACCTTCCAGCCCAGGATTCCATTGAACGCAATTGGTATATTGTCGATGCTGCGGATCAGCGGCTTGGGCGTTTGGCCAGTGAAATTGCGCGTATTTTGCGGGGTAAAAATAAGCCTGACTATACCCCATCAATGGATACGGGTGACTTTGTAATTGTCATCAATGCTGAGAAGATTAGTGTGACTGGGCGCAAGCGCGAACAAAAGTTGTATCGTCGCCATTCCGGTCGGCCTGGTGGGATGAAGGTTGAGACGTTTGATAAACTTCAGGCGCGGATTCCTGAACGGATTTTGGAACAAGCCGTTAAAGGGATGTTGCCTAAGAATACGCTGGGCCGACAACTGTTCCGTAAGCTGAAGGTTTATGCTGGCTCGGAGCATCCCCATACTGCCCAGCAACCACAAGTGCTTGAAATTAAGACGATTCCAGGAGTAGAGGCATAATGCAAGCAACAGAAGGACGAGTTATGTACTGGGGCACCGGACGGCGGAAGTCCGCGATCGCCCGTGTCCGCTTGGTTCCAGGCGATGGTCAGTTGATCATCAACGGAAAACCCGGTGAGCAGTATTTGCAGTTCAATGCAGATTATCTGGCTGCGGCCAAAGCTCCTCTGGAAACCTTGGGTTTGGAAAACGAGTACGACGTTCTAGTCAACGCTCACGGTGGTGGTTTGACTGGGCAAGCAGATGCTGTGCGGTTGGGTGTTGCTCGTGCGCTCTGTCAGCTTGATCCCGAAAATCGTAAGCCGCTGAAGGTCGAAGGGTACTTAACCCGTGATCCCCGCTCGAAAGAACGGAAGAAGTATGGTTTGCGCAAAGCTCGGAAAGCACCTCAATACTCGAAGCGTTAATGCTTGGGTCGCTAATTTGAACGATGGCCGTGCCGGACGATTCCAAGCGGCTTTGTATACAATTGAACTATTGATCGTAATTGAGAGATCGACTGATGCCTAAGTCTGAAATACATCCTCAGTGGTATCCCGAAGCCAAAGTTTATTGCAACGGCGAAGTTGTCATGACGGTGGGTTCCACCCAACCTGAAATCCATGTTGATGTTTGGTCGGGAAACCATCCATTTTTCACTGGTACGCAAAAGATTATTGACACCGAAGGTCGGGTTGAACGCTTCTTGCGGAAATACGGCATGGTGGCTGAGGGCGACGCGCAATCCAAAGGGTAGCAGTGGACAATCAGATTGGCGAATAAGCGAAACGCATCATTTTTACTCTGATTGTTTTCTAGGATGGTTAGCCCACTCAAGCGATGGCTGAAGCGTATCTTTTAGACAAATTAAATTCCGTTGAGCAGACGTTCAATGAGCTAACCCGCAAGCTAGCGGATCCAGACGTGGCGAAGGATCCGTCTGAGTTCCAAAAGTTGGCGAAGTTGCGCTCTTCGTTGGAGTCAGTTGTAACGACCTTTGACGAGTGGAAAACGGCTCAGAAAGACTTGGCGGGGGCGCAACAGGTTCTGAAAGAGGCTGCGGCTGATCTGGAGTTGCAAAGTATGGCGGCTGAAGAGGTTGCCGAACTAGAAACTACCCTGCTTGACCTGGAGCAACAGCTAAAAATCCTGCTTTTGCCAAGTGACCCAAATGATGAGAAGAACATCATGCTGGAGATCCGGGCTGGCGCTGGTGGAGATGAAGCCAGTATTTGGGCTGGAGATTTGGTGCGGATGTATTCTCGTTATGCTGAGACTCAGGGCTGGAAGGTTAAACTTGTCAGTGAGTCTTTGGCGGATATGGGGGGCTTTAAGGAGGCAATCTTAGAGGTAAAAGGCGATCGCGTTTACAGTCAATTGAAGTTCGAAGCTGGGGTTCACCGGGTGCAACGTGTCCCCGTTACGGAAGCTCAGGGCCGAGTGCACACTTCGACGGCGACGGTTGCTGTGATGCCAGAAGTTGAAGAAGTGGATGTTGAAATTGACCCGAACGATATCGAAATGACGACCATGCGTTCGGGGGGGGCCGGTGGTCAAAACGTCAACAAAGTGGAGACGGCGGTTGACTTGATGCACAAGCCGACGGGAATTCGGATTAAATGTACCGAAGAGCGATCGCAGTTGCAAAACCGGGAGCGGGCGATGCAAATTTTGCGAGCTAAACTGTACGAGATAAAGCTACAGGAGCAGCAGCAAGCTGTGACATCGGCTCGGCGGATGCAAGTGGGGACAGGTTCGCGCTCAGAAAAAATTCGAACCTACAACTACAAAGACAACCGGGTGACCGATCATCGCTTGAACCAAAACTTTCCCTTGGCCCCTGTGTTAGAAGGAGACATTGAAACCCTTGTACAAACCTGTATCTCCCGTGATCAGCAAGAGCGATTAGAGCAACTTGCTGCGGAAGAGCCTGCTGGGCAATCCAACGTTGCCTGACTGGTGTAACCATGTTGCCAAGAGAGGAGCTATTAAAGTCCGTTGAAAACCGTGCTACTGTTTCTCGGGTGATTGATCAGGCCGAACAGGCGATCAAAACATGGGAAGTTGTGTTGACAGACTTTTTTGCTCCGCCGGAACTGGCTGAGATTCGTGCTGTGTTTGGGCGGCTGACCGATATTCATTTAGTTGCCTGGGGGGGATATCCCCAAGCGGAGCGACAGCGGCTGGCGATCGCTCGGGTAGAGTTACCGCTAGATGAAACCCAGGTTGAGCTAGCCGCTTTAGAAATCGCTGGCAACTTTTTGTTTGATCCGGCAACCCATCGAGATTTTTTGGGCGCAATGCTGGGTACAGGGATCGTTCGCGAGAAAGTGGGCGACATTCTGGTATTAGGGGAGCGAGGAGCCCAGGCCATTGTGGCACCGGAGATGGTTGATTTTTTGATGCTCCACTTCACCCAGGTTCGCTCCGTCCCGGTGAAAGTGCAACCCATTGCGTTTGCTGAGCTGAAAGTACGAGAACCGAAAAAAAAGGAATTAACAACTGTCGAAGCCTCAATGCGCTTGGATGCGATCGCCTCGGCTGGGTTTGGGATCTCGCGCAACAAAATGGTGGACTTGATTGGTAGTGGCGATGTGCGTGTGAACTGGAAAGAAATTGCTACGCCCAGCTACACGGTCAAAGCCGGAGATTTGATTTCCATTCGGGGCAAAGGTCGCCTGGAAGTGGGCGATGTTGCCGTAACGAAAAAAGAGCGCTATCGGATTCAACTGACTCGGTATGTGTAGCGGCCCAAAATGCTGACTTTCGCTGGAATGCGTTGATTTAGCCACCACCGACAATGGTCACAATTTCGAGGCGATCGCCAGGTTGCATAACAGTCGTATCCCAAAATTGGCGATGCAGGATCTCGCCATTGTATTCAACAGCAACCAACTTGGGATTCATCCCAATTTCTGTCAGCAAGTTGGGGAGAGTGGTTTCTGGTGCGCACTGGTGAGAGTCACCATTAATCTGTAGGGAAATTTGTTCTAATTCAGGCATAAATCAGTCAGGCATAAATTTTGATCGAGGATCGAGGCTTGAAAGGGCTAGGCTAGGGGGCTCCAAGGGTATTGAGCCGCTCGATCAGCTCACACAGCATTTGTTGGTGGGGTTTGCCCAGGGGTCGCCATTCCTGAATTTTGGTGGAATAGCAAGAGCCTTGGCGGATTTCTGTGGGGCTCACGAGGGCCATGTCCATCCCCTCACCGAGGATAAGCCGCTCTAGGCTAACATCTAGCTTGCCATAGTAAAGGTGGCGAGTGAGATGGGTATCTTCTTCCCGTCGCCACAACTCCAGGTGGGTCGGGCAATATCCAATTTCTTCTAGCAGTTCGCGTTGAACCGCGATCGCCGCCGATTCACCAGGTTCAAGGTGCCCACCAAAAAAGCACCAATGGCCGGGATAAAGAATTTGGGGATTATCATCCCGCAATTGCATCAAAAATTTGCCGTCTTGTTCCAGAATGGCAACGGCAACCTGCGGCCAAGATGGGGATAATGAGTCAGCCATGCTCACCACAACAAACAAAATGCGCGATCGCCCAGGTCGAGTTTAGCAAAGCTGCGGCCAAAAGTTTAACATTTTGTTAGAATCTTGCTTAATATAACTACAAAATTTTCTCAGCATCATTGGTCTCTATGAAAGATGTTCCTTTGGCGCTACGGCGCACGGCGACCATTTTGGCTGTCAGTGCAGTGACGTTAACGTTGCTGGCTGGAGTGACTGGATTGTTGTTAGCGTTCTACTATGAACCGACGGCGGGCGGTGCCTATCGTTCGCTCTCGATGATTGCAACGCAGGTTCCGTTTGGGTGGTTGGTGCGTCGAGTTCACGATTTAGCCGGAAATTTGTTGATTGTTGTTGCCCTGGTGCAAATGTTGGTGTTGTTTCTGGGAGAACGATTTCGGCGCAGTTGGCTCACTGCCTGGATTAGTGGAATTTTGTTGATTTTGGCGGCGATTGGCCTGAGTTGGACGGCCATGATTCTGGATTGGTCGCAGATTGGTTTTTGGCGGTTTCGGGTTGAATTGGGGATTATTGAGGCAATTCCCGTTGTGGGAGCCCAGATTCGCAGTTTCTTGACGGGGGGTGGGGCGATTAGTTCGGTCACCATTACCCACATGTACACCTTGCATAGTTATGTGTTGTCGCTGGGTGCAGTTGGTTTGGCGATCGCTCATTTGACAGGGTTGATCTGGCAAGAACGAGAGCTGGCCGCGCAGGATGCCAATAAGGCCGCAGTGAAACTCAGCCCAGAGCCTTCCGTCCCAGGTCCCAGTCTTGAACAAGCTGAACCAACATCTGACGCAACGGCTGCAATTTAGGACTGTGATTCTGGTTCAGGCTCTCAAGGCGAAACCAGAATTAAGTCTGCCAGTCCTTTGGCGGCAAGGAAAAGCTAGCGGTCTGTACTCAGGCGATCGCTGGTTTTTACAGCGCTGTTCTTTTGGCCTGGCAAGGGAAAGCCAACGGCAACCGCAACGTTGGTTATCTGGTATCGCTCAAACGATAAAAGCAGCGTATCGGTCATCCTGGTACGCTGCTTTGCGATTGAAAGTATCAAGTTTGGCTTAACTCACTGTTGTACTCAATCAGTGGTTAGGCATTGATTCGAATTTGCCGATCGCCCCTCCATCTAAATCCCAACTTTGAGTAGGGGCAGAGGGAGGGCGATCGCACTTAGTCTTTGCTCAATCCCGCGCACCGAGCGTCATCATTGAAGCGCGATGTCGAAGAAAGAGCAATTTATTGAGGTCTGATCGGGCACGACTCTAACGTAAATCCACCGGCAATGATGACGAAATCATCAAAGTCGGAATCTTTGCCCGGTCTGGGGAGGCCGGAGTCATCCCATTTGATGCTGTTGCCAGACTCACCTGCGGTTAAGCTGCCTGCAAATGAGGTAGCGTTGACGTTGGTTGAAACTAAAGAGACACGGGCCTGCTTTGTGCGGGGATCAACCGAGTCGAGATACAAAGCGTAGGGCGTTCCAGCTTCAAAGGTGTATTTGATCAGGTTGCTGGCTTCCCCTGCCCCGTTCACAATCGTGCCACCTTCAACCGTGCCTTTGAAGTCGGCATTGGTGTTGGTGTCGTCGCGGCCTGCCACACTGGATGTGGGCGCGTCAAAGCCTTGTTTTTCGACAAACAGAGGGGTTTTTTGGCCGGTTTTGAGGTTGACAACGCCAATTGTGGATTGGTAATACCCGTGGGTGTCAACAATTTCAAATTCGACGACGGTTTCTTCAGGAAACTGAATGGTGTTGTTGGAGAGGGTTTCTTGGGCTTGGGTCGAGGTGCCGATCGCACCGACTAAACTCAAGGCCGAGAGGGCGGCGATCGCCGAACCCTTGCTCCGAGAAAAAAGGTTTTGATACCAGGGATTTTGCTGTTTCATAGTTGCGACTCCGACGACCAAGGGTGATTTCCTGCCAGGGCAGGAACGAACGTGACATCATCAACCGTAGCCTTGTTTACCATGTGCCAGCCGAACGGGTTTCAGCCGCTTTTTGAATTTCAGCAATTTCGGTTTTCAAGGTTTCGGCTTCTGATCTCAATGTTTCGAGATCAACGCAGGCTTGCGGATAGGGAACCCGTGGGTCGCGCCGGAGATATTGACGCGGGGGCACCGTGGGGGCATTTTGTTCCGCTGCGGCGATCGCACTAATGCACTCGTCGTACTTGCTGGCAGCATCGGTATTCAGTTGTTTGACCCGGGCAATTAGCTCCGGATCAATCGGAAAGTCGTCGTCGATAATGGGAGCCGTACTATTCCAAATATTGGTGCCAGTAATGTTGGAATAACTGCGGTTATCCCCTCGGGGGCCTGGGCCTGCTGTGGCCACTGAGGCGAGGGCAACCGTCGTGAGGGCTGCTACCCCAAAGGCTAAACTGATGGACTGATACATCTTCATCGTTGCACTCCTCCTCCCTAAAATTTGAATGATACGCCCGCACCTAAGACGAAGCGAGGCTCATAACCAGAACCAGTCACGTCGCGTACGGCTGGCGTAATGACAAAGGGAATGTTTTTGAATGGCGCGATCGACAACCCTAATGCCAAGTCTTGGCCGGTCCATTCTGCAATTAAGCTCACAGGACGAATAATCCGGAAAGCTAGGTTGCCAAAGACATTGGTACCGTTTTCAAACTCGTCGCGATCGTAGTTTGTCCGGAACTGGTTATTGCCAGCCCCGACGGTCAGCGCAATCCGGCTGAAGGGATCATCCAAGGATTCCCGTAACCGGAAGATCTTGGTTGCAACACCATAGATTGACTGTTCAAAGTCATTGCGTTCGATGTTGAGGAAGCCATTCCAACCGACAGCGACGCTGAGGTCATTCCCAATGCGGCGATGCAGCTTCCCACTGAAGCCGCCTTCACCAAAGTCTTCGCTATCTACAAAGGTGTAGCCTAGTTCTAAACCAACGGCTTTTTTGGCATCGCCTAGACCAACCCCAATCCCGCCAGCCCCAACGGAGCCTGTATCTTCGCGCACACCTGCTTGGAAGGTGCCGCTTCCCCAAACCGACCAACCATCTAAGCCGTAGCCGACGGGGATATAGATGCTTAAGGCGGGTGAGGCTTCTGCCTTGAAGGGCTCAGGTAAAACGAGCGGCGCAATGGGATCGGGCCGTGGACAAACCCCGGAGGTCGAGGCTTGGGCGAGTTGGGTGGGTGCCATTGCTACGGCTTCGGTGAGCAGTGGACATTTGGATGCCTTGTCGGCCATGTCAACTGCGACTGGGGTGCCCAGGCTAGAAGCAGGGGCATTCGCTACAATGGGGGTCGAGGCTTCGACAGTGCGGGGAGCCTCGACCGCGAGATCACTGGTTGTGGTCTCGACTGGGGTTGATGCGGGTGCTGCCTCGATCGCTGATTCGGCAACCGACAGGGTGGATGAGTCAACGGTGGGTGCCGTTTCAATAACTTTTGCTTCTGGCGCGATGAATACGCGCTCTGGAATTTGAGGATCTTGTAAAGACGCTGGAGGATTGAGAACCTCCTCTGCGATCGCTACGCCGGGATAACCAAGGGCGATCGCAGTTGTAGCGCTAAGTAAAACGCTAGGGCAACGCATGAATAGCCTCCTAGACACACCAGGGTCTTTGTATGGATTTGTGTTGTGGACTTTGAGGTAGAAACACTACCCGCGATCATACACGGATTATTTTGCGAACTGAGAAGATTGCAGGCTTTATTCATGTTTTCTGACACTGTTCTAGATGAAAAATTTAATTTCTTAATTAGTGCGTTTGTGTAAATCCTCCTTTTGGAATAGGGGTTTGGTGCCGGATGCCTAAAATTTTGTAGAGCGATGTTGCTCATTTATCCTGATAGCAGGTGTTGGGCTTTACAGCCTAGTCGGACGGGGGAGATTGTGATTGGCGCAAGTATGTAAAAACACTTTTGTCACCAATATCCGGGGGAATCGGTTGGAGGGTTTTGCGCAGGGCAAAAATGATAAATAAGATGGCCCAAACGCCGAGTAACCATTTTTCGGCGGTGATGGCCAGCCAGCCCCCGAGATGGCCCAAGAGCAGGACGGGCACTAAGGGCGTGAGGAGTTTGGTTTCCAGGCGATTGAAACAAAACGCTTCTTTGAAGAAAATGCCTGTGAGGGCCGCGAAGACAAAGCCAACGCCCAGAATGCTGAGGGGTTGACGATAGAGTGTGAGCGCGAAGGGGGCCGGATCCAAATGGGCGATCGCGAGGGAGGCGAGCAGGCCAATGGCCCAAAAAACTTGGAGGGCGATGTGGAGTGGCCGCAGATAAATATGAATGCGCCACAGGCTGAGGCCCAACGCTAGACAAAAGAGGGTGTATAGTCCCGTTAAAACTAAAAACTGGTTGGTTCCCAAGGCTCCTGGCCACAGGACGATCCCCACCCCTAGTGCAAAACACAAGGCCGCGACACTTAACCCGGCCCGGTAGGTGATGACTTCTTGGCGATCGCGATCGGTAATCGTAAATTCACCAAACTGGCCCTGATAGACAACGGGTTCATCAATGGCGGTGGTTGTCATAGGTTTGCTGATCCTGAATTCTGCTTTTTATCTTGTTCTTGATCCTGATCTGTTGCGCCTGATTTGCTATCGATTACCAAGGCGGCTTGGCGGCGGCGGGTTGTACTCCCTTTCTGCCTGGAGGGGAACTGTTTTCAGCTTACGCGATCGCGCTTCGAGGGAGAGGGACCCCTGGTAGCAGAAACTGCCTGCTGGCCTACTTGACCTGCTAGCCTACTGATAAATATTCACTGACAAATATTCACTGTGGACGGTGATTTAAGGTTGCCAGATGAGGGTAACGGGATCGCCAATTTGGAGCTGGAGGGTGTGGGCTGCATTTCCCTGATTGATGCCAAGTTCGACCCAGCCATGACTGCCGATGAGGGCGACAACGCTCCCCACGGGGCGATCGCTGTAAGTGGCTTGGCCCAGAACCAACTCCGTCCCAAGTTGCACGGCCCAACTTTTGCCAATCACTGCCGTTTGGGGGATGGTGGTGACGAGATTGCCAAAGTGGTCGATCGCCTGGATGCAGCCGTGGAGACCAGTTGGGGTGGGAATGAGCGGGGGTAAACGGTTTTGCACGAGGGCTGAGACTGGTATAGGAGTCCCAACCTGGGTGAGGGGAACGCCACTGGCGAGATGGGCACCAACGGGGGCAAAAATATCCCGGCCATGAAAGGTCTGACTGGGGTGGGGCGATCGCCAATACTGGGGCTGATTTAGCTCGACGCAGGCCAAAATCGGCCAGGTTTCCCAAATTCCACTAAACAAACCGTTGTCTGGCCCGACTAAGTAGCCTTGTGGTTGGGTGGGGTGCTGGCCAACGGCAACGGCAATGCCACGGCGATCGCTGCCTACACCGGGATCGACCACGGCTACATGCACACTTCCTGCGGGAAAGTAGGGAAAAGCAGATTGAAGGGCAAACCGGGCGGGCAAAATCGCTTGGGGCGGAATGGCGTGAGTCAAATCAACGACGACTAGGGCAGGGTTAACTTGGGCGATCGCCCCTTTCATTACGCCTACATAAATATTGTCATACCCAAAATCACTCAACAGGGTAATCAGCCCAGCCCCAGACATGGCAAATCATCCTTAACGACATGGCTTGCTCTGCATTGATAACACAGGCTGGTGCAAGCTCGAAAAGTGCTAAAGGTTGGCGATCGCGGGTCTACAAGAACTTTGTTAAGAGTGTCTGTAACAATAGCTACAGTTTTTTAGGCAAGCTGTTAGAATTAGAGCTAAAGCAATGCATCCGTGAACGAAGGGGAAAGTCCATGCTGAACAGAAAGCGCCAGCAAAAAAATTTGCAGACCGCCGAAACTCATCGCTTGAACATGCAGAAAAACTTGCAGCGACGGTTGGAGTCGGCTCGGGCAAGTGGCAATGAAGCCTTGATCCAGCAATTGCAAGCAGAAGCAAACTACATCGGCCTGAATTAGATCGAGCAGTTTAGCTTTGGTGTCTGTTGCCTCAAGCGGTTAGCTAGTTAAAGTGGAAAGAAGCCTGGATGTGTTTTGCATCGGGCTTTTTGTTTTTTGGCCTGGTTGTGGCGCGGTGGGGAGCTGGCTGGATCGCGGCTTATCTGGGTTAGCCGACATATTCGGTATCGATTTCGATGTCGAGAGTGACGTCATCCACCCGGACAAATAGTTGATTGGGGCGGCAGCACACCTGGCAATCTTCGATGTAAGTCTGTTGCTCGCCAGCACTCAGATCAATGAAGGTGGTGTTGGATTCGCCACAAAAGGCACAATAAAATTCGGCGGTGGTTTGCATTGGAGTTGCCCTGGTGTCTGAGTGTGCAATCTTCTATCATGCACGGTGACGGAGAGGATTAGAGCAGGGAAATGCAATTTCGCTTAGGGTGTGCACTGTGGGCTTATAAGGAATGGGCGGGTTCTTTTTTCCCGGCGACAGCGCGATCGCCCGACTATCTCCGCCTGTATGGGGAGCGGCTCACGATGGTCGAAGGCAACACGACGTTTTATTCGCTGCCCAGTGTGGAGACGGTGGCCCGGTGGGCTAAGGATACCCCTGCTGCCTTTCGGTTTTGTCCCAAGTTTCCAAAGTGGGTGACTCATCAAGGGCTATTGTCTCCCCGGTTGGCCCAGGCGCTTGAGTTTTGGGAACGGATGCAAGGGTTGGGCGATCGCCTTGGCCCGTTGTTTGTGCAACTGCCACCGAGTTATGGCCCTGATGCCCTGGCAGATTTGCAGGCGTTTTTGGCGGCCTTACCGTTGTCGGCGGGGCAAGTTGCGGTCGAAGTGCGGCATCCGGAGTGGTTTCAGCCTGCGGCAGCGATCGCCCTGAGTGCCTGTTTGACTGAGTTAGGGGTTGGTCGCGTGTTGCTGGATACCCGACCAGTTTATGACGTGCCGGATGATCCACAAATATGGTCAGAGCGGAAGAAACCTCGCTTGCCAGTTGTGTTTGAGCAAACGGCGGCATTTAGTTTGGTTCGCTACATTAGTCACCCCCAATGGGAACTGAATTTGCCGTTTTTAGCGGATTGGGTTGAGCCGATCGCCACCTGGCTCCAGGCGGATACTGCCGTTTATTTTTGTGTGCACTGTCCGGTGGAAGTGCGATCGCCAGGAAATGCAGATGCCATCTATCACTATTTGACTGCCCAGGGTCTTGAGTTGCCGCCGTTACCGTGGCACGCGATCGCCCCTGAACCCGTGCAACTTACCCTGTTGTAGCGGCTTCTAAATACCCATTCAGCAAGGCTTGGGCTTCTGCGTGGGAGGCTACCCGGTGGTTAATTTTGAAGAGAAAGCGATCGGCTTCTGACTGTGCAGCTAAGTTTGTTTCCCAAACACAGAGGATGACTCCTTCGCCGTGAGGAGTAATGGTGTATTGGATGCGATCGGATTGCAGCGAATTGGAAGCATTAGAAACGAACATACGACCAACTAAATGTTATACAACAAGGACAACACAAACAGATGAATAGCAGGTTGATAACGGGCTGACTTCAAAGCGTGATGATCCAGACATTTCAATCAGTTGATTGCCTGATTAAGTTGGAGTCTTGGCTTAAAACATGGCACACTTAATCTGTTCAGAACTGCTATCAACGATGCAATTTAAGGCCACACAAGCAAGGATATAAAAAGCTGTTAAGGCTCAATTTTTTCCAATTGATTGTTCCTAATAAAATCGGGGCTAAAGGCTTAATTTGTGGCCCTGGCTGATTTCACTCTAGCCTGTTTGGCTAAATTGCGCTCAACAGCGGCTAGGTTAGCGAGAGGGCGATCGCCAGTCGGCGGATGGATTTGGATAGGAGCATGATGGGCCTCCTTTGGCAGTAGTTTTGTCTACATCTATGTATCTAATGATCTATCTCTATTTAACTCCCCCGGACGGGGGAATTATGCAGGAATGCCTTTAAAGTTCGTGACCGAATGATAATCTTCGTCAAGATTTCTCGATTTCTTCAGAAAACTCTCGTATGCGTTGATACATAGGCTTTCAGAAATCATTTGTAGGATGCTGGGTAATCTCCAAAGGGAAGGGGTCTGGCGATCGCTCAATTTCAGGCTTAGGGTTGGGGCCGCCACAGAAAAAGATATTCGCTACTACAGGGTCTAGAAGCTTGACTGCATCTGGCTTGTGCGTGTTCTCACCCTAGCTTAGCTAGCCCAATGGTGATGGGCGATCGCAATGGGTTTGATGGTGCAATAACTTGATTGGTGGCTCTCTGTTGGACTCGATAGTTGGGAGCGTGTCACTTGTGTCGCCCTCACCCTAAATCCCTCTCCCCCAGGGAGAGGGACTGCCGATCCCCCAGTCCCTGCTCCCCAGGGAGCAGGGACTGGGGGATGAGGGCAATTTGCAAAGGTGACATTCTCCCCGATAGTTGCCTATGAACGCACAGTCTAAGAAACATCTTCCAATCAACTTGAACTTGCAATCGAAAATAAGGGTATGCCTTACCTATTAAACTCGTTCATTAATATGTTACGAAAAACTAAGTTTTAGGGCGTGTAAAGTAATTTGAAGAGTTCAATAGAATTATGGGTTGCACCGCAAATGACAGCTTAACCAGAGAAGATCGAAATCCATCTAAAAAATGCGATCGCCGGACAACCGATTTGACTTTTGCACAGCTCAGATATTGACCTGCGATCGATTGGCCCAATCCAGATAGACTCACACCAACGCAACCGGAGGGAATCATGGGTGAAATTAATACGGCTGAGCTATTAGTGCAGTGTTTAGAGAATGAAGGCGTCGAGTATGTTTTTGGCCTCCCTGGGGAAGAAAACCTGCATGTTTTAGAAGCCTTAAAGCATTCTAAAATTCAATTTATTACCACTCGTCATGAACAAGGAGCCGCGTTCATGGCTGATGTTTATGGGCGATTAACCGGGAAGGCTGGCGTGTGTTTATCGACGCTGGGGCCGGGAGCCACAAATTTGATGACGGGCGTTGCTGATGCCAACCTTGATCGTGCTCCTTTGGTGGCAATTACTGGGCAAGTCGGGACTGATCGGATGCATATCGAGTCCCATCAATACCTCGATTTGGTTGCAATGTTTGCCCCCGTGACAAAGTGGAATGCCCAAATTGTACGTCCTAGTAATACGCCAGAAATTGTGCGTAAAGCCTTCAAAATTGCCCAAACTGAAAAGCCCGGTGCAGTGCATATTGATGTGCCTGAAAATATTGCGGCGATGCCTGCGATCGGGAAGCCATTAAGTATTGATAATAAGGAAAAAACCTACGCTGCTTTTGGCTCTATTGAAAGAGCGGCTGAAGTTATTTCTAAAGCGGAAAATCCATTAATTTTGGTTGGAAATGGAGCCATTCGGGCAAAGGCTAGCAAAATGTTGACCGATTTTGCCACGAAGTTAAATATTCCTGTGGCGAATTCGTTTATGGGCAAAGGGGTAATTCGCTATACCCATCCGTTGAGTATTTGGAGTGTGGGCTTACAACAACGAGACTATATTAATTGTGGTTTTGACCGGGCTGATGTGGTGATTTGTGTTGGATATGATTTGATTGAATATTCACCCAAGAAATGGAATCCGAATGGTGAAATCGCAATTATTCATATTAGCGAAACGCCAGCAGAAGTGGATAGTAGCTACATTCCCAAGGTCGAAGTCGTGGGTGATATTGCTGATTCCCTACGGGAGATTTTGTCGCGGGCCGATCGCACCAGTAAACCCGATTCCTATGCTCTGGAACTACGCTCTGATATTCTCAAAGACTATTTGTATTATTCCAAAGATGATGCTTTTCCAATTAAGCCCCAGAAGATTGTATATGACTTGCGCCAGGTGATGGGGCCGGACGATATCGCAATTTCGGATGTGGGGGCGCACAAGATGTGGATGGCTCGCCACTACCATTGTGAACGGCCTAATACGTGCATTATTTCTAATGGGTTTGCCGCAATGGGAATTGCTATTCCGGGGGCGATCGCAGCTAAACTGGTGTACCCTGAACATCGCGTTGTTGCGGTAACGGGAGATGGTGGTTTTATGATGAACTGCCAAGAATTAGAAACGGCAAAACGGGTGGGTACTCCCTTTGTGACGTTGATTTTTAATGACGGCGGCTATGGGTTGATTGAGTGGAAGCAGCACAACCACTTTGGTGAATCGGCATTTATCAAGTTCACAAATCCTGATTTTGTCAAACTGGCAGAAAGTATGGGCTTGAAAGGCTATCGTGTAGAATCTTGTGCGGATTTGGTGCCGATGTTGAAAGATGCATTGGAACAAGATGTGCCCGCAGTGATTGATTGCCCGGTTGACTATCAAGAAAACTTGCGTTTTTCACAACGGTCAGGTGACTTGAATTGTGCAATTTAAGGAGTGGGCCAGGGTGGCGTTGCAGATTGGAATTTGGTGAAATCGCGATCGCATTCCAGCGATCGCGCGTTGTCGTCCCTCCAGTTTGCCTCGCCAAAAGGAGGTGGCTGGCGGGGACTTCCATTGGCCTTGTACACCTGCCCCTGTGAAGATATATCGAGGATGGTTCCGTCCCCATACCGAAATCAGCGAATGGGGTGAACAATAGAAAAGCCGATTGGTCGTATTGTTTGCCCCGATTTAGGTTGGGCCTAAATCTTTGCCTATGTCTGATTTTTCCAAGTGGTTAGAGCGGGTTAATCGCCTGATTTTTCCTGCGGTCGTCGTGGGGATTATTCTCTATGGCACATGGGATTTATTGATTCGCGACTCCATCCAATTGCCACAACCCACCGCAAACTGTGACACCACAATTTTGGATGTCGCCGTTTTTGAACCCAGCGTGCTGCCGAATCAGCCTCCCCGGCGAGTGCAGACTCCGGCAAATTTGGCGATTATTGTGCCGGCTGGGGAGAAACGCATTCTGTCAGTGAGTGTGGTCAATCCTGATGACAAGGGCGTGGTGCACCAGTGGACGGCGGTGTATGGCCAGTTTGACTCGCGCATCACAGTTGACAGCGATGTGACCTACACGGCTCCCCAGAGTTTGGTCAATGATACGTTGACCCTGGAGGCGACGCGCCAAGGTTGCACAGCGGCCAGGCGCACTCTGGAAATGGCGGTGATTCCGGCGGCCAATGCCCCCTTGCCTCCGCCCCTAGAGCCAACGCCGACGTTGCCACCGGATGGTGCTGCGCCATCGATGATGCCCAATGTTCCGGGCGATCGCCCCTAGGCTGGAACTTGGGCGGGGAAAATGGCTGGGGTGTGCCCCTGGCGATCGCGTCCTGGCCGCCTGCGAAAATTCCCCCGGCCCTTCCGTGCGAAGCGGAGGTCGCAGTCTAGAATAAAAGCAATTGCATAATGTAAAGAACTATGTCTGCCAACGTTGAAATTTATACCTGGAGTACCTGTCCCTTTTGCATTCGGGCCAAAGCCTTGCTCACCAAAAAAGGTGTGGACTTTACTGAATATTGCATTGATGGTGATGAAGCTGCACGGCAAAAAATGGCGACGAGAGCCAACGGGCGGCGATCGCTCCCTCAAATTTTTATCAACGATCAACATGTTGGCGGCTGTGATGATCTCTATGCGTTGAATGCTCAGGGTACGCTGGATGCATTGTTGAATTAGTTGAGTTGCCTGATGGTATCAGGTTGATGAAATCCTCTTTCAAATCCCCTCATTGGATGTAGAACTCGCAGCTAAAAATGTGAGATGAATGGAGGGCTTGTGTCCTTGGCTGTGTTGCCAACTATCGGTTTGCCATTGTGAAATTTGCATTTATTATTGACCCCATTGAACGGCTTGATCCTGGTCACGATAGTAGTGTGGCGCTGATGGAAGCGGCCCAACTGCTGGGGCATGAAGTTTGGATTACCCAAGCGAATCAGTTAGCAGTGGTTGATGGGCAGGCGATCGCGCCTCTGCGCCCCGTGCAACTGACACCCGTGCAATTAGTGGATGGGTTGTGGCGAACCGAACCAGATTGGTTCCAGGTGGGCGATCGCAGCTTTCAACCCCTGGAAACAATGGATGCGGTGTTCATGCGAACAGATCCACCCGTGACCGTGCCCTATCTCTATGCCACCTACATTCTGGATTACATTGACCCAGCGAAAACTTTGGTGGTGAATTCGCCCCGTGGCATTCGGGCGGCAAATGAAAAAATGTATGCCCTCCAATTTACCCAGGCAATCCCAAAAACGATTGTGAGCCAGGATAAACAGGTGATTCGGGACTTTTTGGAGCAGGAAGGGGCCGCCGTCCTCAAACCGTTGGGCGGCAAAGCAGGGGAAGGCATTTTATTTCTTGATCCAAGCGATCGCAACTTCAACTCCCTCGTTGAAATCAGCACCCAACAAGGCCAAGTCCCTGTGATGGTGCAGACCTATTTACCCGATGCCAAATTAGGCGACAAGCGGATTATTTTGCTGAATGGCGAACCGATTGGTGCTGTGAACCGCATCCCAACGGGCAAAGAATTTCGGGGCAATATGGCGGTTGGTGGTCGGGTCGCTGTGGTGGACATTACTGAACGCGAACGCGAGATTTGCACTCAACTTGCGCCAACATTGCAACGAGATGGGTTGATCTTTGTCGGCATTGATGTGATTGGTGGGTATTTGACCGAAGTCAACGTCACCAGCCCAACGGGAATTCGAGAAATCGATCGCCTGAACAACGTGCAATTAGGCAAAACCGTCATTCAATGGCTTGAGCACGCCAAAGCCTGACTATCACTGATTGCGTGGACCTGTCTTTGTTGCCCGATCGCCGCGATTGCCCTCCCGCGTAACTTAACCAATGGCTGTCTAACTTGCAGGTTGGGCGGTCATTGCTCGTTTATGGGGCTAAGTGCGGGTGTAGTTGTGCAGAAAGGCGTTCCCTAGGGCCGTGGGCTAAGAGACAAGTGGCAAATGCCTGAAAGAGGGCATCCAGGAAGTGCGATCGCGCTTTCTCTAGCAGCCTGGTGTAGCGCTGGTTAGACAATGCCTTGGAATGGGCTAGGAAGACCAGAAAAACCAGACTGGCGATCGCGTTTGGATGGAATGGCCATACTTCCCTTGGGCTAACAATCAGGTGATTTCAGTCAGCGATTCTCTTCGTGTTTAATGGCCGTTTTCCTGCGGAGAGACGCACCATAAACACTAGCGGTGGATCGAAGCTCTCGTCCTATTTCTCTGTGTATGGCGAGGGATAGAGTGCGGGAGTTCTAGCTAGTCATTCGTCGAGAACTGCTGGAAAAATAGGACTGCAAAAGCTTGAGAAAAGCTAAAGTGGTGCGATCGCTCAAGATAAAGAAAATGATACAAACTGTGATTTTTACTATGTATTTTTGTGTTGAATTATTTCAATAAGTTATGCATTCAGTTTTATAGAGAATCTCTTCTTCGCTTTGTCAGTTAGGGGTTTTAGCCTCAGGAGTAAAGGCTCTGGTCTCCTTGCGATCGCGAGAGAGTCGATACATAAATTTATAAAATAGGTGGTTTTCCTTTGACATTTATCCTCAGAAAATCCTAACTAAAATGGCTTGAAACTAGAACTGATATTGTTTGTAACTACAAAATCTGTCGATGAAGAAAGGTTGCGATTGGGTGTACAAAAGTTAATGGCGATCGCTAGAAAAATAAACTTAGATTTCGTAGTATGAGGTCGGGTAAATACAATTCATTTATCCAATCCATAACCGACCTATTTCGGGTCAATTCTTACTGTTGTTTTTTCTAGCAATTATCTTAAACCCATGACCACAACCATTCAAAGACGCGAAAGCGGAAGCGTATGGGATCGCTTTTGCGAGTGGGTCACCAGCACCAACAATCGGCTGTATGTCGGCTGGTTTGGTGTGTTGATGATCCCCACCCTCTTGACCGCTACCGTCTGCTTTATCATCGCCTTCATCGCCGCACCTCCCGTTGACATCGATGGGATCCGCGAACCGG
>CAYYWG010000026.1:0-46932 GCA_964475335.1 uncultured bacterium
CTAATATTGTTGCTGACTAGCCAAAGGTTGGCGACTTGCCGAATATCGTGTACCCAGGGCAGCAGTTCTTCCGACACTTGGGAAGCCCGAAAGGGAACGAGGGTTTCGTCTACGTCTAACACGAGCCCTTTGAGTTGGTAGTGGCTGACCAGTTGGGAGGTCAGCTTCAAAATGCTGCCGTGAAGAACAAGATCGGGCTGGAGGAGGTGACCCCAAGACATAAGCAATGAAACCTAGAAAGGACGAGTATAGCCGTGTTCCCAACTGTTGCCAGCCTATTGGGCGTTTTTTTGAGCTGCATCGCGTTGGTCATGAATCGTGGTTTGGGCGGCTTGGTGCTCTTGCAAGGTGCGGCTGAAGACATGAGTTCCATCGTATCGCGCGACAAAGTAGAGATAATCCGTATTTTCCGGGTTTGCTGTCGCTTCGAGGCTCAGTTTGCCGGGACTGGCAATGGGGGCTGGGGGTAGCCCTGGGGTAACGTAGGTGTTGTAGGGGGAGGGTTGCTCCACTTGGGCGAAGGTGAGGGGACGATCGGGGGTTTGTTTAATCCCGAAGGCATATTCCACGGTGGGGTCAGAGCCCAAGGGCATGGACTGGCGAAGCCGATTGTAAAACACCCCTGCAATGCGCGATCGCTCTGTGGGGACAACGGCCTCCCGTTCGACAATGCTGGCCAGGGTGATAAATTCGGCCAGGGTCAGTTTTGATTTACCTGCCAACCGTTGATAAATGGGTAAGGCAACCTGTTCAAACCGATTGAGCATGAGCCGGATGATGGTTGTCGGCTGAATTGACGTATCTAACGGGAGTTGGTAAGTGTCAGGAAATAAGTATCCTTCTAGTCGGGGATACCCTTCGATTGGTTTGGTTGTGGGTAACCAGGGATATTCAGCCGTGGAAAAGGTATTGACCGCCGTGAGAAATTCCTCGGCAGTGAAGTAGCCTTGCTGCTCAAAATACGTGGCCATTTCCCGAATTGACCATCCTTCTGGAATGGTAAAGGTGGTTTCGGCCACAGCGCCTGTCCAGATCTGCTGGGCAATGTCTGGGAGGGTTTGGGTGGCTGAAATTTGGTAAGTTCCTGCCTGGAAACCGCCATTGGTATTTTGCAAAAGCAGCCAGCGTGCCCACAAATTCCAAGCCTGGGCGGAACGGATTAACCCCAGGGTTTCGAGATCTTGTCCGATCGCTTGGGCTGAGGTTCCGGGGGCAACTCGGAGATTGGCAGAGCGGGGCGGTGTGTTGGGGGCAGAAACGGCAGCAGGGGCGATCGCCCATTGCCACCAGGTCCAGCTTGACCATCCGGCCACCCCGACCAAGGCTAACAGCACAACACCAATGAGCGACTTTACAGGAAGTTTTTTGGGCATATCCGTTTATCAGGCTTGAAACCGCTAGGGCGAATCAAATTCATCAAAAAATTGATCTTCAATCTGATCCAGAAATGGTTCAAGATTTTTGAGTTCTTCAGCCGTAAGCAAATGGGGCTGATTATCGTTATCCAACTTGGCCAAGATAAAGCAAGGATCCAGGGGCGCGTACACGGCAAATTCTTGCTCTTCGTAATAGAAGCTGGCGAGATATTGTAACTCTTCCGCCTCTTCCGCCTCCTGCTCCGACTCTACCCCCTCGAATTCCGCATCTTCCTCCAGGTCAGGGAGATCCCCTTCCACGGTCAGCATGACGGCAGTTCGCTTGAGGGTCAAGTTTTGCTCTTCTAAAACAGCCTTCGCTGTGGAAAACAACACGTCGATGTCGTCGTCGTCTTCAACGGGAATCGCTTCTTCGTCATCGTCTTCGGCTTCTTGCCACACAAAGATCTCAACGGGGGTGTCAATCGGCAGCAAAAGCGCGTAGTCCTGATTTTCGATCGCCAAAAAGCGTTCGACTGTGCAGGCAATGGTGCGGCCTGTATCAGCATCAGTCAAAACCACCATTTCGCCTTCGACCGTTTCCCCATTCGTCTCCATATCGTCATCCATGCAAGAATCTCCTCGTCATGTGCACTCACAGAGCATTCTGCCAAAGTTCGGGTGACAATTTATCGTTTTCTGTAATTCTGTAACGATTTGGTGCAATTTTTTGGCGTTCCCTGCGGGCAACCGGGCCGTGAGCCTAGGGGAAATTGGCTGCCGGGGAAGCGGGGCAGTCAACCGGGTGGGGGCGGTGGCAGTGGGGTGCTGGTAGTGGGCGATCGCCGCTGGTCAAGCCACTGTTGCAGGATAATGGCGGCGGCCTTTTGGTCGATCAAGGCTTTGTTACGAGATGGTGACATCCCTTCGGCCTGCATCATTTGTTCTGCTTGGAAGGAGGTTAGCCGCTCATCCACATACTCCAGGGCGAGATTCAGTTCTTTGGCGATCGCCGTGGCAAATTTTTGGACTTGTCGCGCCTGGGAGCCTAAGGTACCATCCATTGAATAGGGTAACCCCACTACCAACGTATCGACTTGCCGTTCTTGCACAACTTGGCGGAGATCGGCCACATCTTGCCGAAAGGAGCGACGGGCGATCGTGCCAATCCCAAAGGCGATCAGCCCCGTCCCATCGCAACCAGCGACCCCAATGCGCTTGCGCCCCACGTCCAATCCTAATGCAGCAATTGGCATCACCTTACACTCGTGCCGACGGCCCCTCTGCCGGAGGATCAGAAAAATCTGACTTGGTTGACTGCCGCTTTTTGCTGAACAAAACCTGGGCGTGGCGGACTGTTGGTTTGGAATGAGATTTGGTTTCTTCACCGGGAGGTGTCAGCGAAATCCGGCTAGGAATCGCTTTCCGCGCTGGCTTCAGCCCTTGCAGCATTTCCGGTAATTGGAGATTTTCAAAAGCACCCAGTTTGGATTCACGGACTTTGTGCCACACCGATCGCGACATCATCAGGGTATGGGCCACCCGACTTGCACCCAGGCGCTCCAAATACTCTTCCCGTTCCTGTTGGTAATCAGAAGAAGCCACCCGCAAAGATTGAATCGGCAAATCTTGGGTAATCCGGGCCATTTGTACCAGCAATTCTGGATAGAGCCAGGTATAGGCTGGATTAACCGTTAACTGAGCCTGATGGGGCTTGGAGCCATTGCGGCAAAGTTGCACCTGAAAATAGCCGATCGCCGCTTTCCGCTGGGGTTCAAAAATATAACCACTGACGACTTCCGTGTGGTTCAACCAATTGGCAATCCCTTGGAGTAAGGATTCCAGCAAACTGGTTTTAAAGTCAGCAATGTGGCGATCGAACACCTGCCGCACCAGGGGAGGCATTGACATCGTATCCAGTTGATACAGCAACGGAGCATCCGCATTGCTAATTGGCAACAGATTGGGCAAATCTGGTTCCCGCTCAGCCAGGGTTGTCAGTTGCTCCGGCGTAATTTCCCAATACGTCATCTGGGCCAAAGGCTGAAACCCGTTTTGGCGATAAAGAGCCAACTGCTCCTTATCATTGACATTTACTTCTAGCAACCACGTCCGCGCTTCCCAAATGGTCTCGAAGCAGTAGCGCAACAGTTGGGAGGCGGTGTCACTCAAGCTTTTGGTTAACCGGGCGGTGGCTGGCTCACTCTTGCTGGCCGTTTCTTGGTTTTCCGCCGCCAGGGCCGGGGCCAACACTGAAACCTGGTCAACTCGCCAAGTGCTGCGCGTCCGGTTAAACGGCGATGCTTGGATCACGCCTTGCAGTTTGGTATCTCTTTCGCCCAAGTAGGCCCCAAACCGTTGCGGCTTCAGCAACAAGCGGTGCAAAAACTTGAGGGGTTCGTACCAGGCATGGCAGGTATGAGTCGAAATGCTGGGGTTGATCGAATAATTCAGGCTCTCCGACTCAGAACCGGGAACGCAAAATCGCTCGGCCTCAAAATCACCATAGTGGATGGGACGAATCCAGATTTCATCTTGAGAAAAGGCTTGAGTCATGTCAAAAAGGCTCTTATCCACCGCAGTGCGTTGAATGGGTTGACTGCATCAGTGCCAAGAAGCTGCCAGAAGCTGCCATAAACCATGAACTAATGTTGTGTCCACAGAAGGTGCTGATCACGCCGCGAACCCACTTGCTCTTATTCTAGTCGTTTTGATGAATGAACCCTTGATCTGGATCAGGTTCCGCAAAAAACTGTGATGATGGTCGGGGCACAACGGGCTGGCCGCGATCGCCATGAGTTGTTTACACAGGGCGGATAAGCACGACAGGGGTTTGTTCATCGGCGTTGCCTGCGGGGTTGCGCTTGAGGGCTTGCTTGAGAAGCGGTTCTGAGACGTTGGCGGTTGCCGCCAGGATTTTGACAGCACCGAGGTCGTTGACATCGACGATCGCCGCTTCGATGCCAGTTTCCGCCCGAATTTGTTCGACGACCCGTTGGGGATTGTCTGGCCCTAGCACAATGAATTGATCGTAAGGGGGCAGCGTCCCGGTGACATCATCGATCAACCGGGCTTGTTCACCGGCAAGTTGATAAAAGACGCCGGGTTTACGGAAGACTTTGGCGATCGCCCCGACAAAGAACGCAAACAACACGCGCACTGGCCCCACAATGTCTACTAGCGCTTGCATCCCGCAGGCGGTGGCCAAACTGGAAGTCGGCAAGAAGAGGTAACACAAACGTTTGGCAACCCAACCGGGTTGAATCTCAGTCGGATGGCGGAACCGCCCTTGCATGATGGCGATCGGGGTTTCTCCAATGGTGACGATATCCCCTGGTTTGGCGTGGGGGGTCACGTAGCGTTGCACGACCTGGGTTACGGTGTCGCATTCCGTCAACAAATGGGTGCGAATGGGCAACACCTCGGCGGTGGGGGTTGTGCGCCAGTTGGTCGATTCCTCTGGGGTGGGATAGCGGAAGGGCACGACAAAATGTCGCACTTTGGGGACGCGCCCCTGGGGGCCATAGGTGACATAGTGGAGCCGAATCCAGGCGTTTTTGAGGGCTTCGAGGTTGTTGCCCTGGATCTCCAGGCGAATTTGGAGGGTCGTGCGCTTTTTGGTTTTGACGATGTAGGCAAACCAGTAGCCGTCAGCACGAGCGGCTTCATCGGGGTGTTGAGAAATGACTTGGGCTTGCCAGGTCACACCAGCCAGACTGTCGCCAGAGAATAGCGAAGCTTCGGCCCAGACTTCGGGCAGCATCACTTCAAGCCGTTGGGTGCGGTTAATCACTTCAACTTCACCGACGAGCACATAGCGATCGCGGCTTTTTGCGTCCAGAGTCCACTGGCCCACGGTTACTTCCAGTTTGTTGCCGGGGCGTTGGCGATATTGCACTTCAAGCAACAGCAGATACAAACCGACGAACAGCGCACCCGCCGCAAAAACGATGGCCAGCAGTTGGAGTAGCACAGACACCTCACCAAAATGACGTAACTAGCAGTGTACAGGAAGGTTGTTCAGATTCTGGAAGCAGGGGGGAAGCGGCCAGGGGTGTTGGTTGGTGTTGGCGATCGCGCCCCCCAGTCTGTTGCTAACTGGCTTTGAGGATTTCGTCATCCAGGGAGAAATCGATCGCGGCAGTTTCCCGGCCAGACAGCAAATAGTCGTTCTGGAAGGAGTCTTTGAGGCCCGCAACGAGATCAAATTCGGGTTGCCAGTACAATTCGCTGGTGGCTTTTTGGATGGAGGTAAAAAAGTGCTGCACTCTCATGGGGAAGGCTTTGCGCTTACCAAAGTCAAATTGTTTGGGGTCGTAGTGGATGATTTGGAGGGCGGCGGGATCTTTACCTGCCGCGATCGCACAGGCTCGGGCCAACCCATCAAAGGTGACGCAGCGATCGCCAGACACGTTGTAGATTTTGCCAATGGCCCGTCGGTTGCCCAAGACGCTGATCATGGCTTTGGCAAGATCGCGCACATGGCCAAATTGGGTGAAGTGGGCTCCGTTGCCGGGGATGGGGATGGGGCGATCGCGCACAATGCGGTCAAAAAACCAGGCTTCCAGGTCGTTGTAGTTTTGGGGGCCGTAGATGTAGGTCGGACGAATTGACGTAAAGGGCACCCCTTGGGCGGCTAGATACGCTTCGGTTTCGTGTTTGCCCTTGTGGCGACTTTTGGGATCAACGGCATCGCCCTCCATATGGGGCATTTGGTCAGATTTGAGGTAAACCCCAGCGGAACTCATGTAAACAAAGTGCTGGATCTGGTCTTGAAACAGTTCGACCAGCGGTTGAGTATCGCTGAGTTCCCGTCCATTGTTGTCAAAAATGGCATCAAATTTTTGCCCGCTGAGTTTGGCTTTGAGGTCGGCGGCATCGGTGCGATCGCCATGAATTTGTTCCACACCCTCGACCGGCGCGGGTTTGTTCCCTCGGTTAAACAACACGACTTCATGCTCTTGCTCATACAACAGCCGTGTGAGGGCCACACCAATAAACCGCGTGCCACCCATGACCAAAATCCGCATGATCAAAACCATCCCAACTGCAACGATTCTTTATCTTAGGATGGAAGGTCACCCGAAAACGGGCAAAAATCTCAGCCGTTATTCTGAGATGGGCAATTTGAGCCAGGTGGCCAGTTCGTAGGCGAGCCAGTCCAGTTCTGCCGGAGTGAGGGAACCCCCTTTAAGTTCAAAGGTTTGGGGGCCAGCCACCAGGGCGATCGCGGCTTCGTTCCCATCGTTGTTGGGCGTATTAGGCTTGCGATAGTAAAGGTGGGTTAGGCTTTGGCGGGAGGCGGTTTGGGGTTTACCAGTGGCGATGCCCAGGCGTTTGGTGGTGAGGCTGATCTGTTGGCGATCGATTTGCAATTGGGTTTGCCCAATCAGGGAGGGCAAGGTAATTTCCAAAAAAGTGGGATCTTTGGTCAGAGAAATTTTGGTTTCAGCAGGCTTACGGACGGGGGTAGGCGGTGCCGCAGGCGGAGTTGCTGGGGCTGTCCGGCCTGTTTCGAGGGTCTTGAGGGCGGCTTGCGCTGACTTTACCCGCGATTCTAGATTGATGTCATAGAGGGAACCGAGCCATTCGGCAAAACTGGCGCTGATGACGGGAATTTTGCTGAAATCGACTTTGGTGCCAGAACGGGGCAGGCTGGAGGGGTGCATCCCGCTCATGAGGGCGAGCAACGTGGCCCCCACGCTGTAGAGATCGGAAGCTGGGACGGCCCGCCCGCTGAATTGTTCTGGGGGCATGTAGCCATAGGTGCCAACGACGGTGAAGGCGGTGGTGTCGTTGCCTGAGACTTGTTTGACGGAGCCAAAGTCAACGAGATGGAGTTGGCGGTTGGCCAGGAGGATGTTGCTGGGCTTGATGTCGCGATGAATGATGGGGGGGGTGCGCCCGTGGAGATAGGTCAGAATGCCAAGGATGGCTTTGGCGATTTGACGGGTTTCAGCTTCGTTAAACAGGCGACCTTGTTGCAGGCATTGTTCTAGCGATCGCCCTTCGACATAGGTCTGGATCAGCACCAGGGCTTTGGCATTGGGTAACTGTTGCTCGAAATAGCCCAGGTATTTGGGGATGGAAGGATGGGTGAGGGATTGCAAAATCTCGACTTCCCGCTCAAACAGTTTTAGGTCGTCCCATTCCAACTGTTCATCCACAAACAATAACTTCAACACGACCAGTGTGTCGGTTTGCAAGTCGCGGGCGAGTAGTGTCCAGCGTCCTGTTTGTTTCCCTAATTGCCGTTCAACTTCGTAGCGATCGCCTAAAATCTGACCCGCCATCGTGGAATCTCCAGCCCCTACTTAGCTTTATCTAACTCTGGTTTGGCCGATGCAGCAACCCAAAAGTTTGGGTGCCCAGCACCAACGACCCCAAAACACCAAACCAATGCCCACATTTTAGACTGCTCTTCTGGGGGAAGACACTGCTCTGGTGCCGGAGGGTAGGGGAGATGGGGCGATCGCCCCCGCTAGAATAAAGCCCGGAGTTGGCCCAGGGCTGCCCGAATTTGGTGAATATCCTCTGGGCTGAGGGTTGCTAAGCGGGTCTTCAGGTAGTTGATATGGGTGGGAAAAACATCTTCAAACAGGGTTTGACCAGCCTGGGTCAGCTTGACGATAAAACAACGGCGATTGTCGGGGGGGACAGTCCGCTCGACCAGGCCCTTAGCTTCCAGGCGATCGACAATGCCAGTAAGGGTGCCTTTGGTGACGAGGGTGCGTTCAGCAATCTGGCTCATCATTAGCCCTGGGGTGTTGCCCAGCGTGGCGAGCACATCAAATTGAGGCATGGTGAGCCCTAAGGTGCGAATATGGGCTTCATCGTAGGTATAAAACGCTTGGTAGGTGCGTACTAAATCCCGCAAGAGGGCCAGGGTTGGCTCGTTGGCGGCTTTTTGGGAGGGGGTTAAATCTTGAGTAGAGGTCGTTTTTTTCACCAGGACTCTGCAACGTTCACGAAATCAATGGTCACTGGGCCAGTGTTGACCGCAGCCAAAGATGGCCCAATCCAATCTTTGCCTAAGCACCAGATTGGCCCAAGCACTAGATCGGCCCAGTGGCGCGATCGCCCATGATTATTCTAGCTCAAATAGTTTTAGATAAAACTTTTGGCTGGGGTTGCCTGGGGCGGGCGGTGTTGGCCTGCTGCAAGGCTGGTATTGGGCTTGGGGCTAGCGTAAATCCTTGAAACTGGGGAGCGGATGGTTGATGTTGATGCTCTGTTGCGATCGCAGTTTGGCTTCCCAGGCATTCGCCGAATTGAGCAGCACAATCATTAAGCCCAGACCGAAGGCAATTTTGCACACCAGGAAACTGGTTTGATCCGGGGGGCGAGAGGCCCGGGGAAAGTTCACTTCATACCAGCAGGTGCGACAACGCCAATAGGCGCGATCGCCGCGAGTCTGCTGGTAGCGCAGGGCGTGTTGTTCGCAATTGGGGCACCAGCGGATGTGGGGTTGCGTCGAACTGGGGGGCTGGGGGTGGGCCGGGAAAAAGCGATGCAGTAACGGTACAGACACGGTACGATCCTCCCCTAAACGAGATTTGAGGATGGGCTGGGGCGATCTGCGGCTGGGTAAGATCGACCCTCCTGCTTCAATTTTCGGGGAATTCGCTGCTTAGGAAAAAAGTCGTTGCAAATTTCTACAATTCAGGCAGGATCAGGGGTTTTGCGATTGCGATCGCCCAGATGCACTGGGTGCGATCGTCCTATGGTTGAATAGCCCTATGAAAAATGTGAAGCGATGGCCTCTGGTGGCGTTGATAGTACTGTTGGGTGCGGGGTTGCGGTTTTGGCAACTGGGCACAAAGCCTCTATGGATGGACGAGGTGATTACCGGGTTGTTTAGTTTTGGGCAAAATTACGATGTGGTGCCCCGGCAGGTGGCATTGCCGATCGCAGCCTACGAGCGGATTTTTACCTACCACCCGACGACCTGCGCCCAAATTGTGACCACAGTTTCCACCCAATCGGTGCATCCGCCGTTGTTCTTTTGCTGGATGCATCAATGGTTGGGCGGCCTACAAGCCTGGGGATTGCCGTGGGTGTGGGCCTTGCGATTGCTGCCAGCGTTGCTGGGGGTTGCGGCCATTGGGGCGATCGCCCAGTTCAACCAACGGGCCTTTTCCTACCGGGCGGCGTGGCTTGGTGCGTTGGCGTTGGCGGTTTCGCCGTTTGGGGTGTATCTGTCCCAAGAGGCCCGCCACTACACGCTGCCGATGGTGCTGGTGGTGCTGGCGTTGACTGGCCTCTACCAAATGGTCGTGGATTTGGAGCGGCATCAAGTGCGGTGGCCGGTTTGGCTGGGGTGGATTGGGGTGAATGGCCTGGGCTTTTATGTGCACTATTTTTTTATTCTGGCGTTGGGGGGCCAGGTGGTGGTGCTGCTGCTAGGGGCAATGGATTGGCTGCGGGATCGGCGCTATCCAGTAGAGATGCTGGAGGATCTGTCGCTCCAGGGCGATCGCCCAAGGGGGGCGCTGCGTCGGTGGAAGTTGAGGTGGGCTGGTGGGGCGATCGCTGCTGTGGGTCTGCTTTATGCCCCCTGGCTGCCGACCTTTTTCAGCCACATCACACGGCCCGAAACGGATTGGATTGAAACTGGGTTGCGGAGTTGGCAGGTGCTAGCCCCGATTGTGCAATTGGTGTTGGGCTGGGTGGTGATGGTGGTGGCCTTGCCCGTCGAACAACAAAATTTAGGCGTGATTCTGCTGAGTGGAAGTCTGATGGCGGGGTTTAGCCTTTGGTTGTTGGCGCGGGTGGCGTGGGGGTTGGGCCGGTTACACCAACAGCCTGAAACCCATTTACCCCTGCGGTTGTTGCTGGCGTTCACGCTGACGGTGGTGGCGGAGTTTTGGGCGATCGCCTACCTCCTGGGCAAAGATCTGACCCAAGTGCCCCGCTACAATTTCATTTACTTTCCAGCGGTGTGTGCCTTGATTGGGGCCGGACTGAGTGTACCCAAGTTGCCATCGGTCTCTGGTTTGGCCCGATCGCGATCGCCGAAAGCAGGGCTGGCCTGGGTGCGCCATTGGGGGGGGCAACTGCACCAACGTTGCGATCGCACACCGACGTTGCCCTTGCTGCTGGTGGGGTTGGTCAGCAGTGGCTTTGTCGCCACGGGGTTGGTCTTCCAGAAACCTTATTTGCCCCAGACCGTGGCCCAAACCCTCACCTTCGAGCCAGACAAGCCGTTGCTAGTGGTTGCGGCTTACAACGATTTGCAAGATATTGCCTTGGGGCTGAGCCTTGCCTTACCGCTGGAGACGGCTCAAAGCCTAGAGGTCGCGTCTGCTCCCCCGCACTTTGCGTTTTTGGAAATCGCCAATGACTATGGCTCGGTGTGGAACCGTTTGGCTACGTTAACCCATCCCCTGCCTTTGCCACTAAATTTGTGGGTGATTGCACCGGGCCTCAAACGGGTGGGCTATCCGCCCCAACTCCAGGTGCGCGATCGCGACGGCAATCCCCAGGTTTGCCAGCTTGATCCCAGTCAATACCATCGCTTAGGCATTCCTTATCAGCTTTATCGGTGTCCTGGTCGGTAGGGGTTAGTCGCGTTCTGGTTGGGCGTGGGGCGGCGATCGCGGACTACCCCAGAGCCAGGTCAGTCTGGGCAATGGCCTCGAATCAGTTAATTGCTAAACCCATAATTGCTAAACCCAAACCTGGGCCGATTGTTGCCCTAGTGGGACTGGGATTGATATTGCACCTGGGACTGGGCACCGGGCTGTAACCGTTCCACAAAACTTCTCGCCACGATTTCTTGTTGGCCATCCCCACAGGCCACAAACACGCTCCAACGGTACCGCACACCAAGTTTGAGCCGGGTTGAGTCTAGGGGGGCGAGGTTGACTAAGCCCGAACGGCTAGCGGTAATGGTTTTGGTCACAATGGGGTTGGCCACAGCCGGGTCTTGCAGCACAAAGGTCATCGTCACTGGCCCCGGTGTTTCCAGGTACCAAGAAAAAGTGGGTTGGTCGGTGGTGGTGACCAGGCCCGTTGAGTCGTTGGGAACGACGAGCTGAATCCGGGGTGCGATTTGACCGGGTTGGGCCATACAACTGGTGCTGCTGCCCCGCCTACCGCCGGATAAGGTGTCTTTGGAACTGCCGCGTCGTTCTGGCGACCATTGGGCTGATGCGGCTGGGGTGGCGATCGCGCTGTGGCCGATTTGCCAGGAACTGGGTGCCCACTGAATCGTGCTAGCGAGGATCCCAAGGCTAAGGGTGGAGAGCAGGACAACGGGGCGACGAATGGTGTGGGGAAAAAACATAGTGCTCAGGAGTGCGAAAGGATCGGGTGACAGTAGACACGAACCGGACTTAGGCCATCGCGAAAATACGGACTGATTTCCCTTTGATCCTAACTTTTTCTACCAAGCCTATTTAAGAAGCTTTCTTGAAGCTTGGGTAGCATTGCAGACAAGTTAGGAGGGGTGCCTTCATCAAAAATTACAATTCACTATCCGGATGAACCAGCAAACCTACGGAACTGTGCTTCCTGGCGATCGCCCCCGGTTCAGACTAATTGGACGGGGCGGGTTTGCCTGGACGGTGGGTGCTTCTGTGCTGGGCCCAGGCTTACCAGGGATTGCCCACAACGACAAACGGCGACCAATAAAACGGATGGGCTAAGGTGGCCTGTTGGGGCAAGGTCAGCCCTGGGAGGGGAATGGCGGTAGAGCCAGATTGCAATTGCCCCTGGCGGATTTGCACGGTTTGTTGGAGGTGGGCTAGTTGGGCTTGCCGGAGGGCGCTGGCCACGGTTGGGGCAGTTTTGAGCTGGGCATAAAACTCACCCATGAGGGCCAAAGTCCCCACATCTGAAACAGTCCATAGGGTGCCTAGGGCCGATCGCACTCCGGCGATCGCGGCTAATCCGGCGAATCCTAACTCGGCTTCCCGACTACTCACGGCTGTGGTGCAAGCACTCAAAATCAACAGGCTGAGATCTTGGCGCTGCCAGTTGAGCGATCGCACGCGGGGGAGGTCTAGTTTGGTGTCCCAAAGTTGAATGTAGGATTGCTGCGCGTTGCCGGGGTTGAATTCGGCATGGGTCGCGAGGTGCAAAATATCGGGCTGGCTCTGGGCCTGGGTGGTTTGCAAATTGGCGATCGTGAACTGTTCGTTCAGAAACACCTGGCTGGTGGGAATGTGTTGGCTAATCACTTTCAATTCCACGGGCACGGCTGGCAAGGGATTTTTGGTCGTGAAGGCGGACGCTCCCATCGCCAGGAGGCGATCGCGTTTGAGGGGGGCCACCCTGAGATTGCTGAGGGCCACGCTGGGAATCAGGGCCAGGTCATATTGCTCGATGACGAAGGTTTGGCGATCGAGCATGGCAGCCAGGGGAATGGTGCGGAGTCCTTCGTCTAGGCAATAGATGAGGCTGGTGATGGCTTGGGCCTCTAAATCGGCTTTGAGGGGTTGAAGCAGCCATTGGTAAAACTGCTGACCCAGGGAAATATAGCTTTGGTTATCGTCGGGGTCGGCGGCGGCCAACCGAAACAGTTTGGCTTGGGCTGTGGCTTGGGCGCGGGTAATGGGCAGCGATCGCCGAATGGGGCTCCCGGTCGCAGTGATCAGAATTAACTGGAGTTGATCGTCGGGCTGGGGCGATCGCTCATTCAGCCAGGTGCCGGAAGCCTCGACCTCGGCGGCGGGGACAAAGACCGCATAGATAATTCCGGTATTCGCACCTTTCAGGGTTTTGGCCTGTTGCAAAGTGGCTTGCAATTGAGCCAGATTCAAGCCTTGGACTCGGGGCAAGTTCAGATGTTGTTCATAGGCTCGGCTGAAGGACTGATCCGTGTTGACTAGCCAATCTTCGGTGGTGCCCCCAACTCGGCTAATAAGGATCGGTGTTTCGTCCAGGCGCGACCGTTCGGGCAGGCGCGATCGGGGTGAATCAAACAATGGCAAGATCGCCCCTAGCTCTACCAAAGGCAGGGGCAATGGACTGGGTGGCAGGGGCAAACCCTGGGCCTGGGGGGGCGGCAGGCGTGGCGTCGGGTAGCTAGTTTCGATCGCCCCCAAATCCAGCCCACTGTTGGCTATTCGGGTAAAACCCCGTTGATCGACCGAGGGGGCCATCTGGTCATCGCCCGCATTAATCGCCGGACTTGTCGGTAACAAATCATGGGTTTTGGTGGGGCCATCATTGTCGGCTAAGGGACCTAATTGCGGATTCACTGGATGAGTGCGCGTCCCGACGAGCAAACTCGGCTGAAAGCCTGTGCTACCGTCTTGAATGCCAATTAAGTTAGGCCCGGTTGCCTGAAAATTGCCTGCAACATCGGGGCCATTTGGGGCCATATTGCCACCCACAATCGTATTCCGGATGCCAACGGTGGTGTTGGTGTAAACGCCCCCACCTTCAAAAGCGGCCATGTTCTGGGCGATCGTGGTGCTGTTGAGGGAAAGGGTTCCAGTGTCAAAAATGCCGCCCCCCCGACCTTGCAGGGAAAGATTGCCGCTGATGGTGGTGTTGGTCAGGGTGGCTGTGGCCTGGTTATACAGACCACCCCCATTGCCAGCAGTGCCGCTGTTGCTATTGGCGATGTTGTGGCTGAGGGTGCTGCGGCTCAGATTCAGCTCGCCTCCATTAAAAATGGCCCCCCCGCTGTCATTGGCCTGGTTGGCGTCAAGGGTGGTGGTAGTGATGGTTGCGGTGCCGCGATTGAAAATGCCGCCCCCGTTGCCCCCATTGGCCTGATTGTTGACGATCGCACTGTCAGCAATCGCAAGATTACCATTCGTGTAAATGCCGCCCCCATCGTTTGCAGTATTCCGTTGAAGGGTGGTGGTGCGAAGCGAAACGGTGCCGTTGCTCGTATTGTAGATACCGCCGCCGTCAGATTGGGCTTGGTTGTTGGCAATTTGGCTATTGGCGATCGCCAATTGACCCTCGTTTAAAATACCGCCCCCGATCGTCCCCGATTGGTTATTGCGGATTTGGCTGTTGAGCACGGTTAAATTGCCGCCGCTCCCATTGGCGATCGCGCCCCCCTGGGCCGCTGCATTGTTCCGGAGCACACTGTTGCTGAGAATGAGGGTGCCATCGTTTCGCAGGGCAGTGGCACTATTGTTGGCGAGGGTCACGCCGTTGATCTCAATAGTTGCGCCTGTGCCCCCGGCCACTTGAATCCCTTCCGTGCCGTTGGTATTGGTCAAAATAGTAGTGTCTGGGCCGGCCCCTTGGAGGGTAAGCGATCGCGTGAAGGTAATGGGGGTGTTGCCCTGGTAGGTGCCTGGTGCAAGCCGGATGGTGCGGGGGCCAGCAACGGTGCCGATCGCGTCTTGGGCCGCTTGAATTGAGGCAAACGGTGCAATGGGTTCGGGAGCGATCGTATTCAAATTAAACGTCAGCCCGCCCGTACTCGACAGGTTGATGGTCGCTCCTCCCACCTGGTTGAAGCGGCGACTATTTAGCGTTAGGGAAGCCGTGCCGCCGCCGTTCTGGTTAATAGAGTTGAGTAAGCTGATATCGCCATTGCCGCCTGTACCGCTGGCTGTTGTCATAATCACGTTGGTGCCGTTGTCTAATGCAGTGGCGATGGTGGTTGGATCGATGGGGCCGACAGGAGTGAGCGGATCGAAGAGCCCCCCGCTCAGGGTGCCTGTGCCACCGGTCGCGATCGTGATATCTGAGGGATCAAGGAGCCAAACTCCAGGGTCGCCTTGGGGTGTATTGGCCACAACTGTCCCCAAAGTGATATCTAAGTTGGCTTTGCCAGAAGTTTCGACGAACCCACCCCGATGGCCCCTGCTCCCGGTTGCGCTGATTTGCCCGTGAAAGCGAGTGGTGTCATCAGCCCAGACGATGACCGTCCCGCCTGCCCCTACGGTGCCATCAGCCCGGAGTGTGGTTTGGCGATCGATAACGGTTGTATGGGCGCGGGGCACGTCGCCCTGCCCCTGGTAGTCGCCGCCAACGCGAATGGTGCCGCCCTGGACTCCGGAGGCATCAACTTGGGCATTCAGCACACCGACGGTGTGGCCCAGAATGTGGATGGTAGGTTCGGCGAGGGCAGCCAAGGTGGCCCTTGGGCCTGGGGGCGAGGCTACGGAAATGGAGCCGCTGGCGATCGCTGTACCCGGCTGGGTGGGAAGGGCCGTCCCGGTGCTGGTCAATGTCACTACCCCATTTTGAACGGAGACCCCAGTGGCAGGAGCCAGTTGGCCCCCAGTCAACAGTTCTGGGAGGCTTTTGCCCGCGATGGGTAGTGAGGTGGTCAGCGATCGCCGAAGCTCCAGGGGCAATTCCAAATTCAGTACACTGCCAGCGGCGCGAATTTGCACCCATTGTTCGCCGGGGACAGCGGCGATCGTCACTTGGCCATCGGGTGCGGTCAGGGTGCCCGTGTTGATGACGGTGCCTCCCAATAAGGTCAGCGATCGCCCCGGTTCCACGGCAAGGTGCCCACTGTTCAAGATTGCGCCCGGCTGCCCCGTCAGAAAGGCAAACCCGGTAGGGGTGCCCCCCAGTTGGCTGAAAACATTTGGCCCAGTGGCCTGAAACCATTGATTGTCCAGGGCGATCGCGTTGGCGGTGGTGGCTGTAAACGCTCCAGGCACATTCAAGCTCGCTCCATTGCCGAAGACCAACCCAGCAGGATTCATCAAAAACAAGTTGGCCTGACTGCCGCTCACCTGGATGACACCATTGATTAACGACGGTTCGCCACCGGTGATTCGCCCCAGAACATTTTGAACCGTGGGATTGGTTAAAAAATTAGCCCGTTGGTTGGCTTCCAGGTTGAACCGCTCCAGGCTGTGAAATAAATTGCCGCCTTGCTGGGTGCCACCGGAAATCTCGAACTGGTTGCCACTGGGGCTGACGACAGAGCCGGTGCCATCGGGTGCCGCAACAATGGGCTGCGATCGCGCCAGGGAAATCCAGTTTTGCCAAAGGCTCACGCTGACTAAGAGAAAAATTACATTGCGTCGCATGGTTCAAGCGTTTGATAGTTCACGATCCGTGCACCCTGCCCTGCTTCGAGCCCACCAACCCCTCGGTTGCCACACGGCTCCTACCACAGGTGGGACAAGGGCCGGTGCGAGGGCTGCATCAACCTGGGCCGGGGATGGGCAACCGTCCTCCAGGGCGATCGCGGGTGGGCGCTGGCGCTGCCTCCGATTTCACAGTTCTCCGCTCAGATTTAGTGTGCCCCCGGATCGGTTGTGCAACTGATGGCCCTGCGGAGGTTCATCCAGTTCAATGAACTTGCTCCGCTATCCGGCTGAATGCTAGGTTCACGGGAAGAACAATTCAGGGGCGATCGCAATCCTTTCCTCTCGGTAGGGATTACTAAGTGAAGCAAGATCCCTCAGGCAGGCAAGAAACGGATGCTACTTGTCTACTCGAATCGGTTCGCGATGGGCCTTAGTGTTGGTGCGATCGCCCCTGCTGGGTTTGCCCTGCGTTTTGGGGTAGCTGGGGGGCGTTGGGTGGGGCCACAGGGGCCACTGCTGGTAAAGGGGGCGGACTGATGAAATCCGTGATGCAGGCTTGGTTAAAATATCGCTTGCCATTTGCTTTGGGCGTGGCGATCGCCAGTGTCAGCCTGGGGGGGCGGTGGTTGGGTCTGTTCCAAGCCTGGGAGTTGCAAGTGTTTGACTCTATGGTGCAAACCCGCCCCCTGGAACCCACCGATTACCGCATTGTAATTGTGGGGGTGAGTGATACCGATTTACAAGCCTTGGGCACGAACGATATTTCTGACCAGGTGATGGCCAACCTCATTCGCCGCATCCAAGCTCAACAACCACGGGTCATTGGTCTAGATTTTTATCGCAATCTCCCCATGCAACCGGGCCATGCCGAACTACAGAAGGTGTTTGAAACAACCCCCAATTTAATCGGCATCCAAAAAGTGGTTGGGGATGCTGCCGGGGTTCCTGTGCCGGGGAATGTGGTGTTGGTCGATCGCGATCGGATCGCCGCGAGTGATATCCAAGCCGATGCCGATGGCCGCGTGCGACGGGCGTTGCTGGTGCCCAATACCGAAGCACCCAAACCGATCTTAAGCCTGGGGTTGCGGGTGGCCCTGGACTATCTCAGCAGTCTCAACATTCGGCCTGAAACCCCTTCCCCTGTCTTAACCCTGAACCAAATTCGCTTCCCACCCTTTGAGAGCCATCACGGGGGCTATGTCCGGGTGGACAGTGGCGGCTACCAAATTCTGCTGAATTTACGCAATTCGGTCACGAGCTTTCAAACTGTCTCGATGACGCAAGTGCTGTCTGGCACATTGCCCAAGGACATGCTGAAAGACAAGATTGTTATGATTGGCAGCACTCTCCCCGGCAATTCCGATGCTTTCTATACCGCCTACAGCAATCGGTTTGGCCTGGTTGCGAAGCCCATGTATGGCGTCGAGTTACATGCCCAGGTTGCCAGTCAGATCCTCAGCGCGGTGCTGGATCGGCGGCGGGGGATTTATGTGTTTCCCGAAGTCTTGGAAGCGGTGTGGATTGCGATCGCGGTGGGGGTTGGGGCCTGGATTCAGCTTGGCCGCACCCAAGAACGCACGAAACTGGGGCTGAGTGTGGGGGCCGTTGGTGGTGTGCTGGTGGGGAGTTATGGCTTGTTGCTGGCGGGGTGGTGGTTTCCGGTGGTGCCTGTGGTCTTGGCTTTGCTCACGACGATCGCCATGATGATGGGCTACAAATCCCGGCAACTGCGGTATCTTTCCACCCGCGATGACCTGACCCAATTGGCCAATCGGCGGACGTTTAACGAAGTGCTGGAGCGGGAATGGTACCGGGCTTTGCGATCGCAAACGGCCCTTGCCCTCATCATTTGTGATGTGGATTATTTCAAACGCTACAACGACACCTATGGCCATCCCCAAGGCGATGAGTGTTTGCGCCAAGTAGCCAAAGCCTTGCGGCGATCGGCGCTGCGATCGGGAGATTTGGTTGCCCGCTACGGCGGTGAAGAATTTGTCCTTCTCTTGCCCAATACCGATGTCAACGGGGCCTTGCAAGTGGCAGAAAGTGCGCGATCGCACCTCCATACCCTGCGCATTCCCCACGCCTCTTCCGACGTGGCCGACCATGTTACCCTCAGCCTGGGCCTGACGTGTATCATCCCCAACCTGGACATTGCCCCCAGCACCCTCCTAAAAGTGGCGGATCTGGGGTTATATGAAGCCAAGCAACAGGGCCGGAATCAAGCCATTTTCAAGGCTCCTTGACCTGGGTTTTGCCCAGTCGCGTTGAGAAGCGCTTTATTCGTCGATTTGCCAGGGATCGTGGGTGTAGTTTTCATCCAGGATTTTTTTCGGTCGGACAATGACGATCACCCGCCCTAATAAGCCTTGCTCTGGGGCTTGGGGGAACCATTGCAATTCCAGTTGGCCAGCCTGTTCCACCAAAAAGTAGGCATCGTCTTGCCATTGGCGTTGGGCGCGATCGAGCACGACCAAAACCTGATCGCGCTTGCCACTGAGCGGTTTGGGCAGGGCCTCGCTATCCGTCAGCAAGGCCACAGGGTCTTCCGCCAGTCGGATTACCTGCCAACCTGGAACAGGCACCCAAGCGGCAGTGCCAGAAAAGTGGACAATCCCAAAAGGAGCTGTCTCTTCGACCAGGGGCACGGCTTGCAAATCGGCTTTGGTGAGTGGCAGTTGGCCCACCACGGGGATCATGCGTGGCAGTTCATCACTTTCCTCCAACCGATACACAGGTAGGGTGGGGGCGGCTTGCTCGGTGACGACGGTAAAGTCGGTCAAGAGATGTTCCAGGTGTTGGCGGGCGGTGCCGCTCTCGACAAACCGCAAGCCTCTAGCAATGAGGCGCGATCGCTCCTGCAAATTTGCTTGCTGACGGGCCAGTTTCCACGCTTGATAGGCGATCGCGTCGCCGGGATGGGCGGTGAACCCCTCTGGCAATTTCGTCAAACGGGCAAACTCTTTAACGGCTTTGGTGGCTTCTCGGGCTTCATCAAAATCTAAATTTTTGGTTACTACCAATTCTGCTACTGCTGCGCGATCGGCCTGACTCAGAACCCGCAACTCGTACAGAATATCGCTCCCTTTCCGCGCGAAATGGGCTTGGGTTGCTTCGGAAGCATTGGCTGCGACCACACTGGCATAAACCTGGGCTCCCACAATGACCTGATTTTGTTGAATCGGCTCAAACCCCGTATCTTCAAAAATCGCTTGGGGGCTGATTCCTGCCTTTTGCAAGGTTTGACACGCTGCGCCCCATTCCACCCATGATCCCTCTTTGCGGCGTAACTGCTGAATCAACGTCGCCGTCGCGATCGCTGCTTCCGACTCTTGCGAATCACCTGTTTGATGCTCTTGAAACGATTCCGCCATAATTCTTGCTAGACATCCATTTACTAAAACTCTAGCTGAGTCCGCTGCCATTGGTGAATTCCGGTCGGCGAACATCGCTTGACGAATTCCGCGATCGCAAGGCATGATATGATTAGTTAATTACGGGGCTATAGCGCAGTTGGTAGCGCGTCTCAATGGCATTGAGAAGGCCAGCGGTTCGAATCCGCTTAGCTCCATTTTAAGAAAAGCAAAGATTAGATTGAACAACAAGCATGTTGTTCAATCTAAGGCTGTCAAAATTGCTTCTTTAAGATGATATTCCAGTTTTTAGCATTACATTCCTAAGGCTGTTTTACACGCTGAGGGCGTGGGGAGCAGGCTTATCTACGAAATGTCTAGCCAGTTTCCTCAGCATGCTTCAAGCTGCGAGCTTAGCCAGCTTTATGTTCTCCAGACTTTGGCATATTATTAAATCTTGCTGTAAAGTTCTGACGGGCTAAGTTGCCGACCATCTACTAGCTTGCGGACTGCTGCCATAACCAGGGTCGCTCGTCTCTCCAAAAATATATCGAAGTCGTGCTTAATTTTGGCCACTTTGTCACCGTCTGATAGCCCTTCATAGCCGCCATTGGCTAGTTCGGGGATAGGAATTAAATGGGATTGGAGTCTTTCTTGCACGATCGCTTCAGAAGTCCATTGATACCGATCTTTCAAATAATCCAGGGGATCCTTACGCCCAATGCTCAGATTAGTTTTATCCCGGATTAATGCACAGTTTAAGGCTAAGAAACTTGGGATTCCGGCTTCCTTAAGCAAGGCATCAGGATATATATGGTGGTAATGTCGGTTCTCAATATTCTGCGCGTCTAGCTTTTCTCCAGTGGCAAAGTCTAAGGCTCCTAGACGGCAAAGGACAACTAAAACACCGCGCCCTCGAATAGTCGCGCGTTTGGGCCAGTCGGCAGTGAGAATTTCCTCCGCTTCAACCAGGTTGTGGCTGGCGAAGATAGGCACGTCATCAACGGTGAAAGGCGCACCATCCTTTGTGGACTGATTGGTAATGAGTTTTTTTAATACATTGAAGTCAGCGAAGGCATGAGTAGCAGCTGCGTTTTCGTAGCGATCGCTAAAAAATGCCCACCAAAGATACTTTTTCAGCAGTAGTTCGTCTCGACCTCGTTTATCACCCGAATCGGGAATATCTGCATAAAGGGAAGCAATTACTGCTAGCACGGCATTGGTTGGCAATCGCTGAGCATCGTAAATGCCTTCGTTGTTGAGGAACTGTGCCATCAGGTTTAGCCCCCGCTCCAGAGCGTCCCATTGCTGCACCATTTCCTTTTTATCCATGTTCCAGGCTCCCCTTTGGTTGGGCAAATCGCCCTGGAGCAAGGCTGAAGTGGTGAGAATGAGATCGGGTAGTGGAGCGTAGCGGGCAATGTGAGGATGGCGTTGATGGAGTCCTGCCGCTAGGTCATGAAGTGATTGCTCCATGACACTTTCCACCTCAGCCACAATGATGTCGTAGGTAGACAGAGGCTTGCTGTTGGTATTCATGTTGATGAACACGCTCAGGGCCACAGACTTGTCAGTGTGAGCTGGTAGAGCCAAGTAGGGCAGATTGTAATTGGCTAAAATTGCCCGCAAGTCTTTGATTTGGTCGCTGACCTTCTGCCGATACTCAAAATATTGCTGAAGTACATCCATTCCAGCGTCTGGTGCTGGCTTGGGCAAAGCGTTGGCTAACCAATCATCGATGTCGCTTTGGATGTCTTCTGGACACAAAAGATGGGTCGGAATTAAGCCTCGCTGCAAGCACTTACTGGGGCTATCGCACCAAAGGGGAAACCGCTCACCCGTGCTTTGCTTAATGTAACGTCCTCGCCAGTACACGCTTAAATTTTCAAGGGGTGCATCTTTGTCGTAATGATTGAACGCCTGAACATAGATGTAGTAGGTTGCCCAGTCATAGTTATTGTGGAGGACGCGCCAAAGGGCTGTGAGCCGTTGCTGACCGTCTAGCAGATGCTCATACACCTTATTGTTCGTTGCAGGAGCGGTCTGGAGATAGCGAGAAACAAATTTCTCCTGATCGCCCACTTCGAGGATGAGGGTAATTCCCAGGGGCAAATTTTGAATCACGGTTTGAATCAGGCTGGCTATCCGGTGCTGATCCCAGGCTTCAAACCGTTGGAAACGCGGTAACTTAATCTCGCCTCGCTGCACTTTGCCGTACCAATCTTTGATGTTGCGGTTACGAGCTTCCACGATCGCTGCCTCAGCTAGTAGTAAAACTGGACTACGTTCTAGACGAGTGACTTCTTCCAGATAAGTATTCCTTTTCTGTTTTACTCTCCCGATCAGGTCAGCGTCGATGGGGGTGAGATAAGTTTGCTGGTAGATGCAGCCAGTTTGAGGGCGATCGCGGTCAGTTCTGGAAATAGCCGCCTAACTCTTAGTCAATAACTCCGATTGCTTGGTTGGAATTTCAATCATAAATTCGGTTCCTTGCCCCACTGTGGATTGGCACCTCAATTTACCACCGTGTTTTTCGACCACAATTTGGTAGCTAATTGAAAGCCCCAGTCCAGTCCCCGAACCGACTGGTTTAGTTGTGAAAAAGGGATCGAATAAGCGCGAAAGAATTTCTGCTGAAATCCCTGAACCATTATCTGTAAAGCACATTCTAACCCAGTCAAAATTGATAGCTTCTGTGCGAATCCAAATTGTACTTGGGTTAGCTTTCATTTCGATCAGTGTGCGATTGCGATCGCGTTCTTCCAGGGCATCAATAGCATTATTCAAAATATTCATAAATGCCTGATTAAGTTGGCCAGCATAGCATTCTACATAGGGCAAATCGCCATACTCCTTTATAATTTGAATGCCTAAGTGATTCGTTTTTTCGCGCAGTCGATTTTGCAAGATCAGAAGGGTATTATCGATCCCTTCATGGATATCAACTGGTTTCATTTCTGCCTGATCAAGCCGAGAGAAATTGCGTAATGATAAGACAATCTGGCAAATGCGATCGGCACCCATCTTCATTGAGTCAATGAGTTTTGGTAAATCGGCTTGGATATACTCCAACTCAATATCAGAAATCTCTGCTTGAATTTCAGGATCGGGAGTAGGGTAGTGCCGTTGATAAATATTAATTAAATTCAGTAAATCTCGACTGTAGTCTTCAGCATGGCGTAGATTGCCATGAATAAAATTCACGGGATTATTGATTTCGTGAGCAACACCAGCAACTAATTGTCCTAAACTAGACATTTTCTCAGTTTGAATAAGTTGTAACTGAGTATGCTTGAGTTCTTGCAATGTTGTTTGTAGTTGGGTTGTTTGTCTTTTCAAACAATCATTTTTTGCAATTAGCTCTAATGTCCGTTCCTCTACTTTTTGCTCTAAATTACGGCTGTATTCTTCTAGCTTGCCATTGGCGCGTCGGAGATCTTGAGTTGTACTTTCTAGATTGGCATAGAGCCGTGCATTCTCCAGTGACGTTCCGACTTGTGAGGAAAGCATAGTTAATACTTCTAGCCGTTGGGCAGTGAATGCATCAGTAATGAGATTGTTTTCAAGATAAATTACTCCTAATAATTTGCCTTGATTAAGAATTGGTAAACATAGGATAGATTTTGGCTGTGTTCGTAGGATGTAGAGATCCTTCGTAAATTTGCCATGCTGTGCCGCATCACTTAACACGACATTTTCTTGCGTGCGAGCGACATAGTGAATAATAGATAGCGGTAATTGTTGGTGCGCTTCCAGCGGAATAGATTGCTCTAAAGTAATTTGATTTTGGTGCAGGCTGCTGGAGGCTTCAATCACAAGTTGCCCTTGTTTTTCTAAAATTAGGTAGCTTGTTTGAGCCCCAGCATTTTCCATCAGAATTCGCAGGAGTTTTTCGAGTAAGCGATCCAGAATAATTTCTCCTGAAATTGCTTGAGAAGCTTTCAAAATAGTGCCTAAGTCAAAATCATGGGCACGCTGACTAATTGAAGAGCTATTGGTTGTCGAGATATGACCTGTTGTAACGGAATCATTGGTCACTTGGGCAAGTAGTTGGGGATGACGTTCTTCCATTTGTTTGGTTTTACCGATCGCGCCCCAGCGTAAATAGCTGTAATAGGCTTCCCGTAAGTAAAGCTGTGCGATGCGATCGCGCTGACGAGATGCATAAAATTCAGCCGCCATTTTGTTAGCTACTGCTTCTTCTTGTACGTAGCCATTGTCTTTTGCCCCTTGAATCGCTTGATCATAGAGTGCCATTGCTTCCAAATCAGCCCCCAGGACTTTAGCTCGTTCGGCCTCGATCAAATCATATTTATGTTGATGATTAGCTGGAGCATGATTTGCCCATTGCCGCATCAACTCTTGGTTTTCTGCAACTTTCTTTAGTGCAGCGAGCTTATCAGCTTCGTTTGCCTCTGGGTAGGTCGCTAATAGCGTCAAAGAATAATAAAAATTATGTTCGACAAACTGGAGAAAGCCGATCATATTTCCCTGATATTTTTCGGCTTCTTTAGCGTGAATCAGAGCTTGCTGGTAATCCTTGAAGATAAAAAATAGGATTGTTTTAGCAAGGTGAAACAAAAACAAGAGTGTACCATTTTGAGTTTCGATTAGAATTGGTAGCACAGTATGTTCATCAAAACTCTCGCCGACTAGGATTAATGGATTTTCTGTTGCTCCTAATAAATTCAGAACTAATTGGTGACAAATTTGCCCAAAATAAATTTGATACTCCTGTTTATACTTCAAGAGTAAATCAATATATTTCTGCTGTTGTTGGTTGACCTCTTCCAATGCTTCACCGACAAAGAATAGATAGTTGCAATAAGATGTCGCATTGTAACAGGCATATTCCACATCTCCTGTTTCTAGGCCAATTTGAATTGCATCGCGCAGTGGGGCGATCGTTTTCTGGGCTGGTTCCCGCCAGTGCCGAACAAAAACATCAAAAATATTGATGACTTTTGCGTGTAATTTGCGGGCATGGAACCGCTCTAACAGTGTTAAACCAATTTGCCCAAAGCGATAGCCTTGGTCGATACCATCAGGACTGCCACACAGCACCAAGCCATAAAAGGTATACCCAAAAGCAGAAAAAGCTGAATTGCCGAATTGGATAGATTGGTTAACCAGCGTATATGCGATCGCGCCCAAGAGGTCGGGGCGGGCGTTGAGGCTGGGCGTTACCATCGTGATCACAATTCGCATGACCGCTAACTTGCAGGGATCAGTCATCTCCGGCAAGTTCACTAAGTCCTCAATGATCAGATCGGGTGGCGGCTCATCGGAAAGTGATTCACCTAATACCTTTAAGCCTTGTAATGAAGTCTCGATCGCTTTTAACATCTGGTTTTGAGCGATGTAAAAGTAGATTTGAGTTTCATACACTTTGACCTTTTGCAGAACATCTGTAGTGTGTTGTAAAACAAGGTCAGATAAATGCTCTGCTTCCTCGAATTGAGTTGTTAAATAAGCCGTTTCAGCTGCTTCTATATGGAGTGTTAGGGTGAGATCGTATGCTTCAATCCAAGGATTGCTAGGTAGGATTGCTAACCCTGCGATGAAGTATTGATTGGCCGGTTCAAATGCGGCGGCGGCCTTCGCTTTTCGTCCAGCAATAAAGTTAAACTCAGCGAGTTCAAGCTGCTCAGTTGGATCTGTAATTAAGCTAGCTCCCCGATTGAGATGATTGACAATATCAAAAAGGGTTTCTTCCCGTTCTTCTGGAGATGTGTGTTCTAAGAGTAAGCGCCCTACACGGAGATGCGTTTCCTGTTGGTGATCGCTTGGAATGAGTAAATAAGCAGCTTGTTGCACCCGGTCATGCAGAAATCGATAGGCAATATTCACCGCATTCCCTTCTTCACTCAGAGAATCTTCAATTTGCTTGACATGGGCAAGTTTATACGATTGACTTAGGGGCGCAATTAAGCCTTCCTGTAAGGCATCCCATAATTCTTCTGCTGTTTTAGAGAGCGACTTTTCGTTCGCGATCGCCAATAAATTCAAGCTAAATGTATTACCAATACACGCAGCAAGTTTCAAAGTTTGTTGAGTTGTAATGGGTAAACCTTGGAGCTTACTGACCATCAGGTTAACAACATTATCAGTCATACCCACTTGCTGGATTTGAGCTAGATCCCACTGCCAGCAACGCGTACCACTATCGAAAAACAACAACTGCTTTTCGTATAGTGAGATTAGTAATTGATTGAGAAAGAAGGGATTTCCATCCGTCTTTTTCCATAACAGCTCAGCCAAAGCTTGGCATTGTTGAAGTGAGCAATGCAGCGCATCAGCCACGAGTTGATTTACTGTTGTTAACAAGAGTGGTTGTAGCCGAATCTCATTGACTATCAGACCCACTTTCCGAATCTCTTCTAAAATGACCATCAGTAAATGGGTGGGACTAACTTCATTATCCCGATAGGCTCCGACTAGCAATAGACACAAATCATCATTAGCAGTAGTCAGTAATTGTACTAATTTTAGAGAGGCAGAATCAGCCCATTGTAAATCATCCAAAAACAATACTAGAGGATGTTCTGGTTGAGCAAAAACACTCAAAAACTGTTGAAATACTAAGTTGAAACGATTTTGAGCTTCGGTTGCATCCAGTTGAGGAACGGCAACTTGCCTCCCAATAATCAACTCTACTTCAGGAATGACATCTACAATAATGTGACCATTTGCACCTACTGCTGCTAGGATTTTTTGTTTCCAGATCTGGATTTGTTCTTCAGTTTCGGTTAGTAATTGCCGAATCAGTTCTTGCAGTGCTTGGATTAGGGATGAATAGGGAATATTGCGCTTAAATTGATCAAACTTTCCTGTCACGAAATAGCCAGAGCGACTAACGATCGCTTTTTGGATTTCATGCACGAGTGCTGATTTGCCAACGCCAGAATATCCAGAAATCAGCATCAATTCGGTGAATCCACAACTCACGCGATCGAATGCTGTGGTGAGCATAGAAATTTCGTGTTCCCGCCCATAGAGTGTTTGAGGAATTTGAAATTTTTTTGAGCGATCTTGCTCTCCTAAGATAAAGGGATCGATGCGGCCTTTCGTTTGGAGTTGATGTAAACAGTACTTTAGATCAGCTTGGATACCATAGGCACTTTGATAGCGATCATCGGCCATTTTTGCCAGTAGTTTCATGACAATGTTGGCGATCGCGATCGGTAGTTCTGGCTGAAGATAGTGGGGAGAAATGGGTTGTTTTGCAATATGGCAATGAACTAATTCCATCGGATCAACCGTGGTGAAGGGCAGTTGACCCGTGAGCATTTCGTAGAACGTGACACCGAGGGAGTAAAAATCTGTTCGATAGTCGAGTATCCGGTTCATGCGGCCCGTTTGCTCTGGTGATAGATAGGCCAAGGTGCCTTCAATCAAGTTGGGATTGTGAGTGGATTGGTTCTCCCTTGACAACCGCGACGCGATCGAAAAATCTGTCAATTTAAGCTCATGAGTTGCCGGATTAAAAATAATATTTAAGGGCTTAATATCTTTATGAATAATATTAAGTTCATGTAAAGATTCCAGGGCATTAGTCAACTGAATACCAATCTGAAGAAAAGTTTCCAGATCCAGTTGATTTTGCAATGTTAGGTCTTTGATCGAATGACCACCAAAATCTTCTAGGACAAGTGATAAACCTTTGTATTCGACTAGCTCATAAACTTTGACAACACTAGGCAAATTGAGGTTTTGGGTCAGTTCAAACTCATGTCGAACTCTAGCAATTTCACTTGGCGATGGATGCTCAGCTCTTAAGGTTTTAAGAATAATAGGCTGCTGATCCTCTATCCGAATGCCGCGATAAACAATTGTCTTTGAGTCTTCGTAAATCTTATCCGTGAGTCGATAGCCTGCAACCGTAAAACCTGCCACCAAAACCATGATTTTTTCAGTCCTGAAAAAAACTAGGGAACCATACAACTAGCCTAAAGATAAAGCAACCTTCAAAGGAAGCTTTTCGTCACCATACTGAATGACCTAAAGATTATGGTGCCCTCAAACTGTAGGAATTAACAGATTAATATATCTTTCTGATATTTCGCGTAAATCTCAATCTAGCTAAAAAAATGAGTAATGGTACTGTTGTAAGTATTGATATGGCTGGAAATAAGCTAATTCTGCTAGTAAAATTATTTGCCAAATAATTGATAAACCTCAATATCAGATTCGATCGCTTTAATAAATATTAAAATTTTCTTAAATTAGGTTAAGTAGAATTGCGATCGCGGTAACTAAGCTCTACTTCCTAACTTTTTCTCAAACGCTTTTGCTGTATCGCTTTGTGCCAACCGTTCAGAAAATATACCCCATCAATCAACTGATATAAATACAACAAAAAACTATCTGAGGGTAGAAAACTGTCAGATTGAATTTAGGTTTTGAAGCGATTTAAATTGTTTCTTGATAGCTAGTGATCAGAGAAAATTTACATCTTTGGAGGTAGGTAAAATCAGCAGAATTACCGAAAAAATTATTTTGATGGAAATCGGTAAATCCACGGTGAGCAATCAGGAATTCTACGGATTAACTTTTATGGATTGATTCTGAAGAATTCCGTAAATTTATGAAGAAGCTAAACAGCCGAGAAACTCCGGAAATGCTGCTTTCTGGAGTGGGCCAAAGCTCTCAGCAGGTTGCTGCGATCGCGCCAACTGCTGGGCGGGCTGATGATGGCGATCGCTTGATTCATCGGCTGTTTGAAGCGCAAGTTGCTCAGATTCCAGACCAAGTTGCAGTGAATTTTGGGGGCAATTGTTTAACCTATGCCGAACTCAATGACCGTGCCAATCAACTGGCCCACTATCTCAAAACCATCGGGGTTGCGTCGGAAGTGTTGGTGGGAATTTGCATGGAGCGATCGCTGAACTTGGTGATCGGCTTGCTGGGTATTTTGAAGGCTGGCGGGGCTTATGTGCCGCTCGATCCGGCCTATCCCCAAGCGCGGTTAGGGTTCATTCTGGATGATGCTCAAATTTCAGTGCTGCTCACCCAATCCAACCTAATTCAGGGATTACCCGCCCATGTGGCACAGATTGTTTGTCCTGATGACCTCGTAGAAACACTGGCAAATTGCAGCCGAGAAAATTTGCCAGCCCAGAGTGTTGCTAGCAATTTGGCGTATGTGATTTACACATCAGGTTCGACGGGCAGACCCAAGGGCGTGGCCATTGAACATCGCAATACGGTGGCCCTGATGCAGTGGGCCAACAAGGTGTATTTACCGGAAGAGTTAGCCGGAGTGCTGGCTTCCACCTCAATTTGCTTTGATTTGTCCGTGTTTGAACTTTTTGTGACCCTGGGGTTGGGCGGTACGGTCATATTGGCGGAGAATGCCCTGCAATTGCCTTCGCTGCCCACAGCCAACCAGGTGACGTTGATTAATACGGTGCCTTCGGCGATCGCGGCCCTGTTACGAATGCAAGCTATTCCTGCCTCGGTGAGAACAATCAATTTAGCCGGAGAGCCACTACAAAACCGTTTAGTTCAAGCGCTGTATCAAATTCCGACGGTGCAGTCTGTCTATAACCTGTACGGCCCATCGGAAGATACTACTTATTCCACGGTAGCCTTGATGACCCCTGGTAGTCAGGTGCAACCAACCATTGGCACGCCCATTGATGGCACCCAAGTTTACATTCTGGATGAAAAGCAGCAACCTGTGCCGTTTGGGCGCGAGGGCGAACTGTATCTGGGGGGGAAAGGGTTGGCACGGGGGTATTTGAACCGACCAGACTTGACGGCTGAACGGTTTATGCCGAATCCCCTGGGGGCGCACGGTGCGGGTGAGAAGTATCAGGCCGCAGATAGTGCTTTTCTGGCGGACTCTAGCTTAATTGACTGCGATCGCCTCTACAAAACGGGGGATCTCGTTCGCTATCGCCCTGATGGCAACTTGGAATTTTTGGGACGGTTGGATCATCAAGTCAAGATTCGGGGCTTTCGCATTGAGTTGGGCGAAATTGAAGCGGTGCTGTGGGCGCAGCCAGAAGTGCAAGAAGCTGCCGTGATTGCCCGGAAAAATGATACGGGCGATGACCAACTCATTGCCTACGTCGTGCCAAAATCTGAGACTGGGGTTGCTCAATCTGCATTCATTCGGGTGTTGCGCGATCGCCTCAAACAAGCATTACCGGAGTACATGATCCCTGCCAGTTTCGTGGTGCTGGCGGCGTTGCCGCTAACGCCCAATGGCAAGCTAGATCGGCGATCGCTACCTACCCCCGCTCTAACGCAACAAGTGTCTAACTATTTTGTTGCCCCCCAGACCGCAACCGAGCAAACAGTCGCAGCGATTTGGACAGAGATTTTAGGCGTGAGTCCCATTGGGATCCACGATCATTTTCTGGAATTAGGCGGGCATTCGTTATTAGCAACCCAAATTGTGGCGCGGCTCTCCGATTTATTTCAGGTAGAACTCTCCCTGCGTTGTTTATTTGAACAACCCACGATCGCTGAATTGGCGCAGCAACTTGATACTGCAAGTCATCAACACCAGAGTGCTCCGACAACGCGGATTCAGCCACGAGAACCCCATCAACCGTTACCGCTATCCTTCTCGCAACAGCAGCTTTGGTTTTTAGATCAGTTGGTGCCAAATCATCCGTTCTACAATGTGCCAGAAGCATTTCGCCTGACTGGGCCATTGAATATCACGGCATTGGAGCAAAGCTTGCAGGCGATCGCTCAACGGCACGAGATTTTACGAACAACCTTTTCGACCGTTGACGGGCAACCTATTCAAACGATTCAGGCGATCGCCGATATGCAATTGCACGTGATAGATGGCTCCACCAATCCCGATGCAATCCATTTACTTATCCAACAAGAAGCCCAGCGTCCTTTTAATTTGGCTCAAGGATCGCTATTCCGAGCGACTCTATTTTGCATCAATCCAGACGATCATCTTTTGCTGTTGAACTTACATCACATCATTTGTGATGAATGGTCGTTGAAAGTGCTTTTAGAGGAACTGACGACTCTTTATTCAACGTTTGCTGATCACCAGTCAGAATCCCTAGCCGAACCCTCCTTACAGTATGCTGATTTTGCAATTTGGCAGCGCCAGCAACTAGCCTCGCAATTAGAGCCCCAACGCACATACTGGATGCAGCAATTAAGCGGTGCCCCGGCTCTGTTGCAGTTACCGACAGACTACCCGCGATCGCCAAGTCCCAGTTTCCGAGGCGCACGGCACTTTTTCACATTCCCCCACTCCGTCACCGAGCAGTTGAAAGAATTGAGTCAGCAAGAAGGGGTAACCCTCTATATGACGCTGTTAGCCGCCTTTCAATCGCTCTTACATCGCTATACCGGCCAAACGGATATTTGCATCGGTTCGCCCATTGCCAATCGTCATCGCACAGAAACGGAGTCATTAATTGGTTTCTTTATCAATACACTCGTTTTGCGCACAGATTTATCCGGGAGTCCCAGTTTTCGATCGCTGTTGCATCGGGTTCGCGCAGTCGCCCTAGAAGCCTACGCCCATTCAGAGTTACCGTTTGATCAGGTGGTGCAAGCGGTTTTACCCAATCATCGGGATACTAGCTACAATCCGCTGTTTCAAGTGATGTTTAACCTCCAAAATGTGCCGATGCGTAACCTGGAGATGGCCGGAGTCAAACTGACACGGCTACCCATCGATAATCAAACGGCCAAATTTGACCTATCCCTGGATTTAACCGAAACAGCAGAGGGCATCACTGGATTCCTGGAATATAGTACCGATCTGTTTGCACCGGACACGATCGCTCGGATGGTTAGTCATTTACAAACCCTTGTTGCGGCCATTGCCACGAATCCGGCTCAAAAAGTTGCGACGCTGCCGTTGTTAACCGCTGAAGAGCAACACCAATTCCAAGCTTGGAATCAGACTCAAGTTGCCTATCCGACTGACTGCTGCATCCATCAGTTATTTGAGGCCCAGGTCGAACGCACCCCCCAGGCGATCGCCCTAACGTTTGGTGGAAAACAGCTCTCTTATCAAGCCTTGAACCACCGAGCCAATCAACTGGCACGCACCTTACAACAATTAGGGGTGAAGTCAGAAGAATTAGTTGGGATCTGTGCCGATCGCTCCCTGGATATGGTGGTGGGACTGCTAGCCATTCTCAAAGCTGGCGGTGCTTACGTCCCACTGGATCCGAAATATCCCCGCGATCGCCTTGCGTTTATGCTGGCAGATTCTCAGGCAAGGGTGCTACTGACTCAATCTCATCTTTTAGATTCATTCCCCAACCAACAGATTCAAACTCTTTGCTTGGATGATGCTGAGCAGTTTGCAGATCAAAGTCCAGAAAACCTTGAACATGAGGTGAATTCTAATCAACTAGCTTATGTAATTTACACCTCTGGATCTACAGGTAGACCCAAGGGCGTAGCCATTGAACATCGTAGTCCAGTCGCACTCATTCACTGGGCACAGAGTGTGTTTTCAACTGATGAACTAGCAGTGGTGTTAGCAGCGACTTCGATTTGTTTTGACTTATCTGTCTTTGAGTTGTTTGTCACGCTCAGTTCAGGGGGCCGGGTAGTGCTGGCACAAAGTGCTTTGTGTTTACCCAACTTATCCGATGCAAATGCAGTGACGTTGATTAATACGGTGCCCTCGGCGATCGCAGAACTATTGCGAATCAATGGAATTCCTGATTCCGTCCGCACGGTGAATCTCGCTGGCGAACCACTGCCCAATCCGTTAGTTCAACAGCTTTATCAACAAACCAACGTCCAAAAAGTGTATAACCTCTATGGGCCTTCCGAAGACACCACTTACTCCACCGTTGCCCTGATTCCCAATGGCAGTCAGCAAATACCCGCGATCGGCAAACCCATCAGCAATACCCAAGCCTATGTGTTGGATGCCGAAAAACAACACGTTCCGGTCGGGGTGCCTGGTGAACTATACCTGGGTGGGGCCGGATTAGCCCGGGAATATTTGAACCAGCCCGAACTCACCGCCGCCAAGTTTGTCAACGTCGAATTGCCAGGACTCAGTGAGGGGGGATATGAATCTGCTTTCACCACTCTTTATAAAACTGGTGATCTGGTTCGTTACCGTGCTGATGGCAATCTAGAATTTCTGGGTCGCATCGATCATCAGGTGAAAGTCCGCGGGTTTCGGATTGAATTAGGTGAAATTGAAACCACGTTAAGACAACACTTGACGGTGGACGAAGCGGTGGTCATCGCGCGGGAAGATGCGGCAGGGCAAAAGCAATTGGTGGCTTATTTGGTTTGTCAGCAGTCGCCAACGCCTTCTATCAGTGAACTGCGGCGGTTTTTGCACACTCAACTGCCCGACTATATGGTGCCTGGGGCGTTTGTAATGCTCGATCAACTGCCGCTGAATCCCAATGGCAAAGTCGATCGCAAGGCGTTGCCGGATCCCGATGGCGATCGCCCCGATCTAGACTCGGCGTTCCTCGCGCCGCGCACCGATACCGAAGCCCAAATGGTACAAGTTTGGGCAACCATCTTGAAGCTAGAAACCGTGGGGGTGTGCGACAACTTCTTTGAGTTGGGTGGTAATTCCTTGTTAGCGGCGCAGATGATTGTGCATTTGCAAGAACGATTTCAGATTGAGCTTCCAGTTCGGCACTTGTTTGAAAATCCCACCATTGAAGGGTTAGCCCGAACCGTAGCCGCTTTACAACAGGGGTTGCCAGTTTTTACTAACCCGATCGATCTACGCGCTGAAGCCATGCTGGATGCCGACATTTACCCAACTGGCACTCCCGTCAATTTAGAGATTGTCCGCAATCCGAACCACATCTTCTTAACTGGGGCAACCGGGTTTTTGGGTGCCTTTGTGTTGTTTGAACTGTTGCAACAAACCGAGGCAACGGTGCATTGTCTGGTGCGGGCTGCCAGTGCCAGCGATGGCTTCAGCCGGATACAGCGAAATCTAGAACGCTACAATCTGTGGCATCCAAAGTTCACGACTCGCCTCCAGGCCATTCCTGGGGATTTGGGGCAACCGCGCCTGGGGCTAACTCAGCGCGAGTTTGACCGCCTAACAACCGCGATCGAGGTCATCTATCACAATGGCGCACCCGTCAATTTCGTCAAACCCTATTCCGCAATGAAGGCAGAAACGGTATCGGGGACACAAGAAATTTTGCGCCTTGCTTGCCAAAACCGGGTGAAGCCAGTGCATTTCATTTCGACGGTTGCCGTATTTGGGACGATTGGCTACTTCACCGGGCGCAAGCTGCTGGACGAAGCGGATGCTCTTGATCTGGGCATCGACTACGTTCACATGGGGTATACCCGCAGCAAGTGGGTGGCGGAAAAACTGATGTGGATTGCTCAGTCCCGAGGATTGCCCATGACAATTCTGCGGCCTGGATTAGTGTTGGGGCACAGCCAGACTGGAATGACCAAAACCGATGATTATCCGTCTCGCTTGATTAAAGGTTGTATTCAAATGGGCAGTTTTCCCGATTTGACGGATCAAAAGGAAGAACTGATTCCGATTGACTATGCCAGTCGGGCGATCGCCCATCTCACCCGACAACCCGAATCGATTGGGCAAGTGTTCCATCTGGTGCCACCACAAGGGCAGAATGTGGACTTGATCACATTGTTTGAACTGATCCAGGACTATGGCTATTCCCTCAAAAAACTGCCCTATACCGAATGGAAAGATGAACTGTTAAAACAGACTCGCCATTCTCAAGCCAATGCGCTTTATCCACTGTTGCCATTCATTAAAGACAAAGTCTCGCAGGAGCACTTAACCGTGATGGAACTCTATCAAAACACTCCCGACTATGATGACCGCAACACGGTGAGAGGACTGGCGGATACCGATATTGTCTGCCCACCAGTGACGGCCAAACTCATCGAAACGTGCTTTTCCTACTTCATTGCCAGCGGGTTTCTGCCCGCCCCGACCCAACCCTCTCCGCCGCCAGTTCTGGATCCCTTGCCCTGAAGGCGAACGGGGTTCAGTTAGCCTGGATAATTCACCACCATTGGATCGGTAGGGGTCGGTCTTCGACCCTCATCGGCCAGGGCTGCCCCAAGCGGTGCCCCTACAACGAGCAATCCAGACTGTTTTGCTGAGCATTCCTGGAATTGCTGGTGACTTGGGGATTTGGGGGGATTAGCGATTTTGCAGTTCGCCTTGGAGTTTGGGCAGGTCTTCCAGCACGAAGACGGTGAGTTTGCCGGAGTAGGCGAAACCATCGGGGCGACGGGCGACTTCCAGCCAGTAGGCATAGCGATCGCCCTGGCGGAGTTCTCCGGCTAAGGCGGCAAGTAAGGGTTCGGCCCGGTTCACGGCTCTCCCGATTTTGTCAGCCGTGGGGTAGGTATAGACTGGGCGGGCGGTGGCGTAATCTTGGTAAATGGCTGGCCCATAAATCGATCGCAGGGATTCTTCTAGGCGGGTGCGGGTGATGCCGTTGACCATATCAAACAGGGTCAGTTCTTCGGTGCGGATGATGCCACCGCCAAAGCCGATCGCCGCTTTCCCGACTTGCATCGGCAGAGCTTGGAATTGGAACCGTTTTGCCGGAGTTTCCGATTTTTTGACGAGGAGGCGTTCCCCCCGATTGGGCCGCAGGGTGGAGTTGCCTTGAATCCAGGCGGCAGCTTCGTCAGCGGTTTGACCGGGCAGAGCTTGGGCCGGGGTGGCGGCGATCGCAAGACTCATGCCGCAGAGGATGACGGTGAGTGGTGTGCCTTTGCCCATGACAAGCCTCCGTACAGTCGGTGATGCTGCCATCTTGCCATTAGTTGGGCAGATTGGCGCAGTCGTTTAGGCGGGAATTGGCGGAAAAACGGGGCTGGGCGATCGCATACACCGCTTCCAGGGGCAGTTGGGTAAAGTATTGGCGCTGAAACTGTTCTTCTTTGATCAGCAGCAAAAACCGTTGAATGGCGGCGGTGGCAGCACTGGAAAGGGGGGAGTCGGGGGTGGGCGGAGCCTGGAGGGTAATGCCTGTGTCGGTGGCGGCGACCCGAAATCCCAGGGTTGCCAGGGCGTGCAATCCGGCTTGGAGGGGGCGATCGCCAAGGCCCAATTTATCCAGAAGTTGTTGGCGGGTGGCGGGGCGTTGGGTGCGGCTCAGGTATTTTGCGAGACCGACCAGTTGAGTCCAAACGGTGATCGGCTCTGGAAAGGTGGGGGCCGGATAGGCGATCGCCAACGGTCGCCCGGAGGTTTCTGCTCGGTGGAGCCAGGTGCGCCATTCTAGCCAGCTCGTGGGACATTGGTGCATCACAATTGGGGTGACGGTGGCCGGGGTGTGCGGGGGCTTGGTTAGGGTTTGTCGCCAGTCCCAGAGCCAATCGGGCAGGGTCGTTGAGGTTTCTGGAGTCAGAGTTGGGCTTTGGGCACGGAGGGCAATTAACCGGATTTCGTAAGCGCGATTGTAGGTGTTGAAATCTAGCTCGGCGATCGCGTCACAGGGGCCGGGGGGAATTTCGTGGGCGTAGTGGCCCCACCAACTCCCCGGAAAGCCTTCCTGCACGGAATCATCCCAAACTTTAAATTCTGTTTTGATGTAGTCAATCTTGCGGCCTTGGCGGTCTTTGAGTTTGCGGTTCCAAATATTGGTAAAGCGCACATTGGGCAGCAGTAACCGGGGTACGGGATTTCCCATGCCGCAGGGTTCCAGCCATTTGAGGGCTTGAAATAGGGCTTGACCCAAATCTTTCACCGCGACGGTTATATCGGCCTGGAGGGTGGGGGCGATCGCCTCGGTTTGCAAGCGGAGTTGGCGCAACTGTTGGTTGATCGCCTCAGTGAAGAGGGGAATATTCTCGACGGGGAGGCTGAGTCCGGCGGCCAGGGGATGCCCACCAAACCGATGGAGGAGATGGGCTTGGGTGTCCAGCAATTCATACAGGTCGATGCCGTTGGGCGATCGCGCTGAACCACGGGCTAACGGTTGCGAGGCCGAGTCATCGGACATCGGTAAACTCAGCAAAATCGTGGGTCGTCCGTATTCCTGGGCAATTTGGCCAGCGACTAACCCCAACACCCCTAACGGCCATTGGGTATCCGCCAGGACGATCGCCTGGGTGGTTGATAAATCCAACTGGTTGAGCTTGTCTGTCACCTGTTGCACGACATCTTTTTGCAGGGCTTTGCGGCGGGTGTTGGCGAGTTCGGTGGCTTCGGCTAACTGGCGGCAGCGGTGGAGCTCGCGACTGGTCAACAATTCCACGCAAAAGTGCGCATCCCCCTGAATGCGGCTGACGGCGTTGATGCGGGGGCCAAGCCCAAAGGAAATATCAGTGGGGCGATCGCCCGTGCGTTTGCAGTATTCCAATAACTTGGCGACTCCGGGCCGGGTAGCCGTGCGGGGATCGCCTTGGGTTTGCAACTGTTGAATGCCTCGCTGGGCCAGATAGCGACAATCGCCCTTGAGTTCCACCAAATCGGCAATAAGTCCGATCGCCACCAGATCGAGCAAGGCGGTCAAGGGAGCCTGGGGGATATCGGGCAAAGTGGCATACAGTGCTTCCACCAGTTTGTAGGCGACGGCCACACCGGATAAGGTGGCTAGGGGATGGTCTGCCGGGAGCGATCGCGGATTAATCAACGCCACAACGGGCGGGCGATCGGAGGGCAGGGTGTGGTGATCGGTCACAATCACATCCATTCCTAAGGAAGCCGCATACTGGATTTCGGCTAAATTGGTGCTGCCCGTATCGCAAGTCACAATCAACCGACAGCCCTGAGCCTGGAGGCGATCGACGCCCGTAGTAGACAAGCCATGCGACTCGGTAAAACGATTGGGAATGAAATACAACAACTGGGTATTTTGCTCAAAAAATTGCCCCAACCCTTCCCACAACACTGCGGTTGCCGTCACCCCATCGGCATCAAAATCTCCCCAAATCGCGACGATTTCGCCCTGCGATCGCGCCTGTTGCAACCGTTGCACCGCCCGCTCCATTTCTGTCCCAAACTCAAACGGACTCGCGGGTGCATACAAATCGGCTTTGAGGAAACCGGGAATTGTCGCCTCATCTCGGATGCCCCGTTGCCACAGCAATTGGGCGACCACGTTGGCATAGACCGTTGACGTAATCTGCTCCACCTTTTGCACGAACCAAGGCGGCGGCTCACAAGTTTGGATCTGCCATTGCGGCGAATCTGGCATTGGGACAGTGATGCTGGGGAAAGAATCGTCTAATTCTAGCGAATCTAGCGATTGGCGGGGCCTGCGGGGGCGATCGCTAGGATTTGGTGGGGCGGCGGGGGCGTTTCCAGTCGTTGCGGAGTTTTTTCTCTTGTTCGTAGGCGATGAGTTTGCCGTAGTATTCGTGTTGGCTGAGATCCATTGATAGAAAGACGTGTTCGCGGCTGTGCCCAAACCCTTTGCGGCTGAAAAACCGGACTGCTGGCATGTTTTGGGGATCAGTGTCGGCCATCATAAACTGTGCGCCATCGTCGATCATGCGCTCGATGAGCTTGTCTACTAACTTGTCGGCCACTTTGCGCCGTTGAAATTGAGGATTTACCCCTAACCACAGGATGTAGCCATAAACGGAGGGCGATTTGTTGATGATGGTGCCTAACACGAACCCCGCGAGGCGATCGCCCGCCTCCGCCACCAGGCAATACTCCGGATCGGTGTTATACAGCCCAATCACTTCCCACTCATCCCAAGTGCGATAGATAAAGGGATACAACTCACTGGTGAACAGGGTTTCGCCTAAATGAAAGACTGGAGCGAGATCGTCAATATCCATATCGCGTACGGAGATGGCCAATTCGGCGGAGTCAAGGGCAGGATCTACCATAGGTGCGGGGTGGTCAGGGGCACAGAACGAGAGAACAGAAGAGGATTTGGTCACGGCCAGGGCGGCGCGTTCAGAGCGGAATTTCGGCAATTTCTGCGAGGGTGGGCCAAGGGGCAAGTTGGGTTGTGGTTCCTGCCGGTGGCTGGGTCGGCAGGCGATCGCAGCGTAGCGCAAAGGGACAAAGGGAACAGCGATCGTCGCCCAAGGGCAACTCAGGGAAGGGTTCCCCCTGATGATAGCGATCGATGGCGTGGGTCAGTTGGGTCAGCAGGTGGGTCAAGTCCTGGCGGGTTTGTTCGTGGTGTTCGGCGTTGTAAGCAAAGGTCAGGCTTTGGGGCGTGGTGGTGTCTGTGGGCGGTTGGAAAAACCAGTAGACCAGTTCAATCTCAGTGGGAGCATAGGAACTGGTTTCCGCCAGGATGAAGGGATATAGGCGCGTTTGCCAATTGGTGGCGAGCCAACGGCGATCGCGGGGCCGGGGATAGGTTTTCCAGTCCAAAATTTTGGCGTGGTGGGGCTTGGTGAGGAGCAAGTCATAGCGGGCGGTGAGCAAATAGCCCTGAAATTCTAGGGTGCGCTCGTGTTCTGGCGATCGCTGGACGGTGGGATCAGCCAGGGCCAAAATGTCTGGGGCGGCGGCTTGAAAGGCGGCAAACCAGTGCTGCAAGGCCGGATCGGCGGCCACAAAAGGAGCCACAGGCAAGGTGAGTAACCATTGCTGGAGTAGTAAATGAAATTGCGCCCCTTGTTGCATCCGGGTGTGTTGGTCCTGGTGGAGGGGGGCACCCAGTTGATCGAGATAGAGGTACTGGAATTTGCGGGGGCAGGTTGCCAAGACGTTGAGTTGGGTTTGGGATAGCCGCCAGACCGGGGAGGGAATTTGCGCTGTCATCATCGCCCCCAGACCCGCGATCGCCACTGAGTGGTCATAACTATGATCCTTTGGTCAAGACAAAGACGCTGCCCTCGTTGCCCCGCCCAATCCGCAAATCGGGGTCGAGATAGGTGATGTCCAGCCAGCCTTGTTGATCCCGGTTGGTAATGTTGGTGTCAATTGCCCGCAACGACTTCCCTGCGGCGATCGCAGCGATAAATTGGGCCGGAGATTGATAGTCGAGCAACCGTTGGAGGCCGATAATGGAGCGCTCAAAGATCACGTTCACGCGGCGATCGCTCACGGGCTGGAACCGAGCCCCCACACTCACCAGTCCTTCTAATAGTGGCAGTCCATACAATTCGGCAATATTATAGAGTTGAGCATCTCCCATCCGAATGCATTGATAGACTTGGCCCAGCTTCAGCAATGGCACCTGATCAATGCCCAAAATACCGCGACTGGTGGTGTAAAGCAGCCGCCAATCCCCGTCTAATAGGTCTGCCGCTTCTACCGGGCGGGGAGTCGGGTTACGGTCTTCCAAGCGGGCGATCGCCGCTAAAATAGCCTGCTTTTGGGCCGTGGTTGCAAGGAGTCCACGATTTTTGCCTGCGATCGCTTCCAACAGTTCCGACTTACCAATCATTTCCGTATTCCCTCATCCTGGGGGTGAATTCCTTGTGGAATACTTGTTGAGTTAAAATAAAAGGCTTGCAATCTTTAAAAAGGGTGATACACTCTGGGTGACTTCTGGGGGCCAGCTCAGTTCATCGAGTTAGGCTGTGCCAGCAAGTCCACCGTAGAGTCGATCCCAGTATAACGATTGTGCTCGACTCCTATTCATCCGAGACCCGTATGACCAACAACCCTTCTCTCCGCGAAGAACCGCGCGACAAACGAGCTGGCGTTTTAACTCAGCGTCAAGCCGTCTCCATTCTAGATTGGTTGGAACAATCTGGACGGTTGCTAGCCCGCGATTCGAGCGATTTTGATTATTCTGCAGACGACGAAGAAGAGATCAATGCGCTGATGGCGGGTGACGATAGCTCCTTTGATGATGATGACGACGATGACGATATCGATCTGGAGGACTAGGGCCGCCAGAAAAAGTTCCTGATCTCTGACGTCAGAATGTTTCCTAAATGGAACCTTACGTTTAAGATTTGTGTGGATGTGAGTATTTGTGTGTTGTGAGGAGTGGAGTGAACGCTTGTGGATGCAAAACTGTTCTACCGCCAGACATCTAAGCTTTCCGGTTCCGTTTTATTTGGGGTGTTAACGATTAGTTTGAGTGTTGTCGCAATGGCGCTGGATTGGAATGCGGGGCGATCGCTCATGCAACTTCAATCCTTGACCTTGCCGTTTTGGATTTCAGCGCTAGCGACGGCAGCGGTTGGGTTCTGGGCTGTGCCATTGTTGCGATCGCTCAAAGCAGGGCAATCGATTCGGGAAGATGGGCCAAAATCCCATTTGAAGAAAGCCGGCACTCCCACAATGGGCGGCATCTTCTTTATTCCAGTCGCGGTGTTAATTGCCTTGGTATGGACTGGATTTGCCCCGCAGGTGGTCGCCGTCTCCGCTCTGACTCTGGCCTACAGCGCGATCGGCTGGCTCGATGATTGGCAAATTATCCGCCGCCGTTCTAATAAAGGAATTTCTCCCCGCCTCAAGTTGCTCTTGCAAGTGGCTGCTGGCGGGTTGTTCTGTCTTTGGGCGGCAACGACCCAGCCGTTCCACCTCACGCAACTGGCCTTGCCGTTTGGGGTCATGCTTCCCTTGGGTTTTTTGTTTTTCCCGCTGGGCTGGTTTGCGTTGGTCGCAGAAAGCAATGCTACCAATCTGACCGATGGCCTGGATGGGTTGGCCGCTGGGACGGTCGCGATCGCTCTGTTGGGGCTGGGGGCCTTGGTTGCGCCTCAATCCCCGGATTTGATGTTGTTCTGTGGTGCCCTGAGTGGGAGCTGCCTGGGTTTCCTGGTGCACAACCGCAATCCGGCCCAAGTCTTCATGGGCGATACGGGTTCGTTGGCCCTGGGCGGGGCATTGGCCGCTGTGGCTCTGTTGACCCATAGCTTGTTAGCCTTGTTGATCTTGGGCGGTGTGTTCTTTGTCGAAACCCTCTCAGTGATTATCCAAGTGACCTACTTTAAAGCCACTAAAGGCCCGGATGGCGTTGGCAAGCGTTTCTTCAAGATGTCGCCATACCACAACCACTTGGAACTGTCGGGTTGGTCAGAAACTCAAATTGTGGCGATCTTCTACTTGGCTACAGCCTTGTTGGCGTTCCTGGCATTGTCTATCTTTTGAGGCAAAGGTTGGTCTTGATCCTCAGAGGTCGAACAACTGAGCGTCGGTAGTTCCCCAATTCAGATATGTAGTAGAGACGAGGTGCGATCGCGCTTCGTCTTTTGCGTTTAGGGGCGATTGCCTGGAATCCTCTGCTGAGGGGAATCTTGGTGTTCAACTTGGGGCGAGGGCGGAAGGCGGCTTGAAGGCTGGGAAAAATCCGTTGCAAAAAACGCTGCGATTAGGTGGAAGTCTGCTATCATTAGTAATCGTCGCCTGGAGAGGTGGCTGAGTGGTTGAAAGCGGCAGATTGCTAATCTGTTGTACGGATCGTAAGGCCGTACCGAGGGTTCGAATCCCTCCCTCTCCGTTCTAAACATCATTTTCTAAGCAAGTTAGGCTTTACTCCCGTTTGGATGCTACTCGCTGGTGAGCGATCGCAAGAGTTGCAGCGCCGTGTCCAGGCTATCGGCATCACGGGCGAGTTTATCCTTGCGCCAGCGCAGAATCCGTGGGAACCGGACGGCAATTCCCGATTTGTGGCGGTTGGATTGGGTAATGCCTTCAAAGCCAATTTCAAATACGTGGAGGGGTTCGACGGAGCGCACGGGGCCAAATTTTTCTAAGGTGTGTTTGCGAATCCAGCGATCGAGGTCGTCAATTTCGGCATTGTCCAGGCCAGAATAGGCTTTAGCAAAGGGAATTAGGATATCTCCCTGCCACAGGGCAAAGGTGTAATCGGTGAATAAGTTGGCGCGTTTGCCGCTACCCGCTTGCGCGTAGATCAACACCGCATCCAGCGATAAAGGATCAACTTTGTATTTCCACCAATAGCCCCGCTTGCGCCCCACCAGATAGGGGCTGTCCACTGCTTTGATGACTAGCCCTTCTGCTCCCCGATCGCGGGCTTGTTCCCGCAGCGATCGCACCTGGTCGAGGGTGTTTAGGGGCAGGGCTTCTGACACCGAGATGCGGGCCGGATCTGCAAGGTGGAGAAGCTGGGTCAGGTGATGGCGGCGATCGCGCAGGGGGTGTTCTCGAATATCCGTGTGGTCGAATTCCAGGAGATCGTAGGCAATGAAATGGGCCGGATTTTCGTCCATCACTTTGGGCGAAACCTTTTTGCGCCCCAGCCGTTTTTGCAAATGGTTGAAATTGAGGGGGCGATCGCCCTGCCAACACACCAGTTCCCCATCCAACACGTTGCCATCGGGCAAGGCCAGGAATGCCTCTTGTAAATCGGGAAATTGGTCTGTGATCAGATCTTCCCCCCGTGACCACAGGAACAGTTCCCCATTGCGACGAATCGCCTGAGCCCGGATGCCATCCCACTTCCACTCGGCGTGCCACTGTTGCCAGTTGATCGGGGTGAAGCGTTCTGGTTCCAGCGGTGAGGCGAGGAAAAACGGGTAGGGTTGGCTGGGCGATCGCGCGATGCTCTCTGGTTGGGTCAGTTGGGTATAAAACTCGACGGTGGGGGCAAAATCCCCCATGAGGCGATGGGTTAAGACGGCCTCTTCCAGCCCGGTTGCGCTCGCTAGACCTTTGATGACGAGTTTGCTCGACACCCCCACCCGAAACGCCCCGGTTAATAATTTGTTCAACACTAAGATTTCGGTGGTGTTCAACCCGGCCCACCAGGACTGCACCAAGGCGTGCAAGGCCGCGGGCGATTCCACGGTCTTCACCTGGGGCAAAATGCTCTCCATCCACTCATGCAAGGGGCGATCGACGACGGGCTGGGCGATCGCGGTGGAGGTGGGTCGTAACAAGGCAATGACTTCTGCCGAGTCTCCCACGTGGGCATAGCAATCGGCAAATAACCATTCTGGCATGGCCGCCAGGGGCAGAAAAATCTCGCGCAAGGTGCGGGAAGTGAGCAGGCGTTTGCGGGTTTTGCCCAACAGCAAGTAGAGTGCCCATACCGCATCGGCGGGGGCTGCCGTTTGGAAATAGTGGCTCAGCGCCTGGATTTTGGCGTTGGTTGAAGTGGTGGCATCCAGGGCTTGAAAAAGGGTGGTGAAATGTTTCATGCCGGGGGTGGGTCGAGGTCGGTCTGGCTTCCAGCGTAACGGGCGGGGGCTGGTGTGGGGGCGGTCTTTAGACGGGGGCAGCAGGGCGCGATCGCAGGCCCAGGAAAACACAGGTGCCAGCCAGGACAAGGGCGATCGCCCCAAGGCCAGCCCCAAGGCTCGGTGGAATGGTGCCTCCCATCTGGACGGCCAAGCGGCTGAAAATACTCGCAGCCAAGGCCCCACCCCCAAAGTATAGCCCCGTGCCCAGGGCGGCTCGTTCCGGGGGCACCATTGCCAAGGCAAAGGGAATGGCCCCATTGGAGACAAAACTCCAGGCGATACCCAAAATGATGGCCAGACCCAGACCGAGGACACTGGCATGGGCGATCGCCATCAGCAGGAGCGTGCCCAGGGCCACCCCCAACCCCGCGAGAATGCCACCTGTCCGTTGTTGGAACCGGGAAGCCAGCCACCCCGCAGGCAAAATGGTGATCAAATTCACGAGGGTGAACAGACTGAGCATGAGTTTGATGTTGCCGCTGGGCAAGGCTGGATTAAACAGCGATCGCATGACCATCAACGAAGCCAGGGCAATGCCCGTCCCCGTGCCAAAGATGAGCCCCAATTTTAGCCAGGAGACTTTGGGCTTGGGCTGGAAGGCGGTGGTTTCCCGCACTTGGGCTTGGGGATTGACCCACTGGAGGGCGGCAGCAGTCCCCAAGAGGACAAACGACCCAGCGGCAAAGGTAATCCCTGGCCCCAAACTCAGCAAAAACTGATTGGCCGCAGCCCCCACCGAGCGAATGAGCGTGCCCACTAATACTAGGACGCTGGCGGCTTGGGGCAGTTTGGTGGCAAAGGCATATTGACCCAGGAGGGAGAGGGCCGGACTCCGAAAGAGGGTCATGGCGATCGCCCAGGCAATGAGCGCAATGGGCAAAACCCAGCGAAAAATGGGGGTGGGCTGCCCCCAAATGACGATCGCGGGCAAACTGAGGGATACCGTGGCGGCAATAATCACGCCGAGCGCCACAAAAGGAAACCGACTACCTAACCACCGCTGGGCGCGATCGGAAAAACTGCCCATCAAGGGTTCCATGCCAATTTGCAGCAAATTTTCAATCAACAGAATCAACGCGACGAACTCTTTTGGGAAGCCGAATTGTGCTAAAAAGACAGGCAAGTAGAGATTGTAAATTACCCACATGAGGGCGATCGCCCCCTGAATTCCAGCCAGCCCAAACACCTGCAACCACAGAATGTTTGAGCGCGTGCGCAAAGCCTGCATCATGGGTCACTGTTGCAAAATAAGGGAAACCTATGGCCCAACGGCCAACACTTGGTGCGACCAACACCGTGGCACCTGGTTTGGGGCGAAGGATGTTGGCTCACCTGCCTCAAATTTAACCTGGCTCCACTCTAGCCACCACCCCCAAATCTGCTAACTGTGGGCTGCAACGGGTGGGCGCGATTTGCGAGAGACTTGGCTGCGGCGTACGGTGCTCGGTCACTTTAGGGCATTCTAGAAACACCCCTGGGGCGGCGAATCGACGGAAGCGGGTGGTGCTCTTGTCGGTGGCGATCGCCAGGAAGGCAGCGGTGGTGCTGTTTGTGATGAGTTGTCTGTCCTTTGTTTGTGCTGGAAGTTGAACGATGGCCCTTGGTCTACGTCCGTCCCAATCCTGGAAACTTTTGCAGCGTCAGCGGCATGGAAAACGGCGACTGCTGTTGACGGTGGTGGGCGTGGCTGCCTGTGTTGTTGGGGTGCGCTGGCTGGGGTTGCTGCAAGCCTGGGAATTGTCCGTGTTTGATTACTTGTTGCAACTGCGTCCGCCCAGCCCACCGAGCGATCGCGTGGTGTTGATCACAATCGACGAACCCGATTTGCAAGCTGTGGGGCAATATCCGGTGCCCGATCGGGCCTTGGCGACCGTCATTCGTAAACTGCAAGCGGCCCAACCACGGGCGATCGGCCTGGATCTATACCGGGATCTGCCTGTGCCACCGGGCCACGCCGACCTCACCCAGGTGTTTCAAACTACCCCCAACCTGGTCGTGATTGAACATATTGCGGATCCAGAGCATCCGGCGGTGCCCCCACCCCCGGCGATCGCCCAATCAGATCAGGTGGGGTTTAACAACGTTGTCCACGACTTGGATGATCGGGTGCGTCGGGGTCTGCTCTATTCCAATGCGCCGGGAACCCAAAAAGCAAAGCCCAGTTTTGCGCTGACTTTAGCCCTGCGCTATTTTGCGAAAGATCGATTGGAACCCCAACCCGCTGTGGATGGTTCTGGCAATTTGCAAATTGGGAATGCCATTTTTCGGCGGTTTCGGGCTCAGGATGGCCCCTATGTCCATGTCGATGATGGCGGTTATCAGTTGTTGTTGAATCCACGGGGGCGACCGGGGGCCGTGTTTCGGCGGGTGCCCTTTGCGGATGTGTTGCAAGGGAAAGCGGCGGCAGAGTTATTCCGCGATCGCGTGGTGTTGATTGGGTATGTGGCGGTGAGTGCCAATGACTTTGTGCTGATGGCCCACAGTCGCCAGTTGGTGGGGCCGCCCCGCCCGGTGCCCGGTGTGGAACTGCACGCCAATCTGGTGAGCCAATTGCTGAGCAGTGTGTATGAGCAACAGCCAGTCTTCCGCTCCTGGGCTGAACCCGTGGAGTGGTTGTGGATTGTGGTGTGGTCGGGGGTGGGGGCGGTGTTGGGCTGGCGGGTGCGATCGCTGGCGCTGTGGCTGGGGGCCATCAGTGTGGCTGGCCTGGGGCTGACCCTCATCGGCTATGGTGCGTTGCTGGTGGGCTGGTGGATTCCGGTGGTGCCCCCCATTGCTGGGACGGCCGGGGCCGCCATTGCGATGACCGCCTACATTGCCCGCCTCCAAGACCAATACCGCCGCTCCAAAGATTTCCTCAACTCGATTATCAACACCATTCCCGACCCAATTTTTGTCAAAGACCAGGAACATCGATGGATTGTTCTCAATGAAGCCTTTGCGGCTTTTCTCCAGCGGCCCCTGGAGGCGTTGTTAGAGCGATCGGTTAGTGACGTTCTGCCTCCAGCCACGGCGGCTTTGTTTCATCAACACGATGATTTGGTGTTCAAAACGGGCCAAGTGCATCTGAATGAATTTTCCTTTCAGGGGGGCGATGGCCGAGTGCGCTATGTGGAAACGAAGCGATCGCTCCACAAAGACGTGGCGGGGAATCTGTTTTTGGTTGGCGTGATTCGGGATAAGTAGCTAGCCGGAATTAAACTTAAAACGCTTCAGCGAGTATTCACCCTGTTG
>CAYYWG010000027.1:0-36450 GCA_964475335.1 uncultured bacterium
CGTTTGGCGATCGCGCGGGAAATTCAAGACCTTCCGGGGGAAAGCGCGGCGCTGGGCAATTTGGGCAATGCTTACAACGCTCTTAGAAACTATAGCAAGGCGATCGAGTATTACGAACAAAGTTTAGTGATCGCACGGAAACTTGGCAATCGCCAAGGGGAAAGCCTTTCGCTAGGCAATTTAGGCATTGTGTACTATTCCCGGGGCCAGTACGCCAAAGCTATTGCATATTACGAACAACATTTAGTAATCGCGCGGGAAATTCAAGACCTTCTGGGGGAAAGCGCGGCGCTGGGCAATTTGGGCGTTGCGTACGGCGAACTAAATCAGTATGCCAAGGCCATTGATTACCAGGAGCAAAGTTTAGCGATCGCGCGGAAAATTCAAGACCGTGACGGAGAAGGGATATCTCTCAATAATTTAGGTTTGGCCCGATTCCGGGTAGGCCAGTTGGTAGCAGCAGAGCAGACCCTACAAGCTGGGATTGAGGTGTGGGAATCGATCCGCCAAACCAGCGTGCAGAACGATGCGGATAAAGTCTCAATTTTTGAAGAACAGGCACGGATTTACCGCACCTTGCAGCAAGTGTTAGTCGCGCAAAACAAGACTAATGCAGCGTTAGAAATCGCTGAACGCGGACGGGCAAGAGCATTTGTGGAGTTGGTAGCGCAGCGGTTAGAGCAACAAGAAGCAGGAGCCAAAAGCCAGGAGATAGACCCGCAACCACCTACCATTCAGCAAATCCAACACATTGCCAAAGACCAGAATGCAACCCTAGTGCAGTACTCCATCATCTACGAAAAGTTCAAAGATCAGGGCAGACCGAGCACGCGGGAAGGCAAGCTCTATATCTGGGTCATCCAGCCCACGGGGGAAATTGCGTTTCGGCAGGTGGCCCTGGCTCCGGGTACTTCACCCAGCCAGACGGCCCAAGCCGCTGCTCAACCTGGCACCCGTGGCCCAACCAGCCTTGATGCCCTGGTCGCCCAGACCCAACGGGCTTTACGAGGCCCAACACGAGAGGGGAACCCATCCCGCAGGTCAACCCTGGCGTTCAGTCCCGATCCAGTATTGATTCAACAACAACTAGGCGAACTGTACGATCGCCTCATTGCCCCTATCGCTGACCTGCTGCCAACAGATCCCAATGATCAGGTGATTTTCATTCCCCAAGGTTCCCTGTTTTTTGTGCCCTTTCCAGCGTTGATAGACAACGAGGGCAAGTACTTAATCGAAAGCCACACCATCCGCACCGCTCCGTCCATTCAAGTGTTGCAACTGACTCGCCAGCAGCGGCAACAACTGAGCCAACAACCGCTGATTGCCCCCGGCACCAATGCCTTGATTGTGGGCAACCCTACCCCGTTGCCCAAAAATTGGGAGTCTTTACCCTATGCCGCAGACGAAGCCAAAACTCTTGCCCAAAACCTGAAAGCCCAACCCCTCCTGGGGGCACAGGCTACTAAATCCGCTGTTCAGCAAAAAATGGCGGCGGCGCGGTTAATTCATCTCGCGGCCCACGGTCAATTTGATGATCAGCAAGGCTTTGGTAGCTTGATTGTGTTGGCGGGTACTGACCCCAAAACTAGCTATCTCACCGCCGCCGAAATCTATGGCATGGACTTGCAGGCAGAATTGGTGGTGCTCAGTGCGTGTCAGTCGGGTTTGGGCAACTTGACCGGCGATGGGGTGATTGGGCTGTCCCGCTCCTTCATTGCTGCGGGTGCGCCGAGTGTGTTGGTGTCGTTGTGGAACGTCCCTGATGACAGCACCAATTTGCTCATGACCAGGTTTTATCAGCAGTTGCAACGCAACCCCGATAAAGCCCAAGCCTTACGACAGGCGATGTTATCCATGACCACGCGCAATCCTCTAGACTGGGCGGCGTTTACGCTCATTGGCGAGGCGGAGTAGCGCACCCGTTAGCCTAAGCGGGGGACAAAGGTGGGATCGTGATATTCCCAGGGGATGCCGTCTGGGTCGAGGTCTTGGCTCCAACTGGCAAAATTCGGGCGTTGTTTGTAGCGTTTGAGGGTGCTGGTGCGGACTCCTAAGCGGCGGGCCAGTTTACCAATGGAAAAGGGTTTGCTGAGGTCGGTTTCGTCCATCCAGTCCAGGTAGGCATCCCAAAAAACGAGCATGAGGGCCATTGCGACCATTGCCACCATTTCGGGCCGTGCCAACAGGGTATGTAAGGTGAATTCTGGAGTTGGGGCGGGGGTGGGCAGGGGAGCGGGTTCGGGTGGCCCATCGGGGGGATAGGTGGCGGCACCCGTAGTACTGGGGGGCGCGATCGCCGTCGTCGTTTCGACAAGCGTGGGAGTGGCATCCGTCATGGTGGGTGGATGGGGAAGAGCGAGTTCAATCGTCTGACTCCAGATTACCGTGCGATCGCCCCGCATCTGAGCACAAATTTCTAAGGTTGCGATACCATCAATATTTAAGTTTTGTAAGGTACTTTGGATGAGGGCAATTAACTGGTCATGGGCGATCGCATCCGGTGTGGTGATAAACACCGACAGGTAATCGCCCAGACGGATCACGCTGGCCGTTGTGTTATACAACCGCATCAGGTGGTAGGACAAGATCGTGGCGATCGCCGTTGGATCACCTTGCTTCGCCAGTTCGAGGGTATTGAAAGCAACCATGCCAAAATGAACAGTAAACAGCGACTAGGCTCGGATAACCAGACTCGGATATGGGGAATTATAAAGGGGCGAACCAATGATGGATAACCAAATGGATAGCGAAACATTGGCGCAGTTTATGGAACAAACTGACGCGATCGCCAAACCGTGGCTCTTGGTGCAATTGCGACTGAAAAAATTGCAAGAAACCCGCCATACCCTCACACCAGAAGCTTACGAAACCGCATTGGCAGACATTCACCAAGACCTCATGAACTTAGGCGAATGGTGGCAAGGTCAAGAAGATGAGGTGTTTGGCTGATTATGCCGAAACGCAAACCCCCTACTCCCCCCGCCCTCAATGGGGCCGATGCCCAATACTATCTCAACCGTGAATTGAGTTGGGTGGAATTTAACTATCGCGTGTTGCACGAAGCCCTTGATGACCGCACCCCCCTGTTGGAACGCCTGAAGTTTTTGGCCATTGTCAGTTCCAACTTAGATGAATACTTTATGGTGCGCGTTGCCGCGTTGAAGCAACAGGTGGAAGCCCAAGTTACTCAGCGATCGCCCGATGGTCGCACCGCTGCCGAACAACTCGCCCTGATTCGCGATCGCCTCTATCCATCCGTCCAGAAACAACACACCCACTTCCAGACAGTCTTGCGCCCGGAATTAGCCGCCCACGGCATCCACCTGAGCGATTTCAACGACCTCACCCCCCAACAGCAAGCCTATTTCAAAGACTATTTTGAAAGCCAAATTTTTCCCGTCCTCACGCCCCTCGCGATCGACCCCAGCCACCCCTTTCCCTACATTTCCAACCTCAGCCTGAACCTGGCCGTCATCATCCGTGACCCAGAACTCCAGATCGAACGATTTGCGCGGGTCAAAGTGCCCTCTAGCTTGCCCCGCTTTTTACCCCTCCCCGAAGAGTTATATCCCGCCGCAGGCAACGCACCCGTCGTTTGGGCTGGTACCCCCATCGAACAAATCATTGCCCATAACCTGGCCCAGCTTTTTCCGGGGATGGACATTCAAGAGTGCCATGTCTTCCGGGTCACTCGCGATAGCGACCTGGATCTGGAAGAGAACGAAGCGGAAGATCTCCTCTCGGCGATCGAGCAAGAACTCCGCAAACGCCGCTTGGGCGGCTCTGGAGTCCGCATCGAAGTGCACAGTTCCATGCCAGAACACTGGCACACCATGCTGTGGGAAGAAATTGGCCTCACCGCAGCCGATGTTTACGCCGTGGATGGGTTGCTGGGTCTGCGGGATTTGATGGTGCTGGCGAGTTTACCCGTCCCAGAGTTGCACGATCCAGCGTGGCGATCGGCCCTACCTTTGCCGTTGCGCCAACGCGATCGCGGCCTGGAACGGTTGGAAGTCGAAGAAGACATTTTCACCGTCTTACGGGAACAGGATATCCTGCTACACCACCCATATCACTCCTTTTCGCGCACCGTCCAGCGATTCATCACCGAAGCCGCCAAAGACCCCAACGTCCTCGCCATTAAACTCACCCTCTATCGCACCTCCGGCGACTCCCCCATTCTCAATGCCCTCATCACCGCTGCCGAAAATGGCAAGCAAGTTTCCGTCATCGTCGAGATTAAAGCCCGATTTGACGAAGAAAACAACATCACCTGGGCTCGCAAACTGGAAAGCGCCGGAGTCCACGTTGTCTATGGGGTCGTGGGCCTGAAGACCCATACCAAAGTCATTTTGGTGGTGCGCCGAGAAGCAGAAGGCAAAATTCGCCGTTATGTCCACATTGGCACAGGCAACTACAATCCCAAAACGGCCCGCCTTTACACCGACATTGGCTTGCTGAGCGGGCGGGAAGAGTTGGGCGCAGACCTGACGGATTTATTTAACTCCCTCACGGGCTACTCGCGCCAACGGGTTTATCGCAAGTTATTGGTGGCTCCGGTCAACTTACGCGATCGCATGATCGAACTCATCCAACGAGAAGCCGACCAGGCCCGTGCTGGCAACCACGCCCGCATCGTCGCTAAAATGAATGCCCTCATCGATCCACAAATCATCACCACCCTCTACGCCGCCTCCCAAGCTGGCGTGCAGATCGATCTCATCGTGCGGGGGATGTGTTGTTTACGGCCAGGGCTAGCCGGAGTCAGCGACAACATCCGCGTCATCAGCATCGTCGGTCGCTTTTTAGAACATTCCCGCATCTTTTATTTCCACAACCAGGGGCAAGAAGAGGTCTACATCGGCAGTGCAGACTGGATGCAACGGAACCTCGATCGCCGGGTTGAAGTGGTCGTGCGCGTCGAAGATCCGGCCCTATCCAAAGACCTGCAAGAAAGCCTGGGGATTATGCTGGCCGACAATCGCCAAGCCTGGGATATGCAACCGGATGGGCATTATGTTCAACGGCGACCCACCGACGACAGCGGCGAACAAAGTGCCCAGGTTTTATTAATGGAAATGGCGCTGTAAGCCTAATTGTGGGCGCGATCGCCCCTGCATCACACGCCAGCCCCGACTCTTCGGGACTGGCCTTTGGCCTATTTATGCAGCACCGGAAACCGTCTGCGGTCATTGCGCCATCGCTCGCATCCCCACCCCTCAGACACCGCGATCGAGGGCACCTGTGGGGGGCTTTCCCATTGCATCTAGAGCCGCCAGAACCGAGACAGGCAAGCCGCTGCGTCAACCGCCAGGCGGACAAAATCTGTTGCGACACCAATTCCTATCAACAATTCCTGCCACTTCCCTCAGCAGACCGCCATTTTGATCCAACTCGTTTCTAACAGTTATTTGTTCATTGATCGATATTGATTCACCTTCAAAACTTTTCCACAAAAGCAGCTTAATTTCTGTGGAAAACCTGTGGAAAGATTGGACAAACTGTGGGAAACAAGGATTTTGTAATAAAAATTCAGACTTTTTTGAATAGAAAAGGTTTCACTTTCAAAGTTTTTTGCTAAAGTTGGAGGCAATTTTACGGAACTTCTCGCGAAAAGCGTTATGTGAGTGTGTATGAGTGCTGAAGCAGCTTCGAATTCTGGACAAATTGATTCCATCGAAATGGAATCGATCGCGCAAGATTTCAACCCCGATATTGATATAGAAGATATTGATCTTGAAGTCGATGATTTAGAGGACTTGGAGAAAGACTTGGCCGGGGAAGGTTATGGTTCCCATAAACCGCCTGTCAAATTTTCCAAGGCAGAACGCTTAGGATTAACGGATGATTCAGTGGGTCTATTTCTCCGAGAAATGGCCCGTTATCCCCTGTTAACCCAAGCCCAAGAAGTTGAGTTAGCACGAGAAATTGCCAAAGGCGGGCCTCAAGCAGAAATTGCAAAACGGCGTTTAGTGCGGTCTAATTTGCGTTTAGTCGTTTCGATCGCTAAGAAATATTTGAATCGGGGGGTACCGTTTCTAGATTTGATCCAAGAAGGGGCAATGGGTTTGATGCGCGCCGCAGAGAAGTTTGACTATGAGCGGGGCTACAAGTTTTCGACTTATGCTTACTGGTGGATCCGGCAGGGCATTACCCGAGCGATCGCGTCTCAATCGCGGACGGTTAGACTCCCCGTTCACATGGTGGAAAAACTGAACCAGGTTCGCAAAGCGCGGCAATCTTTGTCGCAAAAACTCGGTCGGAAACCCACCAAACAAGAAATTGCCCGCGAATTGGATATCGATGAGGATAAGCTAGAACACGTTTTGGATGTCAGCCAGGGAACCCTATCACTCCATGCCTGGGTTGGGCGCGAAGAAGATACCGAATTGATGCAGTTGATCGAAGATTCTGATAACGTTGCACCCAACGATTGTTTGGATCATAAATTGCTCTGCGATCGCCTGAATTCGGTCTTGGAACATTTGAGCGATCGGGAACGGGAAATTATTAAATTGCGGTTTGGGTTAACTGACGGACAGCATTACACCTTGTCGGAAATTGGCGATATTTATCAACTCTCGCGGGAGCGGGTACGGCAAATTCAAGCAAAGGCGATGCGGAAATTGCGCCATCCCCGTCGGCAAGCTTTGCTCAAAGATTGGATGCGGTAATACATCCGCTGGGTAGCGGTTGGGAGTTCCTGATCAGGAGCACGGAAAATGAATCAAGTAACAGCAGATCAGCGCGATCGAGGCATTTTGAGGGTTAGCTCAGGTGCCTCGTTCTCGCGATCGCGGGGTGATCGCTGGGGCTTGGGATGCGGTCATCGTCCGGCGCTGGCCGCGGGGCGGCAGTCTCACAATCTGTCGTCGCAATCTATTGATTGAAATCTATCTGGTTGAACGCCATTTGTTGAAAATTAGCGTGTTGCAAGCTATCCGTTTACCGTTGAAATTGGCGATCGCCAGAACGCTACGCCAGATTTCGACCAATCGCTTTTAGAATTCAAGGGTGGTTGAATAGCGCCTTGAACTATGACAACGTCAGTGGATGCGATCGCAGAGCAACTGCTCCAGGCCCAAGCCCACTATCAGGCTGGTCGGTTTGCCGAGGCAGAGGCAGGGTTTCGGGCTGTGGTAGAAGCGAAGCCCCAACAAACAGAAGCCTGGTTTTGGCTGGCCTTAACGGTAGATCAGTTGGGTCGGCCAGCGGACAGCGTGAGCTATTATGAGCACGTCCTGGCGCTGGATCCACAGTCAGCAGAAGCCCACGGCAATTTGGGTTCAGTGTTCCTGAAACTGGGCCGCTATGAAGCGGCGATCGCCCACCATCGCCAATCCCTTGAGCTAATTCCAGACAATGCCAAAGCCCACTACAATTTGGCGATCGCCCTATATGAACACAACCAGGTAGACGAGGCCATTACCTACTATCAGCGGGCCATTGAGCTGATGCCAGAGTATGCCAACGCTCACCACAACTTGGGGATGGCGCTCTATCGGCAAGGCCAAACCCCAGAGGCCATCGCCGCCTACCGCACAGCCATTGAGCTAGAACCGAACCATGCCAGCGCCCGCAACAGTTTGGGGGTGGCGCTGTATCAAGCCAATCAAGTCACGGAAGCCATTGAGCAATATCGGGCGGCGATCGCCCTCCAACCGGGTTATGTCAACGCTTACGACAATTTGGGGATTGCCCTGAAGCAACAAGGCAACTTAGCCGAAGCCGCAGAAAACTTTCAAAAGGCGATCGCCCTGCGGCCCGGTTATGCCAATGCCTATGTCAATCTGGGCAACACCATGCGGGACTTGCACCGCTACCAGGAAGCGATCGCCTACTGTCAGGAAGCCGTGCGCCTCGCGCCGACCAATGCCGACGCCCACAATACCTACGGGTGCGTGTTAGTCGATTTATCCCGCTTCACCGAGGCGATCGCCTGTTACGAAGCCGCGATCGCCCACCGTCCCGACTTTGCCGACGCACACCTAAATTTGGGCATTATCTTGCTGCAAATTGGCGACTTCCAGCGCGGCTTTCAGGAATATCACTGGCGGTGGCAAACCAAGCAATGCCCAGATTTGCGCTACACCCAAGCCCTGTGGGATGGGGCCGAGTTGGGTGGCAAAACCATCCTCCTCACAGCAGAACAAGGCTTTGGCGACACCATTCAGTTTGCCCGGTATGCGCCGCTGGTCACTCAACGAGGTGGCCGGGTAGTGATTGCCTGCCAAAAACCCCTCCTGCGGCTTCTAGCCACCATTCCCGGTGTTACCTACTGCGCCGATCGCGATCGGGATAACGTGGAAATTCACACCCATGCCCCCCTGCTGGAACTGCCCTACATTCTGGGCACCACCCTTGCCACCATTCCCGCCCAAGTCCCCTACATTTTTCCGCCCCACGATACCGATATCCACCTCACGGCCCCGGCCCAAACGCGCTTAAAGATAGGGTTTGTGTGGGCCACGAATCCAACAAATTCCACTGCTAGTAAGCGATCGTGCCCCGTTGCTCACTTTTTGGGCCTACTCGATCTGCCGGAGGTTGCGCTGTATAGCCTGCAAAAAGACGTGACCGAAGCCGACGCGGCCCTGCTACCCGACCACCCCCACTTACAAACCCTCGCCCCCCAACTCAACGACTTTGCCGATACCGCAGCGGCGATCGCCCAACTCGACCTGGTGATTACCGTTGATACCTCGGTCGCCCATCTAGCCGGGGCCCTGGGCAAACCCACCTGGACGTTGTTGCCCCATGTGGCCGATTGGCGCTGGCTCACCGAACGAGACGATAGCCCCTGGTATCCCACCATGCGGCTCTTTCGCCAAAATCAACCCGGAGACTGGGCCGAACTCTTTAGCCGCGTCCACCAAGCCCTGGAAGCTGAACTAGCCAAACCCCAACCCCTGGCCGATGTGGTTCCCCTCGCACTACCCTCAGGAAATCTACCTTCCCCCAATAGCCCCCAAATATCCCAAATTGCCCCAACTGTCCCCATTAGTCCCAGTGCTTTACCTCCGGCCCCACTGTTCGATCTCCCTGGCTTTAACCGCATCAAGCCCTGTCGGCATGGGGTTTTTCTTTATGATATGAGTGATCTCAAAGTGGGGCGATCGCTGGATTTGTATGGTGAATGGCTAGAGAGTAACGTGAATCTATTTCAGTCGCTGGTTCAACTGGGTCATACCGTGGTGGAAATTGGGGCAGGCATCGGGGCAGAAACGGTCGTGCTAGCGAAAATCGTGGGTTTAAACGGCAAAGTCTTTGCGATCGAGCCGCAGCGAATGACCTTTCAAACGCTGTGCGCCAATCTCGCGCTCAACAGCATCACCAATACCTACAGCTACCAAGTGGCGATCGGCGAAACGCCCGGTTTTATTCCAGCCAGTCAACTCCAACGGCAGCTTCAACCCTCGCTCCGAGCAGGCGCAGGGCCAACCCTCACCCAGGCCGAACAAGTGCAAGTCGCCGTTCTTGACAGTTTTGGCATTCCCCAATGCCGATTGCTCAAGCTTGCAGTTGGCCCCATGCTAGAGGCCACGCTTCAGGGAGCCCTGCAAACCCTGGAACGGTGTCAGCCGATTGTTTACATCGCCAACAATGACGCGATCGCCCTGGAACCGAGAACCCCCCTCGGCCCGGCTCTGTTGCGGTTACGATCGCTGGGCTACGCCCTCTATGCCCACCAACCCCCGTTGTACAATGCCAACAACTTTCGGCAAAACAGCCACAATGTTTTTACAGGGATAACCCAGCACAATGTTTTAGCCTTTCCAAGCACCTTGAATATCACTGTGAATGGTCTTGCCGCGATCGCCCTGGATTAAGGCCAACACCAGGCAGGAACAGAGCGATCAACAAGCGGGCAAGCCTGACCTTCCCTCCTCAGTTGCGAAGAATTGTAACAAGCTGTGCCGACTGATCTGAAAGTGGTGAGAATGCAAACCAGAGTTTCGAGGCCAGGGTTTTAGCACCTTCAACGTGATGAACAAAGGGCTTGCATTAATCGTTGGCGGGGTGGCAATATCGGTTGGCCTGTTGAGCCATGTTGCCCTGACTGCACCGTCTGAACCCGCGATGGCCCCAGGTGGGTCTGGATTGGGCTTTTGTAACCGCAGTAATCGGGGGCGGGTAGCGATCGCGGTAGCCTATCCCGTCGATGAGAAAAACTGGAAAACCGAAGGCTGGCTCAGCTTAGCCGAACAAGAGTGCAGCACCATCATTCACGGCGAGCTAAAAAACCGCTACTACTACTTCTTTGCCGAGTCGGATGATGGCTACGCCTGGAAAGGCACTCACCAGTTTTGTGTGTCAGATAACAGCTTTACCTTGATTCAGGCCGATCGCGAATGCGAGGGAAAAGAAATGCGCTGGGCCGGCTTTAGAGAACTCGACACCGGGCGACGAGTCCCCAGTTTGATGCTCAACCTAGAATGATCTGCGATCGCCCATGAAGCCAGCCATCATCATTGAAATAGTCTGCTTCAGAGGAATAAAGTACGCAATTAGCTCAGTCTCTGGGTTTAACGACATTATGGGCTGACCTATACTTAATCTATGCCCAAACTAGACATCATCCACAATGCAGTTAAAAATGCGCTAATTAAGGATAACTGGGTAATTACTGATGATCCTTATGTCATCCAATATCGCAGAACGGTGCTGTACGCAGATCTGGGTGCAGAACGTCCGATAGCAGTTGAACGGCAGGGGCAAAAGTTAGTTGTGGAGGTCAAAAGCTTCGTTGGTGCCTCTAAGATCCAAGACTTGAAAGAGGCACTCGGCCAGTACGATATTTACCGCTATCTCCTGGAAGAAATTGCCCCAGAACGTAAGTTATATATCGCTATTAGCCAAATCGCTTACAAGACCTTTTTTACACAGGACATTACTCGACTCATTCTCAATAAACATCAACTGCCAATCATTGTTGTAGACACAGAGAAGGAGAAAGTTTTGCAATGGATAAATTAACTGAATATCCCAAGTTAATCGAGCGAATTTTGACCGAGTATGTCGAACTGAGTCATCGCAATCCCAATCCAGACATTGAAACGTTCTTAATTATGGATGAGGCCAAAGCTCACTATATCTGGATGAATCTTGGCTGGCAGAATGGCGATCGCGTCAGTGGGATGACCGTTTATGTGCGAATTCGGGATGGCAAGTTCTGGATTGAAGAAGACTGGACTGAACAGGGCATCGCCACTGAGTTAGTGCGTGCAGGGGTGCCTCAAGCGGATATCGTGTTGGCCTTCCAAGCACCTGAGTTGCGGCCTTATACAGAGTTTGCCGCAGCGTCGTAGTTTTGGGTTCGACCATCGCGATGATGGCCCAACAGATTCTAGTGCTTGAGACTCCCAATCAGCCAGTCACTTTGCGGTATAAGGCACGATACACCGGATCGTTGAAGGAAAGCACCAACAGTTCTCGCTCCGTGGCGATCGCCATCGGGTTAGTCGGGAGCCAATCGGCACTGGTGCGCTGGAAAGCCGGGTGTTCATCAAAGCGATCGCGCATTTCAACGGCCACTTCTTCCACATCTGACTGAATGAAAACTTCACCCTGCGGGGCCAGGAAGTCTGCCAGAAGCGCCACAATTTCGGGTTGCAGTACCCGGCGTTTTTGGTGCCGCCGCTTAAACCACGGATCAGGAAACTGAATTGTCACGGTCTGCAAGACTCCGGCAGGGAGCGATCGCAACAACGCTGCTAACGACGTATTGACATTACAAAACAGATAAAACAAATTATCCAGGCCAAACTCAGCAGGCCACTCACTGGCTTGCTCGACCAAGGGTTCCCGAATTTCCAGGCCCAGAAAGTTGCGATCGCGATAGTGTTGGGCCATTTCCAGCACAAACCGCCCCTTCCCGCAGCCAATATCCAGGTGGAGCGGACGCTGGCGATCGCCATAAATCGTGGCCCAATCTGGCGGATCGACCACAAACTGATACTTTTTGCTCAGCGGATTGACGTGCTCACGCACTCGGACAATAGACAACTGTTTGCCTCCAACGGAAACAAAGCAGGGGACACTTGGGCAAAAGCAACCGAGCGAGCGGGCTTCCTCAGCCCCCAAGGACAGCTACCCATCCAATCCTGCTGCCTTCAATTATGGCGCATTCCCGTCGATCCCCAAACTGACCGAGCGTATACCGACGAAGCTAGGGACGGGGTGAAACGCTACCAAAGTTCACCCCAATCAAGCCCCCAGATTATTGCGACCCGTCAATGCCCGATCAGCGAAGGGCTAGGGTTGCACCTTAAAAGAGGTAAAAAACCGCTCCACATCTTCCATCAGGGCCACTTCTTGGGCCACGGGATGTTCGACCACCACTTGATACAGCCGATTTTTGACCAGATACGCATGGTGGTGGGTCAGTTTATCGCCAGGGGTCGAGAGCTTGAAGGTGCGCCCAGGATGCTCTTGGAGCTTGGTAGCTTGCTCTTTCAGCACTTTCACGTTGTCGTTGTTAACCAAACCGCTGGCGACCATTTCTAGCACCAGGGCCGCATTCATGCTGGTCACGGCTTCGGGTAAATCCACATAGGAAACGGAGTAAGTCACTTTGCCGTCTTGCTGTTTGCTGGTGAAGGCGTAGTTTTTAATCTCGCCCATTGGAGTTTCCAACGGCTGCACACTTTCGGCAGGGGCTCCCGGCATGGCGATGGTAAAGCTGCCTGTCTTAGAGGAAAAATCTTGCCAGGTTGGGGTTTTGGCCTGGGCCACGGTAAGCAACTGGCCGATCGCGGGGGATAGGGCTAAAGTCATCCCCACCCCACTGACGAACAAGGGTAAGACTGCGGCGATCAAAGTTGGTTTCATACAGGACGGGTTCCCAATCGTTAGCTGTTCTATTTTGGCGTGCTTTGGGCATGAGTGCGATCGCCCCAGAGGCTGCGCATCCCTCATGGCGTTAAAGCCTAGCAGGAGGCTAGAGCCGTTTTATCCCCTTTGTCGCGATCGCCGGAGGATTGGTTCCCCGAATCGCTGAGATTTTTTGTCGTGTTCTATGGGTTTAGTTCGGCAAGGGCGGTGTGAGGTGTGAGGTGTAAGACTTTTCTCAGCCTGTTACAACCGCTCCTGGCTTAGGGTTACGGCTCGGTAGGGCAACCGCGATCGCCCCTACTGGGGGAGTTTATCTTGATACCGCTGAAAGACTTGGAACTCTTGCCACGCCTGAAGCAGATTGCCCCGCATCAGGGCGGCGATCGCGTTCAGGCCATGCAATTCCGGTAACTCTGGGTTGAGTTTCAGGGCGGGGGCAAGGGCGGCTTGGGCGGCTCCAGCGCGAAAGTCATACAAATCGACAAAGGCAAGATAGGCGTAGGCGTAGGGATTTTTGGGGTCAAGCTCGGTCACTCGTTGCAGGGCGGCGATCGCGGCATTCACCTGGCGATCGAGCACGGTCGCCAACGCCAACGTATAGGCAAACTGGCGATTTTTGGGTTCGCGCTCTAGCCGATAGGTCATGGCTTGCTGGGCTTGCTTCAAATAGTCTTGAATCGGGTCGTACTGGTTAATCCGACTGATTTCGTTGGAAATATTGGTTAGGGCGGCGGTGCCCTTTGGCAGGGTGCTGGCCATGACGGCCAGTTGGGTGCCCAGATCCAACTCTGGGGCCGCGACAGGTGGCGCAGTCGGGCTAATTTGTAGCGTCACGGAGGGAACAGCGATCGCGGTGGTTTTCCCGGTGCGGCGATCGAGATACATCGCATCCAACCGATAGGTGCCGGGAACCAGGCCCGCTGGGGGCAAGGTAGCCAGTTGTTCTGTCACCTGAAACGGCGTTGTGGCTTCAGCTTGGGGCGGAATTTCGGGGTGCAACTCACCGAGGGCAATACCATGATCGTGGAACCAACGCTGGGGCTTCGGCTCCGTTGTTTGGGTTTGTCTGCGCCAGGTTAACAGCACCAGCCCCGATCGCAATGCTTCCCAGGAACCCTGCCATTCATAGGTCACGGGAAAGGGCTGACCGGGGGGCACTTGGGGGGGCACCGTCAGTTGGGTCAGGCGGATAGGCGGCTGGGAACTGGCTGGTGCTTGGTCGAGGGGGGCCACGGCGATCGCGGGATTCGCTCGATGATAAAGCCGGAGTTGGCCACCATCGGGGCTATCCCAGGCTTTTTGCAGCTTAAAGGCCCCTGGTTGTTCCACGGCTTGCACCATCTGGGCCTGGAGTTCGGGCCGACGAAACGACCCCTGTTCCCCCGTTTTAGTCAGAAACCAGGGCAGCGATCGCTGATCTTGCTGCAAATAGGCTTCGCGGGTGCCCACCTGTCGCCCATAAACCTGGAAATCGGCCAGGAGTCCGTAATAGTTGATATTGTGCTGATTGACCTCTGGCGTAGAGGGCAACACCCCAATGGTCGAACGGAGATAGGGTTCCGTACGCACCACTTCTTCGATGATTTGCGCGTGGGGATAGGGCGGCCCCTGATAAGGATGGTGCCAAAGCGGATGGGACTGGGGGCGATCGCGACTGGGGCCAAACCAGGGAAACAAAAACGCCACCATTAACACCCCGGCCAGGGCGACACTACTCCATTTCAGCCACCGCCAAGAGCGGGGCAACAGCGTCAAGCCATAGGCCAAGATCACCCCCAACACGGGCAGATAGGGCGCAACATACCGCTCGGCCTTGTTGGGGTTCAGGGTAGACAGCACATAGGCTCCAATCATAAAGATGAGCAGCCAACCCAGGGCATGACGAGACGCCGCATAGACCCGATCGCGATATTCCCGTGGTTTGGGTTCGTAATCGGTGCGATCGCTCCACTGACTGCTCACCCGCGATCGTCGCCAAAACAACAGCAACCCCAGCACGGGCACCAGCAGCAACGGCCACGACACCATCCCCGGTAAACGCGAGGGGTAAGCTATCCAGGCGGCAGGAGAGAGGATGGACGGATCCCCTTGAATCGCCGCTGAATCTACCGTGGCCCGTTTCCCAGAGGTCAAGATTAACAACCAATTCGTGCGATACCAGGGCAACCAGACAACCAACGACGCCAGCACCGCCAGCCCACACTGGGCCACCCGCCACCACTGCCGCGCTTTCAGGCTTTCTCCCAAAATCCACAGCATGGGCAACAGCAGAAAAAAGAGGGCCGGTTGTTTGGTCATCAGGGCAAACCCCAAACTCAGACCAAATAGGATGGCCCACACCCACGATCGCAGGAGGATCCAGGCTGCTTGCGGCGATCGTAGATCGTCCCGCCAGGTCTGTTGAGCAGTGTGCCACTGGCGTAGAAGATGGGTTTGCCAGGGGGCGCGGCGGGGCAACGGCGGGGCATCAGCAACCATCGCTGGGGCGATCGCGGTGGGAGTGCAATCCTCCGCCTCCACCACAGCCAACTCAAGGGGGGCAATGGGGCGATCGCTGGCCTCTGGAGAATCGGCAGCACCCGGTTCAGGAGCCACCAGGGCGATCGCCGTGAGTTGGGGCAGGGCCGTGGCCTGGGGGTTAACTGACCGAGGCTGGCTCTCTCGTAAGCAAATTTCGCGCCACACGGTCAAACACAGAAACGACAGCGTGACCATTGCCGTCAAGGGATAATCCAGCAAAAACTCTAATCGGGCTTTGTACAGAGTTGGCATCAGCACGCAAAATGCAGCAGCCCACAACCCCACCCGGACGCTAAACAGATATGTCCCCAAGGCGTAGACCGAGGCCAACAAAATGGCGCTGTAGCCCAAAAAACTCAAAATAATTTGATCCGGCGCACCGCCAAATAGGGAAATGAAGGGAGCCGTGGAAATGTATACCAGGGGTGGAATTTTGGAGGAAAGCAACCACAGATTTGTCCACCATTGCGCCGAAAACCAATGGGGCTGTTGCAGGGCTTGCCAGTAGTTCAGGCTCCCCGTGAGGTAGTCGGCAGCATCCCAAGCGGGGGTCGAGCGATCTAACGCGAACCAGACGCGATCGCCCAAGCTACTCGTTAACCAAATTGCCCCCAACCAGGGTAGACCCTGCACCCAGCGCGGTCGTTTGCTTTTGAGGATTTGCTCTACCACATCCCAACCCACCCGCTGTTTAACTCCGCGATCGCAACTGTTGACCCATCGTGATATGCGGGATGCCTGCTTCTTCAAACAGCTCTCCCTCTGGCACAAACCCCAACTTCTCGTAAAACGGGATCGCGTGGGTTTGGGCGTGCATGGTGACGGCGATCGCCTGCTCCTGCTCCAGAAACTTTAGAATATACTCCATCAGTTGCCGTCCGATCCCATGTCGCCGATATTCCGCTAACACAGCAAGGCGCTCCAGTTTCGCCGTATGCGGGGCAACCCAACGAATGCGCGCAGTCCCTACTGGGGTTTGCTGCCACACTGCCAAAAAATGCTGGGCTTGGGCTTCAAATTCATCAAACTCCAGGCTGGGATCAACGCCCTGTTCCTGCTGAAACACGCGCTCCCGAATTTGGGCGATCGCGGGAAAATCCTGCGGATAGTCAGCCAGTCGAATCTGTAAGGTATCCACGGTATCCATACGCACTAGACAGTGAGGTCTACATTGGGGCCACGGTGTACCGCCGCCGTGCACTTCGCCATCGACGGTGTTCCAGGCCCTCCGGTGACCTGTTAATTAAGCCATTCAGTAGCATAATGCAGTCTGGGCTGTTCTGCTGTGTTCTCTTGGGCAAGAATTCGCCAAGCTTCTAGCTCTGTTTCTTTCCTCCGCCAGTCAACGGTGCACGTCCGTAGAAAATGGGGAAAATCGGTCGCAGAGCCATGAGGCTTTGGCTGCCCAGGTGGGTATGCTGAAGGGGATGGAAACAGAACGTGCTTACTGGGTGGCCTGGTTACAAATTCCTGGCATTGGCCCCATTTTGGTTCGGCGGATTCGTGACTATTTTGGGTCACTGGCGATCGCCTGGACTGCGGCAGGCGGCGACTTATTGGCCGTTGAAGGGTTGGGCCTGCAATTGGTCGATACAATTTTGCGGCACCGGGCAGCGATCGCTCCCGACGCTTTGCTCGAAGAGCATGAACGCGCTAATCCCCACTTTTGGACCTTGGCCGACCCCGACTATCCCCGCTTGCTGCTGGAACTGCCCGACCCACCGCCTGTCCTCTACTATCGTGGCACTGCCCCTGCCGCCATCCTCACGGGCACCGCCCCCACCATCGCCATTGTAGGCACGCGATCGCCCTCCGACTATGGCCGCAAATGGACAACCCGCATCACCAAATTACTCGTCCAACACGGCTACACCATTGTTTCGGGCTTGGCCGAAGGCATCGACACCGTGGCCCATCGCAGTTGCCTTGAAATGCAAGGCCAGACAATCGCCGTCCTCGGCTGTGGTGTTGATATCATCTATCCCTGGTCAAATCGCAGCTTGTACCGTCAAATTCTAGACACCGGGCTCATTCTCAGTGAATATCCCGCAGGCACCCAACCCGATCGCACCTACTTTCCCCGGCGCAATCGCATCATTGCGGGCCTCTCCCGCGCCACCCTGGTCATGGAAGCACCAGCCAAGTCGGGGGGCTTGATCACCGCCCACTATGCCAACGATTATGGCCGCGACGTGTACGCGCTTCCCGGCAGCCTCGATAACCCCAAAGCCCTAGGTTGCCTGAATTTAATCGAGGCCGGTGCGAATCTCATCCTGGAGCATACCCTGCTCGATAAGTTGGGAATGCTCCCTCCGGTGGACGCAGCCCCCGCGCCAACCACCGCCCTGCCAGTAGATTTGGCCCCCCATCTCACCGTCATTTTGACAGCCATGAGTGAACTGGCCCTTGGGACTAATGAGGCAATCGCCTTTGACCACCTCGTCCAAAGCACCCAACGCCCCGCCAACGAGGTTTCCAGTGCCTTGCTAGAACTGGAATTAATGGGCCTTGTGACCCAGCTACCGGGAATGCGCTACCAACGAGTGTGATAACCCAGGGGCTTACCGGGTTTCAAATTGCTGGGCATAAAACCGGGCATAGCGCCCCCCAAAATTCAGCAATTCCGTGTGGGTTCCCGATTCCACTACGCGGCCCTGTTCCAACACGAGAATGCGATCAGCACGGCGCACCGTCGCCAACCGATGGGCAATGATGAACACTGTGCGGTTTTTCATCACCCGTTCCAACGCCTCTTGCACCAGAGCTTCCGACTCAGAATCCAGGGCGGAGGTAGCTTCATCCAAAATCAACACGCGGGGATTGAGCAAGACCGCACGGGCGATCGCCAACCGCTGCCGTTGCCCACCGGATAAGTTCACACCTCGTTCCCCGACCCAGGTGTTGTACCCATCAGGAAACTCAATGATGAACTGGTGCGCGTTGGCAATTTTCGCCGCTTCCTGAATCGCGTCCACATTACCGTGGTGTTGCCCAAAGGCAATATTTTGGGCGATCGTCCCCGAAAACAAGATGGTTTCCTGAGGCACAATGCCAATCTGACGCCGCAAACTCTGGAGCGTGACATCTCGAATATTGATGCCGTCAATAAAAATGCCCCCTTCTTGGGGATCGTAAAACCGAGGCAATAGGTTCGCCAGAGTCGTTTTGCCCGCACCCGAATGGCCCACCAGGGCGATCGCCTCTCCCGGCATGGCCAGCAGGGTCAAGTTTTTGAGCACAGGCTGATCGGGCTTGTAGGCAAAACAGACATCTCGGTATTCCACTTTCCCTGTGACAGGCGGCAACTCTAGGGCATTTGCCCGCTCCACCACCGTCGGCTGCATGACCATCAGTTCAAACACGCGATCGAGGGAGGCTTCTCCCTGCTTAAATTCGTTGTAGTTGCTGGTCAGGAGCGAAATGGGATCAATCAACATCACCACCGCCGCCAGATAGCTCACAAAGGCGGCACCCGTAAGGTTTTGGAGGGAGACTTGCCACCCGCCCAACAACAGCAGCAACAGCAGGGCAAAGGCTTCTAAAAACCCAACAACGGGCGCTTGAATAGCTTTGAGCTTTTCGGTTTTATAGCGGGCGAGGCGGTTGCGCTCCGCTTCCTGGCTAAAGCGATCGAGGGTGTAGTCCTCGGCGGCAAAGGCTTGCACTAGCCGCATCCCACTGAAGACTTCGACGAGCAGGGCCGAGAGGTTGGAAATGCCGCTTTGACTGCGATAGGACAGCTTCCGAATTTGTTCACCAAACCAGGTGATTAGCACCGCCATCACCGGGGCAATGATCAGGGTCGTCAGGGTGAGCTGCCAGTTGAGGTACACCATGTACCCCAAGACAACGATTAGCTGCAAGACACTCGGCAGAAATTGGTGGAAGGCTTTGTTGATGACTTCGCCAATGCGATCGACATCCTCAGTCATGCGATAGGCCAGGTCACCGCTTTGGGCCGTTTCAAAATAGCTCAGGCTGAGGCGTTGGAGATGGGCATAAACTTGAGTCCGCAATTGGAAGGCAATATTCAATGCGGCTTTGGCCATGAGGGTGTCTTGACCGTACTGGGCAATTTTTTGCACCAGAAAGATCAAGGTTCCGACTCCGGCTAATCTAGCAATTGCCAACACTTCCCCCTGAGCAATGGGCCGTGCGATCTCGCCTGCCAACCACGCTAGAGCAGGCCACATAGCCGTAAAGACCAGCGTGCAGACTAAGGCTTGAAGGATCGTACGAGTCTGGGGTTGGATGTAAGCAACAAGCTTCCAGTAGCGATCGCGATCGTTCAACGTTTGCTGGCTTCTAAATTTTGGGCAAAAAAGTTGTGGTCAAAAACAGGAATCGGGGGTGGGGATGAAGAGATGGCAACAAGCATCGGGGTCATAAAAAAAAGAGCTAAATTGGCACTTGAATAACGCTGCCCCAACACTGCTCTTTGCATCACGAGTGCATAACAGGTGGCTGAATCTAGGGATTCGGCCCCGCTCAAGAGCAGTACGAGAGACTGAGGATATGGTGCGGACACCTGGGAACCGAGTGGCTGATTAACAGGGCAAAACAGAATCTGCCTCGGTTAACACCGACAACCAGTCATCTAGCCAACATTATCGCCCACAATGGCACCGTAACAGTACCGGAGCGGCGGGGGGGCACACTAAGGAATACCCTTAACACAAAAAATGGTGAAATCGAAGATTTTGCACAACTCAAATCACCGTTTTGATGGCTGGCTCCACCAGATGGAGGCTGTGAGTCCCTAGACGCCGATCGCGGGGAGAAGTGCCCGCGGCTTGGCAGCTTTGGGGCGGGGGCAACCCCCAACCGTTGATCTAGCCACGGCGACGACGTTTCGCTGTGCGGCGACGTTGCCACACCCAGAGGCCAAAGCCCACCACGATCGCGATCGCAATATATTTGGCGATCGGGCCAATCCAAACTTCGACCAGGGCATAGTTTGCCCCCAAAATCAGCCCTAGCCAGGTCAAAAACCCGACCCAAATCGCCGTTCCCACCGTGGAATATACCGTAAACGGCAGCAGCGGCATTCGATTAATTCCCGCTGGGAGGGAGATCAACGTCCGCACACCGGGCACCAACCGGCAGAGAAACACCGCCAACCCCCCGTGGCGCGTAAACCAGAGATTGGCTTTGTCAATATCCCGCCCAGAGAGAGTGAGCCATTTGCCATAGCGATCGGCCCAGTGGCGTAAGCGGGGTTCCCCAATCAATTTGCCGGCAAAGTACCAGGGATAGGCTCCCAGGATAGTGCCCAGGACGCCCGCAACGACCGCCGGGACAAAATCCATCTTGCCTTGGGAAACCGTAAACCCAGCCAGGGGCATGATCAGTTCCGAGGGAATAGGCGGAAACAAATTTTCCATAAACATCAGGAAGCCAATGCCCCAATAGCCCATTGAGGCCATGTTGGTGGTAATCCATTGGATGATCATGTCAGACATAGGGTGTACTCCATTGGCGGGCTTCAGACAGAGTGAGCAAGGGCCACAGGGCCACAGGGCCACAGTTAGGCAAGCTGGGCGGGCACCTGGGAATCTGGCATTGAATTCACCGGGAGGCGGGGTGGAGAATCAAACAATCTCCTCTAGGGTGCCCCGGTTGGTTGCCCCAGGCAAACGTCCAGGTGGAATCCAGCGATGAGCAGGGCTCCGGCTTGGGCAATTAGCAGTTGGGGCCAGGGCGATCGCCTAGTTTCCCATTCTGCGACAAAACGTGAAGTTTTATCTCATCCACACCGTTGGGTTTATCACCCGGATCCAGGTTGATGAAGATTTAGCAAGGAAGGGGCTAAGGTTGGAGGGAATTGGTATTGAGCGATCGCGATGCCTATGTCTTTAGATGTCACTCAGTTTTTTAAAGCCTGCAATCCCACTTATCCTCTGGTTTACAGCGATCCGGGCGATCGCCGCTATTACATCAACTTTGCCCCCGTGCGCGGCAGCAACCACATTCGGGAACTGAAACGCACCATTCAGCTTTTGGCCGATGAACACACCTGCCAACTGTTTACGGGCCATGTGGGCTGTGGCAAATCGACGGAATTGCGCCGCCTTAAAGGCGAACTAGAAGAGTTGGGCTTTTATGTGGTGTATTTCGAGTCCAGCGAATTTCTGGATATGTCCGATGTGGATGTGACCGATATCTTGTTGGCGATCGCCCACCAAGTCAGCGCCGCCCTGGAAGCCGATCAAATCCGCCTCAAGCCCAACTATTTCGTTAACCTGTTTCAAGATTTAGGGGAAATCCTCCAAACCCCCATCGAAATCTCTACCATCGACTTTTCGGTAGGCATTAGCAAAATCACCGCCAAAACCAAAGACAGCCCCCGCTTGCGGAGTCAGTTGCGCCAGTTTATGGAACCCCGCACCAACAGTATTTTGCAAGCCATGAACCAGGACTTGCTGAGCGAAGGCAGCAAACGCCTCCAACAGCAAGGCTATCGGGGCTTAGTCGTGATTATTGACAACTTAGACCGGGTGGATGCACGGCAATTGCAAACGGGCCGGACACAACCGGAATATTTGTTTATCGATCGCGGCGATCAACTGTCGAAACTCAGTTGTCATGTGGTCTACACCATTCCCCTGGGGCTGGTCTTTTCCAACGAAAATGAAACCCTCAAACAACGATTTGGCGGGGGGATTGCCCCCAAAGTGTTGCCCATGATTCCCGTGCGCGATCGCGCTGGTGCCCCCTTCGTGGAAGGCATCCATTTATTGCGCCATCTCATCCTGGCGCGGGCCTTTCCCACCGCCGCCCCCCACGAACGCCTAGAGCAAGTCAGCGCCGTGTTTGATCAACTGGAAACCCTCGATCGCCTGTGTTTAGTCAGTGGGGGCCATGTGCGGAATTTGCTGGGCTTGGTGCGCAACTGCATCCAACAAAGTGATCCTCCCTTTAGCCGGGAAGTCGTGGAACAAGTGATTCGGGGCCAACGGGATGCCCTGGCACGAGCGATCGATGACGAAGAGTGGCGATTGATTACCCAGGTCGTCCACCACCAAAATGTGCGCGGCGAGGCAGAATACCAGATTTTGCTCCGGAGTATGTTCATTTTTGAATACCAAGATGCGACGGGCACCTGGTTTGGGATTAATCCAGTCTTGGCGGAAACGAAGAAATATCAAGACTGGGTGAAAACAACCCAGTAGGTCTGGGTGATGCCTGGGGCGGGGCCACAGCGGAAAAAACCCAAAGGAGAGCGGCATGAACAATCAGGTTCAGACCATGCAAGCGGACAATGAACGATCGCTCAAAACCTTGGCACGGGCGATTTTGCTCTCGCAACATCAATTTGCGCTGATTCTGGTGCGGTGTAACTATGCCCAGTTGCGCGATCGCCTGACCCAACAACTCCAAGCCCGTGTGCCCTTTCCCATCAGCATCTTGACCCTACCCGAATCGGCCAAAACCCTCTACACCACGATTCAAACAGCCCTGGCGACCCGCAGCCCCGACCCCAACCAGGGCACGGTGCCCATCCTCCGTGTGCACCAACCCGCCGCCCCCCCCGAAGCGGCAGCAGAAGCAAACCCCGCCTGTCTCTTTCTCTTTGGGTTAGAAAGCTTGCAATCCCTGGATCAGGCATTGATCGCCACCAACATTGTGCGGGAAGAACTGCGGCGGCAATTCCAGTTTCCGATTGTGCTTTGGGCAAATGATGAGGTGCTGCGCCAACTGGAGCGGCTGACCCCCGATTTGTATAGCTGGGCGGGGAATACCATCATTGCGTTTGAGCTGGCCCCGCTGGAACTGGTGCGATCGCTGAAAGACCATAGCGATCGCCTCTTTAGCTCCGTGCTGGATATGGGCGACGAACAAGTGTGGGCGCGGCAACACCCTATCCGCATGGCCAACGCCCTCCGCACATCGGAATTAACCATCGCCATCACTGACCTCACGGCAACGGGCTACACCATTGACCCCGAACTCCAGGCCAGTTTGGATTTTTTGGTTGGTCAACAAGCCTATGCCAAAGGCAATATGCCCACCGCGCGGGAGTGCTATGAACGCAGCCTGGACTTTTGGCTGCACCATTTGGCCACGGCCACCCCACCCACCCCCGCCCCCAGCGATCGCCCCACCACCGCGATCGCCACTGGCCCCCATCCCCTACCGCCCATTCCCTATTTAGAACGGGCCGCCTGTGTGTTGTTCTATCTGGGTTTGTGGTGGCGCTCCCATGCCGTCATGGAACGAGCCAGCTATACCGCCGCCTGCCAGCAAGCGTTGTACTACTTTCAGCGCAGCCTGGAGCTTTTTACCCAGGAAAATCGTCAAGATTTGGTAGCGCGATTCATGATTGCCCAGGCCGAAACCCTGCAAAAGCTGGAACGGTGGGACGAGTTAGCAGCCCTCACCAAACAGGCATTGGTGCTGCACAAACTCTATCGCGATCCAGTCCGACAGGCACGGGATTATGGGTTTTTGGCAGAAACGGCGATCGCCCGCCAAGACTGGGCCACCGCCAAGCAATCAACCTATTCTGCGCTGCAAATCCTCCGCGAAACCGAAGCCGAACTTGACGTGGCTGGCGAACCCCTCGACCCCCAATTAGCCGCCAGCCTGGAACTGGCCCACCGCTACCATTGCAATTGGTATCTGTATTTGTTGGCGCGGGCCGAAGAGCATTTGGGCAACCGGGATGCCGCGATTTTGCACCTGGAAGCCGCCCGCGATCGCGGCCACCCCCAAAGCGATCCCACTCTGTATATTCAAATTTTGCGCCATCTTCGCGATTTATACTTTGAGCAAGGCAAATATCTCGAAGCCTTTCGCACCCGGCAACTGCACCGCCTCATCGAACATCAATATGGCTATCGGGCGTTTGTCGGGGCTTTGCGGCTCCAGCCCTTGGGTAACGGCGACACGGCTGGGTTTCCGCCGCCAGTGGCGATCGACCCCAAAGCCTTGCTGAATCAAGAAATTCGGGCTTCGGGCCGCCAAAAAGATCTAGAAAAACTGCGCGATCGCCTCACCCAAGCCCAATACAAACTCATCGTGCTCCACGGCCCCTCCGGTGTGGGCAAAAGTTCCATTGTCAATGCGGGGCTAGTGCCCATGTTAGCCGCAGACAACGTAGAAGGACGGCCCTTTTGGCCCATCGTGGTCGATGTGTATACCGATTGGCAAACCAGCCTGGAACGGAAACTGACCGAGGGCCTCAAAGTCTTACCCGCCCTTGATCCAGACCCTACTGCGATCGACTTTTCAATCTTCTTAGAACCGCCCACCCTGGGCAACGGCACCCGCGATCGCGCCCCCGGCCCCGCCCGTCCAGCCCCTAGCCAGCCCCCCACCTTCTATGCCGCCACCCTGCTAAACCACCTGCGCACCGCCACCGAGCGCAACTTACTCCCCGTGCTGATTTTTGACCAGTTCGAGGAATTTTTCTTTGAAGGCACCACCCTCCAGACCCGCCGCCCGTTTTACTACTTTTTGCAAGACTGCCTCAACCAACCCTTTGTCAAAGTCATCCTCACCCTGCGGGAAGACTACCTCCACTACCTACTGGAATTTCAACGCCTGACCAAACTCGACATCATCAACAACGACATTTTGGGCAAGGACATCCGCTATCCCCTCGGTGACCTCGCCCCAGAAGAAGCGAAAGCCGTGATCAAAAACCTCACGGACAAAGCCCAGTTTTATCTGCCCGATGATCTGATTGAGGCTCTAGTGGCTGATCTGGCGGGAGAACTGGGAGCCGTGCGGCCCATCGAGTTGCAGGTGGTGGGAGCCCAGTTACAAGTCGAGGGGATTGACACCTTAATCGCCTATCGCCAAAAAGGCCCCAAAGAGCGGCTGGTGCAGCGGTTTTTGGAAGATGCAGTGAAAGACTGTGGCCCAGAAAATGAGGAATTGGCTCGGGTAGTTTTATATTTGCTGACCAATGAAAATGGCACCCGCCCCCTCAAAACCCAGGATGATCTGGAAGCGGATTTGATTGATTTGGGGCTGATCCAATCGCCCACTACGCTGAATCTCGTCCTGGAAGTGTTGGTCGGTTCGGGGCTGGTGTTTTTAATTCCAGAATCGCCCGCTGCCTGCTACCAACTGGTGCACGATTATTTGGTGAGTTTTATTCGCAGTGAGCAAGAGAGCGAAATTACCCACCTGCAATTGGAATTGGAGCGGGAACGCCAAAAGCGCCAAACCGTGGAGGAACAACTGCAACGGAGTGAGGCTCAGTTATCGGAAACGCGGCAGGCCACTCGCTTGCGGGTGCGCCAAGCGTTATGGGCCTTGGGCACGATCGCGATCGCAGCGGCCATCATTGTATTGTGGGCGTTTTCTGCGGCCCGCCGCACCATTCAGGAAGCCAAAACTGCCGAGATTAGCGCCGCCCTCACCAGCAGTTCCCTCACCAGTGGCACCTGCATCGCCCAGTGGGCCAAGGCGGCCAGCCAAACCGGAGGCCCACCGCGATCGCTCAACCGTTGCACCTACACCTATACCGTCAGGCTCGATCGCCAACAAATTAATCGCCTCGATCCAGAAGTATGGGCTTCCCTCCAGGCATTCGCCCCCGATGCCGCTTTGCAAGCCGCCCCCACAGGGAATGGGTTCAATTTTGGGCGCTTCCAAACCCTGGAGGGAGCCGTGCTGTTGGCCAGCTATCTCCAAGACAATGGCGTGACCGCAGAAGTGGTACCCCTGGTTGAAGTGGAATAGGCCGCGATCGCCCCCAACCAGCGGGAAAGCCAGACCACAAAAGCCGGGGGAGAAATGTTCGAGGGAAGAAAGAAGCGATTAGACTGGGAGGACGATCGTACCAAGGAAAGGGGCAACATCGTTTCTTGGCACTCGGTTTGATTCATCCATCCGCAGGTCAGAGATATGGAGTCGATTATTGCGATCGCGACATTGGCGATCATTGGCTACATGGTTGGCTCAGTCAAAGTGATCAACCAGGGCTATGAAGGCATTGTGGAACGGCTAGGGCGCTATCAACGCACCCTCAAACCCGGCCTCAACTTTGTGGTGCCCTTGCTGGATACGGTCTTGGTGGAAACAACCCGAGAGCAACTCCTTGATATTGAACCGCAGTCAGCCATTACCAAAGACAATGTGACCATCATTGTCAACGCGGTGATGTACTGGAAAATCATCAGCGTAGAACTGGCCTATTACGAAGTGGAAAATCTGGAAGCAGCCTTGAGCAACCTGGTGTTAACCACGCTCCGGTCAGAAATCGGCCAGATGGATTTGCGCCAAACCGTCTCCTCGCGGAACGAAATCAACAAAGCCATTTTGGAAGCGCTCAAAGAAGCCACGAAGTCTTGGGGGGTGGAAGTCACGCGGGTCGAAGTGCAAGAAATTACCCTGTCAGAAGAACTACGCCGGGCCCTGGAAGCGGAACGCACTGCCGAAAGTAAACGGCGGGCGGCCTTGTCCGAAGCGGAAGCCACGGTGGAATCCATTCGGCGGATTTCGCGGGCGCTGGATGAGAAAAACGCAGGCGATGTGTTGCGCTATTTGGTGGCCCAAGATTATGTCGAAGCTAACCATAAACTCGGAGCCAGCAACAATGCCAAAATTGTCTTTATGGATCCCAAGGCGCTGACCGAGGCCATTAACCATTTAATGGAAAACGACTCGACCTATGGGGGTGGCGGTTCTGAGTCGGCTCCCAGCAGCGATTCCACGCCTTAAGACCACCCGGCCCAAACTACGGAGCCTACTCAAACTTTTGATCCTGGCTTGACCACTGCAACAGGCGCGATCGCCCTCCGGCACTCACCACCAATCGCGGCGTTTTTTCTCCCAGATCCGCGATCGCCCGATACACCTGAGCAGTTGTGGTTGCGCCGTCGCTATAGAGCAGTTGGCCCGTCCCCGAAAAGATGAACGTGCGGGGGCCAGAGTTGGGAAGGGCCACTTTTTTCCCCGCGATCGCCTGGGCCACAGGGGCCACCGCCGCCGGGTTCAGGGTCAAAATAAGGTCAGGCTGGGTCTGCCCGGTCAAGTGGATAGGTTGAATTTGCCAGTCCCCCAGGCCGGCTTGGTCGAGGGTGGCCCAGGCCATTTGAGGCGAGAAGGCAACCGGGTAAAGCCGCCGCAATTCTTGTAGGAGCTGAGGCAAGGCGCGATCGCCCCAGGCTGGATTTTGACCCATCCATTCGCGGAGGGAAATCGCCGTGGGCGCAAGCCATTGCACCGCCGTTTCTGTTGTTGCGAGCCAGGAAGTGGGTAGTTTCCCCTCGGACGTGGCCCCAGGGCCAGAGACCAACAATTCAAGCTGATTGGCCCCAACGCGCACCCCTCGCACCTGGGCGATCGCGGTCTTTTGATCACCGTGAGTGTCCCAGGCGGTCAACTGCACCGTGGAATCAATACTCAAGCCCAATTTCGGCCAGAGACTATCTCCAGCTTCGGTCGCAGACAGACCAGCAGTGCCCGTTTGCCAGCGATCGCCCAGCCACAAGCGATCCACCTGGATGCGATACCAGCGATCGCCCGCTGCTAACTTCAGGGGGGCCGCCGAAGACAAGGTTCGCCAATCCTGGGGCTGGATTTGGGCGATCGCTGCCCCATCCCCAATCAGGCGACCGGGGGCAAAACTCACAACGGCAGTTTCCACAAAGTTTGGATCTAGCCGCTGGAGCAGTTGGTGAATCTGGGCGCGATCGCGGGCCGTCGTTTGGGGTTGCTTTTGGAGCCACGCGATCGCCACCTTGGGGGACTGTTGCGCGGCCACTAACAAAGCTCCCCAGGTTTTGACCGCCAGGGAGGTCGGCTTCACCCGCAACGCTGCTTGCACCCGCTTTTCGATCCGGCCCTGGTCGCCCTCTAACAACACCGCCGTTTCTTGGCTTGCCGCCAGCGATCGCTGAAAGATCGTCGTCGCCCGTTCCCAGCGACCATCCACCAAATTGGCCAACACCTGCTGACTGGGGGCCGCCCACGAGCCATCAGCCTGGGTTTTGGTCGCCTGGGCGTGCCACCGCACCACATCAAGCTGCGCCTGGGCCGTCGCATTCCACTGTTGCCCTTGGCGTTGCTTGACTCCCTGTAGCCAGCTCAAGCTGGTCGTCCACAGGCGGTTTCGCGCCAGCATCAGCCCACTGCGATAGGCCGAGTCATCCAGGGCCGTTTCAGTCAGCGCGATCGCCTCAAGCTGCACCGGACTGGGGGCAAAGTTCAGGGGCTTGACTTGGTAAATCTCAAACAGCGGCTCCATGCCAATGGTGTGGTTGATCACCAGTTCAGGGGAGCCTTTGCCCGTCACCTCCTGCCACAGGGGCGGTTCTCCCGTGGGGCTAGTCCATTGGGTTTTGATGCTCAAGTGCAAATGGCGCGGGTGGTAGTACAACACTTGGCCATAGGCGATCGCCTCATTGCCCTGGTGCCGACTGCCGCGCAAATTCAGCCACACCCCATCCGACGGTGCCTGCTCAAACGGGTGCAGCTCGGTCAGGGGCAACGCCCGACTTGACCCCTGGTTATCGGCCTCAGCATCCACCAGGGGCGCAATCACAAAGGATTCTTCCAACCCTGCGATCGCCAGTTGATCTACCAAGTAATAGGTGGGGGTAGGAGCTTGGGGTTGGTCAGTGGCCTGTTGATATAGCCGCAACGCAACAATGCGATCGCAAGCACCGAAACAGAGCTTCTGAGTTTCCCGCACGGGCACCAGCCAATCAGTCGTAGGGGTTTTGCCATCCCACCCGCTTACGTTATTGCCCAATTTCAGCCATTCCCCAGGTTGCTGCCCCGCCTGGTGCAACTCTTGTTGAATCTCGGCCTGGGATTGGGGCCTGTCTTCGCGCGCAGTTGGGGGGCTCCATCCCGGTAGCCACTGCGTCACCCAGGCCACCCCTTGGGGTTTAACAATTAACTGAGCCGCCACCCAACCACAGCCAGCAATGCCACTGCCCGTCAGCAAAATCAACACCATCGCCCCCAACTTCCCCAGCCAGGAGGTGGTTGCCGGAGGCTGCGATCGCGCCCTTCTGCTAATGGGTGGGGCTGACACCCGGCGGGTGGAAGGAGTCGGCTGCGGGGGGCGATCGCGCCGAGGCTCCACAGTGCGTTTACGAACAGATTTGGGCGGTTGAATGGCCATAACTCAGGAAGCGGGAGAAGGGAACCGCGCCAAAGGACGCAACAGAATGCGCCCTACTCTAACGACAATCCGGGCAAATCCTAAAAACTGTCACAAAATGTTGTGTTTTCTCGGCGTTAGGCGGTTTTGCCGTGGTACCGCTCGACTTCGGTTTGCAAGTGAGTCCCCCACTTGGCCGCCAGGGGCGGTTCAGTAAACAAAATTTGAATTGGCGTTGGGCGATCGCGCAGCACAAACTCCAATGCCGCTTTGCCTTTGGTGGGTGGATCGGCGATCGCAGCCACCTTGCCATTCACCAAAAACCGCAGTTCATCCACCATCGCCAGGGAAAACGTTTCTAAGTTCACTGGCCCTTGGCGGGTGGGTTGCCCCCAGGTGACGGTATCGCCCTTTTGGCCCAACACCGCATAGATATCGTATTTCGCGCGGTCAAAGTCCGCCGCCCACGCCTGATACGCCTCGACCTTTTGGTATTCTCGCCAGCCCGTCCAGGCCAACCAGAAGAAAAATGCCAACAGCGGCAACCACAACAACCCCCGTTCCATAAGCTCTCCCCTTCCAATCGCAATCAACACTTCTCCATTATCCAAGACGGCGGCCAGGGAAGGCGCAGAGTCAGCCGGAACGCTGGGAAACTGGGCTGCTGACCTGTGACCATCCGCGATCGCAGCCCCAGAGTCTCACTATCCAAGGCTTAATAATCTGCAATATGCGCCCCTCTGCACAGTTCAAAGGTGAGTAAGCTATGGTGGTAAGCAGTCTTAACCGTAGGCGCGGGATATGAAACGGCTTTTGTTACTGGTCTTGTTTTTGGTCGGGTTGGGCTGGGCCTTAATGAACTACCAGGGTCTCGCCGCACAAGGCACCTACGATTCCCTCATCTTGGATTTCCGCGAAGATATTGGGGCGGCCCAAATCGAAAATCAAGTGGAGGCGATCGCCAAAACCTTCAATGCGTCCCTCCGGTACAACAGCGAGTTTTCCTTTGATGACCATATTTTTGTGGTGCAGGGAGACGCCAAGTTGCTGAACACCCTGAAGCGATCGGGCATCAAGCAATATGTTGAGTACATTGAGCCGAATTATATCTACCACGCCTACGCCACGCCCAACGACCCGGAATACAACAAGCAATGGAACTTGCGGGGCATCAACATTGAGCCAGCCTGGGATGAAAGCCATGGGAAAGACGTAACAGTAGCGGTAATTGACACGGGGGTGAGTGCCGTTCCCGACCTGGAAAATACCAAGTTTGTAGTGGGCTATGATTTTGTCAACGATCGCGCCGATGCGAGTGATGACAACGGCCACGGCACCCACGTTGCCGGAACGATCGCCCAATCCACTAACAACAAGTTTGGGGTGGCTGGTATTGCCTACGAAGCGAGTTTAATGCCCCTCAAGGTCTTGAGTGCGGGGGGCGGGGGCCAAGTCGCAGATATTGCCGAGGCCATTCGATTTGCCGCCGATAACGGAGCCCACATCATCAACATGAGTCTGGGCGGTGGGGGCGAAAGCCAACTGATGCAAGAGGCGATCGCCTACGCCCACAGCAAAGGGGTCACGATTATTGCCGCCGCTGGCAACGCTAACCGCAACTCGGCGGAATATCCCGCCCGCTATCCCCATGTGATTGGGGTGGCCGCTCTCGATCCCGCTGGCAGCAAAGCTCCTTATTCCAACTTTGGGGCCGGGGTGGATATCTCAGCACCGGGCGGGTTGATCAATGGCGACAATAAGCTGGGTGGTATTTTGCAAAATACGGTCAATCCAGAAACGGGAGAATCCGTGTTTGAAGCCTACCAGGGCACCAGTATGGCGGCTCCCCATGTGGCGGGTGTGGCGGCGCTGGTGCGGGCAATGGGGGTGGAAAAGCCGGACGAAATTGAGGATGTGTTAACCCATTCCGCGATCGCCGTGGGGGATGACGAACTGAACCACTATGGCGCAGGCAAACTTGATGCGGCTGCCGCTGTTAAACTGGCTGGCCAAGGGAAATTCTCCTTCCGCGACTTCTTCCGTTGGCTTCGGGATAACGGGTATCTCAATCCCAAATTCTGGATCGACGGTGGGGTCATCGCGCTCTGGCCCAAGGTATTGATGGTGCTGGGCTCCTATCTGTTGGCCTGGGTGTTGAAGTACTACTTTCCCTTCGTGTGGACAGGTTCCCTGGCAACAGGCTTGGTGATGGGCAGTTCTGGGATTTTCTTCCTCAAAGGGATGTATTTATTTGATGCGCCGCAGTGGCCATTCCGTCTAGCAGGCAGCGCCATTCCAGAAATGGGGAGCGCGATGCAAGCCAATGGGTTACTCAATCCGTTCACGGCCAGTGTGCTCATTCCGCTGGGGCTGACGCTTTTGTTCCTGGGGCACACCAGCTTGAAGTGGTTTGCAGTGGGCATTACGATTGGGATGACTGTCTTCCTCGCCGCGAATGTCTACCTGAACCCCGCCTTGATGTGGATTGGGACTGGGGCGATCGCCCAGGCGTTCTTGGTTGTCAATGCTTTGCTTTGCCTTGCCTTAGTTCGTTTAGTCTTGAAACCGGGAGTATCTAGCACATGAGCATTCACGTTACGGGCACCGTCGAACGGAAGGGCTTTGGCTCTGGCACCTGGGCATTAGTCAGCACAGACGGCGAAACCTACGAACTCCACGAAGCCCCTAAGGAATTGCGGCACGATGGCCTCAAGGTCAAAGCCCGTGGCCAAGTGCGGGAAGATGTGATGACCATGGCAATGATTGGCCCAGTGTTAGAGCTTGAGCACTACGAAATTCTCACCTAAGCAGCACAGCGTAAAACCTCCAGACACTAGAGCCGAATCAACGGAGCTATGCTGGACTGAATGCGAATAAACTGAGGGCGGGCGAACGAGCGCGATCGCCTAGCTGTCATCAATCATCACAATCACAACGGTAATATTGTCGCGTCCGCCGTGCTCTTTGGCCGCTTCCACCAAACTCGTAGCCGCCTTCTCACACGCCCGGATATTCTTCAAATGGGACGCAATAATGTGATCGGCAAGCTCTTCCGTCAGGCCATCACTACACAGCAAAATGCGATCGCCCCCCTGCACCTGAAACGGCTGAATATCGATCTGGCGAATATCTTCCCGGCCCAAACACTGAGCCAAAACGTGCCGCCACGGATGAACTCGCGCTTGATCAGCGGTAATCTCCCCCATCCGTGTGGCCAGCGCAACCCAAGTATGGTCTTCTGTAATTTGCTCCAGCTTGGCTCCCCGCAACCGATACAACCGTGAGTCCCCCACATGGGCGCACCAGGGCTGGTCATCCCGAAAAATAGCCGCCACTGCCGTCGTCCCCATATCCGCTCGCACAGGGTTCGCCCGTTGATCAGCCAAAATCGCCTGATTCGCCTCTAAAAACGCCTTCTCCAACAGCGTCTCAGACGGCATATCCGTCTCCCAATGGGTTTCTAAATAGGCTTGAATCACATCCGTCGCGATTCGGCTTGCCTCTTGCCCCCCCGCATGGCCGCCCATCCCATCTGCCACCACAAAGAAACGCCCTTCAGGATCAACGTAATAGTCATCCTGATTCACAGTGCGCTGCACACCAACATCAGTCAATCCTGTAAACAGGCGTTTCATACCTTAGCTACCAGAGTATTCACAAATGGTAGATGCATTATGGCATACGGTCTGCCCGGTCAATTCGTATCATTAAACGAATGAGGACAAAGCTGGTCAAAATGGCAGCTACGCCTGCCACCAGCGCTGCCCACATCAAACCGTTCACTACTAAGATCGTAGCCGACAAGGTAAACGTACACACTAATAAGGTGTAGTTTGTGCCCATGTTGACCCCATTCATCCGCCGCAGCAAGCGATCAGTCTCAATCGATCGCACCCGCACCCGAATGTCACCCCGCTCCAGCTTTTCCAACGTATCTTCAATGCGCCGGGGCAACGCTAACGCCGTGCTGCTAACTTGGGCCGCTTGCCGACCCAACTCATTCAACAACCCACTCGCTGCTTCCGAAGTTTGATTTCCATTGGCCATAAGTCGCATTGCAAAAGGTTTTGCAGCCTCCATAAAGTTAAAGTCCGGATCCAAACCTTTTCCCACCCCTTCCAGAGTCGAGAATGCCCGCATCACAAATGTAAAGGTTGCCGGAAACCGAAACGGTTGCCCATAGGCAATCTCATAGAGGTCATCGCTAATCGCCGCGACGGACTGGGCCTCAAAGGGCTGATCCATAAAATTGTCCAGCATGAATTGGATCGATCGCCGCACAGGTCCCATATCACCAGTTGGGACTAACGCCCCCAGGTCAACCAACGAAGCAACGACCTGATCTGCATCCTTTTGAGCAATGCCAAAAAAGGTCTGCATGAGCTTTTCGCGCGTTACCGCTTGCACCCGCCCCATCATGCCGAAATCATAGAAAATCAACGAGCCTTCTGGGCTAACAGCAATATTTCCGGGATGGGGATCGGCATGGAAAAACCCATTGTTCAACAACTGATGCAGATAAGCCTTGGCCCCCAAAACAGCCAAGCGACGGCGATCCAACCCCGCAGCTTCCAATGCTTCATAGTGGCTGATTTTGATACCCGGCAAATACTCCAGGGTCAGCACGCGAGGCGAGGCATAGCGCCAATAGACACGGGGTACATGCACCCAGTCTTCATCCCGAAAGTTCCGCCGAAACGTGTCGGCATTGCGGCCCTCGTTGAGGTAATCGATTTCTTCGTAGAGAATTTTGCAACATTCGTCATAAATACCCAGCCAGTCGCGGCCTTGACCCCATTTGGGATGATTTTGGAAGTAGCGCGCAATCCCCTTGAGAATGGCCAGGTCGATCTTGAAAAGTTTCGCCAAGCCAGGCCGCTGGACTTTGACCACGACGGCTTCACCAGAGTGCAACTGGGCGCGATGCACCTGCCCCAAACTGGCAGCGGCGATCGGCACTTGTTCAAAACTTTGATAGAGATCGGCGATGGACTTACCGAAATCTTGCTCGATGATAGCTTTGGTTTGTTCGTAGCCAAAGGCTGGAACGCTGTCTTGTAGTTTAGACAGTTCTTCGACGTATTCTGCCGGAAACAAATCGGCCCGGGTTGAAAAGAGTTGCCCGACTTTGATGAAGGTTGGCCCCAGATCCAGCAATGTTTCCCGAATCCAGATCGCTTGCGATCGCCGCCGCTTCGCCCGCGTTTCCTCCGTCATGCCGCCGCGATAGCTCCAGGGCTTGTTATACAGCCATTGAGCATAGAGCAGGGTCAGAACAAACGTCCAAATATCAATAAAGCGGCGTTGGCGCGAGTAATTATCCCGATTCCAGCGATAGGATTTATCCCCATAGGAACGCTGTTTGGTGCGACGTTGACGGGGCGATCGCCCATTCGCCACCACCTGTGCGGTCTCCACAAGTGGGGGGCCAGCACTAGCGGCCAAACCATCGGCAATCCGGCCCTCTGGGGTATCATCGACCGATTGCGTTAAGTGATGTCGAAATCGCTGATGTAAATCATGCTCAGGAGCAGAGTCTGGCGCTGCCAAACCAGAATGACTGTGCTGATCAGAGTGCAAATGACGACGCGAACCATAGTCTAAGTGCTTGTCAGCCACACCGATTTCTGTCAACACCTCAGCAGAGTCGGAGTTATGGGGTAAAACAGACACTCGGTCTCCCGTTCTCAAACTTAGAATGTTATAGATACTTTACAATGTATCAAAAAATGCCTGGACTCGGCTAGGCAGTGGGACTGCGGTATTGCTTCAGCTCAGAGCGCAATCGCGCGATCTCAGCCCGCAGTTCATCAATTACTGTTTGCAAATCAGTGGGTTCTGTATTAGTCGTGTTGCCCGTTGTGCCTGGCTGGCCATCATACACCCGCGCCTCTTCTTGGGCCGCCCGTTCCAACACTTGTTCAGTAAACTCGCGGAGTTGTTCTCGTAATTCAGCATCCAATTTACCCAGGTCGCTCAGGGCATCAGTCATGGATTTTTCGGCCCGCTCATAAAGAGTATCAGCCAGTGCCCTGCCAACAAAGAAGGCATGAACAATGGGGTTGGTCATAGAAAACTCCAATGGATTCCGCCTGAATTATAGCGTGATTCGCCTGTGGAAAAGGGAGCCGCGCCGAGCTTCCCTTGGCTAAATCCGGCCCCGGGCGATCGCCCCCGTGCCCCAACTGGCTATCCCTGGCTGAATTTTGCAGCCTTTTCACCCGCACCCCAGCCAACAGCCCCGCCCCTGTTTTATAGTCAAAAGTTGGTATGGTGCTGATCACGCAAGCCACCGAGTGAGCCATCGCACCGTTGTTGGGGAATCCTTCCGGCTGGGGCGTGAAGCCGTCCGCCTTCACCACCACGCAATTCTCCGCGACCCAGCCCGCACCATCCACTGTAATTGCCGTTGACGCTTACCGCCCAGAGCAAACCCATGCAAGACATTTACGACTATGAGGTCTTTCGGGATGAAGTTCGTTATCTAATCGAGCAAGGCCAGATTCGTGCCCACCAGCCCCTCTATATGTTGTGTAAATACATGCCCACGCGGGATTGGCCTTGGATCGAACAAGAACTAGAACACCATAATCTGTTGCCCGGAGAGCCAATTTCCGAATTATTGGGAAACCACCGCTGGGACAGCGACTAGACAAGGAGCCAAGGGCAAAATCAAGCCCAGCCCCGATCACTGTTCGTTCCGCTTTATCAGCAATCTGGCACTGGGAACGCCACGATTAGACCGCGATCGCCACCACCCTCCATTGATTACCACGCAAGAGCTTTAGCATAAGCTCTTTTTTTTAGCAATTTCTGTTGACATTTTGTAACAAAATGGTTTACATTTGTTTACATCGAGATACAGAGAGTTTCCAATGCGTACCCAAACTCAAGACGGCTTGCTGAACAACTATGCGACTGAACCCGCTGTTTACTATGCTGAGTTTCCCTCCGAGTTCCAGCAGCAACAGTATTTGCAACAAGCCGCGATCGCCCTTGGTGTTGTGAGCGCCCTTGTCTTTACCGCT
>CAYYWG010000028.1:0-35054 GCA_964475335.1 uncultured bacterium
GAAAAGCTTTGATGCCCATATGATAAATTTTTACACGTATCTCGGCTCAATGCCAACTATTCCACCGCCACCGGCTGCAAGTGCGCCGCCACCAAGCCAGGCTAACGCAGCATTTGTGGTCGCAGCTCCTGATAGGGCAGAAATTGCTGTTCCCGTCGAAGCTGTACCAAACGTGGTTGCGATCGCCATTGCAGCAGTAGGACCAAAGGCGGCAACACCTGCTCCAGTAGCAACACCTGCTCCAGCGACAGAGCCACTCACTTGCTCATGTTTTCTAGCTTCAATTTCAATTTCTTTAGCGACTTGGGCAAACCGTTGATATTCAGCCTTGAATTCTGCAACCGATTTATTAAATTCTTTGGGAGAATTGGCCAAAGTATTGATATAGCTCTCGCAGGCTTGGATGATGTCATTTGCGGTCTTGCACTGTTGCTTGTACAGCGTCTCTGACTTCGCGGTCACCCGCGCAAAAATACGTTCATACGCTTGCACTGCACTTTTGAGCGTACTTAAAGCTCTACTTTTTAGATCGCTATTTAGCATTTTTACTTTAGGAGAATTTGATTTCGTGGTTTTGAATTTCCAACAAGCAGCTGTTGCTTGAGCCAGGGAGATCACAGGTGAAAACACCATTGGAAATTACTCTCTACACTAGCTAGTGTTCCCAAACTCCCCCAAAGTTCCTCATCAGCTAGAACCCATCCGAGGAGGAATGGCGTGTACGTTCCAACTGGATCTAAACAGAGAAAGTAGGGTAGATCGGGAGGTTGCCCCTATCACCTCAGGGTTACGCCGGTCTTTAAGCTTCTTGAAACTCAGCCCACAACTCCTGCGACAACAACCGCCACAACGTCTCCGTTTCGAGGGATTATGCAAAGAATCTCAGGATTAAACTAATCTTGACTTCAGTCTATCCTGAACGGGAAGGATGAGCTTGAACCAAGTCAACCAACTGAATTACACCGCTTCGATTGCCTGACTTGGTTGCATCATGATGGTGCAGATTCATGGCAGCACTTAATCTTGCTTTGTTTGCAGCACATCAAATAAGTGTCGAAGTTCCGCCTCCGATAACGGTTCTAAAACAGTTAACTGTGCCTGTACCAGAAGCATAAAAGCCGCTGCCCGCACACAGCCAAGACAAACTGGTTGTTGGGCGGGAATAGCACAATCGCAATCGGCTCCGATGGGTAAGGCAGCGATCGCTGCTGGCTGAGCCTGCAAGACCTGCAAGACAGCCACTGAAAACTGAAGTTGCTTTCGTTGCATGAGCGCCAATGGGTCTAACATCCTGGTAGCACCTCCGCCTGATTTGAACCAGAGACTTGATCACGAAAGAGCACCGATACAACCTGCCCATCGCGAATAAAAATGCGCTCAATCAGTCGGCGATAAATTCGTGATTTATCCGTGCCTGACAACGTTTGCCAAACGCCCATGCTAGTCCCCGCGAGGATGATCTCCGACACCGTACGATCGTCCATCCGTTGGGAGTAAAGAAAAGCCCGTTCTTCCTGAATTTGGGCTTCTAAGGTTGCTTGAAACTGCACAGTGGCAGGATTGAAACCTGGAAACGTTTTGACATGGGCTAACTGGGTTTCCAGTTCCCGTAAGCGTTCAGTGCGATAAGCTTGAAAAGAACACGCTGGCATCCCCTCTGTGAATTCAGTTGCGCGGGCCAAAATGGCAGCAATGACAGCGATGTCAATCTCCGATCGCTTGACATTTTTGTGGTTTGAACAGCCATGCCCTGCATGGCGGCAGCCATAGTAACCATAGTCTCGCTCCGGGCGATGCACCGTTTTTTTCGTACACCGCGAGTGACACTCCGTACAATAGACGAGTCCCACTTGGTAGGCATAGGGTAAATGCCCTGCTTCCGGTGGCTTCGGGCCATAAATTTGCACGGGTTCAGCGCCAAACGTGCCATAGCCTGAGTGACTGTTAGCCTCAAACATCCGTTCGATTTCAGCGGCTTCTGTAACTGAGAGGAGAATTTGATCGGGGTGCGTATCATAGACAAAGTCCCATTCCTCACGGGGTTTCATAACCCGTTTGCCCGCAGCGTTGTACCTTGATTTGTTGTAAGTTGTATGACCTTCCAGTACGGGATTTCGTAGCCAGACTGCTAATCCGCGTTTTGTCCAATGGAGAACGCAGTCAGTCCCATTGCACCGGGCCCGTGTTTTACCCACACCGTATTTCGTATGGATCGCTTGGATGGTCCGAGGGAGTGACCAGTGTTGAAAATAGAGGTCGATACAGTCTCTCGCAATCATGGCAATCGTCCGACCTTGGATCGGTTCATCCCCCAGCGCCAAGTTTGTAGGGCGATCGCTCAATAGACACAAATAAGGAGTGTGATCGAGTTGATACTGGTGCTCGACGACAGTATAACCAAAGGGGCAGGAACCACTGGCCCAGCGTTGTTGGCGACCATACTCTTTCCCCCGCTTGATTCGCTCTGACATCAGATCCACTTCCCATTCGGCCAAGGTGCCTAAAATGTTCAGCAGGAGCCGCCCTTGCGCCGTGCCAAGATCTATATTTTGATCCAGGACAATTAAAGTTACCCCATATTCCTGAAACAGTTTTACTAGCTTATGGAGGTTGACTAGTGAGCGTGTCATCCGATCCAGGCGAGTAATATATATTCGACGGACATGACCGGCTTCAACGTGTTGTAACAACTGTTGTAAAGCGCGTCGGTCATCTTTCTTGCCTTGTTCAATATCGGTAAAGATGCGTGTGGCTCCAGCTTGCTCTAAGCGATATTTTTGCTGGGTAAGAGCATTCGTATCATTAGCCTGTTCCTGACCTGATACTCGTGCATAAGCCACGTCAAATAGGTCAATTTTTTCCATGTTTAACTCCTGTTTCAAATAAAATTGATGCCGAGTTGGTAGGGTTCAGATGTACAACCCCCTGTTTTTGTGCAGAGGCAACTTGAGTCGCGTTTGCACAAAAATTGGACAAGAACTCATTCTGGATGTCGCTTACAATTGCTGATTCCAGGCTTGAGCCTGGGGTCGAAAGCCTGAGATCCCGGCGCTGAGGTCGATAGCAAACATCCTTATTCCTCAATGGTTCTAGCGATCGCGTGGCACTTCGTTGCAGCTACGCTACCTTTCGGCCATCAATGAACTGCTGAAAGCGGGGGCCACACACCTGCTAACTGCTTTGGGGAATCTGCCCCGTGGCAAAGGTTTGCCGCATCACACTGATAAACTTCAACAACGATTGGCGCGCGCGACCCCGCAGAAAAGCTTCCGCTTGTTGCCGCTCGGCCTGGGTCATTTTCCGATGGGAATCGACGCGCTCAAAGCCTAAGCCAGGGAGCACATGGGCCTCATACAATTTGATCACCTCGAAACAAGTTTGGAGGGCTTCCGACCTTTGGCTCTGTCTGACCATCATAAAAAGACTCCTGAAGTAAACAGTAAATGACACTATTGAGTAGGTCTTGATTAAAGGTAAAAATCGGACTGTAGTTAGACAACAAACAATTTGCTAAATGACGACTTTTTATTGCAAATAGTGCTTCGTTATAGGGATAGTCTCTTCACCATTTCACTGAAAGTTGAGGTGTTATGGAATAGCTAACTGGCGATATTGCAAGGCTTAACCTCATTTTTGGCTCCATATTGGCAATAAATAACTATCAGTCAAATCATAAAAAGTGGCTTTGCAATAAATCCCAAAGCAAGATGCGATTGGGTTTATTGACCTAGTTCAAATTCACCGATAAGCGCTGCTTTGAACTAGGTTTTGTGCCTGAGCTCTTAGGGACAAGCTGATGCTTCCAGGAGCACGATTTTGATCTCACCCCGGCCAATTTTTTCGACCAGTTGACTGCGCGATATTTTGAGTTCACGGCTGATGGCATCGAGTCCAGCCAGACCTGTGGCGGTTAGGGCGACGGAGCAGGGTTGTTTGAGTTCGTCATAGAGTTCGGGCTGGCCGCGTTTTGATTGCACGCCCGGTTGGACTGGTTTAATTTGAAACGGTTCGCGCTGGCGGCCTTGTTTAACTTTGGTTGACTTTTTCATTAGTTTCCTCCTGTGCCTTAAATGCCGAAAGGACGGTCACTGCTTACTGCGTGACCGTCCTTTCGGGGCTTGATCCAAGTTTATTTAGTCCTAGCTAAAACTCGCGGAGTCGATCTAGACTGTTCTGGACAGAACAGGGGTGACTGCTGCTAAGTGATGCCAGTTGTTAGCTTTACGCTAATACTAAAACCTCATGGTTGTCAATAATTCAATTGTGATTGAGAGATTGGCTCCTGGCTCAGGAATTTATTGATTGAAGCTGGAGAGTCGCGATCAAGTGCGACATTTTTGACGTTAAACCTCAATTTTCCTCAGAACAGGAGCGTCTAGAATTTCTGCGGCCAGCGGTAGCTGAACGGCAAAATTTAGCAGTTGCCGGGGCCGCGCGACGCGGAGCACGGGATTGCTGCATCGAGCCGCCCTGAGGCTCGCCAACGCTATGGCCAACTGGGCAGGCTGGGTCACAAGCGAGGTGCGGCCAGCCCGACTATTTCTGAGGAAAATTGAGGTTTAACGTCAAAAATACAGCCTGCGCCGCTCACGGTAACTGCTCGACCCAGCACTGTTCTCCTCGATCACTGCTGGGTCGAGCAGTTACCGCAAGTCGGTTGGCGGGGAGCGATCGCGGGGTCGGAGTCCAGTTGGTCGCCCTTGTCCCACTCGGTGCCATGACCCGGGACACAGCCTGCGCGATCGCCCTCACTTATCCCCAGATTTCCTAATAGAAAAGCCCTGGGTTTATCGCCAGGGCTTGTGTCATTTTTAAGCAGCTAGCCACCCCGTAGCAGGGCCATAGCAAGTGAGTAGCAAAGTCGGTAGCGAGTGAGTAGCGCTACTGAGTAGCAACCCCGTAGCAGGGTGCTACGGGGTAAAAATGGCGCTTTTTTCTCAGCCTGCTACTGAGTAGCAACCAACCGCACCCAGGCCGCTTTGGTCGCTGGGGGGCTGAATTCTGCTATTACTTGACGGTTGATTAACTCGATTAGAATTGCATCGATCGCGTCACTATCCAGGCTACCCTTACGGCGATTTCTGCCCCAATTTTTCAGGGCGGCAACGGGCAATGCTCCCCCTTTGTCGGTGAGGTAACGCAATAAATCAGCAGTGGGATTGTTTGGGGTTTCGGTTTCAGTGGGGGGCGTTGGTGGGACTGCTGGGAACTCATCGGGGGCGTTCAGTTTGTAGGCATTTTCCAGTTGCTCCACGGGCGATCGCGGTGGTGGGGACGGCGCTGCTGGCGGTGCCTGGTGAGCAGTGGGTGGAGTCATAGGTTGCTGGTCAGCGATCGCGGCCGGTTGCACCGCTTCCGGTTGGTTCGTAGCAGTTGCCCCGACTGGTGCAAAGCGAAACGGGATGGGCTTTTGCTGCGGCAGTTGCAACGTGCCTTTGCCCGTACCTTTGAGCTTACCTTGGGCATCAGGCACCCCCGGCTCTAACTCCACAATCACCATCCCGGCATCCCGCAAGCGCGCGCCTTTCTTCAGGCCCAGAAAACTGAGGGAAGGATCGTGGCTGACGAATAACGGTGGCAGACCCACTTTCCGGGATTCGGTCAGACAGGTTTGGCTGAATTCGTGGAGCAAGTCAGCATCCAGTTGATTGTGCCACCCACTCATTTCCTCACAAATGACCGTAGCTGTCATCCCACTGTCGATGACATGTTGCAAGTAGTCATCTTCGCTCAGGCCCATCTCAGCAAACTGTTGGTACCGAGCGGTGATCTGGTCGATGTAGTGACGCATGAAGCTGTTCACCGCATCATAGTCCCGGCCACAGCCCACCACTGGCAGGCCATCCCAGGCAGCGGGGGCACCATGCGGGTTCACGACGACGACTTGCTGCCCATTGGCCACCTTATCCGCCGCGATCGCCTTGGCTAATGTGGTTTTGCCACTGCCCTGGCCACCCCAAATGAGGGTAGGCCGGAAGCGGAACTGGGGATAGAAGTTGCTGAGGGGTTGGCGATCGCCCGTGGTTGCGGTCAACGCTGGTGTCCCGGCTTCGTCCTCCTTGGGGGGACGGCCTGCGAGGGCAGGGTATTGCTCAAACAAGTAGTCCTCAGCTTGAGGTTGAATCGGCACGCCATACTCATGGGCTTGTTGCAGTTGCGCCAAGGCCAGCTCATCGCCAAACTCGCGGCGGAAATCCTGGAAGCGATCGCCCTTCAGAAAGGGGGCGGCAATGTGGGTCTGGTGCATCAGTTCCAGGGCGCGGTTGCTGTGGCGAATGGATTTGTCGGAGTAGAGCAGAATCACCCCACCGAGGGCACACCCGGCGATCGCGTTACCGGATAGTCCCCACACGGCGGCCCCAGCGGCGAGGGCGAGGACGGAGAGTTTATCGTTTTCTTTCTGGGCTTCGGTGCAAAAAGCTTCACCGAGGTAGTCGAGATAGGCTTCAGAGTGGTCTTGCGCGTGGTCTTGCGGCTTGGGTTTGGGCATGGTTCTAGTTCCAAATAGCGGGATAAAAAAAGGGGCAGACTGCCCCACTGCAAAACGGTCGCGACCCTTTAGGCCGTTGCGGCTTGGGCTTGCGAGGCTTTGAGATAGCGACGGAAGTGGTTGACCACTAGCACGACTTTGACAATGGCCTCCACCGCAAACAAGGTGACAAACATCAGGAAGATATTTGTCCAGTCGAGCTTGCCCCATTGCCCGGTGCCGAGGAGGAAGAAGAACCGCCCCAGGCCACCCTCGCAGGGGGGATAGACCGCCATCACAATCACCAGGTCGATCACATAGACCACGCCCCGGAGGCGGCGGGCCAGGAGGAGAAACCGCAAGGGCAAGCGGTTATAAAATTTTTTCAGGTGTCGGGTCAGGCCATCGTCATCCGGCTGGACGCGGAACTTAGGCGTAGCGGCCTGGGCATTGAGCACAGAGCGCACATAGCCGGGGTGGTTGGTCATGAACATTGGCATCAGTTCGATCACCTGGATGCAGGCCCAGACCACGGCCCCAATGACCCAAAACATAAAGCCGCCAATGGCCCCCAGGATGGCACCAATCACGGGGAGCCAGAGCAGGAAATCGAGCAGGGCGGTGCCCTCAAACCGACTGGCGATGGCGCGGACGGCGACTTCATAGGGGGCGATGTTCCACAGGCAGACGATGACGACGGCGGCGAACAGGAGCAGGGAGAGCAGGTTCACCCACGGGCGCAGGGACTGTTGCCAGGGTTTGCCCGCAATGGATTCGGGGGCGGGTTGGGAGGCATGGCCTTTGGCTTGGCCCCGGCCTTTGACTTTGAAGTAGCGGCGGTCTTTCGGTTTGCGCTCTTGGGCTGGGGGTGGTTGCGCGGTGGCCGTTTGGCCGTGCGGTTCAACTTGGGATTCGTCGTAATATTCCATCATGGACAGTGCTTCCTATTGCTGATTGGTGCGGGTGGCGGTGCCATAGGCGCGATCGCCGGGTTGCAGTTGGATGCCAGACCGGGCGATCGCTTGGTTGATCAGTTCCCGGTTGCCAGTAAACGCGACATCGGTGGTGACAACGGCGGTGCCGTTCCAGGCCATGACGGCGGTGTTGCCGGTGAAATCGCAGATGACGGTGTTGGGGGGGAGGGGTTGCCCGGTCTGGCTATCGACGACGGGCATCCCCTGGCTAATAGCGATGAGGGTGTTTTGGCCTTGCTTTTGAATCAGCAAGCAGCCGTCGCGGTAACGGTCGTCGGCGATTTTGGCTCGTTCCGCCAGGGCTGCTTGTTGGGCTTCCAAGCGTTGTTGGTCGATGGCACTGCGTTGGATGGTGCGGGAGACGGTACCCATCTCCTGGAACTGTTGCACCATGCCGGGGATGGAGCAGGCGAGGCAGACCAGGGTGAAGCCGATGCCAGTGGATTCGATGGGGTTGCGTTTGGCCCAGCGGGTTATGCTCATAGCTATCAATCCTTGTGATTGGTGAACTAAGGGGGCGATCGCAATCTGTGACGGGACGGCGATCGCTTGCCTTTACATGGGTAAACAGCCAGCGACGGTGTGGGGCGCGATCGCGGGATACTCGACGGTGTTGGCAAAACTGGCAAAGCAATCGGCCAAGCTATCCAGGGTCAGGGGTTCTGGCTCACTGCTCTGGCCTAAACCCAACTTTTCAGAGGTGCGCCGCATCACATCGGCCTGGAAGGTTTGGGGCGAGTACAGGTAGGCCAACGTATCGGACACCTGCTCAACGGCGTTGTTACGGTCAGTTTCAATCTTTTGCAGACTGCGGTTGAGGGTGCCCAGTTGTTCACGGGTGCGGTTAGCCAGGACGGCTTTGTCCTGCACGGTGGATTGCTGGGCGGTGTTGTTCGCCTGCGTGTGGCGATCGCCCGGTGGGTGAGGGCGGTTCAGGTTGGGCAGTTGGGGGTCATTCATTCGTGGCATAGTTCAAAATCCTTATGGTGACTGGATTACAAGGTCTTAAGAGAAATAGACTTTCTCGAATTTGGCGATCGAGGGGCATTTCTTCAGAAAGCGATTGAGAGCCTTTAAAGTTTCCAAATCGTCCTGGGTGTATTCCCCGTCAAGGTTGGGCACTAGCTTGAGTCTGCGAATCCAGTTGTAAAGAGTAGTGCGGGGCATTCCCCCTGCTCTCACCCTGGAAAGTTCGGCTTGTAATTCCTCAAAGCTGTATCCCTGGCTGATTTCAATCGAGTTCATTGCACGTCGTTGGAAATAGCGGGAATTCGTAGCACTGCAATGGCTTTCGTGGCATTCCGTGATTGTTTGTGATGCCCTATGAATTTCATTGCATGAACAGACGATAGCACAGAAAATAATATCTATTGCGTAAAAGGTGTTATAAATTTCTCAGTTGGGATCAGGATCAACATCATGAATGAGGTGTAAAAATGTGTCATGACCCAATGGAACTGCAAGAAATGGCAGACAATGAGCGGCTATCGGTTCTGATTCCATCAGAGCTAAAGCAGGAATTTGAGGCGTTGTGCAAGGTGGAACGACGCTCGATGTCTGCACAAGTTGTGTTGTTAATTGAGGAGGCAATTAAGGCCGCTAAGGAGCAAGGCAAAATTTCTGATTCTGCAAGCAAAGGCAAGTAGGGAGCGATCGCGATGTCTGAGCGACTAGACCGACTAGAAGCAATGGCTGAGACCATTTTGCTCGCACTGCAACGGCAGAGTGAAACCAACGCCGCCATGCAAGAGGCTCAAAACGTTGACCGGGCTGAGTTTCGGGCACATGTCGAGAACACTATGCAAGCGATTCAGATCCTGGCTCAGACCAGCGATCGCCAGTTCGCCCTCATTCAAGAAATGCAGTCGGAGGTGCGGGGCTTGCAAACTGAGAACCGCCGCATCTTAGAGCGACTGGAGGCGCATTGTTCCAATGGGCACGGAGAGGAAGGATAGGAGCGATCGCGATGACAGAGACGCACACCACGCTAACGTTTGAAGAGTATGCCAACCTGGACGCTGCAACCTGGGGGCAACTTGGCCTCCCTGAAGGGCGGTTTGAGTTTGTCAACGGAACTGAGGGAAGCTTGATTGAATTGCCGTCTGAGTCTGAGCTAAATGATTGGGTCGCTCGTTATCTGTTTCTACTGTTGGCGAATAGCCGGATCGTCTCGCCCAGATTGATTGCGATTCATACCTGCGAGCTTGAGGTTGCAGGCAAGCCAAAAACCCGGTTTCCGGATCTAGTCATCTTGCGCGATGAGCATTTGGAGCAAACCAAAAGCCGATTACTCATTCGCTGGGAAATGCCACCCCCTCGGTTAGTGGTCGAAGTGGTCAGCCCTGGGGACGCAAACACCCAACGGGATTACACCGCCAAGCGATCGCAGTATCAGGCACGGGGCATCCCGGAATATTGGCTGATTGAGCCGATCGCGCAGTCGCTCACGGTGCTAACGCTTGAGGCTGGCCAATACGTCGAGCATGGCGTGTTTCAAGGTGACACCCTAATTCACTCTCCAGAACTGGGAGCGTTACCCATCGCAGCGGCTCAATTGTTCGAGGCAACAGATAAATAACTTTACACATTAGTTTGCTTTTACAGATGATTTGTGCCACGATTTATCCTCTAAAATTTGATGTGTATTTATTACCCAAAACCTCTATCAGCACCAGTTTTGCTAATCCATAAAAGCCCCAAAGAAAGCTAGATAAAAATATCAATATATACCTTGAAGCCAGACTATATGTAGTTTGTAGTAGATGTACTATTTTGAAAAAAGTTCAAATTGTTGATTGCAAACCGTGAAAGATCACGTAAGATGTCATACAGCAAATCGGGGACAACTTGTACAGTGAGTAATCAAGAAACTGAATTAATGGATCAACTGAATGTGCAAATTCCATCCACCACAATCAAAGAAATTCGGCCACTAGCAATCGCGACGAATATTAGACCAACAACCTATATTGGCGAAATCATTTTAAGGAATTTATAAAACAGCGAAGCTCGGAACGACTGCAATCGTTCCGAGCTTCTGCGTAACCTACTAAACCTACAAGTCCGCGAGATTAACCAGCTCCAAAGACTTGTGGATCAAACCCGCCCCAGTAGCGGGACAGGCTATGTCTACCAATACTTTAGAGCAATCAGATCGAGTCGGTCAAAAATTTTTCTATTCTCGTTACACAACTCGCAAGTCCCAAAACAAGACTACTCCGCGTTGGCTTGAACTGTTGACGCTACCACTGTACAGTCGCTGGAGTTTTTGCTTGGTTGATCGCGCCCTAATCCTTGCCGCAAGCAAAGGGGGGCGGGCATGAGCAAGTTTCAGCCCCTGAAAAAAGACAAGCCCTGTCCAGTCTGCGAATCGAATGATGGACGGTGTCGCCAGCAAGACGACTTAATCTTGTGTATGAGCTTGCCCGACGGTGGGGCCGTTAACGGCTGGCATTTCCTGGGAGCGTCCAAGGACGGGACTTGGGGTAAGTTTGTCCCGGAGCGAGATCGCACCTACACCGAAGCCGAGCGGCGGGAATGGCGCGATCGCCAACAGCAGCGAGAACGGCAACGGCACCAGGCCGCAGCCCGTCGCTGGGCTGCGGCAATGCCAATTTCTGAGCGCGACCATTGGTATCGGTTCCTGCTGCAAGAACTGACCCTGAACGAGTGCGATCGGGCTGACTTGCGACGGCGGGGGCTATCCGACGAACTGATTGAAGCCCGTGGCTATCGCTCTATTGAGCCAGGGCAACGATTGACCGGGCATTATCCTGCCAACCTGCCAGGGGTGACTGATGGGCGCGTGACGGCTTCCGGCGCTGGCTACCTGATTCCGGCTCTCACTGTTGAGGGCAAGATCGCAGGGTTCCAAATCCGTCTACGGGATGCGGAAGCGGGGCGGTATCGCTGGCTGTCCAGCACCAACAACCCCGTGAATTTGGCCGACGGCGAACTGCCAATCACAGTTGCCTATCCCGTCAATCCCAGCCCAGACCGGGCCGGGTGGCTTGGTTTTTCAGAGGGCATTCTGAAGCCTCAGTTGGCAGCGGATCGCCTCGGATACCCAGTCATCGGTGCCAGTGGTGGGAACTTTGGCGGGGCTAGTGCCCAAATTCAGGCCGCGATCGCCCAGATGCGTCCAGCCAAACTGGTGTTGTTAGCGGATGCTGGTGCGGTACAGAACGCCAATGTCTACAGCCAATACCGGAAGTTGGCCGGATTGGTGCCAGGGCTGCAAGTGCTTTGGTGGCAGCAATTCGACAAGGGCGCTGATATTGACGAAGTTACACCAGCGCAACTGGCCACAGCGGAATTGCTTGATTGGTCGCAATTTGCCGCGATCGCCCATCAGTGCCAACCAGAACCACAACCAAAGCAAAGTCAACGGTTGCCGCTGGCCCTCAACAACGTCGCTCGGCTGCTACGGCGCAAACCACGCAGTTACGGGTTCAAGCCGTTGCCCACAGTAGACGATTCCGAAGTGCTGGAAGTCAGGAGCCACGAGGAGGGTATTCAACGGGCGATGCAGTTGGGGGCGCGGCTGATTGTCAACGTGTCCGGCACAGGTGCTCGCAAATCAACCTGTCTGGCCAGTCTCACGCCTGAAGCGGTAGGAAGCGATCGCCTCCTGGCTGTGCTGCCAGATGCTTTAAATCCCTCTGTAGCAGGCTTCCGGGAATGGCCACTATTAGAAGGGAGGCACTTAGGTAACGTCTTGGATCAAGACGGCAAATTGCGGCGGGCCACACCAGAAACACCTGACTACGACAAGGCCAGCCCAAGCAACTGCGATAAAGCCTTCGCCATCAGTTTGATGCGCGATCGCAACACCTACAACCCGGCCTATCAGCTCGCGTGTTTGAATTGCCAACATAACTGGCGTTGTGGCAAAGAGGCCGGGGACGGCTACGGGGCACGGTATCAAGCGAGTCTGGCTCTCAAACAACCGCGCATTCGGCTCAATTACGGGCGCTTGCACGGGCATGGTGAGGAAGCGGGCTTACTCGCCAAATCAATGCTGATTCTAGATGAGTCCAGCAGCAGCGTCGTCACCACTGCCACGATCGCCGTTAGCCATCAAGACTTGAAAGATAAATACGTGCAGATCGATTGCTCCAACGAGCCAACCCTGAAACCTTTGAAAGCCTTAATCGACTACTTGTTAGGCGACGGCTGGCAGATGGGCGATCGCAAACATGGCACTAACCAAGCCCAACTCGCAGCCAGCTTGCAGGCAATGCTACCAGTCGCGATCGATTGGGATGCCCTCAACCGATTAGAGGATGACCAGGAGGAGTTAAAAGCCTTTGGCTTCAAGCCAGAGGGTGAACCGCTATCGGACAAAGAACTGCGGCGACTCAGAAAACTGGAAGGCTTGCAAACCTTACCTCTAGAGCAATACCGGGAGTTCCAAGCGTTAGCAGCCATCGAAAAACCGTCCAAAGACCAACGGCAGCGGCTCCGCATTTATCGCCAACATGCGCTCACGCCGCAACTGGAGCAAGAACGGGATACCCTGCGATCGCGCCATGCTGCCAATAAACGGCAGTATCTTTCGGCTTCAGAGCTACGGACGAAAGCGGCCTTTTTACCAAAACGGTGGTTACGGGATTTCTTGCTGGTACTCACCGGCAGCAATGGCCATATCCATTGGGGTAGCACTGGAATCACGCTCACGCTGCCGCATCAACAGCACTTAGCCGCGATCCAAAAGGCTCAACGGGTGATTCTCTCCGACGCTTCAGAACTGCGTACCAAGGAAGCCCTCTCTCAAAAATACGGCATCCCCGCAGCGGAGATTTTTATCTTTCAAGTGAAACAACCCCCAAGCGGCACCGTTGAAATGGTTCAGGTTCAAGGGTTAGGGAAATTGGGGAAAAACCGAGGCGCAGGCTTAGAACAATGCCGTCGAGCTTTGGTGGCCAAACTGAAAGAACTTGACCCCACTCACGCGACGTTCGACTGGAAAAGTTTTAAGGCAGACGGAGTATTATTCCGGGATACCGTTGGCAGCAATGCTTATAAACATTGCCAGAGCATCAGTACTACTATCCCGCGCCCCAGCATTAATGGGCTTCTAGCCCGATACTGCGTTGAGCAACGAACGATTGTCGATATTGAGGATGAAGGCTTTCAGCTCTACTACAAGCGGGCGATCGCCGAAGCCTTGAAGCAATGGCGGGGGCGGCTGCGAGAACAATTGCGACCAGGCGAAAAATTAACCTGCTACGTGATGGGTGACGAGGATTTACCGATCGCGGGCGATCGCGTCATCCAGGCCGCTGACATTACCCCTGATGCGGCCCGCAAAGGTGAAAAGTCAGTGCGGCAAATTGCCGCGATCGCGGCTCAACTGGTGCAAGAAGGCAAAACGCTCACTCAGTCGGCGGTGGCCAGAATGACGGTTGCACTGGGCTTGAAAAACGGGACTGGCTATACCCAGCAAGCACTTTCCAAGATTTGGGGGCGGGTGCTGCACTGCCTACAACTTTTCTTAGTAGATCCCTACAAGAAAAGTTGTAGCCATTCGCCGCCAGACTTGGAAAAAGTGAGCGAGCTTATTCCAGTCGTGGAAGAAATTGCCCAAACCAATGAGCCAATCGATTTGGATGAGGTCATTGCCTGGTTGTCTCCTGCCGAATGGGCGATCGCGCTTGAGAAATTGAGTGATTCGGCTCGTAACTTACTGCTTGAAAGCTGGCTGTCGTTTCTACCTGCGAGATGGTTGGAGGCGATTGCATCATGACCAGTTCCTACAACTTCTGTCTCGAAGGCAAAATCATCCCGAAAGCGATGCCCCGGCTGACTCGCAGCGGTCGGGCGTACCTGCCAGAAAATTATCGAGGCTGGAAATCAGCGGCGATTTCCAGCCTCAAAACCCAAGCGATCGCGCAGGGCATCGTCACCCCAATTTGCAAAGCGGCGATCTCCATCACGCTGACAGGCAAACATCCCTGGCGCAGCGATTGCGCCAACTTGGGGAAAGGTAGCGTAGCTGCAACAAAATGCCACGCGATGGCTGGAACGCTTGGTGAGTAAAGAACCCAGCAAAAAACTTGAAAAATACCAACTTGCCCGAAAATGACGCTTGGATTACCTACAAAATCGCCTGCTATACAAAGGCGATCCAGTGGGATGAAGTGGGGTGCTCTAGTTAGACGAAGAAGTAACGATACGCAAAGTCCCACAATGAAAGACAACCAGGGCAGAGACACAAGTGGCTCAACCGAGTTTGTGATCGAAATCCTATGGGGCTATTGATCTGGTGAGTGTCATTGCGTGGATGATACTCACCTTTTTGCCTTGGAATTGTCACGCTTGCCCCTAGTCACACGTCACCACTCAGACCGGGTAATCCTGGGAGTATAGGTACATCGAAGAAAACCACACGCCCCAAGGAGCTAGCCCCATGACCCTCACATTCCTCGGTCAAGCTTACGAAGCCAATCAATCTGAAGTTGCTGCTATCCGCTCTGAAGTCTCCGGGATGTATCGGGGCACGCCGATGACTTTCGCTCGCACCCAGGCCGCACCCCGCTCTAACCAAACTTTGACTTATCGCGGCATTCACTACAGCCGTTAAGCCCGAAGCAATCGACGCTCCTAACCTGTCCCCCGCTTACGACTTAAACGCTTGTGCCTCTAGTCAAACGACTAGAGGTTTTTATTGTGTGGCTTCAAACCGAATCATCTTTCCAGTGGCAGTGAGGACAATCCCAATGGACTTGTGGAGGGTCAGTTGGCGCGATCTCGCTTTCACACTCTGGACACCACCCCGTGAAGAGTTGATGCGAGCAAGGCCAATCGGGGATAGCGGTTAATCAGGTACCCAGACCCTGCCGCAATGATTGCTGTGAATCAGAAAGGGTAACAACGAAGACATAGGCATTCTGGGCAGAAGACCCCTTTAGTATTCCCTAATTTTGAGCTAACATTAAATTTAATGCAAATTTAGTGTAGCTTTTGCCATGCTGAATCTTACACGGGATATCAACTCCCTCTCTAACTTCAAACGCGACACATCCCGGTTTATTCTTCAGATGAAAGAAACTGGGAACCCAGTTGTGTTGACGGTGAATGGCAAGGCTGAGTTGATTGTGCAAGATGCGGAGTCCTATCAGAAACTGCTGGAGCGATTAGATCGGTTAGAAGCGATCGCCGGGATTCAGCAGGGACTTGCTGATGTTCAAGCTGGGCGAACTCAATCGCTTGATGATTTTGCCCAGGAGCTGCGATCGACCTATGAAATTTCGGGTTGAAGTTACTGAGACAGCACAAGACCAAATTCGGCAGACTTATATCCAATACAAGCAAGAATTTCCCGCCTTAGCGGATTCCTGGTTGACTGGCCTGTTGGCAACGTTAGATACCCTCAAACAATTCCCCAATCGTTGCCCATTAGCTCCAGAGAATGACGAGTTTGAGGATGAGGTGCGCCAACTGTTGTACGGCAAGCGGCGGAATGCTTACCGGATTCTTTTCACTGTTCAAAAAGGGACGGTCTACGTTTTACACGTTCGCCACCACGCTCAGGCCCGACTCACGGCAGAAGGCGCTGATGAGGGGCTAGATGATGATGGGTAAATTCAGATGAAACTTCTGCTCTAAAAGCTGCTCAATTCAGCATAATGAGAGCGTAGGACAGTTGTGTGGCATGACGAACGTACGCATTGCAGTGGCAGCTCGAAAAGGTGGCGTGGGTAAGACCACGATCGCCTGTGGCCTTGCTTCTGTGTTGGCGAATCAAGGAAAACGGGTTTTGGTCATTGACCTTGACCCCCAATCGAATGCCGCTTATGTGTTAGGTGCCGATCCCACAGCACCAGGGACTGCCGACCTGTTAGCAGGAGGTTCACCGGAACCCTTAGAAGCAGCTCCAGGACTTTATGTGTTGCCGGGGGGGCCAGACTTGGCTGGGCACGCGATTCAATCCCTCGACCCGGAGGATTTGGCCGACATCGTAGCATCCATGTCCTATGACGCATTCATTTTTGATTGTCCTCCCGGCGTGGAGTATTTAGAACGTCTGGGCTTGGTCGCAGCTAATGTGGTTTTGGTGTGTACTGATGCCCATCCTCTAGCCGTAATGGGCGCAGGGCGTGTGTTGAATGAACTGAAGTTGAGGCAGCAAAAAGGTCGCAGAGGCGCAAGCCGGTGGGCCTTGGCACTGAGCCGGATTGATTTGCGGCGATCGATGGATCAAGCATTGGATAAGCAGCTCGCGACAGCTTACCCTGCGATTCAACGACTGATGGTGCATCAAGATTCTGCGCTGGCTTGGGCTGGAGCCGAGCGAATTCCTGTAATGCAGTATGATGCGTCTTGCAAAGGGGCAAAAGATTTACAAGCGATCGCGGATTGGGTATTAAATGGCTAGAAAACGAACCAACAGTGCTGCTGTATTTGCAGAAGCAACAGCAACGGCTGACGCAATTCATGAACAGGATCAAGCCGTCGCGACCCGCGTGGAACAGGAGCGGGTGCAGAAAGCTAAAATGCCCCTGGCTCACATTCATCCCAGGGAAGCCGATACCCGACCACTCCACGCACAACATGTGGCGGACTTAGCTGAGTCCATTGCCGCGCTGGGTTTAATTGAACCGTTGGTTGTAGATGCTAAAGGAGTCTTGCTCGCGGGTGGACATCGGTTAGCCGCAATTCAGGCGCTTAAAGAAACCAATCCCGACATTTACAACCAACAGTTTCCGGATGATTTAATTCAGGTGCATCGGTTGTCTTTTGATGCCGAGCAAGATCCAGAACGAGCACTGCAAGTAGAGCTAGCCGAAAATGAAAAGCGGGTAAACTACACCCGTGACCAAATTGAGCGCCTTGCCGATCGCCTGCGGACTTTGAATTATCGTGAAACTAAAGGTCGTCCCAAGGAGGGTGAAAAGGCGTTGGGGCCTGCGTTGGCGGTGGCGATCGGGGTTTCAACTCGGTATGTTCGGAAAGTTCTCAGCGCCCAGAAACAGGAACCCGATGGAAAAAATAGGAACTCAGTTCCTATTTTTCAGGAGAAGCTGAAACTGCTGAAAAAAGTTGAGTCTGCTCTGGAGGAATTGGCTCAGTTGCCAGAGTCAGCGCAACCTGCACGGGGAGAGAAAGCTTTAACTAAAGCGATGCCTGGTTTTCTGAAGAATGTCAAAACTGCGATCGCTGAACTCAAAAAGAGTACAGCAATATGATTCTGTTCTCCTGTACGCAGCCCTTTTAGCAACTTGTTGTCCTTGTCTTTTCTAAATTTCCATCACCTGCTGCAATGTTTCAATTTAGTCCCTCGTGTTGGAGGGATTTCGACCAAATGTCAAATATTCCTGCCAAAATGCCTATTCGTTTCAATTTAGTCCCTCGTGTTGGAGGGATTTCGACGTCAAACTGAAACGCGATCGCAAAACTGAGGCCATGTTTCAATTTAGTCCCTCGTGTTGGAGGGATTTCGACACAGAAAACCCCCGTCGATATTAGCGGCTGTGGTGTTTCAATTTAGTCCCTCGTGTTGGAGGGATTTCGACAAACTCTCCGATACCCCTAGTCATCAACCCGATTCGTTTCAATTTAGTCCCTCGTGTTGGAGGGATTTCGACCACGAGTGAAAATGGTTTCTTCCACTACTGGAATGGAGCGGGTTTCAATTTAGTCCCTCGTGTTGGAGGGATTTCGACTTTGGTTTTGTCGTAGTTTCGGATTAACAAGGTTGGTTTCAATTTAGTCCCTCGTGTTGGAGGGATTTCGACTTGGCGGCAACCAGTGCGGCGATCGCGGGTGCCCTGTTTCAATTTAGTCCCTCGTGTTGGAGGGATTTCGACATCCAAGGCGATTTGCGCCCGTAGTTCCTGTTGTTCGGTTTCAATTTAGTCCCTCGTGTTGGAGGGATTTCGACAGCCATCAGCTTGCATTAGCTTGTACAGCTTGCGTGTTTCAATTTAGTCCCTCGTGTTGGAGGGATTTCGACTGCCAGCCACAATACAGTAGGCTTGACTTGGGTTGGTTTCAATTTAGTCCCTCGTGTTGGAGGGATTTCGACGAAACCACTTTTCACCCTAGGGCTAAGATAAGGATGTTTCAATTTAGTCCCTCGTGTTGGAGGGATTTCGACGGCGGTGGTGGGGCTGTGGATAGCTTTAATGGCAGGTTTCAATTTAGTCCCTCGTGTTGGAGGGATTTCGACCCCGGTCGCTAGCGCACTGCGGGCCGAAGCCAAACTAAACCCGTTTCAATTTAGTCCCTCGTGTTGGAGGGATTTCGACCCACCATTCACAAGTGGCTGATGGGGTTTGATGCGTTTCAATTTAGTCCCTCGTGTTGGAGGGATTTCGACGTACCGATTGAGAGTGTTGCACCAAAAATGTAAAGTTTCAATTTAGTCCCTCGTGTTGGAGGGATTTCGACGAGCGCCCTGGCGATGTGCCGGACGATGTGCCCGACGAGTTTCAATTTAGTCCCTCGTGTTGGAGGGATTTCGACCTTCCGTTACCTGGGGCGACGACACTGTAAAGTTCACCGTTTCAATTTAGTCCCTCGTGTTGGAGGGATTTCGACTTCTGGGTGATAGCAACCTGGGATTGCTTGTCAATGTTTCAATTTAGTCCCTCGTGTTGGAGGGATTTCGACCAACTAGAAGCCCTGGATAACCGCTCGATCCTCGTGTTTCAATTTAGTCCCTCGTGTTGGAGGGATTTCGACACCCCGATCGCGGCGATCGCGTCAGCGTCAATGCGTTTCAATTTAGTCCCTCGTGTTGGAGGGATTTCGACGTCGATTCAAGGCGGGCGATCGCCACCGCCCAAAACAAAAAGTTTCAATTTAGTCCCTCGTGTTGGAGGGATTTCGACGGCCGGGGGTAAAGCCCGACTCCCCGGTTCCCGGCCGTTTCAATTTAGTCCCTCGTGTTGGAGGGATTTCGACTTTCAGCTTTGGGATGCGATTAATCGCGAAGTTCTGTTTCAATTTAGTCCCTCGTGTTGGAGGGATTTCGACCTAATAAAGCTAAAAGACTATCGTACTGGGCTATCTTGTTTCAATTTAGTCCCTCGTGTTGGAGGGATTTCGACCTGAGGATGCAGCGATTAAAAACGCTGAGATTGCCCGTTTCAATTTAGTCCCTCGTGTTGGAGGGATTTCGACATCTTGCGCAATGGTTCAATATTAAATTCACTTCGGTTTCAATTTAGTCCCTCGTGTTGGAGGGATTTCGACCCCACACATTGAGTCCTATATCACCTGCTAACAATGTTTCAATTTAGTCCCTCGTGTTGGAGGGATTTCGACAACCCTTAACTACGAAAAGAGTACAGACTTTTTCTATGTTTCAATTTAGTCCCTCGTGTTGGAGGGATTTCGACTTCGTCGGCGCTCTGAATCCACCCAGGCAGCCCCGTTTCAATTTAGTCCCTCGTGTTGGAGGGATTTCGACGCCTATTGCGGACGACGAATACACGCCCAGATCCGTTTCAATTTAGTCCCTCGTGTTGGAGGGATTTCGACGCAGATACTCCCGCTTGATGGGCTTGTCCTCGGTGGTTTCAATTTAGTCCCTCGTGTTGGAGGGATTTCGACAATTGGGAATCAACAGAACAGAAATATTTTTGTAAGTTTCAATTTAGTCCCTCGTGTTGGAGGGATTTCGACTCGTGTGCCTCCACCGCGTCTACGTCCCGGTATTCCCTCACGTTTCAATTTAGTCCCTCGTGTTGGAGGGATTTCGACTCCACCCAAGCTGGTTAGTGGCGGCAACATCAGTAAGCTCGTTTCAATTTAGTCCCTCGTGTTGGAGGGATTTCGACCAAGATTATTACGATCAGGTTGTGTGGGATGAGCTGTTTCAATTTAGTCCCTCGTGTTGGAGGGATTTCGACGTGGCTGTGTAAAACTTTACCGAACTTATACAATCGTTTCAATTTAGTCCCTCGTGTTGGAGGGATTTCGACGCTAGTACCAACACCTTGCTATTGTGGCCGCATTGTTTCAATTTAGTCCCTCGTGTTGGAGGGATTTCGACGCGATGGCCGCATTAAAGAACTGTCGGTAGGCATTGTTTCAATTTAGTCCCTCGTGTTGGAGGGATTTCGACCAGCGATCGCAGGGCAAGCCATTGAAATCACCCTGTTTCAATTTAGTCCCTCGTGTTGGAGGGATTTCGACGCCTGGGACTGTTTCTCCACCACCTGTAACTGTTTGTTTCAATTTAGTCCCTCGTGTTGGAGGGATTTCGACAACGTATAAGCGTAGGGGTTGATGGGCGGAATGACGTTTCAATTTAGTCCCTCGTGTTGGAGGGATTTCGACTCAGCAATTGCTGGACAATCTGACGCTCCTGCTCGGTTTCAATTTAGTCCCTCGTGTTGGAGGGATTTCGACTCTCTGAGTACGGGCTCCAAATCTTCAAAAATCCTGTTTCAATTTAGTCCCTCGTGTTGGAGGGATTTCGACCCCACTTGCTGCCAAAACTTCCGAGTGAGGTCGGCCCACTCTCGTTTCAATTTAGTCCCTCGTGTTGGAGGGATTTCGACAAGCTTCCAGATTCTTTGGTGGCTGATTAAGCTGGTTTCAATTTAGTCCCTCGTGTTGGAGGGATTTCGACCCGCCGATCACCGTGTTTTTGCGGCGGATGGGCGCGACGTGTTTCAATTTAGTCCCTCGTGTTGGAGGGATTTCGACATCACGGCATTATGCGGGTTCGGCTCCCCGTTGTCGATGCGTTTCAATTTAGTCCCTCGTGTTGGAGGGATTTCGACAATGTCGGTGCTATATCTTTTTGGAGACAGGATATGTTTCAATTTAGTCCCTCGTGTTGGAGGGATTTCGACCTCTGGGAGGGCATCCACCCACCCCCAGATCCAGGTTTCAATTTAGTCCCTCGTGTTGGAGGGATTTCGACAAAATCTCCAAGATCTCATAGGGTTGATCTCTCGCGTTTCAATTTAGTCCCTCGTGTTGGAGGGATTTCGACCACGCCTTGGCCATCAACAGCAGTGAAAATGATGCTATCAGTTTCAATTTAGTCCCTCGTGTTGGAGGGATTTCGACGGCTAAAGATTTCAGCATGGCTAGCGGCCAAATACGTTTCAATTTAGTCCCTCGTGTTGGAGGGATTTCGACTGAATCGGGTTGAAAGGGGTGGGTGTTGAGTGGTCTGTTGTTTCAATTTAGTCCCTCGTGTTGGAGGGATTTCGACCTCTATATGTACCCATTTCTAATTAACTCCTATTAGTTTCAATTTAGTCCCTCGTGTTGGAGGGATTTCGACCTGAAATGGTTAGACTTCCTCAAGTATTCTTAGGTTTCAATTTAGTCCCTCGTGTTGGAGGGATTTCGACCTGATGATCTGGCAGCGGCTCAAGCTGGAGTAGCAACCCTGTTTCAATTTAGTCCCTCGTGTTGGAGGGATTTCGACCTTATTTTTCACGGGACGACCGAAATGCTAGAGGTATTGTTTCAATTTAGTCCCTCGTGTTGGAGGGATTTCGACCCAGTCGAGGGCGATCGCTTGGGCTTTATCCCAATGTTTCAATTTAGTCCCTCGTGTTGGAGGGATTTCGACTCTTATTATGCCCCGCCACTGTTCAGCGACCTTTACGTTTCAATTTAGTCCCTCGTGTTGGAGGGATTTCGACGCGTTGATACTCCAAGAGGAACGCCTCCGGCTTGGTTTCAATTTAGTCCCTCGTGTTGGAGGGATTTCGACAATAATCCTGCGGGAAGCTATCAATCTTGGCTTTGCTGATGTTTCAATTTAGTCCCTCGTGTTGGAGGGATTTCGACTTGCTGACCCCAGTTTGTTAATCCTCATTGAACGTTTCAATTTAGTCCCTCGTGTTGGAGGGATTTCGACATCTGAGGGCAGATTCTAAGCACACTTTGCTGAAGTTTCAATTTAGTCCCTCGTGTTGGAGGGATTTCGACGGAGTAAGATCGACAGGCTTGCGCTCTGCCTTCTTGTTTCAATTTAGTCCCTCGTGTTGGAGGGATTTCGACTGAACACGGCCTTAATAATTCCCGCACTGAACATCGTTTCAATTTAGTCCCTCGTGTTGGAGGGATTTCGACTTGGGCGTAGGAGCCGGATTGGGGTTGGGACTGGGGTTTCAATTTAGTCCCTCGTGTTGGAGGGATTTCGACCTCTGCGGTCGGTTCCGCCGGGGCATCCAGCATTGTTTCAATTTAGTCCCTCGTGTTGGAGGGATTTCGACTTCCAAAATCCTGCGGTTGCGCTGGCAAGGTTTATCGTTTCAATTTAGTCCCTCGTGTTGGAGGGATTTCGACCTTATAAGCGTTCCCTGTAGCTTGGCGGAAACCTGTTTCAATTTAGTCCCTCGTGTTGGAGGGATTTCGACCCTCCTTCGCGCAGGCTATCTCATGGCTTGAAAGCGTTTCAATTTAGTCCCTCGTGTTGGAGGGATTTCGACATCCAGCCATTCGCCTTTGCGTACTGTCCCGTGCCCAGTTTCAATTTAGTCCCTCGTGTTGGAGGGATTTCGACCAAGTTGGTAATTGCCGTTTGCGGCAGTGTCATCGAGTTTCAATTTAGTCCCTCGTGTTGGAGGGATTTCGACCGATCTCACGGAGCCGATGATGGAGTTTTTCGCCGGTTTCAATTTAGTCCCTCGTGTTGGAGGGATTTCGACCCCCTAGCCCCCGGAAGCAAGTGGGGTGATTAAATGTTTCAATTTAGTCCCTCGTGTTGGAGGGATTTCGACCCTTCAGAGAAGTTCGATCACGTCGGCCTCTATGAAGTTTCAATTTAGTCCCTCGTGTTGGAGGGATTTCGACTTGGTGGTTCCGAGTACAGCATTGAGATCACCCTAGTTTCAATTTAGTCCCTCGTGTTGGAGGGATTTCGACTTCCCAGAGAATCTGGTGCTACGTCCTCACCATTTAGGTTTCAATTTAGTCCCTCGTGTTGGAGGGATTTCGACCTAGCATCCTCAATCTTGAGGTGAGATACACTGGCGTTTCAATTTAGTCCCTCGTGTTGGAGGGATTTCGACGGCAGCTTTCTGGGTGCCTTACTCTATTTAGTTTTCCAGGTGCAGTTGCGCGGAACCCTGAAGAACAATCCTTTAACCGAACAACTTTGTCAGTTTCATCCATGACAATACTGCCTCAACCCATTTGTTCATCAGGATTCCAGCGGTTGCGCGAATTGATTTGGTTCTAATTCGCGATAACTGCCAGTCTGGGCTGATTCCGGCGATTTCCTCGTTTAACACCTCCCCTCTCGCGCATCGCTCCCAACCCGTAGTGAGCCGCATAGCCCAGTACAATGGGGCCAGCCACCGGAGTCGTAAACTTCAGTTTGACCCAATACCCAACTCGCCCAATCTTCTTTCCTTGCCGACATTCTGCTTCCCATTCCCAAAAGTTATGAAATGGTTCGCAGGCTGCTACCACTGCCTTTTGACCACCCAAATCAAGCGCTAACCCCTCTGAATCCTCATGATAGGAGGGCTGTCCGGTTAAATGAAGCCAGGGGAGATATTGCAGATACTGTAATGCCTGATGTTCGGGGCCATCCTTTTGATAGGATTCTGTCAACATCCGGGGTTTGCCTCGCCGAACAGCCGGAAACCGAGATAGAAAAAATGGCGTGGAAGATTCCCAGCAATCCACTTTTTTGTCTTGTTGTCCAAGATCGGCTAAGGATAAAAACACCTCATAGCCACGCGCAATGCCGGGAAGGCTGGAACAGGTAGCGATCGCAGCCAGCGCCTCAGTGCTATAGCCCATCTCACTGTAGAGCTGAACTTGCTCAATATAGCGTTCGGTTCGGTCTGGAATGCACTGAAAAATCGTGTGGTCGTGGTTATGGCTCGGTTCTCCTAGCTCTTGTCCAGTAAACACAGGGGAAGGACAGCGCGCTACAAGCAGCTGATGCAATCGGTTTGTGAGCTTGAGTGCAAGTGTCATGGGCACCCGTGGCGAGGCTGATACTGCCAGTGTCACCAGTTTTTGTTTAGACCAGTCATGCGGTTGTGTTCGTGGTTTGGAAGGATCAATTCGATAGGTGGCTTGGCGGATGCCAGGAAAGACCGCTGATCGATTCACGCCATAGTTCTCATGGGCTGATAGATTCAAAACTTGCCAAAGTTCTTCTATATCCAACTCAGAATCTGCGATCGCAACCAGGCGACTGCCTTGTGCATCTGCCTCCGAGTTCGGCTCCGGCGCTTTTTCAACGAGGGAAAAAGCGGCAACGGATTCCTTACGACCTAGATAAGTTAGCCCTGATAAACACAGCGTCAGCACCAGTTCTTCTGCTTCTGATAGCGACACGGGCCAATGAATAAATAACGCAGGAGGCGGTTTGGGTGTGTTACGGGCATCGTTTGAAGAACTGGGACTAGACATCAACAGTCCGGCTGCATACAACGTTTTTCCAGGGCCAATCTTTGCAGTTTTTAGATTTACCTGGGGGCGAGGGCTACGGTGCTGAATATATGTGGTCGGTGGCAGCGTGAAACTGGGTAAGACTGAAGCTAGTTTATGCAACAGCCCTTTCAGCGTGGGCAGATGTTTTTCCGGCAGTCTAACGTTATAGCTACCCGCAACGAGCGATCGCAAAATTCGCCAAGGAGCAGGCGGCCAGTCAATTACCCCTTCCGAGTGATGGTTGCCCCAGGCACAGGCTTGGTATTGATTGGTGTGAAATTCAACTTTGATATGAATCATGGCAGTATTCGTTGACTCAAAGATTCAGTAATAGACATCAATCGCTGGCTTCGGCAGTGTCATCCTCTTCTGCAAACTGTACCTGGTCGTCCGGCACTACTACCCGCACCTTCTCAAACAGACCAGCACAGGCTTGAATCCCTTGCTTCACCTGCTGCTCCAACTCCACTATTGCTGTCATAGGATGCAGAGAGGTTGGCTTACCAGGTGTTAAATAGCATTCTGTGCGTAGGGTAACGGTCTCTGATAAAAGACGAGCAACCAGGTACTCACTCAACACCTGAATCAAATGCTTGGCTTTTGGATCGAGATCAGACTTATCAACCAGCCGCGTATCAATCACAAACCGCCCGATATAGCGCTGAGCTTTGAAGCTTTCCCGTACATAAACGATGTTGCCTAAACCTGCTTCACTTGGTTTGCCAATTGCTTCATCCTTCTCTTTCCCACTTTTCTTATCCCGTTTAATGGCGAATATGTGCTGGCGATTCACACCGCGACCCCGCGCCGAGACGGGATCATGAACCGCTCCACCTGTGGGCATGGCAACCGCATTCTCCGCCACAAATTCACCGGATAGAACGCGCGGAATGCGGTAAACTCCGGCAATGTGGGTGTAGAAACTGCCTAGGACAATGCTCATGGGACACAGTGCAAAGACAGCCTGATAAATGCCGCGATCGCGAATTCGCTGCCGTAAGCCTTCCCGAAATCGTTGTCCATCCAGTTCAGCATGTTTATTCTTTAGTAAGTAACCCGTTCCTAAGCGATGCGGCAGATCCAGCGTGCTGGCAACATATTGCCCCGACTTCGTGTAGATATCCACAAAGGGCAATCCTTCGAGTTCAGGGATAAATGAGTGATTCACCGCATCCCAAACGCTCTCCTCAATTAAGTTGGCGGTTGCTTGGGGTGTATGCAAGAGAACGTCTAAGCGTTGTTCCCACGGTAAATAGGCTTGAGACACACCCACATCCAAGAAAGTTGGTGGCTTTACAGTTGGCAAGGCGGATTCAAATTCAACTGTGATCACGTTGAGCATGGGTTTCTCCGAAGGTATAGAACGGTTTGCAAGGGAACACCAGAGCAAGAGCGCAGCGCTTACCGATCGCGATGGAGTCGGGCAATACTACTTGCTTACGCAAGGTGGCGAATTGATTGCGCTGTTCTTCGGCCAATCCGGGGGCTATGTCTGTCGGCAATATAGGTCTTGGCAATGCAGCCAACTGCCGCTGAAGTGGCACGGTCGAGCCAGCGATCAGTCCATTAATCGTTTGCGCTGTTAGCATCGTGTCGCGATTCCATTGGATGGCAGCGGCATATTTGTAAGGCTCTGGCAATGGCGACCGATTGGAATAGGGCGCAAGCTTTTGGGGCAAATCACAGAGAGCAAACCCCAGCGTTAACTCTAAAATCAGTTGGTCATCCGTTCGTCCGGCAATGAAAGCGGCGATCGCATCTGGACTGGCTCGATGCCGACCAAAAGACGGGTGATATTTGCGCTGGTCTTTTCCTTTAATGCCCTGCTCCCAGATTAGGTTCCAGAGTTTCAGTAGGGATAAGCAAAATGCTTCGAGGGATACTGTTTTTAGCTGATGCGTGTAATTCTTAGACCAGAAGTACGTATCTTTGTCCTTAGTTTTCTGTGCTGATGAGAGTAGTTGTCGAAATGAATACACACAGGAGTAGCCGGTTTTAAAGTGTTTCGGGACTGCACTGACTAGGGCGGCTGCGAGTTCCACTTCAAAAATAGGTAGTTCTTTGTAAACTGCCTCAATCCACTCTTTTGTTAACTGTGAAACGGGTGGAATGCTAGGCTGAATCCGACTGTGTAACTGTTCAAGTTGACCCAGCAGTCGAATGGCTTGGATTGCTTCCGCATTTCCCTGCTGCAACCGATACAGCGACTTCTGGATCGCGGTTAAGAGGTTGTACTGTGCCCGATATTCTGAACGAAGGTTTTCCGGTTTTGCCCGTAGCCGCCACAACCTCAACTCTGCTCCAATATCAGCCCCTCCCGGAGTCGCAATGCCAATATGAACCAAATAGTCGCTCTTTGTACCTTTGCGAGTCCAGAGGCCAAAGCGGGAAAATCGTTTAATGCCAAGAGATGAACTCACTTTGCCCATCTCATTGAGCAAATCTAGGGTGTCAATGATTTGATTCTTGATACGAAAAGAGAGGTAACTATCGACTAATTTTTGAAAACGGTTTGAGCCTAATGGTTTATCCCAAAGCGGTAGCCATACCTCATTCTTTCGTCCAGTGCGATCGCTGGTATCGGCACTACCGGAATTGACTTCTAGTAGCAGTGGATAGGCTACTATCGTATGTTCTTGATCTGCTTCATGTTCAATCTCATTTAGAGATAGCGCCTTACCAGTTAAGGTTGCAGTTCCTTCCAGATAGAAAACCAGATCAATTGGATTGGCCCATTGAGATGATGTACGATTGCCTAAATAATCTTCCGCCTTATCAGAAGGTGCTAAGTCCCCAAAATAGTCAGCAGCAGGGTGAGTATGCCCTAGTAGTGCTGCTTCAACTAGTGTGCTATTTATAGCTTCTCCTACTACCGAAGCTCGAATATATGCTGCTGTGTTCGCTGATGGTGCGCCCGTCTCCAAATCCCACAAGTCAGTACAGACTTTAAGGTAGTCAGTACAGAAATCTTTGTTCCCGATGATCCCACCAGCGCCTAAAAGTTCGTTGGATTTAAATTCGTCTTTGCTATTCAGCAGTCCAACAGATCTTAGCCACTCTTGAAAATACTCATTATCCACTTGTTGTAGTTGCGGAATCATCTTTTTCTTCTTATCTGCTGATGATCCTGATTTATCTACGTTCTGAAGGGCAGCATTGATTTGCCGATAACCTGTTCGCATTGCTGCATAACGTTGACTCTGAGACTTTAGAACAGGCTCTAGCTTCTTGGCCTGATGTTTGTCATCGAAAATGCTAGAACCATTCCAGGGACTGGCAAATGGTTTGGGTTGATAGTTGGTTAAAATGTCTTCAACCAATGCTTCTACTGACTCAATTTCTAGGTAAAAACAGTCGTTTCTCCAATATCCTTTGGCTGCTGACAATCGCAACAGACCAATGGCTTTGAGCCAGCCGATTGCAGTTGTAGGTAGTAGGTGAGGGAATGCAACTGCACTAGCCGTTGCGATTGCTTGCATTTTGGATCTCCTGTTCTTCACGTTTAGATGCTTGGACATCGGCGTTGCGGATGATAGCTTCGAGGTAAATGAGCTTGAAGGGACCATACTCTTCCAGTAGGTCTTCGAGTTGCATAAACCAGTCCCACTCAGCGGTTTCTGAGAAGATCAATTTGACAGCAGGTAGGGTTTCTATCTCTTCAATGTCGAAACTGGGCAGTTGGGTGCCTGACTCAACTCCTCTGAGAATTCGTCGCGGCGGATTGTGGTCTGCTTGGGGATGAGGAGGGAGTAGGCTATCTCGGACTTTACCGTGGTGGGCTGCGATCAAATACTGGGACAGGAAGGGAGCGCCCTGCCTGGCTGCGGCGAAGGCACTGGCGAGTTCGTGGCGATAGCCGTTTAGTTCTGTCCAATGACCGTAGTCTCTAGATTTGGCGAGTAGTGTTCTTTCAGCTTTGGCATAATGCTGCCAGATTTCGTGGGCTTTGCCCCAATCGTGCCAACGGGCGCAGCGACACAGTTCTTCAATTAGATCTGGGGAGATTCCCAATTTTTCTTGAAGGTGAGGCGTAAATTTCTCTAGTGCTGCCTGAGTATCTTTGAGATGAGTGCCTAGAGGTACGACGTGAGGAAATCGCTTATCCTCATATTTGGGTTGTAACTCCACAAGATAGGCTGCACGTTTATCTTCATAATTTCCTGTCCAGCCCAAATCTTGAGAATAGCCCCTGCAAAAACTGTCTTCATCTAGAGGTAACCAAGCAACATCTCCACTGGTAGGGGAGTTTTGTTCCCAACCATCTTCACCCCAAACTAGCGGAGTGATTTGGTTTGCCTGACAAAAAGACTTTAGTTGTTCTGTTGGAACAGGGCATAGGCTCTTTTGCAGCGGTAGCCTTTTAGGGGGGGTGACAGACCAGACAACGGAGGTTGTGAAATTGTGTGTGTCGCGGACGTAGTGAGATGCCGCCGTTCGATTGGTGTAGTGTGTTCTGAAAAAAGCCTCTATATCTCGTTTTAGCAATCGAGGCTCTTGGATATCCAGCTTCGGGAGTGGAATTTGGGTCAGCGTGTGGAGGCTAGCATCGGAAAGGGTGAGTAAGCGATCGCGGGTTTCCTGACACTCCGCATCAGAGTAAGGACGTGATTCCCACCCTTGCTGATAATCCAGCCAGTGAATTTCTACCGTATTCTCAGTGCGTGTTCGTCCACATCGCCCACATCGCTGCACAAACGATGACCACGGGCAAAGCTCCGTAATCAGTAAGTCAGCATCCAGATCAACCCCAGCTTCCACAACTTGAGTGGCAACAATAATTCCCTTGTAGTCCTTGATTTTTTTCTGCAACTCCTCACGGTCAATCCCCAAAAAGCGACTGTGAATGACCAACGGCTCCAGTTCAGAGAGTAGTTTTCCAACCTCCCTCGCCCGACCTACCGTATTCAAAACCACCAGCGATAGACCGCCTGGAACATGCCTCGCCTTGACCAACGCCGCGACATCCTCAGTTCCACTAACTAATGCTCTATGCACAGGCTTAGATCGAGTGACCTTTGCGCCTAAAAACGGATGATCTAAATCCGCCTGACTCAATTCAAAGCGTTCAACTTCCAACTTTTGCAGAGGGCTATCATCAAACGTGGCTGACATCAGGCACAGTTGCATCTCTCCATATGTGCCGAATTGTCGCCAATGCTGGTAAATCTGAACTAAAGTGGTGTAACCCACACCCGTCAACTGAATTTCGTCTAGAATCCAGCGGCAATCGTTTGTCAGAGCCGCGCAATGCAAGGGTCTTTGCCCCCACGAAACCCCAAACCCTCGGTTCAATGCACGGGACAATAGCTGGTCTTGAGTCCCGATTAGTATCGCAGGCTGAGTTAGATCCTGCTCAAACCCATGCTCCAACTGCCCACCCTTGAGGCAATAAACCTTTATTTTTGGTAGTTCAGATGCCTCAACGACTCGACAAGTATTGGTATAAACCTGATCAACTAACGAGCGAGTCGGTAACGCATACGCTAGGCGAGTGGTTGCTGGCTTACCAAGTTTGTGGGAATAGAGCCAAGGAATGATCGTACCAAATTCTTTACCTGCTCCGGTTGGAGCAGCAACTACTGCTACTGCCGAACCATCCCAACAAGCAAACCATTCTTGCCACGGATAGGGTAAAAATTCTGTTACTTGCTTAAAGAATTCTAGATAGTTCATGGAGTATATAACGACTTAAATCTTAAGTCTATCTATGATGACCATAAAATTATTCATAAGTATAGTTCCCTTGAACTAAAACGTCCACAAAAAGTATTTCATCTCCGGAGAATCTTTACTTAGTCCCATGCAAGATGGGATATACCTTCGTAAAGGCTGTTAAGTTAAGCCTTGCAATAATTTTTCAATCTAGTCCCAGCAAAGTGGCTTTGCTGGGAGTGCTTTGGGTTATGCTACCATTTACCCCATACAAATCGGTTTCAAATCAAGCTTTAATATCGCAGTCGCAACCTGGCTATGTAAAAGTGGTTTGGGCAATCGTGCCTTTACAGTTTGGTACGGTTAGACAAATAGTGAAGATCATTATGACTGTACCTACTTGTAAGAGCCTGTAAACAAGAATGCCTCAACCTGCAAACAGAGGGATTTTGAACCAGGATTAAATGACATTAAGACACACCTTAAACCGGAATTATCTAACTGCTGTATTTCCACAAGTTCGGCATCCAATTTCTACTAACTTCGGCACCTGATTTTCATTCAACTTCGGCGGGGTAATTGCATCAACTTCGGCAGGTGTGAATTCATCAATTTAATCGTGAGTGAGATCGCATTCAAGTAACCATCAATGACACAAATCGAAATGAGAGTTGGGTGTGAGATTGCCTCAAGCACTCTCGAGTTGAGGCGTAACTTTGCTGGTGAGTTTTCGCATCGATTCGCCCTTGAGTCCCAGTCGGAGAGAGTCATGGACAATGCGGTCGAGAATCGCATCCGCCAAAGTTGGGTCAGCAATCTGCTGATGCCACTGATTGACCGGGATTTGAGTCGTAAATAGAGACGATGCTTTGCGATACCGCAGGTCGAGCAAGTCCAGCAGGTCACGGGCATCTTGAGGCAGCAGCGGGTCGCGCAGCCAATCATCAAAGAGGGGTAATTGAAGCGAAGCTGCTATAAGGGGCAATTAGGCTGAAACCCTTACAGGGTAAGCGATTTGAGGTAGCCACTTTGTACTATTAAATTTCGGTATTCCTCAGATTTGCCTCTATCAATCAACCAATTTACGCTGTTTCAGGCTTCAGACTGATCCTAATTGCCCCTGGTGACAGCCTCGCTTCAATCACCCCATCAAGCCAAGTCGAGGGAGATCGCCATTCGGGTAGAATGCGAGTGTTGACCAGTTCGAGTTTGGGCGCAGCGATTAATCGGGATAACTGATGAATCCCCACCCTTCAAGTCGCCCCCGAAAACTTACCTTAAAAGGTTGGCCTAGTCCATTAGTAGTCCAATTTCTTTTTAGTCTAACTGTAATCCTTGATTTGTAGGGTTTATCAGATTCTTGATCTATTGCGGGTGCAGCAATTAGGCAACGTAAGAATAAGGGTTTCAGCTAGTTTTACGGTTAAACTGTGATTGATAAACAATACCGATTCAAAACTTTTGTTCGTAGTGACGGGGAATTTTTTAATTCCATTGCTTTTGTTTAGCTTTAGCAACTGTCTGTTTAGCATTGTCTAAGCTCATGCGATAACGCTTAACCAGCAGCTCAGGAATTTTGTCGCAGTCTCGATTTTTGTCAATCCCTGTGAGTTCGGCTGGCAGTCCCACATTACAGAGGTACGCCTGATCAAGTTGTGATTCTTCCAGGTTTCTGGCGCTACGAAGATCTGTTGTGAGTAAGATGCTCCTGCTGAGTTTGGTACCGCTGAGGTCAGCACCGCTGAGTTTGGCACCGCTGAGGTCAGCACGGCTGAGGTTGGCACCGCTGAGGTCGGCTCGACTCAAATCAATTCTTGCCAAGTCGATTTGGTGTTCAGTAGTTCGGTTTGGATATATCTGATTAATGACTGTAAATGCAGCTTGAATATCAGTTGGCAGAATAAGATATTCGTTAACTTTGGAAGGTTGCTCTAGTAAAGCGGCTGCGGCTAAGGATAAAGGCTTTTTTTTCTGCAAGTCAGTCTTTGTCGCTTCTCGGGTAAATGCACTCAAAACTTCTATGATTGTCCATAGGTCATCAGGTGAATCTTTAGCGATGCGTTCGAGCGAATAGATCCCGCCTAAGCGGACTTGAATTTGTTCGGTGTTACCGATATGCTCAATGGCTTTGCTGAACCGTTCTGTAACTTGTTTATCTTCCGCCAATTCAGCATTTCTGTTAGCAACGCGAAAGTTCAAGAATAAGACAACACCAGCACCGATCGTGGCAAGCGTACCAATGCCGCTGATGATGGCTTTGACGTGTTCGAGGGAAGCATCATACTCGCGTTTATTCTCTTCGGTTGGAGTTTTGTGAACGGTTTGCTTATCTCGGTCTAGCCGCAGGACTGCTGGGATCAACATTGTGGCAGAGACCAGTAGCATGGCTGTCGCTACTGTAATCGCAATAAGGATCAGAAGCTGCTTGGCGCGTTTAGCCTTAAAGGCTTGCTCTCCCCTGTCCAGAGCAGCTCCAATCCAGTCCCAGCCTTTTTGAACCCATTTGATTTGCCGTAATTGCCGCATACTCACGAAAATAGTTTTTCACCAGCATATACGTAGGGATAGCCATTGATTTCGGCGATAGTTGGGCACCCTAGAAAAAGCTTTCGAGGTATTGCTGATGAAAACCTTGGCGATCGCAGTTATGGTTACGGTTGGTTTTGTTTTAGCGGCTGGCCCTGGATTGACTCACCCTGGACGAACAAACAGTTCAGGCTGTCATAACGACCGCAAAAATGGTGGGTATCACTGCCATAACAGCGGCGGGTCTAGTGGTTTGTCGGGTGGGAGCAGTGCCGGGGATACTACACCCACACAACCGCAAGCCCCGGCCCCAGCAACCAATGCCATCACAGTGGTGAGTGTGGGGGATGGCGACACCTTTCGAGCTAACAAACAAGGGCAAGCAATCACCGTGCGGCTGGCTTGTGTGGATGCTCCAGAGTTAGCCCAAAAGCCTTACGGAGCAAACGCGACCAGCCAACTCAAGCAACTGTTACCTGTGGGGCAAGAAATTGCCTTGCGTACCGTTGACCGCGATCGCTACGGGCGCACGGTCGCCGAGGTCTACACGGGTGGTCAATCGGTGAACTTGCAAATGGTAGCCAGTGGGCAAGCGGCTGTATATCGGCAATATTTGAACGGCTGCCCTGCGAATAAACAGCAGTTGCTCCAGGCAGAGGCAACCGCCAAGCGCCAGGGCCAAGGAATGTGGAACCGCTCGAATCCGATCAAAGTCATGCCGTGGGACTTTCGGAAGAAATGACGTTTCACAAATTAGCAGAATGCGATCGCTGTCAATTCTTCACTGGCAATCCTCATCTTGCCTGCACGGTACATCCTTTGGGTGTGGACGGCGATCGCTGTTTTGACTATCAGGTTCATCCGGGGTGGCAAGAATTTATCAGTTTAGACTGGGTGGCTGACGCTGAAGAGTGGCAGCCGGATGGAGCCAGTTACTATGCTGGAGAACTGATTCTGACTCCGGATCAGTGTTGGACGCTTGACCAGCGGTTCGCTTTGCTCGACTGGCATCCACTGTTCACGGGGCGGTGCCCAGAGTGTGAAAGCGCGATCGCGCCAACTGCCCCCCCGCGAGTGCATTGGGATTGCCCTCATTGCCATTGGAAAGATGACTCGATTTAATGCTTGTCCTGTGTGGTGCTTGACCAGACTTGGCCTCAGACCGCACGGCTATTATTGTTAGTAACTGATTGAATCAGACTCTTATTTTTTTCATTACTGATTTTTGATCGGAATGAAGAAGATTGAAATAAATCCTTTGCTTAAAGACCAATATGGCTACCCTCATTCCATCTCTTAGCAATTGCTCACAGCGAATGACTTCTGGAGAGCGTCGGTTGGCTCAACGATTAGAAGAGAAGCTAGAAGACGATTATTTAATTTGGTATGACATTCCGATTGGCCGGAAGCGTAAGCACCCTGATTTTGTGGTGCTTCACCCATTACGCGGCATCATTATTCTTGAAGTTAAAGATTGGAAGCTTGATACAATTCGGACACTTGATCCTAAGCACGCCACCATTATTACTGAATGCGGTGAAAAGGTGGTTCAAAATCCGTTGGAACAAGCGCAAGACTATGCCTTTGCAATCACAAAAGTTTTGGAGCAAGATCAGCTTTTGATCGAGGCTGCTGGGGGCTATAAGGGAAAGCTCCTTTTTCCTTATAGCTATGGGCTAGTCTTGCCCAACATCACTCGAAAGCAGCTTGATTCACAGGAAGAATTACGAAAAAATCTTACCGCCAACTTGGTTATTTGTAAGGATGAGATGGTTCCAACAGTTGACGCTTACGAGTTTCAACAGCGTTTATGGAACATCTGTACCTATGTCTTTGGCGAACCCCTCACCTTAGCTCAGATCGACCGAATTCGCTGGCATTTATTTCCAGAGGTTCGTATTGGTGAACAGTTGTCGCTATTACCTGATGAACCAGACGACGTAGAGGCTAGCATAGCCGTCCAAATTCCAGACATTATTCGGGTCATGGATCTCCAGCAAGAACAGCTAGTGGTCTGTCAAGGACTAATTGATGGGTACAGATGCTTGAGTTTGATGCGC
>CAYYWG010000029.1:0-31874 GCA_964475335.1 uncultured bacterium
TGGCAAGGCAACTTTGAACAGTGGATCAAAGATCCGCTCAACGTCCGTCCCATTGCTCACGCGATTTGGGACCCTCAATTCGGTAAGCCTGCAGTCGAAGCGTTTACGCAAGCAGGCGCTTCCTATCCTGTTGATATCTCCTACTCCGGTGTTTATCACTGGTGGTACACCCAGGGGATGCGGACAAGCGGTGACTTGTACAGCGGCGCAATCTTCTTGTTGATTCTGTCAGCAGTATTTCTGTTCGCTGGTTGGTTGCACCTGCAACCCAAGTTCCGTCCTTCCCTGTCCTGGTTCAAGAATGCAGAATCTCGGCTGAACCACCACCTGGCTGGTCTGTTCGGGGTCAGTTCCTTGGCTTGGACTGGGCACCTGGTACACGTTGCGATCCCCGAGTCTCGTGGGCAGCACGTAGGTTGGGATAACTTCTTGACCACCCCTCCCCACCCCGCTGGCTTGATGCCTTTCTTCACGGGCAACTGGGGCGTATACGCTGAGAACCCTGATACGGCAAACCATGTCTTTGGGACTTCTCAAGGGGCTGGGACAGCAATCCTGACGTTCTTGGGTGGCTTCCATCCTCAAACTGAGTCTCTCTGGTTGACGGATATTGCCCACCACCACCTCGCGATCGCGGTTCTGTTCATCGTGGCAGGCCACATGTATCGCACCCAGTTTGGGATTGGTCACAGCATCAAAGAGATGCTCGACAGCAAGAAAGGGCTGTTTGGCGGTACCAGCGAAGGTCAATTCAACTTGCCCCACCAAGGCTTGTATGAGACCTACAACAACTCGCTGCACTTCCAGTTGGGGATCCACTTGGCAGCTTTAGGGGTAATCACCTCTCTCGTTGCTCAGCACATGTATGCCCTGCCACCGTATGCCTTCATGGCGAAGGACTTTACGACTCAGGCAGCGCTTTACACCCATCACCAGTACATTGCTGGGTTCCTGATGGTTGGTGCTTTTGCCCACGGCGCAATCTTCCTCGTTCGTGACTACGATCCTGAGCAAAACAAAGGCAATGTCCTTGCCCGGATGCTGGAGCACAAAGAAGCCCTCATCTCTCACTTGAGCTGGGTCTCTCTGTTCCTGGGCTTCCACACCCTCGGCTTGTATGTTCACAACGACGTTGTTGTTGCCTTCGGCACGCCTGAGAAGCAAATCCTGGTTGAGCCTGTGTTCGCACAATTCATCCAAGCTTCCCACGGTAAGTTGCTGTACGGCATGGATACGCTGTTGTCCAACCCCGACAGTATCGCCACCACCGCTTGGCCAAACTACGGCAACGTATGGCTGCCGGGCTGGTTGGATGCAATCAACAACGGTGCAAACTCGTTGTTCCTGACCATTGGCCCTGGTGACTTCCTGGTTCACCACGCGATCGCCCTCGGCCTCCACGTCACCACCTTGATTCTGGTCAAAGGTGCGTTGGATGCTCGCGGCTCCAAGCTCATGCCGGATAAAAAAGACTTCGGCTACAGCTTCCCTTGTGATGGCCCCGGACGGGGTGGTACTTGCGACATCTCTGCTTGGGATGCCTTCTACCTCTCCATGTTCTGGATGCTCAACACCATTGCGTGGATCACCTTCTACTGGCACTGGAAGCACCTGGCACTGTGGGGCGGTAATGCAGCCTCCTTCAACGAAAGCTCTACCTACCTCATGGGCTGGTTCCGTGATTACCTCTGGCTCTATTCCGGGCCATTAATCAACGGCTACAACCCGTTTGGCATGAACAACCTCGCTATCTGGTCTTGGATCTTCCTGTTTGCTCACTTCGTTTGGGCACTGGGCTTCATGTTCCTGATCTCCTGGAGAGGTTACTGGCAAGAGCTGATTGAAACCTTGGTATGGGCGCACGAGCGCACTCCTCTGGCAAACCTGATTCGCTGGAAGGACAAGCCTGTTGCACTCTCCATCGTTCAAGCGCGTTTGGTTGGTTTAGCTCACTTCACTGTCGGCTTCATCTTCACTTACGCAGCCTTCGTCATTGCCTCTACGGCAGCGAAGTTTGGCTAAACCTGAGTTTTTAGTCAAATCGATTTAACTAAAAATCCCCTACCAAGCCGGTGGGGGATTTTTTATGGCGGCTAATCAGGGGGGTGCATAGAATAAAAAGGCAATTCTTTAGTCAAGCTATGCCTACGCCGGAAAGCCCCTCATCCCCGCCAAACGGAATTGAGCCGCTTCAGAATCTCTACGAGACTGATTTTTATGCCTGGACGCAGCAACAAGGTCGCTTGCTCCGCGATCGCCAATGGCAGCGGCTTGATCTGTTTAACCTCATTGAGGAAATTGAATCTTTGGGCAAACAGCAACGCCAGGAATTGCGAAATTGCCTGGGTGTGTTATTGGGGCATCTCCTAAAGTGGGAATATCAAGCCCAACACCGCAGTCGCAGTTGGCTAGCAACTATCCGTATTCAACGCCGCGACATCTTGCGCTTAACGTAGGAGAACCCCAGCCTTCAACCTTACCTGGATGAGGCAGTTCAAGAGGCATACGAAAACGCCAAAGATCTGGCAATGGGCGAAACGAACCTCCCCCTCGCAACCTTTCCCGAACAGTGCAGTTACGATGCTGTAGCGATTTTAGACACCGACTTTTTCCCTGGCGAACCCAGCGATTTATTGAGTTAGACGAATTCGCAGTTAACGCTTTTCCCAGTGAAAAATTATTGGCTACAACTGAGGTATTTCAAGAAGGTTTGGGTCGTGGTGGTGGGGTTATCGGCGTTGACGATCGCCCGGACGACGGCAACTTGTTTGGCTCCGGCAGCGTAAACTTCTTGAACATTGCTCAGGTCAATCCCGCCGATCGCGAACCAGGGAATGGTGGCATGGGCAGCAGCATAGCGCACATAGTCCAAGCCAACGGCGGCCCGTCCTGCTTTGGTTGGGGTTTCATAAACTGGCCCTACTCCGATATAGTCGGCCCCTTCTGCGATCGCTCGGTGAAGTTCGTCAGGATGTTTGGTCGATTGCCCGATTATGCGCTGACTGCCCAATAGTTGACGCGCCAGCGACAGGGACAGATCTTGTTGACCCAAGTGAACACCATCCGCACCAACCGCCAAAGCCAAATCGACGCGATCGTTGACCAGGAACAATGCCCCATAGCGATGGCAAAGATCACACAACGCCTGCGCCCGTCGCAACCGCACCCCGTCATCAGTATCTTTATCGCGATATTGCACCAGGGTCAGCCCACCTTGCAGCGCCGCTTCTACCACACTACTCAAATGCTCGGTCGGAGACGTAACCAGATACAGCCGTGCTTGGCGTAATTTTTGGTGGCGGTCATTGTGTAATAGCTGGCTTTCCAAAACGTAGACGCGATAGCGCATTTGTTTGCAGGCAGTGCCCATCGCCGGGTCAAGCATCTTGCCATATTCTTCCAGCACCCGCAACGCTTCTTGGACGCGGCATAGGTTTGCCTGGAGGACTTGCTCTAAGCCCGTTCGCTGTTCTTCACCAGGATGGCTCAGAGTTGTGCCTGCGTCATTCAACGTATCCCGTGCTTGGCGTAACTCTGGGGTGTGCCACCGGGCGAGTTCTTGGCGGAGGGCTTTGCATTCAGAGGCGATCGCGGCATCGTCTAGCCCAAACCGGCCCCATTCTTCGACAACCCGCAATCCCTCCCGCGCCCGATCAAGATTGGCATCCAAAATGCGCCGAATCGCTTGTTGCACAAATTGTGGTTGAGTCCCCATTAGTTATTCTTCACACTGCTTTGTCATATTTGCTCTTTTTGAGCTGCGGAGCAACTGGGTAAGAACCGTTTTTGTCGATTTTTACCCTTGGGGCGATCGCGGCGGGACAGATGCACCCAGAGCATGGAAACCCAAAAAGCAAATTTAAGGCCAAAAAAATGTCACAGATAGCGGTGGATCGAGTACAACGTTGGGGTTATTGCGATCGCGCAGATCTATCTGTTTATTGCCATCGGTCAGCACCAGCTTCAACCGCGTCCGATGATTGGCTTTCCCGTCCTTTTTGAGCGCCAGGAGACTATCGGTGACACACTTTTCAGCACAACGGTTTCAATTGCTGCGGCAACTGGGTCAACCGCTTGGCCGCTGTTGGTCGTTGCCACGTTCGATGACCTATCTCAGTGTGGGTTTAGCGGCAACCCTAACCCTCCAGAGTCAGCTAGGAGAGGCGATCGCCCAAACCACGGAATTGCCGCCGCTGCAATCTTTACCCCAAACTCCGGCAACTCCTATTACAGAAACAGTGCTGTACGTGAACCCAGTGCTAGGCATGGATAGCAACAGTAACGGGAGCGTGAACGCGCCGCTCAAAACCTTGACCTATGCGTTAGAAATTGCTCGCCCCAATACAACGATTCAGCTTGCACCGGGGTTGTACAGCGTGGATTCGGGGGAAGTGTTTCCCATTTCCTTGAAACCCAATGTGACTATCACCGGGCAACCCAAAACCTTTGGACAAACGATTATTCTGCGGGGAGGCGGGGCCTTCAGGAGTCCAACGCTGCCGCCGCAAAACGTCACGATTTTGGCCGGGGCAAATCAGGCGATCGTCGAAGGGTTAACGATTCTCAATCCCAATCCCGACGGGTATGCTATTCAGGTTGAGGCGAGCAGTCCCACAATTCGCTACACCACACTGACGGGCAATGGGAGCGCGATCGCCCTGACTGGCAATAGCCAATCCCAAATTCAAAACAATTTGATTATCAATAATCAACAGCACGGGATCGCCATATTCGGGGCCGCGCGGCCTGTCATCGATCGCAATGTGTTTGAACAAACGGGCTTGGCGATCGTTGTAGACGGCACTGCTGCCCCCCTAATTCAAAACAATCGGTTGACCAAAAACCTGAGTGGGATTGTCGTCCAGGGAACAGCGCAGCCCAAAATCCACAGCAACACCATCGAAAGCAACTTAGAGTACGGTGTGTTGGCCAAGGGGCAAGCTCGCCCAGAGTTGGGTGAAGCGACACAGAAAAACACAATTCTCAACAACGGCAAAGCGGATACCAGTCTCTCCCTCGCTGGGCTTCAGGCTCCGAAAGAGCAGCCCCCGGCGATCGCAGCAGCAGACCAACCGGAGGCAACAGCATCTCCCCCAGCGGAGGCGAAGCGATCGCCAGCCCCGGCGAAAACAACAACAGCCATCGAGCCACCAACCCCAGCCGCCCCTGAAAAGTCCTCCGCAGCGGCCACCCCCACTAACGCACCAGCCGCACCAGCCCAGGCTCGGATGGAACCCCAAGCGCCGCAGAAAAGCGCTCTGGCGAGCGCCCCGAATAAACTAGCACCAACAGCTCCAGCACCAACAGCCCCAGCGGCAGAGACGCCATTCACAGACTCGGCCTCCGCATTTCTCCAGGGGATTCAGCCAGAATCGGCTCCCACGGCCCCAACCCCAACCCCGGCCCAGTCCAGCAAGCCACCTGGGGCTACATTGCGATCGCCCGCCCAGTCTCCAGAATCGGCGGCCACCACCAAACCCCCAGCGACCCAGCCATCTAGCAGTAGTACCACAGCCGCGATCGAGATTCCGGCCCCCCAGTCACCGCCCGCAACGGTTGCGCCCACTCCCTCCCCCCCGGCGATCGCCTTTGGCCAAACACTCCCAGAGACACCGCAGCCCAGCCCTCCGAAGACCACGCCAGAACTCGCTCCCACCAGTTCAACCCCGAAAGCCCCGGCGATCGTGGTGCCAGTTGAACCCGTGACAGCACCGCTCCAATTGCCGGAGGGGAGCACTCCCAATGCCAATAACAATACCAAGCCTGGGCTTGAAACAAGTCCTCCGCTTGCCAACCTGGAAACTCCTACGATCGCTGAATCCAGCCTTACCCAGGCTAATTTTCCGATCCCCAGTGCGCTACGCGGCCAGTCTTCCGCTCCCGCCCTCCGTCGAGACACCCAGACCCCAAGTACCACCGCTAGTCCACCAGCGATCGCGGCACCACGCACCAAAGCCAATTCTGCCTCATCGCCCAGCCTTCGCCTCCGGGCCAACCAATCCCCACCGCCAAGCAGTGCCGCATCTGGCAGTAATGTGAGCGCAGCCTCATTTCCAGTTCCCAACGCCAACGCCCCGACACAAGCCACACCAAAACTGGTGATTCAGCCAGCGCCCAAAGCGTACACAGATCGGCCTGTGCCCAGCCCAGTTTTACCGCTGCGATCGCCAACGCCACAATTCCAGGCCAGCCAGCGCGAGGCAGCGCCAATCCCAATTCCGGTGCCCCCTCCCGAAAATCCCAACCCAGGCTTACCCAACTTAATGCCACTGCCAGCGCAACAGCCTGTCGTGCAACCTGTAATTACACAAAAACTGGCCTTTCCACAGCCGACTGCCCTCGCAACGGCACAACCCCCAGCCAAAGCCGCAATTCCCAGCACTTTGTTGCCCGTCCCCAGTTCCGAAATTCCAGTAGGCAACATCGGGGATATGCCCAAGGTTTACACCGTCCAAAATGGCGGAACGTTGGCCCGTACGTCAAGTATGTCCAACGCAGGAGTCGCTGCCAGCCCTGTGAAATATCGCGTTGTGGTGCAAGTGCAGACTGAAAGCCAAAAAGCGCAAATCAAAACCCTCTTCCCAGCGGCATTTTCTAGCCAATTCCAGGGACGCAGTGTTTGGCAAGTTGGGGCCTTCAGCGATCGCACCAAAGCGGAACAACTCACGCAAACGCTAGCCAGCCAGGGGTTCACCGCTGCCAGTGAAGTCCTCCGATAAATCTCACTAAATCTGGATAAGTTGACATTAAGCAATAAGTTGAAGCTGCGTAGACTCAAGTAGCTAGCGAAGTTCTTTACTTCAATAAACGAGCTAAAACAAAAGCCAGGATCACTCCGAACTGTGATCCTGGCTTCGTTATTTTGTCTTTAGTCGTTATCAGGCTGCCTTATGCAAAGCAATCTACAGCTTCACTTCGATATCAACCCCAGCGGGTAAGTCTAATTTCATCAGCGCATCAATCGTCTTAGAAGAAGGCTGGTAAATATCAATCAGACGTTGATGAGTCCGAGTTTCAAAGTGTTCCCGAGAATCTTTGTCAACGTGGGGCGATCGCAGAACGCAATAAATCCGCCGTCTAGTTGGTAAAGGAATAGGGCCAATCGCCGTCGCATTCGTGCGATTCGCAGTATCAACGATCTTTTCGCAAGACGTATCCAGCAAGCGACGATCAAAGGCTTTCAAGCGAATCCGAATCTTTTGTTGTTGAATTGTTGCCATGAAGTTCGTACCAAATTAAATTTTCAAGGTTCAGTAATCAATCTCATTCAGGCTTAGATACAGACAACCCTTAAACCACGTATCTAGCCGATAGACATGGATAAGCTATCAGCAGCAAAGCGCCTAAGCAACTCTGCCACTGATAGCTCAATCGTGACAGCTTAGAGTTATTTCAGGATTTTAGCAACAACGCCTGCACCAACTGTCCGGCCACCTTCGCGGATTGCAAAGCGCATCCCTTGCTCAATCGCGATCGGGTTGATCAGTTCAACGGTCATTTTGATCCGGTCACCAGGCATCACCATTTCAGCCTCGCCACCTTCATCAGTCGTGAAGTCGCTGATCGTACCAGTTACATCGGTTGTCCGTACATAGAACTGAGGCTTGTAACCGGGGAAGAACGGCGTATGACGGCCACCTTCTTCTTTCTTCAGAATGTAGACTTCTGACTCAAACTTAGTGTGAGGGGTGATTGAACCAGGCTTAGCAATCACCATGCCCCGCTCAATGTCAGCCTTTTGAATCCCCCGGAGCAGAATACCAGCGTTGTCGCCAGCCATCCCTTCTTCCAGGCTCTTCTTGAACATTTCAATCCCGGTGACGGTGGTTTCACGGGTATCGCGAATCCCAACCAGCTCAACCTTATCGTTCAGCTTGACAACACCCCGCTCAATCCGGCCTGTTGCAACCGTACCCCGACCCGTAATCGAGAATACGTCTTCAACTGCCATCAAGAAGGGCTTGTCAACTTCCCGCTCGGGAGTTTCGATGTAAGCATCGACAGAATCCATCAAATCATAGATCTTATCGACCCATTCGTTTTCGCCCCGTTGAGTTTTGGGGTTGGCAGTCATTGCTTCCAGGGCTTGCAGCGCCGAGCCTGCGGTAATGGGGATATCGTCACCCGGGAAATCGTAGGAGCTCAACAACTCCCGCACTTCCAACTCAACCAACTCCAGCAGTTCCTCATCGTCAACCATGTCTTTCTTGTTCAAGAAGACAACCAGACGAGGTACACCAACCTGACGAGCCAACAAAATGTGCTCACGAGTTTGGGGCATGGGGCCATCTGCCGCAGAAACAACCAGAATCGCCCCGTCCATCTGCGCGGCACCCGTGATCATGTTCTTCACATAGTCAGCGTGTCCTGGACAGTCTACGTGGGCATAGTGCCGTTCCGTGGTCTCGTACTCAACGTGCGCCGTGTTAATGGTAATCCCACGCGCTTTTTCTTCTGGAGCGGCATCGATCTCATCATATTTCTTGGCGATCGCACCACCTGAAGCCGCTAGAGTCAAGGTGATCGCAGCCGTCAAGGTCGTTTTACCGTGGTCAACGTGACCAATCGTACCGATATTAACGTGAGGCTTATTCCGTTCAAACTTTGCACGTGCCATTGATTATGTGTTCCTTTTCCTGACTAAGCGTTCCCTTTACTTTTTGCGATGATTGTCTCAGCTTCATTCCGGGGGACCTCATCGTAAGCACTAAACTCCATTGAGAATACCCCCCGTCCCTGAGTTTTTGTTCGGATATCTGTAGCATATCCAAACATATTCGCCAAAGGAACCTTTGCGGTCACCTTAGCGATTCCTGCGGTATTGTCCTGGCCTTCGATTTGTCCTCGACGCGAGTTCAAATCACCAATGACATTTCCAACAAAATCATCAGGTACCTCCACCTCAACTTTCATCATCGGCTCTAGCAATACAGGTGAAGCTTTCATAACTGCTGCCTTAATTGCCATTGAGCCTGCAATTTTGAAAGCCATCTCTGATGAATCTACCTCATGAAAGGAGCCATCAACCAGAGTTGCCTTGAGGTCAATCACTGGGTAACCAGCGAGGATCCCAGATTCACAGGCTTCGCGCATCCCTTGTTCTGCTGGTGCAATGTATTCCTTCGGAATCGCTCCACCAACAATTTTAGAGACAAACTCAAACCCACTGCCAGCTTCGCCCGGTTGCAACTCAATCACAACATGACCATACTGGCCTTTGCCGCCACTTTGACGAACAAACTTACCTTCTGCCCGAGCAGGCTTACGAACCGTTTCCCGGTATGCTACCTGCGGCGCACCCACGTTGGCTTCTACCTTAAATTCCCGCTTCATGCGGTCTACCAAAATATCCAGGTGTAACTCGCCCATCCCAGAAATCACGGTCTGGTTCGTCTCTGGATCGACCGAAACACGGAAGGTTGGATCTTCTTCCGACAAGGCTTGCAGAGCCTTCGAAAGCTTTTCCATGTCCTGCTTAGTTTTTGGCTCAACGGCAACGGAGATAACCGGTTCGGGGACAAACAACGATTCGAGGACAACAGGTGAACTCTCATCGCACAGTGTATCGCCTGTAAATGTATCCTTCAACCCTAAGGCTGCGCCCAGATCCCCAGCCCGCAACTCATCAACTTCGATGCGATCGTCTGCCTTCAAAACGATCAAACGCGAGATTCGCTCTTTTTTACCCTTAGCCGCATTGAGGACGTAACTCCCCTTTTGCAACACCCCGGAGTAAACTCGCACAAAGGTCAGCCGCCCATAGGGATCGGACATCACTTTAAATGCCAATGCCGCCAGTGGTTCGTCATCATTGGCCGGACGAGGAACAGTTTCGCCATTGGGCGCTGTCCCTTGAATGGCTGGAACTTCCGTCGGCGCAGGCAGATAATCCACAACCGCATCTAACAGAAGCTGAACCCCCTTGTTTTTAAAGGCAGATCCACAGAGGACAGGAACAATAGAACCATCTACCGTGCCTTTCCGCAGCGCCGATTTGACTTCGGCTTCCGTCAGTTCCTCACCTTCGAGATATTTCTCTGTCAATGCGTCATCCGTTTCGGCAACCGATTCGATCAGCTTCAACCGATATTCTTCGGCCAGTTCGGCCATATCGTCGGGAATTGCAGTTTCTTGAATGTCAGTGCCCAAGTCATTGGAATAGACATAGGCTCGCATCCGCACCAAATCAACAATGCCAGTGAACTGATCTTCACTACCAATGGGAATTTGAATCGGGACTGCGTTTGTTCTCAAGCGATCGCGTACCTGGTTGTAGACCTTGAAAAAGTCTGCCCCTGTCCGATCCATCTTGTTAACAAAGATAATCCGAGGAACATGGTAGCGATCAGCTTGCCGCCATACTGTCTCGGTTTGGGGTTGCACCCCACCGACAGAGCACAGGACAGTGATCACACCGTCCAAAACTCGCATTGATCGCTCGACTTCGATCGTGAAATCAACGTGCCCCGGCGTATCAATAATGTTGATACGATACTCTGGCTCACCTTCCAGGGGCTTCGTCAAGTCCGTCGGATCACGCCGCACCCATGAAGTACTGATCGCAGCGGCTGTAATCGTAATTCCCCGCTCACGTTCTTGCTCCATCCAGTCGGTCACCGCCGTACCTTCATGCACCTCGCCCATTTTATGAACAACGCCAGAGTAAAATAAAATTCGCTCTGTCGTCGTTGTCTTACCAGCGTCAATATGAGCAGCGATACCCATATTGCGGACTCTTTCTAGCGGTATTGTGCGAGACATCACGACCTCCCCTGTTGGCACTGCAAGCAATTTTGAACTAGATTAGCCTGACCTTTCCAGCCGGAAATGTCAGTTACAATCAGCTCTGCCACAATCAAATCCATCAGTAACGGTAGTGAGCAAATGCTTTGTTAGCTTCTGCCATCCGATGGGTTTCTTCCCGCTTCCGGATAGCACTGCCTGTTTGATTTGCTGCATCCATTAGTTCGTTTGCCAGTTTGCTCGCCATCGTCTTACCAGCCCGCTGACGCGAAAACTGAATCAACCAGCGTAGAGCCAGGGCCGTCCCGCGATCGGAGCGCACCTCAACTGGAACTTGATACGTCGCACCACCAACCCGGCGAGCTTTAACCTCAACCAAAGGCGTAGCATTCTTAACCGCCTGTTCAAAAACCTCGTTAGGATCCGAACCTGTTCTTTGCTCAATTACCTTAAAAGCATCATAGATAATGCGCGACGCAAGAGACTTTTTGCCACTTGTCATAATCCGTCGGATCATCATACTCACCAAGCGTGAGTTGTAGACAGGATCAGGTGGAACAGGGCGTTTTTGAATAACAGTACGGCGAGACATACGTGAACCTTTGGTTTCTCAACAAAACAGCAAAATATCAACTCAAAGCATCAGCCCATGAACAGCAACAAGCTCAACAGTCGCAAAACTAGCAGCTCGATATCTCTAAGCACCTAGCTGCTTACCGACAGACTTGCGCCCCAACAGGCTCCAACGACATGTAGTATGACGAAATAACGACCAGAGCCCCGAACAACGAAGACTATGCTTTAGGCCGCTTTGCACCATACTTGGAGCGACCCTGCTTACGGTCTTTAACCCCACTGGTATCCAGGGTGCCACGAATGATGTGATAACGAACTCCAGGCAGGTCTTTGACCCGACCACCCCGAATCATGACAACCGAGTGCTCTTGCAAGTTATGCCCAATGCCCGGAATGTAGGCCGTCACTTCAAAGCCAGAAGTAAGACGAACCCGCGCGACTTTACGCAATGCAGAGTTTGGCTTTTTGGGTGTGGTGGTGTAGACCCGAGTGCAAACACCGCGTCGCTGAGGACAACTTTTCAGAGCTGGGGATTTTGTCTTTTTCTGTAGCTTTTGACGTTCACTACGAATGAGTTGCTGGATGGTGGGCATATCTTTTAGGGTAGTTCTTGCAGCAATCTTAACGATGCGAGTTTTTCCAAATTACCAATGTATCAAAGAGCAAAACACTATGTCAACCAAGATGTTTGAGCCTGAGAGCCTCCTCCCAAAGCGCACGATCAAGACAGTCAACTGTGCCTTTAATCCGTGCTAGTTGAGCAACATCCAGTTATTGGTTACGGCTTTGCATCCATTGTTCGTGCTGAGAGGCGCTAAAACAGCAAAGGCGCTTTCAGGCACTGTTATCTATGGTAAACCATTTCGGGCTGGGTCTTACACTAGGTTTTTCTGGGCGGGTAGTTGGCACGACATAACGGTGGAACATTGTGCAGGGGAGTACAATGGGACCGATTGGCCTTCGAGAGGGAAAGCCGGAGTAACCGCCGGGAGCAAGGTTGAGCCTTTGAAGCCACTGGCCTCGTGGTCAGTCAATTTTTCATTGACCGATCGCCCATATTCAGGTGCTTGCTTGAGGTTAAATGGGTTGGGTCTTGGAACTATCGAAGTGTTCCTCACAAGACGTTAATGAGTGGGCCTACACGGTAAACGAATGACCACAGCCACAAACGTTTTGGGCATTGGGGTTATGAAAGCGGAAGTTGCCACCCATGAGATCTTCGGAGTAGTCGAGGGTGAGACCATCCAACAGGGGCAAGTGGTCGGCAGCGATGACAAGGTTAATGCCGTTACAGGGAAAGGTATGCTCAGCGAGGTGCGACGTTGTGTCAAAGGCGATCGCGTACGTATAAGTCAAACAAGCTGAAGGCTGGATTGCAAGGCGCACCCGCACGTCAGTCACTGAGGTGGTGGGAGGGTGCTGTCTAGAATGCAAGCGCAGAATTTCTTGGCGAGCTGATGGACTAATTTGAATCATGACGCACGATGGGGAACAACTAAAGTGGGGCAACGGAGCTAGATGAGGAAAATCTTCAAGCTAAAACAGCATCGCGGCTCCGGCTTAGACAAGAGCCCCAAGCTCTCACACTGTACCAGTCAGAGGCCGCACACCCGCCCCGTTAAACCACTCTTTATCCTAGACTGAGGTGCGAGCGTAATCATCTTGGAAGCGAACAATATCATCCTCGCCGAGGTATTCACCATTCTGGACTTCAATCAAGACCAGGGGAATCACACCCGGATTTTCCAACCGATGGGCCATGCATTGGGGCACATAGGTTGATTGGTTACTGTGAACAATATGTTCGGCATCGCCACACACCACTTTGGCCGTCCCCGAAACCACAATCCAGTGTTCGCTGCGGTGATGGTGCATTTGCAAACTGAGGCGATGCCCCGGTTTGACTTCAATACGCTTAATCTTGTAGCCACTACCTTCTTCGAGGATGGTAAAGGAGCCCCAAGGCCGCAGTTCAGTGGAGGCAACGGCTTTGGGGTTAAGCACATTGGCAAGGGCCAGGTTAGCAGGTGATGAAATGTCTTTGGATGCAGTCACAACAGGTCTCCTTAGACTTGAGTAGTACGCAAAAAATGGTCTCTGCAAAAGACGAGAGTGAAATTAGGGGATCGAGACTTTAGCAGCATTTGCTTGCTTTCGTTGGCCACCATAACAGATCCAACTTGGCGAGTGTCATCCGCAACGGGAGACGGTTGATAAACTTTATATGCTTTGCCGGATTTGGCTGGGGGATGTTTATCAGAGCTTTACATGGATAGCAACGCTTTAGGGGAGAACGGGCAGAAACAGACCTAAGCCGTTGTGAACGCGGGCCGCAGTCGCCGGAGGCCGATCCAGCAGTTGACCACCCAGATACAACGTTGTAGAGCTGCCTCCATCTAAATTCAGCGCATGGACGGCACCGAGTTGTTGCAGAAGTTGGGCCGTTTCCAGGAGGGTGAGCCCTTTCCCCTCCAATGTGGTGTGGGTGGTGAACAGAAGCAGGGTGCCATCCGGTTTTTGGGCGATCGCACTTCGGGCGGCCCGTTGACTCGCAAAGGCCGGACTAAAGGCTTCGGCTTTGGCATCCAAAACGATCTGCTGATTTTGGAGGAGCAAGGGGCCAGCCCCCAAGACATTGGGGAGCGATCGCCACGTTGGGGGATTGGTAGCGGCTTCCAGCGTCAGGGGGGTGCCCACGGGGAACGCCCCCAGCGCCGACCGATTGGAACGGAACACCAGCAAGTACCCATCCGGTGGAATCGGGACGGACTCACCGGCCTGTTCCAGAGTTTGTTGCTGAATCACGCGACCATTTTGCACTGTGACGATCCCTTCGCCATTGGACAAGGTGGTGTAAGTTGGCCCCCAATCAGGGGTGTAGCGGGCAATCCCCGCTTGGAGATAGCCACTGTTCAAATGGGTTAAGGGAAAGCGTTGCCCCGTGGGGGTAAGGATAGTTTCTTGTAAGGTCAGGCGACCAAACTGAACCGTGCCAGCATTGTCCCAGGCGATCGCCCCCCGGTTGAGAATTGGCCCTGATAGCCAGCGATCGCCCCGCCGTAAAGCCCCCAAAGGTAATTGGCGATCGCGGTTGAAAAAGCCCCCATTGATCGCCCCCGCCACCTGTCCAGCTTGGGCAATTTGTTGGAGGGAGGCAATGCCCGGAATGCCCGATGGGTTTGCCAAAATCGGAGCTAACCGCAGCCCCGAAGCACCGGATTTGAGTTCTAACCACACGGCGGCCACCCGCTGCGCACCCACAGCAAGCAAATCCTGTCGCCACTGCACCCCCGGTGCCCACAGGATCGTCCGCGACACGAGGCTATCGGGGCGAAGGTCTACCACAATTCGGTCTGGCGCAGGCGTACTCCAAATGCGCGGACGCACCGCCGACTTGAGGGCAATGCGGAACTGGGTTTGGTTAGGCAAGCGGGTGATCTGTATGGACTGGATGTATTGCCCCGCGATCGCGGACACCTGTTGCAGTAGGGCTTCACTCGCCGGAGCCGCCACCGTCAGCAAGATTTCGTTAGGCCGTTCTGTCACTTGCCAGGGTACGGCCCGATCCAATTGGAGCACGACGCGATCGCCCCAGGTTTGGCGACTTTGACGCAGTTCCACAACTTGGGCCGTCGGTGTGGTTATTTGCAGCGTTGACCCAAGAACCGCCACCTGCCAACCAAACTGCTGGGCCAACCGCTGCACGCTGAGATAGCGATCGCCCTCTGCGAGCCGTGTTGCTAACTTTAGCGGAGTCTGGTTTGCCACCGAAAACCACTGCACAGGCTGGGTTTGCACAGTTTCACTATCCAGCAGATGCACCCCAAACTGCTGCATCAACGTGGCCTCTGTCAAGCCAATTTGCGGCCCCTCTGGGGTTTGCCATTGTTGCCAGGGCTGCCGCAACAGTTGGCCATTCACCTGAATTTGTCGCCCCCCGGTCACTGACGACGGTTGTGTCTGGGCCAGGGATGGGGCAGTCTGCGCGACTGGGGTTGCCTCCCCTAACGCGCCACCAGGAGCGATCGCCCCCAGCCCACTCACCAGCCCCAGCACCCAACCCAGCCCCTTGGTCAACCACCAAACAGTGTGCGTCGGTCTTACTCCAGATCCCATGTGTGTGCCCATCGTTCTTCAGTCTTGTCAAGCTTGTCAAGAATAGCTGTATTTTCAAAGAAGGATTAGGAGCGAGAAAATTTAGTTCCGCACAGATAAAGAATGTCCCTTTTTTTCACCCAATGTTTCAGGTGCTGAGCGCCCCCCAATCAACCAGAGAAAGGGCATAGTTGTTGTCATTTCCCAGGGAAATTGATTAGGATCAACGCCGCAACCAATGGGTCTAAATGGGTGACTAGCAACAATCTCTACGGAGAGAAAGTTGCCTTCAGAATGGCAAATCCACCGTTCATCACCCTAGTCAAAAAAGCAGCGATCGCGTCATACTTTAAGCTTCGACTCATTGATGTTGCGAGTGGGGCAACGGGTTGCCATTACCACTTGCCACCACCACGGGCTCATGACCCAAGCGGCATAGCAAGCCCAACGATCCGGCAAGCGCATCCCAGCACCAACGTTGGTGAACCTGGGCGCAATGGATTAGCTGCGACTAACTTCGGCCAATTCGCGTGGTTGCACTGGTTCTGCCGCAATCGGAAGGTTGAAAAAATCACAATCAGTTGGCGATCGCACCGCTAGAAATGGGTGATGACTTAATCACCATTCGGGCTGGGCGGCAACAGCAAGGTCACCATCGCCCCTACGTTATTTCACTCGAAGGGGTTTGAGAGTAGCGGCAATTCCGTTAATCTTGGACTCTTCTGGCCCCAGTATTCCTTGTATGGTTAGTAAGCAACCCCTGGTTTTTTTGCACGCATCACTTTTATAGTTATCTCTAGGCTCATCTTCCAAGTCCTTTCCAGGTAGCTCAAGTCCCTACTGCATCAAAGGCTCCTAGAGATTAGGGTTCAGGCATAACCAAGTTGCCTTGTAGAAATCCAGTCCATCATTACAAATGAACGAAGCACATCATCATCTCATGGGTAAAACAATCGTGAATTGGGACGACAGTTTGAATTCAGCGTCTGGGTATCAGGGGCAACGCTGGTTAGTGGAAGAGCGGGACGCCTGTGGTGTTGGCTTTATTGCCGATCGCCAAGGACGCGCAACCCATGATTTGGTGCAAAAAGCCCTGGCGGCATTAACCTGTCTCGAACACCGGGGCGGGTGTAGCGCCGATTACGATTCTGGGGATGGGGCGGGGGTGATGACGGCCATGCCCTGGGCCTTGTTTGAGTCCTGGTTTACCGCTCAGTCGATTCAAATTGCCAATCGAGATTACATTGGCGTAGGGATGGTCTTTTTGCCCCAGGATGCAGCAGTAGCGGCGATCGCGCGACGAGTCATGGGGGCGATCGCCCAGGAAGAAGGCGTGACGGTTCTGGGCTGGCGCGAAGTTCCAGTCAATCCAGCCTGCTTGGGCACTCAAGCCAAAGAAAACCAACCTCATATTGAACAGGTCTTCGTTCAGTCGCAGCAAACCGGCGATGCCCTGGAACGACAACTGTACTTGATCCGGAAGCGGGTGTTGCAAGCCGCCGCCGTCGAAGCCAAGCAGTTGGGCAAGCCTCAAGCTTTTGACAACTTTTACCTGTGCTCCTTCTCCAATCGCACCATCGTATACAAGGGCATGGTGCGATCGGCAGTCTTAAGTGAGTTTTATTTGGACTTGCAACAGCCGGACTATACCAGCAACTTTGCGGTTTATCACCGGCGGTTTAGCACCAACACTATGCCCAAATGGCCGCTGGCTCAACCCATGCGCTTATTGGGGCACAACGGCGAAATTAATACCCTCCTGGGTAACATCAACTGGATGATGGCGAAGCAAGCCGACCTCGCCCACTCTGACTGGGGCGATCGCCTGCCCGATCTGATGCCCACCGTCCGGATGGACAATAGCGACTCAGCCAACCTCGACAATGTATTCGAGTTGTTGGTGCGATCGGGCCGGAGCCCCCAAGAAGCCCTCATGATCATGGTGCCAGAGGCTTACAACAACCAGCCCGACCTCGAAGCTTATCCAGAAATCGTTGACTTTTACGAATACTACAGTGGCCTGCAAGAACCGTGGGATGGCCCCGCCCTCCTGGTCTTCTGCGATGGCAACGTGGTGGGTGCCACCCTCGATCGCAACGGTCTGCGGCCTGCTCGTTATGTCGTCACCCGCGATGGTTACGTTGCCGTTGCCTCTGAAGCTGGAGTCATCGATATTCCCGACGCAGAAATCATTGAAAAAGGACGGCTTGGCCCCGGCCAAATGGTTGCTTTTGACCTGCGGAATCAGGAAATCCTCAAAAACTGGGATATCAAACAACGCATTGCCCACGCCCATCCCTACGGTCAGTGGCTCCAGCATCATCGCTGCAACCTTCAGGCGGCTCCCTGCTCCAACGAGGACCCATCCTCCTACTCCGAGACCGACCTGCTCCGGCAACAAGCCGCCTTTGGCTACACCGCTGAAGATGTCGAAATGATCATCCAGGAGATGGCCGCCCAGGGGAAAGAACCCACCTTCTGTATGGGCGAAGACACCCCTCTGGCAGTGCTGTCGAGCAAACCACGGCTACTCTACGACTATTTCAAACAACGGTTTGCCCAAGTCACCAACCCGGCGATCGACCCCTATCGAGAACGGTTGGTCATGTCCTTAACCATGCAGTTGGGGGCGCGGGGTAATCTGCTAGAAGCCAAGGCAGAATCGGCCCATCTGCTTAAACTGGAATCCCCCATTCTGAATCACAAAGAGTTGGAACAGACGCGGCAATCTGGGTTTGCGACAGCGGATTTATCAACCCTGTTCAACATTGCTCACGGCCCATCTGGGATGCAGCAAGCCGTGCAAGATTTGTGCCAACGGGCGACGGAAGCCGTGCGGGCTGGCAAACAAATCCTGATTCTCAGCGATCGCGTGGCCCCCGATGGCACCCCCACCACCCTCAGCGCCGAGCAAAGCTACATTCCCCCAATGTTGGCCGTAGGCGCAGTCCATCACCATCTCATCCGGCAAGGCTTGCGGCTCAAAGCCTCCCTGGTCGTAGACACGGCGCAATGCTGGAGCACCCATCACTTTGCTTGTTTAATTGGCTATGGGGCCAGTGCCGTGTGTCCGTATCTGGCCTTGGAAACCGTGCAGCATTGGTGGGCAGATCCCAAAACCCAGAAATTCATGGAGCGGGGCAAGATTCCGGCGATTTCGTTGGCGATCGCTGAAGCCAACTTCCGCAAGTCCATTGAAGATGGGCTACTCAAAATCCTCTCGAAAATGGGGATTTCCCTCCTCAGTAGCTACCAGGGAGCGCAAATTTTTGAGGCGATCGGTATCGGGGGCGACCTGTTGAATCTGGGCTTTTCGGGTACGGCATCCCGGTTGGGTGGCCTGACGGTGAATGACCTGGCCAACGAAGTCTTGTCGATTCATCAACGGGCGTTTCCCGAACTCACCATCAAAAAGCTAGAAAACTTCGGCTTCGTCAACTATCGACCCGGCGGCGAATTTCACATCAACAGCCCAGAGATGTCGAAATATCTGCACAAAGCCGTCGAGGAAAAATCCTACAATCACTACGAAGCCTACAAAAAGTACATGGAAAATCGGCCTTTGACGGGCCTGCGGGATCTGCTCGACTTCAAGAGCGATCGCCCCTCCATTCCCTTAGAGGAGGTTGAACCTATCACAGAAATTGTGAAACGGTTCTGCACCGGGGGGATGTCTTTAGGTGCGTTGTCTCGGGAAGCCCACGAAACCCTGGCGATCGCCATGAATCGCATCGGTGGTAAATCCAACTCGGGCGAAGGCGGCGAAGATACTATTCGTTTCCGCGTGCTAGATGATGTGGATGAATCCGGTGTGTCTCCCACCTTCCCCCATTTGAAAGGACTGAAAAATGGAGACACGGCAAGCTCTGCCATTAAGCAAATTGCCTCTGGTCGCTTTGGGGTCACGCCCGAATATTTGATGAACGCCCAGCAATTAGAAATCAAGCTGGCGCAGGGGGCAAAACCGGGCGAAGGGGGCCAACTCCCCGGCAAAAAAGTCAGTCCCTACATTGCCATGTTGCGGCGATCGAAGCCCGGAGTCACATTGATTTCGCCACCGCCCCACCATGACATTTACTCCATTGAAGATCTGGCCCAGTTGATTTTTGACTTGCATCAAATCAATCCCGTCGCCCAGGTTTCCGTCAAGTTAGTCGCCGAAGTCGGCATTGGCACGATCGCCGCTGGGGTGGCCAAAGCCAATGCAGACATCATCCAAATTTCTGGCCACGAAGGCGGCACCGGAGCTTCGCCCCTCAGTTCCATCAAACACGCCGGTAGCCCGTGGGAACTGGGGTTAACAGAAGTCCACCGCGTCTTAATGGAAAACCAACTGCGCGATCGCGTCCTTTTGCGGGTAGACGGTGGCCTGCGCACAGGCTGGGATATCATGATGGCCGCGTTAATGGGTGGCGAAGAATTTGGGTTTGGCTCCATTGCCATGATTGCCGAGGGCTGCATCATGGCACGGATTTGCCACACCAACAACTGCCCAGTTGGGGTCGCCAGCCAAAAAGAAGAACTTCGCAAACGGTTCACCGGAATTCCAGAACACGTCGTCAACTTCTTCCTCTTTGTGGCAGAAGAAGTGCGAACCTTGCTTGCGCACCTGGGCTACAAGACGTTGAATGAGGTCATTGGGCGGGCTGATCTGCTGAAAATGCGGGAAGGCGCAACCCTGACCAAAACCCAAAGCCTCAACCTGGATTGCCTCACCAAATTGCCCGACACCCGCACCGATCGCCAGTGGTTGACCCACGAAACAGTCCACAGCAATGGCCCCGTTCTAGATGACGAATTGCTAGCCGATGCCGACATTCAAGCGGCGATCGCCAACCACGGCACCGTCACCAAAACCATCACAGTCGTAAACACCGATCGCTCCTTGGGGGCTAGAATTGCCGGGGCGATCGCCCAACAACACGGCAACAGCGGCTTCACTGGCCACATCACCCTCGATGCCCACGGCGCAGTCGGCCAAAGTTTCGGCGCGTTTAACCTACCCGGCATCACCCTCAAACTCACCGGCGAAGCCAACGACTACGTCGGCAAAGGAATGCATGGCGGTGAAATCATCATTCGGCCCCCGGCCAATGTCACCTTCGAAGCGGCGAAGAACGTCATCATTGGCAACACCTGCCTGTATGGCGCAACTGGCGGCACCATGTACGCAGCGGGCCAAGCTGGGGAACGCTTCGGCGTCCGCAACTCCCAAGCCAAGGCCGTCATCGAAGGGGCTGGGGATCACTGCTGCGAATACATGACGGGTGGCGTCATCGTCGTTTTGGGGCGGGTAGGCCGCAACCTGGGCGCAGGGATGACCGGTGGATTAGCCTATGTCCTCGACGAAGACGACTCCTTCCTGGTCAAGGTCAACCCCGAAATCGTCAAAGCCCAACGCATTCAATCGCCCGTAGGGGAAGCCCAACTAAAAGAGCTGATCCAAGCCCATTGCGATCGCACCGGGAGCCAAAAAGCCCAAACCATTCTGGCGAACTGGGAAGCTTATCTACCCAAATTCTGGCAGGTGGTACCACCGTCAGAAAAAGATGCACCAGAGGTGAACCCCGAAGCTTCAGCAGACAAACTGTTGAGTTCCGTGTCCTAACGAGCTATCCAGTGGCCGCACAAGCCATCTAAGGGGCACCCGTGTTAAACACTTAGCGCCATGATCTGTTTGATCCTGGCGCTTTTGTGTAGGCAATTCATTGGGACGGGGTTGGGGGTCTGGGTTGGGGCACCGGGTTTGAATTCCCCCCGCTAGAATAGACAAACGGCCAGATGGTGCATACCGCAATGGAAAACCAGCAAAACGGGCAGACAGACTTGTGGACGGCCACGATCGCCACCGCAATGGGCAACCTGATGATCGTGACTGACACCCAACAGGTTTACGCGATCGCCTTCGTTGATGAGCCTGATCCTTGTCCTCCCGCCCTCAGCAAACGGTTTGGCCCTGTGACTTTGCACCCCCACCCGAATCCGCTGGGCGTTTGCGATCGCCTGCACGCCTATCTCGCCGGACAGTGGAACGCCTTCGATGATTTGGCCCTCAATCCTGGGGGCACCCCGTTTCAGCAAAAAGTTTGGCACGCCCTCCGTGCCATTCCCCCCGGCACCACCCGCACCTACGCCCAACTCGCAACTCAAATTGGGCAACCAACCGCGTGTCGAGCGGTGGGCCTCGCCAATAGCCAAAACCCCATCGCGATCGCCATTCCCTGTCACCGGGTCATCGGTAGCGGCGGAGCCTTAACCGGGTATGCAGGCGGCCTTGAGCGCAAACACTGGCTACTGCAACATGAAGGCATTGCCCTGGCGGCGGCCCAGCCCTCAGCCCAACTGACGTTATTTTGAATTCTAAGTTTTGAACTTAAAGTTTTGAATTTTAAGTTCTGAGTTCTGAATTCTGATTAGTTTCACTCCCCTGGCCTCGTCACCGCATCTTGCCCCCACGCTACGCCCCACCGGAGAACAGGCGCACCATCACTTGGGCCGCCAAAACCCCAACCAACGTCATCATGGCCAACAGACCCAGCAAGACGACCACAAGCGCCACCACAAACCCGCGATTCGCCGCCTGCTGAGGCATGGGAGTATCCAAACTCGCTTCCAACAACTTCAAATTGCGGTGATTGGCCTTCCAGGTCACATCAAAAAGATCACCAACAACAGGCACCGCCCCCGCCGCCGTGTCTAACAACAGATTCGTCACCATTTGGGTCAACACCGCTTTGGGTAAACGAAAGCGCAGAGATTCCAACACAATGTAGATGGATAAAACAGAACTCAACCAATCCCCGGCTCCGGGAAACAGACCCAAAATGGGATCTAAGCCAAACCGCACCTTAGTGCCCGGAACTGGAATCGCGTTGTCTAACAAATGGGTGACCCAACGAATGCGCTGTAACGCTTTTGCCCTGGGGTGATGGGGATGATTGTTCATGCTTTTTAGTGTCGGCCCTTTGAACCGTGTCAGTTGAAACGTGGGAAAAGACAATTACAGCTAGGCGAGCCCCGTCCTACGTACAGACGTAAAATGACCAGGACAATGCCAGAAGGACAACGCGAGCAACAATCGCCAGCGCCAATGTCAGCTTAAATAGAGTTGGTCGGTTTGGCCACTATCTCGCGGGGGGCGATCGCGCCAAACAGCACATGGACGCGGCATTACTTGGGGAAATAAGATTCACGGGATCATGACAAAAACGCTGTTAGTAACCGGGGCCAGTGGCTTTCTGGGGTGGAATCTGTGTCAACTCGCGGCGCACCGTTGGCAGGTATACGGCACCTATCAGTCGCGATCGCCCGCAATTCCCCAGACAACGTTATTGCCGGTAAATCTCACCGATCGCGCTGCCCTCACCGAACTTTTTCAGCAGGTTCAACCCGATGCCGTCGTGCATCTTGCCGCCCAAGCCAACGCCAACCGTTGCGAAACCGACCCCGATACCGCCTATCAAATAAATGTTCTGACGGCTTGGGCGATCGCCGACTTGTGCGCCGACCGGGCCATTCCCCTGGCCTTCACCTCCACCGATCTCGTCTTTGATGGCAAAAACGCCCCCTACACCGAGCGCGACCCCGTTTCCCCCCTCAGCCGCTACGGCGAACAAAAAGTCCTAGCCGAAACTGGCATCCTCGACCGTTATCCCAAGGCCGCCATTTGCCGAATGCCCCTGTTGTTTGGCGCGGCCCACCCAACCGCCAGCAGTTTTCTCCAGGGCTTTGCTCACAGCCTCCGCACCGGGCAAGATTTGCGGTTGTTTACCGACGAATTTCGGACTCCGGCCAGTGGCACAACGGCAGCCAAAGGCTTGCTCCTGGCGTTGGAAACCGTAGAGGGGCTGATTCATCTCGGTGGCGCAGAACGGGTGTCACGGTATGAGTTTGGGCAACTCATGGTAGAAACCTTGGACTTACCGGGGGCGACCCTATCAGCCTGCCAGCAAAGCGATGTGCCAATGGCGGCGGCCCGTCCGGCAGATGTCTCGCTGGATAGCACCAAAGCGTTTGCCCTGGGCTATGCGCCGCGATCGCTCCGGGCAGAACTCCAGGCCCTACGCGGACTCGTTTAACTGGGGTACCATTGCCGTCTTCCCCGCTGTTCCCTGTTCCCTTTTTGGGAAACCGGGCATCCTAGCTGAAAGGGTGCAGGGCTACTTTGAAGTTTCATGGTTCAATTCAACGCGATTTTTAGCATCGTTGCAGACCTAGAATTTGCTGTGGACTAACACACTATGCAGGAGCGACTCAATCAGCGGTGGACGACCTGGAAACAACAGCAACGCGATCGCCCTCGTCCCGCTAATCGCCATCTACCTTTCCTGCTGGCGAGTGCCGTGGCCCTCACCGGCGGGCTTGCGTTGACCAATTACCGCACTGTTCACGATCTCATCCTGGCCCAGCTCAAACAAAAGGCCATTTTGGAAGTCCAGAATGGCAGCAACAAAATTGATCAATGGTTGGCCGTGCGGCGGGCAGAAGTGGAAATGTTGGCGAATAGCACCGCTTTGCGATCGCTGGATCAAACCACCGTGGGCACCCAACTGAATGCAGAGCGCGATCGCCTCCGCGACTTTTTTGCTTTTGCGTTGCTCAAGCGGGATGGCACCCTGTGGCACACCAACCTGGGCTATGCCCCCCGCCCCCAAACGTTGCCCCTCCCCGCCCATCAAACGGAAGTGTCCGATCCCTTTGTCGTGCCCTATTCCGGCCATACCCTCATCGCGATCGCCACCCCCATTCGCGCCGCCAGCAACCCCAACCAGTTCACCCTCGGCATTTTGGATAGTAATTTGCGGATTGAATACATCCAACACGTCGTTGAACAATTGACCTATGGAGAGGGGAGTTATGCCTTTGCCCTGAACTCAAAAGGCACCACCATTGGCTCCCCCAAAGCCACCTGGATGACCAGCGCCAAGCAACCAACGACCACCGTATTGAATGCGCCCAACCCCCACCTGGCCCAAATTGCCCAACGGATGGTGAATCGCGATCGCAACATTGCCCTCCTCACCCTGGATGGCCAAGAACAGTACATTGCCTATGTCCCCCTCCGACAAGCCAACTGGTCAGTGGGGTTAGTCATCCCCCGGAACAACCTCGAATCGCAACTCATTGGGTTGAATCTCCTGGCCCTGACCCTGGCCGCCCTGCCCGTCCTCGCAGGGTTTGTGATTGCCCACCAGGCCCACCTGTCCGCCAAATCCAAAGCCCAGATTGAATTGCTGCAAGCCCAGGAAAAAGAACTCCAACAATCTGAAGCGCAGTTGCGGCAACAAACCGACGAATTGCACCACACCTTGCGCGAACTCCGGACTACCCAGGCCCAACTGATTCAAAGCGAAAAAATGTCAGGGTTGGGGCAACTGGTGGCGGGAGTGGCCCACGAAATCAACAATCCCGTCAATTTTATTTACGGCAATTTAACCCACGCCAACCACTACACCGAAGCCCTGATTCACCTCCTAGCCCACTATCAACGCCACTATCCCCACCCCCCTGCCGCCATCACCACCGAGATCGAGGCGATCGATTTAGACTTTTTAGTCGAAGATTTACCCAAACTCTTGCAATCCATGCGGGTGGGGGCCGATCGCATCAAAACGATCGTGGCCTCCTTGCGAAACTTCTCGCGCATGGATGAAGCCGAGATGAAAACCGTAGATGTGCATGACGGCATTGATAGCACGTTGATGATTTTGCAACATCGCTTGAAACCCCAAGGCAACGGCCCTGGCATTCAAGTCATCAAATACTATGGGGTGCTGCCCCCGGTGGAGTGCTACGCCGGTCAACTGAACCAGGTGTTTATGAACCTGCTCACCAATGCTGCCGATGCCCTGGAAGACGCGCCAGTCGCCACCGAGGCCGAACCCATCACAAGCTGGCGAGAACCGACCATCACCATTCGGACGCGATCGCTCAACGCCACCTGGGTGCAAGTCGTCATTGCGGACAATGGCTGTGGCATTGCCCCTGCTGTGCAAGCCCGCTTGTTTGATCCATTTTTCACCACCAAACCCGTTGGCAAAGGCACCGGGCTGGGCCTCTCGATTAGTTACGATATTGTGACCCAAAAACACCGAGGGCGGCTGGAATGTCGTTCGACCCCACAGGTTGGCACCGAATTTGTGATTGAAATTCCGATCGCCCAGACAGTTTCCGTGGTTGCATAGGCAAAGATAGCCAACATACTGCCGTTAGCTATCTCAATCGCATATTTAGTACACGGAGTTGATATGGGCAAATACCCTGGGTTGTTGTTGGTCAGCAGTCTAGCGATCGTGGCAGGCATGGGGCAAGGGGGGCGATCGCAACCCGCCCGATCCGAAGTCAAAATTTTGGAACCAGCCGGAGCCATCAAACCAACGGCCACCTGGGGCTTGGGGGCACGGGCAGGAGACTTTGTTTTCGTCGCCGGGATGCGAGGCATTGATCCGAAAACCAACACCCTAGTGCCCGATGTAGAAGGTCGCGTGCGGCAAGCATTCCTGAACATGAAACTGATTGCCGAATCCGACGGTGCAACCCTGAAAGATGCGGTACGCCTCGTGGTGTATGTGACCGATATGTATCGCCATCGGCCCGTTGTAAACCAGATCCAAAAAGAACTATGGGGCGAAGGGCCATACCCACCCCGCACCATTGTGGAAGTCGATCGTCTCAACCAAGACGACATTGTAGAAGTCGAAGGCACGTTTTATGCGCCCAAGCGTTAAGCGCGACAGTTTTTAGGGGGCCGGGTTGGGATACTGCTGCTGCACAGCCTCGATCGCGGTCAACACCTCCGGCGGCAGGGTAATCGTTATACTGGCTAAGTTTTCTTGTAATTGGGCCAAGGTGGTGGCACCAATGATCGTGCTGGTGACAAACCAACGTTGACGGACAAAGGCCAACGCCATCTGCACGGGGGACAGGTTGTGGTGTTGGGCGATCGCGCAATAGGCCGCCACCGCCTCCGGCACATTGGGTTTGAGATACCGTTGCCCAAACCCACTAAACAACGCTAACCGCCCTTGGGGTTGACCCGCTGACAACAGATACTTGCCACTCAACGCACCAAACGCCAGCGGACTGTAGGCCAGCAGCCCCACCTGTTCTTGAGCGCAAGCTTCCGCCCAGGCCCAATCAAAAACCCGGTTCAGCAGATTGTAGGCATTTTGCACCGAAACAACCACCGGCAACCCCAACTGCCGGGCCGTGTGGCAAAACGTGGTGATGCCCCAGGGGGTTTCATTACTCAAACCCAAATAGCGAATTTTGCCCGCAGCAATGAGATCGGCAAACACCTGGAGTTGGTCAGCGATCGCCACCGTTTCCCGATCGGGCTGGGGCGTGTATACCGTTTGGCCAAACAACGGCACCGGGCGATCGGGCCAGTGGATTTGGTACAAGTCAATATAATCCGTCTGGAGTCGTTGCAAACTGCCGTCCACCGCCGCCGTCAAATTAGCCCGGTTTAAGGCCCGTTGCCCCTGGCGAATCCACGCCAGCCCCCGCGAGGGGCCAGCCACCTTCGTCGCCACAATCACGCGATCGCGGCGCTGCCGAACCAACCATTGCCCCACAAATTCCTCTGTGCGCCCCTGGGTTTCCGCTCGGGCAGGCACCGGATACATTTCTGCTGTATCCACAAAATTCACACCATAATCCAGGGCCAAATCCAACTGCTGGTGCGCTTCAGCTACGGAATTTTGCTGCCCAAAGGTCATCGTGCCTAAACATAATGCCGACACCATCAGATCACTATGGCCCAGCTTGCGATATTCCATCGACGTGTATCCCGGTAAACTCGCTTCTATCTTACCGATCCCTTACGCCGTATTCGTCGCCGCCCCACTCGCAACCCAAAAAGGTAATCCAGGGAATGCCTATGGGGGCAAGCAAATAGAAGTGATGAAATGAGCGCAATGCAGGGCACACCAGGCGATCGCCGAAGTCAATCCCATCCAGCAAACCGCCACCCATCAAAATCGAGAGTCTTTAACTGTGGGATTCGGAGCCTGATTGACGCGATCGCGCCACAAAACCAAAGGAACACTGAGTGTCCCCAACACCATCACAACGCCTGTTAGCAACCAAACCAACAACCGATTCGGGCGATAGTCTTCCCGTTCAATTTGCCCAAACACTTGGTTGTAACGCCATGCCGCCAAAGCAATGACCACAATCCCAAACACAACCAGACTAACCCCCAAGGTTTCAGAATTAAACAAGGGATACGACGCTGGTTCCTGTTGGGTCATTGTGGCTTGCAATTGGCGGAGAAAGAGACTGAAACGAGCGATCGCAAACCCAAACCCAATCAACGCCAGCGACGTTCGTAACCAGGCCAAAAATGTCCGTTCATTGGCTTGGTGTTCTCGAATGCGATCGACTCTAGAACGTCGGGTCATAGAATTTTGGGGGTAAACGGCGCTCAAAAAGGGGCTTTACTTTCGCCAACTGTCTCCCGTAGCAACTAGATTCAGCCCGGATGAACACGAGTAGCTTACCAATAGGGCGCGGCTTTGGAACAGGCCAAACGGCAATCGTCAGGGGAGAATCGGCGATCGCCCACGGTGCGGCAGCCAGCTCCAATTATTGCCCGCTGGGAACAGAGCATGAATCTACACGCATCAGCCAGTCTCCTGCCCCCTCAGCCTGCGGTGGAGTCCATCAACCCATTGCTTCTGGCCAATCGATTCGGCCCATTTTCGGCTTGCCGAGGCAGTGATCGGCGATCGCCCCTATTGCTCAATACTTTCCCTATCAGGCCCAATGTCTGCCTACGGAAAAACGGGCAGATAACCAACCCAACCGTTTACCTCTGAGAGGAGACCGTTCAACGCAACCAATCGCTTGAAGTTCTCACGCTGGTATTTGGTTATCTAACCCGGCAGTTCATTCACCTGTGATTTCATAGTTCCAAACCCATGTGTCGCAACCATGTTTCAGAGATGAATTTGCAATGACAAATTGGAGACTGGCTTCATGGGTCACGGGAAAACCCCAGCGATCGCGCCCCCCAAACACTGCGGCCATGCCTGTTACAGCGCTGCCCAGCCGCCCAAGAAACACCAGTTAGCCCAACACCCAGGCCCCCACAAGGTCAGCCCGCCCAGGCCGCGATCGCGGCCCCAAGGCCGTTGGCCGTTGACCGAGGCCAAGAATGTTTTATAACTGAATGAAGGGGAAGGGGGATGCCCTCCACTGGCCAACCCACCCCAGGGCGAAATTGAACCACACAATTCATTCTGCTGTGATGCAAACGTGATTGGAGCGTCATATCCCCTGGCTAGAGTGAGATGCAGTAGAACTAGGTCGGATTATATCCATACGACAATGAACACTTCCGTACATCAGCGAATTAAGTTTGCAAAATTGCCGATTAAGAAAGTGGCAACCTTGTTAGCTTTACCAGTGTTCGGCGCTGGTGTTGCCCTGGCTGGTGAGTCTTGGTTAACGTCACAATCCCAGACTGCGCCCCAAGCGATCGCCCAAGCACCGGCCCCTGCTTCCCAAATTGCGCAGAACCGCAGCAGTGCCATCCTGTCAACCACCAATCCCAATTTTGTCGTGAATGCAGTTGATCGCATTGGGCCAGCGGTTGTTCGCATCGATTCCTCCCGCACGGTCAGAAATCGCCTCCCAGCGATTTTCAATGACCCCATGTTTCGGCAATTCTTTGGTGGCGCAATTCCCAATGCACCGTCTACCCGGGTGGAACGGGGCCAGGGTTCTGGGTTTATTACCAGTTCCAATGGCGTCATTTTGACTAATGCCCATGTGGTCAGTGGTGCTGATACGGTCACCGTAAAGCTGAAAGATGGACGCGAGTTACAGGGCAAGGTTTTAGGCTCTGACTCCCTCACGGATGTGGCCGTTGTGAAGGTTGATGCCCAAAATTTACCCACGGTGAACATGGGTAATTCCGATCGCCTCAAGCCCGGTGAGTGGGCGATCGCGATCGGGAATCCCCTGGGCTTAGAAAATACCGTGACGGTCGGCATCATCAGTGCCACAGGCCGCAGCAGTGCCGATGTGCGCGTGCCCGATAAGCGCGTAGACTTCATCCAAACCGATGCCGCCATCAACCCCGGCAACTCCGGTGGCCCCTTGCTAAACCAGGACGGGCAAGTCATTGGGATGAACACAGCCATCATCGGCGGCGCACAGGGCTTAGGATTTGCCATTCCCATCAACACCGCCCAACGCATTGCCGACCAACTGGTCGCAACAGGCAAAGTTGATCATCCCTATGTGGGCATCCGCATGGCAACCCTCACCGACAACTTGCGGCAACAAATCAACAAAGATCCCGAAAGTACAATCAATATCCCCGATCAACAAGGTGTTGTCGTTTTGGGGATTATGCGTAACTCGCCAGCCGCCAAAGCCGGGATGAAGCTAGGCGATGTGATTCGCAAGATCAACGGCCAAGCGATCGCCTCTGCCGATGCAGTGCAACAAGCCGTCGAAAAAGGTGGCGTTGGCAATACGATCCAGGTTGAGGTGGGGCGCAATGGTCAGACGATTAATATGGCTGTCCGGTTGGATCGGTTCCCCACGCAAACGGCCCAAGCGGACGATGTAGAACAGTAAGCTTAACCACGGTGATGTTCAACACAATGATTGCTCGCCAAACCCCGATTATTCAACTCGGCAACCCGACCCTCCGGCAAATTGCACAGCCCATTGAGGATGCCGCCGATCCGGCCATTCAGCGCCTGATCGAGACGCTACTCAAAGCGGTCAAGAAGTCGAATGGAGTAGGAATTGCAGCACCTCAACTGGGGGCGTCTGTGCGGTTGTTTGTGATCGCGTCTCGGCCTAATCCCCGCTATCCCGATGCACCCGAAATGGCCCCGATCGCCATGCTTAACCCGCGGCTGATCAGCCAATCGGATGCAACGGTCAAAGGGTGGGAAGGGTGCTTGAGTGTACCGGGGATACGGGGTTTGGTGCCGCGATCGCAGGCAATCACCGTGGAATATACCGATCGCGCTGGCACAACCCACCAGCAGCAACTCACCGGCTTTATTGCGCGGATCTTCTTGCATGAACTGGATCATCTTGATGGCAAGGTGTTTCTTGATCGAGTTGAAGCGACGACGGAGTTGATGAGCGAACAAGAATTTTATGCCCGTATTGTGGGGCAACCGCAATAGTTCCCCAGCCTTTGCCCCTGCCCGCATAGCCCAGCCGCGAAAACTGGGCTTAAACCACAAACCTGAGCGATCGCGATCGCCTGATGCAACCAAGCTCAGCAATCTCTCAGGTTTTTGTGTGGATAGATTTTTACATGGATTACGTCATGCAGGCAGCACAATCATGATCCATGAGTTAACCTGCAACAACCTGCGGCTTCGCCGTATTTGGCCAAGAGCCTCGGTTCGGTTGCAGGCACAAAGTTAATCTTCGTCGTCCCAGCCTTCGACTAAAAGCAGTTCGCTAACAGGATCTTGCATTGTAAAGTCGTAGGCGATTAATTCTTGCTTCCAATAAGCCCACTCATCACCATAGAGCAGCGCAATTTTCCAAATACTATCCGTCGGCTTCAGAAGGTTGGAATCAACAAGTTTTTGAACTTGCCGCTGCAACTTAGCCATCGGGTGAACAACCTGCTGGTTCATATCAGTCCCAATCACAAAATAGATTTTTTCAAAACTTTAACGAGTGAGCATTCTTGGTTTGCAAAATCTGATTTTCGCAATGACTCAAATTGAATTAATCAAAAATGCCACACTGCTACTTACTTGGCTTAACTTTTACTCAGTTTTGCTTAGAATGACTGAGCCAAATGCACCAAACGTGAAAGTAGCGATCACAGCTATCGATATTAGCACACTCCAATTCTATGGCAAGCTTTTTCGTAAACTGTAGTTGCAATTTTGCGGATAACCGAACCTGACGCGCCTGTCCTTTCAGGTTTGTCATTTATCTATTGCAATCCACAAGAGAATGGCTCAATTTTCCGCAATTTTGCGGTGTTTCTACTATAGCGACTACAAAGATTAAAACAATCTAACGAAAGCATGAGGTTTGTCCTATTTCACCGTTGCAAACACAGACGAATTCCCGTTCAGGCTTGCGACCGCTCAGGCTTGCGATGGATACCAGATAGATTCAATGGTGTGGGCGATCGCGGCGGCCTCCGGCAGGGGAGTAGACGAGTCCTCATAAGGGGGAAGCAGCACCGTCACATGGCCCAGTTTGCGTCCGGGCCGCGCTTCGGCCTTGCCATACCAATGGACATAGGCACCGGGCAACGCCGCCAGGGCTGTCCGTTGAGCCTGGTAATCACTCAAGGACTGTTCATATCCCAACAGGTTCACCATGACGGCGCGGGGGCTTTTGAGCGTGGGAGGAACCAGGGGCAACCCCACCACCGCCCGGAGTTGCTGCTCAAATTGGGAGCAATTGCACGCATCCAAAGAAAAATGGCCAGAGTTATGAGTTCGGGGGGCAAT
>CAYYWG010000030.1:0-31544 GCA_964475335.1 uncultured bacterium
TCAAAGCGCATCCCTTCCGTGACTTCCAGTTCGGTGGTCATGGACTTGCCTTCTTCCAGAGAGATGACACCCTCTTTGCCGACTTTATCCATGGCGTTGGCAATCATTTGGCCAACTTCGTCGTCGTTTCCGGCAGAGATGGCACCAACTTGGGCGATCGCCTTGGAATCTTCGACCGGACGCGCGTGCTCAGCAATCTTCTCAACCAGGAAGTTAGTGGCTTTGTCGATCCCACGCTTCAGTTGGATGGCGTTTGCCCCAGCCGCAACGTTCCGCAGCCCTTCTTTAACCATTGCATGGGCCAGAACCGTTGCAGTGGTGGTGCCGTCGCCCGCAGCGTCGTTGGTTTTGGACGCGGCCTGACGAATCAAGGAAACACCCGTGTTTTCAACGTGGTCTTCCAGTTCGATCTCTTTCGCAATGGTGACACCATCGTTGATGATTTGGGGTGCGCCGAATTTCTTCTCAAGCACAACGTTGCGACCTTTGGGGCCGAGGGTAACGCCCACAGCCTCAGCCAGAATATCCATCCCTTTTTCCAGGGCCCGACGAGCATTTTCGTTGTAAATAATGCGCTTAGCCATAGTTCCTCAGTAGTTTTGAGTTCTAAGTTTTGAGTATTTGCGTTGAAGAAACGTGATGAAGGTTGAGTATGAGTCAAGAGTTATGCGAACCAGGCCATGACCCAAAACTCAAACTGCAAAACGCTATGACACGACGGCCAAAATGTCTTTTTCGGACAGGAGGACGTATTCTTCGGTGCCCAGTTTGATATCGGTGCCAGCGTACTTGGAGTACAGAACCTTGTCACCAATTTTGACTTCGGGTTCTTGGCGAGAGCCATCATCGTTGCGCTTACCAGGGCCAACAGCAACGATTTCACCAACTTGGGGCTTTTCTTTAGCCGAGTCGGGCAGTAAGATGCCGCCGGCGGTTTTTTCTTCGGAAGCGCTAACTTTGACGAAAACGCGATCGCCCAAGGGTTGGACAGTAGAAACGCTCAATGAAACAGCAGCCATATGCAATTCTCCAAACTAGCAATGTCGCTAAGTGGGACAAAAAGTTCTCAATCAACAAACTCAGACCAGAACAGGCAATTTTCCAACGCCTGGATGCAGTTGAGTTCACGCCCTGGGTTTAGACTTGGAGGGGTGAGTATTCACGACTCACGCTTCAGCGCCTAAACGGGGTCAGCCTTGATTCAGGCTATTTGGAGTGGAGAGGCAAAAGTTAGCACTCTCAACTCACGAGTGCTAATTTAGCGAAATCCGTTGACCTATTGCAAGATTTCGGGCTGTACGGGTTCCCGAACGATCGCGACAAACTGAGGGGCAAACCGTTGTGGAGTCGGGGCATTGTGCGTTGCCAAATTGCCGTTTGGCGCGCCGTGTAGTCGATTTGTCAGGCCGCGGTTGGGGGCGATCGCCAATTCTCTCCACTGGGGGAAACGGTTGCCTTTGGCGGCAGGGGGCGATCGGTGGGCCGCCGCCGTAGGGCGTGCCTAACGGTTAGACGGTGTGGGAGCGTCGTTGCGGGGTTGGTCTGTGGCCGGCGGGGGGGACGTTGTTTCCGGTGCGGCCTGCGTGTCCTTGGAGTCTTCTGGGTTGGCTGGCGCTAGGTCAGGTGTTTCTGTCCCCTCATCGGTCGGTTCGGGTTGCGTGGTCTCACCGTCTCCGTTGGGTTCGGTTGCTTTTTCAATCTGGGCAGTGAAGTAGGCTTCTTTGTACTTCAACTGTTTGGCGATGACCAAGCCCTGCTGAAAGGCAAAGGCGGCCTGGGGGTAATCCTTGTCTTGCAAATACACCTGGCCAAGTTGATCGTAGGCATCCATCATGCCGTAGGTGTTGTAGCCTTGTTGCTCAACTTGGATCAAGAAGGTGTAGATGCGTTTGGCCGCATCGAGGCGATCGTTCGCCCGATACATTTCTCCTAGCCGTTTCAAGGCATCTCCGGCCACGGCAAATTGGAGCTGAGGTTGGGCCAGTTGATAGGCCAGTTGATAGTTTTGTTCGGCTTTGTCGAGTTGGTTGAGGCGGCGGTGGTTGTCGGCGATTTTGTTGATGAGGGCCGGAATGGGCACGGGGTCGCCTGCTGCCTGGTAAAACTCAATGAGCTGTTGATGGTAGGGAATGGCTTCCGCAAACTGTTTGGCCTGTTCGTGGATGTGGCCCAGTTGTTGCAGGTAAATGGGGATGTTGAACACATCGTTGCGCGATCGCGCCCGTTCTAGCAATTCGGCATAAACTTTGGCGGCTTCAGCATAGTTAAACCGACCGAGTTGCAGTTGGCCCAAGGTAATCAACGTGGCTTCGATTTTAACGGTGTCGTTCTGGTTCCGGGCAGCGGCCAAAATTTCGTCATAAATACTCACGGCAACGTTGGGCAAGCGTACCTGTTGATAGGCAAGGCCCAAGGCTTCTAGCAGTTCGAGCCGTTTGGTGGGGGTGGTGAGTTCGGGGGGGACGGTGCGATCGCGCTGCACTTCTGCCGGAGCTTTCCGGGCCAGCACCAAAATTTGCTCCAACCGTTGGGTAATGTAGCGCAATTGCAACTGATTATTTTGCGCCCAGGCCACATCGCCCACGCGGCCCAGGGCTGCTACTTCGGTCAGCAAGGGGCCAGCCAACCGCCGATAACGCAGTTCCCGGTTCCAGGCATCAAAGGCCCCCACGTTATCCCCAGCTTGAAGCCGGGTTGCCCCAATTACCACCAGGCGATCGGCGGCAGCGATCAGTTGTTGTTTTTCCCGTGCAGTCAGGGGCCGATCTTTGTAGTCGTAGGGAATGAGGGGATCGGGTTCGTTGACTTCCAGGGGGTTGGGCGGAAATTTATCCAGTGGCGGTTTGCCGTCGGTGTTGGTGGCTGGACGGGCCTGGGTGGGGCGGGGCTCGGTTGTTTTGGTTTCTGGGCGGGTGCTAGGGGTGCTGGGTGGAATGGCTTCGGGGGCGGGCACTGGGGGGCGATCGCTCCCTTGGGCTCGTTGGGTCGGTGCAGGTGTGGTTTGGGCGATGGCCGGTGATGGCGCGATCGCAACGGGACTGATGCCTCCGCCTAAACACCCCAACACCACAATGGTGAACCCTTTACTAATGCACTGTTCCAAGCCGCCACTCATGAATTTTGCTTCCTTACACTCCCGAACAACCACACATTGGCCTTGTGCGTACCAGAACTGCCGTTTTGCGGTGGCCCCATCCTTGCTTTGAGGGCGTTTAGGCCGAGCTAGGATGACGAGTCTGGTTGGGATCCAAGACTGTGGTGATGGCCCTACAAGTTCCAACGACACATAACCGCCCCTATCATCTCACAGGGGTTCGGCTTGGTCTAACTTTTGGGCGATCGCTATCGGTCGGAGACGGTTCAAAGGCATTAGTCATCGCTATTCGACATTTCTGCCGGGGGTTTGTACCCGCGTTCAAAGGCGTAGCGCACCAACTGCGAGCGGTTGTCGAGTTCGAGTTTACTCAAAATGTTGCTGAGGTGGGTTTGTACTGTTCGTGGACTCACGAATAAATGATCACCAATTTGCTTGTTGGTATAGCCCTGTACCACTTCCCAAAACACTCGTTCTTCCGCTGGGGTCAAGGGCAAGGATTCGGGGGCCACCGGGCGAGCTGTTGGTTCGGCATCGCTGGGTTGTGCCCGTTGCATTAAGCGCACAATTTCGGAGTGAATCCGGCGCGATCGCTCTAATTGCGCTTCAATTTTGGCCAACAATTCACGCGGTTCAAACGGTTTGATCAGATAATCATCGGCTCCAATCGAGTGCCCCTGCACTTTGGCATCAATTTCGCCGCAACTGGAGAGAAAAATAAATGGGACAAGCTGCCCAGAACGGCTAGACCGTAACCGTCGGCAAAACTCAAAGCCATCCATTTCGGGCATCATCACATCTGACACCACCAAATCGGGCGGATCTTGCTCAAACATTTCCAGGGCTTCTGTGCCAGAACGGACGTTTTGGACGACATATCCCCGTTTTTCGAGATAGCGGGTTAACGCCATCCGTAAGGTTGCATCATCATCGACCACGAGTACTCGCTTCATCGGGTTTTCCTGTGCGCTAACTGTGTAGGTGGAGGGTGGTAAAAGCTAGATTTGTCTCGGATAACATTAGAATTCCCAGTATCACTTAATTCTGCAAAATCTGATGGATCTTTCCTCAGTAAAGTTTGCGATTCAATCACTTTTGTTAAAGTTTTTTGTCTGAAAATTACAGTGACGACAAGGGGGAGTTATTACCGTGGAGTTTAGGATAGAGCGGCATTAAATTGCTGGATTGCAAGGTGTGTGGCCTTGGTGCACGGTTAGATTGATTGAATGGTCGGATTAATTTTAGTTGGTAATTATTGCAATGATGGTTGGGGTCTATTGATATGTGAATAACTGTTGCGATCGCGGCCTCTTTCATTGTGCTCACAGGTGCTTCTCTAATTTTCGTTTCAACCCATCAAAAGAAACTTGTGGGGGCGAAGGGCGCGGTTTGCAGGGAGCGGTGTAAAAGCATTGTTTAGATCGGCTCATAAATTTGCTCTCAGTGCGTCATGGGTTGATGCGCGGCGGGGGTGAGTGGATGCACGGGGCGATCGCAACAGTGTACCCAGGCAGGCACCGCGTGGCTTCGCAACCTGGAACCGGACGGCAGCCAAGCCCCAACACTAGCATAATGATTCTTTGGCGTGCACTTTGGCTTGGGGCCACAGGTTTCGTGAAGTGGCTTAATTTCGGTGTGAAATGGCTGAACTTTGCTGCGAGGTGGATCATCTAAGGCGGTGATTTGTGGGGTTGCAACCAGGGCTAAATCCGCTCAGGGTAGACAGTCTCGGCGGAGTAACTGCGATATCCTAAATATCCAGAAATTTGGGTGAGGGGTTGATCATTGTGGGGACAATTGCAAGCTATGATGTGCCCCAGTAGCCGCTGCCTCGTTATTACAGGAGTAATCTGCATGACCTACGAAAAGCTAACGCCGCCAGAGACGGGCGAAATGATTACCTTTGCCGGTGGCGAACCTGTTGTGCCGGATAATCCGATCATTCCGTTTATTCGGGGCGATGGTACTGGGGTTGATCTGTGGCCGGCGTCGCAGCGGGTGTTTGATGCCGCGATCGCCACGGCTTATGGAGACAAGCGCAAAATCTCCTGGTTCAAGGTCTATGCCGGAGACGAAGCCTGCGATCTCTATGGCACTTATCAATATTTACCGGAAGATACGCTGACTGCGATCAAAACCTATGGTGTTGCGATCAAAGGGCCGTTAACAACGCCAGTCGGCGGCGGGATTCGCTCGTTGAATGTAGCTCTGCGCCAAATTTTTGATCTTTATGCTTGTATTCGGCCCTGTCGGTATTATGCGGGTACCCCTTCGCCCCACAAATCGCCGGAAAAGCTGGATGTCATTATTTATCGGGAAAATACAGAAGATATTTATTTGGGGATTGAGTGGCGGCAAGGCTCTGAAGTGGGCGATCGCTTGATCAAACTGCTCAACGAAGATTTGATCCCAGCGACCCCGGAACATGGCAAAAAACAGATTCCTCTTGATGCGGGGATTGGCATTAAACCCATTAGCAAAACTGGATCGCAACGGCTTGTGCGACGGGCCATGAAACACGCCATGCGTTTGCCCAAACATAAGCAAATGGTTACCCTGGTTCACAAGGGGAACATCATGAAATATACCGAAGGCGCGTTTCGGGATTGGGGGTATGAACTGGCGACCAGCGAATTCCGGGCCGAGTGTGTAACGGAACGGGAATCTTGGATTTTGGGCAATAAAGAGAAAAATCCAGAGATTACCCTCGAAGCCAATGCCCGGTTGATCGACCCAGGGTTTGATGGCCTCACAACCGAAAAGCGAGATGCCATCTGCGCGGAGGTAAAAGCTGTGCTGGATGCGATTTGGGAAACCCACGGCAATGGGCAATGGAAAGACAAGATCATGGTGAACGATCGCATTGCTGACAGCATCTTCCAGCAAATTCAGACGCGCCCCGATGAATACTCCATTTTGGCAACCATGAACCTGAATGGGGATTATTTGTCTGATGCGGCGGCGGCGATCGTCGGCGGTTTGGGCATGGGGCCAGGAGCCAACATTGGCGATGTCTGCGCCATTTTTGAAGCGACCCACGGTACGGCACCGAAGCACGCGGGGTTGGATCGGGTGAATCCAGGTTCGCTGATTTTGTCGGGGGTCATGATGCTGGAATATCTGGGCTGGCAAGAGGCCGCTGATCTGATCAAAAAAGGACTCGGTGCGGCGATCGCCAATCGGGAAGTCACCTACGATTTGGCCCGATTAATGGAACCGCCCGTTGAGCCACCGCTGAAGTGTTCTGAGTTTGCTGAGGCGATCATCAAGCACTTCTAGAGCATTCCCTTAGTCATTCAATCCAAAACAGAAACCGCCAGAGACTCAGCAGTCCCCGGCGGTTTTTAGTGGCAACATTGCACTGTCAGCTACTCAAAATCGTTAGAGCGTCAACGACGATGCGCCGACAATTAGTTCGCCTTTGCCTTGGCGCGACGGCGACGGAACGCTGCTAAACCTGCGCCGGCCACGGCCAAGCCTGCCATTGTGGTAGGCTCGGGTACGGCCTGAGCCGAGAACGCCATGCCATCATTTCCACACTCCAGGAAAACATTGGCTAAGAACTCCCCACTCCCAACCAGGCTCTTATCGAAGCTAAACCCAAAGATTTTGTCACTGCTGGCTTTGTTGTTGAATTTCAAACCCAACCCGAGCAAATCATTCATCGCCAGCAAGTTAATGTCACCAACTTTAGTGCCGGAAGTAATGGAATTTTGAATCGCTCCTGTTCCGTAATAGTTATAGGCCGCTTCCTTGGTGGATAAGGCTGTTCCTTGCGTATTGGTTTTGTTAAAGCCAGCGTCGTAGTACTGCTTGAGGCTACCGTAGCCATCGTTGGACAGTGCTACGCTGGTGGTTTGCACCCCGGAATATACGCCCAAACCAACGCTAGAGTCATTACTGCTGGCAAAGCGAACGCCGAACAAATCTCCCGATGCTTTCGCTTGGTTAAAGTTTTTGCCGGAAAAGTTGAAGAACATATCGCCCCAGCTAATGGTGCCGTTGGTCACACCCTGCTCAGCCACCCCACCTAAGGGCGTGCCACCCATCAAGGCCACGATCAACTGATTGTTGCGGACGGTCATAGCCATGCCTTTAATGTCATAGCTGCTTCCGCCAGAACCATCGCCTTTGGCATCATATTGATAGTTCCAAGTGCTGCCCAGTTCACTGGCGTTGGCACTGTCTATCATCGCTGGCGAGAAACCTAACAAAGCTGCACCCGTCATAGCAATCGCGATCGCGGAACTCCGTTTCATGGCCCAACAGTCCTTGTTGTATTGGTGAACTGCGTCTATTTTCGCTTGTGAGATTGTTCACCATGAACCGGGATCGCACGGGACGTGTTTAAAGTTCAAATGAGTAATATTGATGCCTTGCCCCAGAAATATGATGTGAACAATTTTTGTGGCCCAGCCTGAATGTCTACACAGCATTGGGTTAGGAGCGGTTTAGGCCAGCACGAAGCGATCGCAAACATGGCTACACAAATACGGAAAAACACGACCGTATACGCAGGGACAGTTAATAAACTGTAATACCCCGTGTCTGAAAATTGCACTGAGTGCGATCAAGACTATGCCGCGAGCGATCGCCACAGTTTCAGAATCGGGATTATGTCACTTTTATCGCCTTCACCCTAAATCCCTCTCCCTGGGGTAGAGAGACTTTTGATCCGGCTTTCCTTCTTCCCTGGGAGAAGGGTCTGGGGGATGAGAGCAATTTGCAGGTAAAGGTGACATCCTCCCTTCAGAATCTAACGGTTCAGACGAAAGAGGAGGAATAAGCCAGCCGCCAGTGACACAATCGTCGGCAGCCACCCTGCCAGAAAGGCACTCAGGTAGCCAAAGCCGTGCAAACCTTGGCCCAGCACTAGCAGCATATAGTAAGACACAATGATCAGGAGGCTCACCCCAAAACCCGCAGCGCGACTGGCGCGTTGAGGCCGAATGCCCATCGTGGCCCCAACTAGGCCAAAAGCCAAGCACGCAAAGGGCAAGGCCATCTTTTGTTGTAAGCGAAGGCTCAGTTTGCGCAACTCTTTTTGGTTGCCCGTTTGTTCCAGTAATTGAATGTAATCTGCGGTCTCCGCAATGCCCATTTCCTCATCGTCTCGAGTTCTGTTCGCCAGGTCTAAAGGCGTGCGGGGCAGTTTCAACTGTTGTTGGTTAAACCGGACGATGTTGCGATAGGAGCCGTCGGCGGCAACGAGGTAAATGGTGCCATTGGCAAAATCCCAGGTTTTTTCGGCCTGATTCCACTGAGCCGATTCTGATTGCAGAATTTGGTTTAATCCGTCTTTGGAGAAATCCAATACGGTTAAGCCTTTCATTTGTTTGCCGTCGTATTCTTTGGCGTAAAAGGTGCGGGAGAGAACGTCTTCTCTTTTACCGTTGGGTTGGCGTTCGCGCCGAAATTCTTGATAGAAAATGTTGCGTTCCCGAAAAGAGGGTTCGTTTTTGTTAATCGCTTGGTTCAGTATTTGGGTGGCCCGGAGGTTGGAGGCGGGGACGATCGCTTCATTGAACGCAAAGTTGAGGCCGGTGACCACTAACCCAATGACGAGCGCTGGTGCAACGAGTCGATATACACTCACGCCACAACTCCGAAGGGCAATGAGTTCGCTGTCTCCTGATAAGCGTCCGTAGACCATGAGGCATGACAACAACATGGACATGGGCAGGGAGTAGCTGACGAACTGCGGGAGTTTCAGCAGGAAAATTTGCACCGCGATGCCAAAGGGCAAGCCAGAGTCGGTGGCGCGGCGGAGCAAATCAAACAGCACGCCAATGGAAACGCCAATGGAGGAGAAAACAACGACACCGAAGAGAAAGGGCATGATCAACTCGGTGACAATGTAGCGATCCATCAAAGAAATGATGGCGCTAAACCAAGTGAGTGGATTGAGAGAAGGTTTAGTTGCTGTAGGAACGCCAGTCGCCATTCAATTTTCCAAACTAGGTACGTCGGTGAGGGGCGAAGCGGAACCAGGGGGAAGCCTAGAAGCTTTCGCCAAGATAATGTTGCCTTGCCAAATCGTTGTTGTATAGCTCTTCGGAACTGCCAGAAACGAGAATTTGTCCATCATGCATGATGTAGGAGCGATTGGTAATTCTCAATGTTTCACGGACGTTGTGATCGGTGATGAGGATCCCCAGTTGGCGATCGCTCAATTTAGAGATAATCCCTTGAATTTCTTGAACGGCAATGGGGTCAACCCCAGCGAAGGGTTCATCAAGCAGCAAAAACTTTGGCCCTTCACGCCCGACGGCAAGCGCCCGTGCGAGTTCTGTGCGGCGGCGTTCACCCCCCGAAACGCGGACTCCCAGGGTATTGGCCACTTTTTCTAAGCGAAACTCCGTCAGCAGCGTATCCAGGCGATCGGCCCATTCGTTCCGAGGGACTTGGGTTTGTTCCATCACCAAGAGGATATTTTCACTGACGGTGAGATGCCGAAAAATGCTGGCTTCTTGGGCAAGATAGCCGATGCCGAGCCGGACGCGCCGATGGAACGGCAACGCAGTGATATCCATATCATTCAGCCGGACACGGCCCCGATCTGGCTTTTCCAGCCCGGTCGTGATGTAAAAAGTGGTGGTCTTACCTGCACCGTTGGGGCCAAGCAAGCCCACGATCTCGCCTTGGGCAACTGATAAACTCATCCGACTTACGATGGTTCGCGGCCCATAGGACTTATGCACATTCTCAAGGACAATTTTCAAGCGCCAACCTCACCAGGTTTATCCAGTGCTTCGCATTGACAATCAATCTTATCAGAGGGTGCGGTGTTGCTGCTGCATCGTCATGGACTTTCGGCAGGGGGAACCTCTGGGCCAGTCGGTGCGGTGGGGGTGGAGAATTCGGACGTGCCAAAGGGGCTGGCGGGTAGGGCGGGTGGGGCCACGGTGGGGCCGGGGGTGGGCGAGGCGGCGGGTGTTTCTTTCAGCAGATAAATGGCTTCAACTTGTTTAGGGGTTTGGGGCAAGGCGACAAAGCGGCCTTCGTCAATGAGGTAGGTGACGGTTTCTCCCCGCAAGCTGTTGCCCTCTTGGAGGACATAGACATCGCCGCTGAGGACAATGCGCCGTTCCCGACTGAAGTATTGGGCTTGGGCGGCAGTGGCCTGGATTTGGCGCGCCGGATAATAAATTTGTACGTTGCCTCGTGCGGTGACGACCCCGGTTTTGGCGTTGGCTTCTTGGATGTCCGATCGCAGGGTAAGGGGTTTGCCTGGTGTTCCGGTTTGGGCGATCGCGGTTGAGTCCCCGTGGTCAGCCAGGGGGGTGGGGCGATCCATCAGAACGATGGTGGCGACGGCAAGGGGGGCGATCGCAAGAAGAGCCAGCCAGCGGCATGAGGATGGGGTCGGTGACATACGCGGCATATCGGGTAAGAATGAACCAATAAAATATCGAGGCGCTTTAAATCTACCTCAATTTTGTGGGAACCGGATTAAAGCTTAGGACAGTGAGACAAAGGTGTCCTGCTGGGGGCAGATAGCCGGGGACGCGATCGCCACGGCTTATTGCTATAGACTACAGGTTGCTAGTAAATGTTTCGGCAGGGCGCAAAGGTCAGGCGGCTGGCGGCACGGTGGCAAGTTGGGGCAACGGGGCCAGGGGGCGATCAGGGTCTGGTGTTTCCAGGCGTTGGGCGCTCGCGGCGACGGCCTCTGGGCCTGCCTGTTGGAGCTGTTGCAGGAGGGCGATCGTCTCGTCTAAAAAAGCCTCCACATCAATCGTGTGGTGTTCTGGCTGATAGTGGCGTAACCGATTGATCCCTTCGCCCATAAGGGTGACGGCCCCGCGCCAGTTGTGGTTTCGGAGATGGTAGAGCGCGACCGCAACTTGCAAGATGCCCTGGTAAAAGTTTTTGTCGCTTGTCTCGGCCTCGATCCAGATGGCTTCCAGGGTGTCGTGGCAATCATAAAATTGCTGTTGGTTAAATTGCTCAACGCCGAGCCAAAAGGTTTCAGGGATGTCGTTCATGCTGTGTTTTGTCGGAAGGGGATAGGCCCAAATTGGTAGGCCCGAATTGCTCGGCCCAAATCAGCGGTTTCAAGTTAATGGTTCCAAGGGCGATCGCCGTTTGCCATCCCCCTGGCTAGAGGAAGGTTGGTGGCATTTGCAGTTGGGCCTGGAGGGGGCGATCGCCGCTGATCACCAAACCCACTGCCTGGGTGACTGCTTTGGGCTGGTGGCTGGTCAGGGGCTGTAGGGTTGGCCACAAAATCCAGCGGCTACCGAAGGGGAGGGTGCCTAAACTGAGTGGGTTTTGGGTTAACCACAGTAAGGGCAGGGATGGCAACGCGCGATCGCGGGCTGTTTCGCCCGGTTGGGTGCCAGCAAGGGTTTCCAAAACGACTTGATTGCCCTGCACTAACCCGGTCGCCGCCGTCCAGAGTTTGACATTCAAGCTTTGGTGACAGGCATAGAAATAGAGCGTGGCCGCTGCGGTGACTGCCGCTTCAAAGGGCTGATCAAGCGTGGGGGTGTCTGGCCCTGTGGCCCACTCGCTCCCTGAATCCAGGCAAATGACCAGTTCTTGCCCGCCGGTAAAAATTTCGAGTTCCCGAACCCGCAACTCGTTGTAGCGAGCGCTGGAACGCCAGTGGACTAAGCGAGTTGGGTCACCCCAGCGATAGGGCCGGAGCGATCGCGTTAAGCCTTCGGTGGCGGCTTGGGCACGGCGATCGCTGTTGAACAGCAAACTTTTGTCTTGGCCCATGTCATCAATCAGCGGGCATTGGGCCAACGGGAAAACCGTCGGATAGACAATGGCTTTGGCTTTGACCGTTTCGGTGCGGCGGCCCCAAAACAACCCCAAGGGATTGGCCGTGCGCAGGTAAACCGTTTGCCAGCGATAAATCCCCCGTTGCTCCGTCGGGTATTCGTATAGCCAATGATGAGTTTTGTGGGGCGGGATGAGTTCGATCGCGTGGGTTTTGCTCCCCCCCAAGGGGTCGGGCACCAGGTCTTGGATTTGCAGTAGGGTTTTGGGTTGTCGGGTTGGGTTGTCGATGATTAGTTCTACGCTCAAAACCTCGCCAGCACTGACGGGGTGGATGGGGGCACGGCGTAGACCGAGTTGGCGCAGGGTGCGCCGGGGTAACAGCGCCGCGATCGCCAACAAGGCGAGGCCAATCCCGCTCAGCACGTATAGCCATCCTGATAGGGTATTGGTGCCTGCGATGAAAAAGAAAATTGATAGCCCAATCAGCAACCAACCACTAAACGCTGGTGTAACCCAATGCGCTTCTAACCAATCTGCTATCCGCCGATTCATGGTGCTTCACACAGCTAATAAAATAGATGCAAACAATACATATAGATGCAAACACCGCCTTTGATGGCCTGTCGAAGGGTTGGAACGACAGCAACCGATGTCAGTTTGTCCCGCCCTGGCCGATGGCGATCGCCGTTTCGATGCCCAGTGGATGAAAATCTAATCCAACTCTAAAGATCGTAACCGCAACGAAGATAATCGATACAATAGAGAGTACTAAAAATTCGTGGGCCGTCATTTTTAATACGCCCCTGGCGGAATTTTAATGCTTTGTGCTCAGGTTCATTTAGGGTTCGCAGCACACAAGCCCCTCCTTTCCTCATGCAGGCTCTTAACTCATGCAAGCTTTCCGCATGAGATTGACGTAACTAGGGAGACCCCTATGGCTAGTTCTATGCCCCCTCGCCCAACCGACGGTTCTGCTTCAGTGCCACCCCCGCCCCCTACCGCAGCGCCAAAAGCTGGCCCTGCCAAGTATTCCATCGAGCAAATGGTACGGGAAGCCCACGCACGGCAAGCTTCCGATATCCACATTCGGGTGGGAGAGGTGCCCCGACTGCGGGTGCAGGGGCAGATCGTTGTGCCTCGGGATCAGGTCAAGGTCACACCGAAGTTATTTGAGCATTACCTGGAGGAAATCCTAACGCCCCATCAGCGCCAGCTTTTTGCCCAAAATAAAGAGTTGGATACGGCAATCTTTTATCCCGGTTTGGTTCGTTGCCGGGTCAATTGCTTTGACTCGCTGACGGGGGGGGCGATCGTGCTCCGGTTGATTTCTCTGGATGTGCCTTCGATCGACAGCTTGGGCTTGCCAGAAGTCTTGAAATACTTATCGGGGCAGTCGCAAGGGTTGATTCTGGTGACGGGGCCAACTGGGTCGGGGAAATCGACAACGCTGGCGGCGATGTTGCGCCACATGAATGAAACAACGAGTCGGCACATTGTCACCATTGAAGATCCGATTGAATATGTTCACACGTCCCAGCGCTGTTTGATCAGCCAGCGGGAGGTGGGGTTGCACACCTTGGAGTTTGAGAACGGGTTGCGGGCGGTGTTGCGGGAAGACCCGGATGTGATTTTGATTGGGGAGATGCGCGATCGCGTCACTGTAGATACAGCCCTCAAAGCTGCCCAGACCGGGCACTTAGTCTTGGGGACGCTGCACACGCGCAGTGCAATTAATGCGTTAAATCGGTTGTTGAATATCTACAATCCCGATGAGCAACCGGCCATGCGCATCCAAATTACGGAGTCGTTGGTAGCGGTTGTGGCTCAAATGCTGATCCCCACAACGGATGGTCATCGAACTGGGGCCCACGAGATTTTGATCAACACTCCGGCCATGCAGGATTATCTGCTGAAGGGCAATGAGACTGAAGCCTTCCAGTTGATGGAAACCGGAACCAATGAAGGGATGCAGGTGATGAACCAGGTGCTGTGCGAGTTGGTGCTCTTGGGTAAGATCAGCCCCGATGAAGCGGTGAAAGCGTCGCCAGATCCCGGTGATCTGCGGCGGCGCGTACGGAATGAAGGCTTTGATCCGTCCCGTTCTTCCAACCGAGATTTTCTCCAAAGCGCTCGCTAAGCGTGCCACCAAATAGTCAGAACGTCGTAGAATGGCTAGGGTTGTTAGCACAAAGGGCGATCGCAAAAACTCATGGCAGAAGCGACGATTGGCATTATTGGTGGCAGTGGTCTCTATAAAATGGAGGCATTGCAAGATATTGAGGAAATCCAGGTCGAAACGCCGTTTGGTGCCCCCTCCGATGCTTTGATTGTCGGCACGCTGGATGGAGTGCGAGTGGCTTTCTTGGCTCGGCATGGTCGCCATCACCATCTCTTGCCAACGGAATTGCCGTTTCGGGCCAACATTTACGCCATGAAAAGCCTGGGCGTTCAATATTTAATTTCGGCTTCTGCCGTTGGTTCGCTGCAAGCCGAGGCCAAACCCCTTGATATGGTTGTCCCCGATCAGTTCATCGATCGCACCAAGAATCGGATCTCAACCTTTTTCGGAGATGGCATTGTGGGCCATATTGCCTTTGGTGATCCTGTCTGTTCCAAACTGGCCAGTATCGTCGCCGATGCCGTGGATAGTTTAGAGCTACCTGACGTGACGTTGCATCGGGGCGGTACCTACGTATGTATGGAAGGGCCAGCCTTTTCGACCAAAGCAGAATCCAACCTGTACCGCAGTTGGGGCGCAACCATTATTGGCATGACCAACTTGCCGGAAGCAAAATTGGCGCGGGAAGCTGAGATTGCCTATGCTACTCTGGCGCTGGTGACGGACTACGACTGTTGGCACCCAGACCATGACAGCGTTACTGTGGAAATGGTGATTGCGAACCTCCAGCGGAATGCCGTCAATGCTCAAAAGGTGATTCGAGAAACGGTAAAGCGAATTGCCGCTGCCCCGCCCGCTTCTGAGGCGCACAGTGCATTGAAGTACGCCATTCTCACGCCGCTGGATAAAGTTCCCGATCGCACAAAGGCTCAATTACAATTGCTGCTCCACAAGTATTTGTAATGGCTGCTAAGGTCAAACTGCTGTTTCGTCGCAATTAAGTGGGTGCTATGGCGGAGTGTCCTACCTGTCATCAAACGGTTGCCGCACAGGCGCTGGAATGTCCCTATTGCCGGACTGTGTTGAAGGCTCATGGCCACGCTGGGATTACTCTCCACCGGGCTGAGGGGGGTAAGTTTTTATGCGACACCTGTGTGTATCAGGCGGATGATTCCTGTAACTTTGCCAAGCGCCCCTATGCCAAAGATTGCACGTTGTACCGCGATCGCACCGCTGTAACAAATTCCACCCTACCGGGCTATAGTACCCGCTTCAAACTCCAAACTTGGTTCAAGCGTAACTTTGTCTGGTTTGTCTTGGTCGGGTTAATTTTGCTGAGTTTGTTGATTGCCCTGGCCCAGTGATGACTGACGTTAGCGGGCTAATCGCTCAAATAGCGGCGACGTTAACTGATGTGCGTGCCGCCCTTCAGGGAAGGATCGCGGGAATGGGATGTGCCGCAGAGTCGTCAGGGGTTGCTCCATCTTCCACTGGCAACGTTGTGAGATCATCGGTGCGTTCGGGCAAGGCTTGCTCTTGATACACCATGAGGTCAAACCAGAAGGTAGTGCCCACGCCAACTTCACTGACCAGACGGACTTGGCTACGGTGCTTTTCAATGATGTTACGCACGATCGACAATCCGAGGCCGGTGCCTTCTAAGGTGTGGACGCGGTTTTCGACGCGGAAGAACCGATCAAAAATCGCTTGTTGATCTTCCGGGGCAATGCCGATACCCGTATCGGAAATTTCGACCCGAATTTTGGGCGAGGGCGGTGGATCGTCCGTTGCGGGAGCAGAGGGATCGGGGAGTTCGGGTTTTAGCAGGTAGGCCCGAATCACAATCTTGCCGCCAGCTTCTGTGAATTTCAGCGAGTTGCCAACCAGGTTGGTGAAGACTTGCAGCAAGAGGTCATAGTGACCCAACACAGGCGGCAAGCTGGTCTGCACCAGCTGCTTGAGTTCAATGCCGCGATCGCGGGCGTTGAGTTGGTAAGTGCGGAGGGTTTGCTCAATGGGTTGGGACAGATCGACGGCTTCAAAGTGATAGAGCTTGCAAGATTCCAACCGGGACAAATCCAAGACATCATTCACCAAGCGGGTGAGGCGATCGGTTTCGCGGTTCGCGGTTTCCAAAAACTCTTGCCGTTCTTCGAGGCTGAGATCTTCTCCAAACTCGTATAGGGTTTCGATGAACGATTTGATGTTGAACAGCGGGGTGCGCAGTTCGTGGGATACGTTGCTGATAAATTGGCTCTTGGCTTCGTTGAGTTCGGCTTCGCGGGTGATGTCCTGAATGGTAATGGCCACCCCTTTCACGCTTTCACGGGCTAAATCCAGCACACTGCTTAACAAAATACGAACGGTGCGATCAACGGGCTCTTTCAAGGTGACGCGAAACTCGCCCCCCTCCAGCATTTCGCCTTTCGCAATTTTATACAAAGAGCGGGTAATTTCGGCTTGAACGGCACTCGGCAGCAGGTACAACACATTTTCCCCTGCGATCGCCTTGCCATCCCAACTGAATAGGCGGCGAGCGGTGGGATTCACCAGCACAACGTGCAGATCCGTGTCGATTAAGATCGCGCCATCGGCAATGGTGGAAACCAGGGTTTCGAGTTTGGCCTTCTCAGAGCGCAGTTCTTCAATGTTTTGCTCTTCATAACGTTCGAGCCGCTCGGCCATTTCGTTAAAACTGAAAATCAGTTCGCCCAGTTCGCCGCCAAAGGGCAATTCGACGCGCTGCTTGAAGTTGCCGGACGCAATATTCTTGACCCCAACTAATAATTCTTTGATGGGTTTGGTAATCGTTAGGGCGTTGAAAACGGCCCCTAAAATCACCATGACCCAGATGGAGACGAAGACGGCGATCGTCACATCGCGGGTCAGGTGAGAGGAGGTGACAACAGTGGGATTGGGATTGGTGCCGATCGCCAGCACCCCTTTATATTGCCCTTCATACAAAATGGGCACAAATACATCGGTCACTTCGCCATCGGGGGTCATGTGTTGGCGCACCATCGGGACATCGGTGTGATCGCCATACTCCAGAGGTAAGTTAATCTTCCGCCGAATGGTCAGGGAGTTTTGGACTTCCGATTCTGAAAAAGGAATGCCTAAATAAATCTCGCCTTGCTCGTCGGCATAGAGCATGTAGCGAATGCTGGAGGTGCTGCTGTAGAACCGATGGGAAAATCGGGCGAGTTCGGTGAGGTCATTGTCACCGATGAGGGGGGTGACGTTGGCTGCCAGGAGGAGGCCCAAATCTCGACCAAAACGGGTGTCATTCAAGCGGGCATCTTGCTGAATGGTGTTGACAGCCCAAAAGGTCAAACCACTCATGAGCAGGGACACCACCAACGTTGCCACGGCCATGAGCTTGGTCTGGAGCGTGAATTCTGACCACCAGTGGGCGATCGCGGCTTGGATCTTGCGGAAAATCGCTAGCAAAGCTAATTACTGTCCAGTAATTTTCTTAGAAAAATTTTTTGTCAATACTCTATTTTCCAACAACTCTTAGCAGACTCGCAACCTCTAGAGCGATTAAAACTGAGTCGAATCGCTGAGACCGGGCCGCTATTGGGCTTGGTAGGTTTGTCAGTTGGGGTGGGGGGCGGCCAATTGCGCGGCACGGAAGGAGGGTTAGCTGGCTGTTTTGACTCGGTGCCCAATGTCAGAGCGGTAGTATTGGTCTTCAAATTCAATGCAACGAACTGCGCTGTAGGCTTGGGCGATCGCGGCATCAAAAGTGTCACCCAGGGCGGTAACACCCAGGACTCGGCCCCCATCGGTTACTAGGGTTTGTTGTTTTAGTTGGGTGCCAGCGTGAAAAACGAGGGCATCTTTGGCCTCGGCTTGCTCAATCCCGGTAATGGCCTTCCCTTTCTTATAGGTTTCTGGGTAGCCTCCTGCGGCCATGACGACACAGGCGGCGGTGCCTGCTTTCCATTCCAGGGGGGGAAAGTCGGCTAGGCGTTGCTCGGCACAGGCTTGGAGCACTTCGTGGAGCGGGGTTTCGAGTAAGGGGAGCACGACCTGCGTTTCGGGATCGCCAAAGCGACAGTTAAATTCGATGACTTTAGGATCGCCCTGGGGCGTAATCATCAAGCCCGCATAAAGGACACCCCGATAGTCAATGTTGCGATCGCGTAAGGCCGCGATCGCGGGCTCTAGAATTTCATGTTGAATGCGATCCAGCAATGCCGCAGACACAATCGGCGTTGGGGCGTAGGCTCCCATCCCGCCGGTATTTGGCCCGGTATCCCCTTCTCCAATCTGCTTGTGATCTTGCGCGGGCACCAGAGGCCGAATTGTGATGCCATCGGTGAGGGCCAACACCGAGGCCTCTTGCCCTTGCAAATATTCTTCGATGACGACTTGTTGGCCTGCCGTTCCAAATTTGCCATCAAAAATAGCCTGAATAGCTGCTTCCGCTTCGGCGACAGTGGTCGCAACGGTAACGCCTTTCCCGGCAGCCAGACCGTCGGCTTTCACGACAATGGGTGCGCCCTGACTGCGGACATAGCTCAACGCAGGTTCGGCAGCGGTAAACACAGCGGATTGAGCGGTGGGAATCTGGGCTTCTTCCATGAGGGCTTTGGCCCAGGCTTTGCTCGCTTCGATTTGGGCACCCAGTTTGGTGGGGCCGAAGACTGTGAGTTCTTGGGCTTGCAGATAATCGGTGATTCCGGCAGCGAGGGGGGCTTCTGGGCCAATCACGACCAACTCAATGCCGTTCACCAGGGCAAAGCGGGCAATGCCTTCGAAGTCCATGACGTTCATGGCGACATTGCGACACTTGGGCATGGATGCGGTGCCGCCGTTGCCAGGAACGCAGATGACCTGCTGCACCTTATCTGATTGCAAGAGTTTCCAGGCGATCGCGTGTTCCCGACCACCATTGCCAACTACCAATGCCTTCACGTTGCTCATTACTTTTGCCCGAACTTCTTGCCTAAGCGATCGCCCGCTCGGCTAAACAAATGCATTTCATTATGTCACGCTCTCGCAATTGCCGGACGACATCTGAGGAGCAAAAGTTGAACTTTCTAGTGTTGCTGTTGACGGTCGAGGGCGCGATCGCGCCTCCTGTTCTGCCTCTACCGTCGCCGTTCTAGCCAACTCTGCCCCCCGTTAAAACTAAAATCGGGCATACCACCGGGTATACCCGACCTCACTTAGGGCGGACTCAGGCGCTAGCCGTGACCAGCGGTTAATATTCCGGTACTGCCGGATCCACCTCACGACTCCAGGCGGTAATGCCACCTTTCACGTTGATCCCTTCAATCCCGGCGGCCTTCAAAATGCCCAAAGCCTTGGCCGACCGACCACCCATCTTGCAGTGGGCAACGAGTTTGTGGCCATTCAGCAGTTCTTTCACTTTTTGCACGCCGTCGCCGTTTTCAATCTCTGGGAGGGGGATCAAGACAGAACCAGGAATTTGGGCAATTTCATACTCATTGGGATTGCGGACATCCAACAACACGAAATCTGTTGCGCCACTATCCAGCAGTTGTTTCAGTTCTTGCACAGTCATTTCTTGCAAGTCTGATTGTTGCTGGGCTTCAGCCGCTTTGGCTTGGGGAATGCCACAGAACATTTCGTAGTCAATGAGCTGTTCAATCACTGGGCGCTGGGGATTGGGCCGCAGTTTCAGTTCCCGGAATTTCATATCCAGGGCGTTGTAGAGCAGCAATCGGCCATTCAGCGTGGTGCCTTTGCCCAAAATGATTTTGACAGTTTCGGTAGCTTGAATCACGCCGATAATCCCTGGCAAAATGCCCAGGACTCCGCCTTCAGCGCAGGAGGGAACCAAGCCCGGTGGGGGTGGCTCTGGGTAAAGATCGCGGTAGTTGGGGCCATCCTCGTAGTTAAAGACGGTGGCTTGCCCTTCAAAACGATAGATAGAGCCGTAGACATTGGGTTTGCCAAGCAGCACACAGGCATCGTTCACCAGGTAGCGTGTGGGGAAATTATCGGTGCCATCGACGACGATATCGTAGGGCTCCATAATTTCCAGAGCGTTCTCGGAACTGAGGCGCGTTTCATATAGATCGACCTGGCAGTAGGGGTTGATTTCCAAAATCCGATCTTTAGCCGATTGAATTTTGGGTTTGCCAACCCAGGAGGTGCCGTGGATCACTTGCCGTTGGAGGTTGGAGCGATCGACGACATCAAAATCGACGAGGCCGATGCGGCCAATGCCAGCGGCTGCCAGGTAGAGGAGGAGGGGAGAACCCAATCCCCCAGAGCCAATACACAGGATGCTAGCTGCTTTGAGTCGCTTTTGGCCTTCCAGACCGACTTCGGGCAAGATGAGGTGGCGTGAATACCGTTCGTATTCTTCTTTGGAAAGCTGAATCTCATCGAGATCGGGATTTAGCATGGTTTGGTTCGTAAATGGATGAGTAGTCGTGGTCAAGGGGGCAAGGTGGACAGGTGGCGATCGCACAGCGACCTGACGTAGGCTGGCATAGTGAGGACTGAAACGCGGTCAGTGCTCATTCCAGCCGGGAAACAACGGAAGTTTGGGATTGAGTCAGGATTGGTTCGGCTTCAAATTGGTGCTGTTGGTTCAGGCTCCAACTGGCATGGGTCGTGGCGCGACCTTGTTCAACAGAGAAGATCAGGTAGGAATAGTGGGGCCACGCGAGGCGGCGATCGCACTCTGAGGGGGTGGCAGGATGATCCGGGTGGGAATGGTAAACCCCGATTATATCCAAGCCTTGTTGTCTTGCGGTTTTCATGACCTGTAACAGGGTTTGGGGGGCAATCCAATACCGTTCAGATGGGGGTAGGGTGGGATCATCTGCCAACGTTTCTGCTACTGTTGCGTCCCAGGTGTTGTCGGCAGCCCACACGGTGTGCATGACGTTGACCCCGTTAACCGTGAGGCCAAGCATCAGGCCACAGCATTCATTGGGGTAGGTTTGTTCGGCATGCGATCGCATGGCCTGAAGGAGCGGTGGACTGAGCTGAAGAACCACTGAGTTTGCAACAGGTGTGAGGATAGAGATCTGGATCTGACCTGCCGTTCAAGCCTGAATCGCGTCATCTTGGGTACGGCGGGTAGGACGGCCAGCGAACGACCCAATCCAAGCGGAATTGAGCCAGATTTATTAAGTGCAGACTGAGGACAGGTTTGGGTATGGCTGTCTAGTCGATCCATTCTAAGTCAGGATCTGGACAACGACTAGACCCCTGCCTGACAAAGCCGTTAAACCCTCACAAAACTGGATTGAGCTTTATCGAGGGTTGATGTTGGTCGCTGGGGCGATCGCCGCCATCTGTTCTAGAGATGCAGTAGAATGGCTGGGTTGACGGGCCTGTCACAGTACCATAAACGACGAGTCGGCGATGGAATGGTATCAGCTCAATAGTGCGTTCACTCTGTTTTTGAGTTTGTTGGTTGAGGCGGTACCCTTTTTGATGCTGGGTGTACTGTTTTCTGGCCTCCTCCAGTTTTTTGTGGATGAACGGCGCTTGGTGCAACTCATGCCGCGTAATCCCTTTTGGGGCGCTTTGGCGGGGAGTTGTTTAGGGTTTTTGTTTCCCGTTTGCGAGTGTGGCAATGTGCCTGTGGCGCGGCGCTTGTTGATGCAGGGGGTGCCGTCTTCTGTGGCGATCGGGTTTCTGTTAGCGGCCCCCACGATTAATCCCATTGTCTTTTGGGCAACGTGGACTGCTTTTCGGGATCAGCCAGAGTTAGTCTTTTTGCGGATTGGGTGTTCGCTGACCATTGCGACGTTGATTGGTTGGATTTTTAGTATTCAGCGAGATCTGCGTCCGCTGTTGCAACCCAATGTAGCCCGTGCCATGCCGGGGCGATCGCGCGATCGCGCTGGGGAAATGGAGGGGGCAGAAGGGCCAGCCTTGCTGCAATCGGGAACCTATTTTTTGGGCCAATCGGCCCAGCCTGTTGATGCGGCCCAACTGTCGGCGGTTGCCGCCCTGAACCCCACTGCCGGGAAGCCCGCTATGTATAAGTTGACGCTGATGCTGGAAAGCATGGTGCAAGAACTGCGGGAATTGGGCGGGGTGTTGGTGCTGGGGAGCGCGATCGCCGCTGTGATTCAAGTTTTTGCCCCCCGCGATGTGATTCTCGCTTTGGGTCAGGGGCCAATTACCTCGATTTTGGCCATGATGCTGTTGGCGGCGGTGGTTTCGATTTGTTCCACTGTGGATGCCTTTTTTGCCCTCTCATTTTCGTCTGTGTTTACCACCGGGTCGATCCTGTCGTTCCTGGTCTATGGCCCCATGATTGACCTCAAAGGCGTTGGCCTGATGTTGTCGATCTTCAAGCCCAGAGCTGTGTTTTATTTGTTTGCCCTGGCTGGGCAGCTCACGTTTCTGTTTGCCTTGTTGGTGAATTTATACGGCACCTAAGCTTATGACCTCTCGTTCGTCACGGGCGATCGCCGCCTGGATTGATGTCCTCGCGCTGGTTTTGTGGGGCATTTTGTTTCTCACCTATTGGGCCACAGGCAAGCTGTACTTGCTGATTCATCCCAACTATATGTGGTTGACGGTGGCGGCTGGAGCAGCCCTCATTGCTCTGGGGGTTTGGCGGGCGATCGCGCTGCTGCAACAGGCCCGTAACCGCATGGCCACTGGCAATGCTTCCCACCTTTCCCTGTTGCCCAAAGGCTGGAGCAGTAGTCTGTTAGTATTAACTGCGATTTTGGGGTTACTCATTTCGCCCCGTCCCTTCGCCAGCCAAACTGCGATTCAACGAGGGGTAAGCGAAGCTCCGACCCTAACTCGGGTTAAACCTCAAGCCTTTCGCGCGTCTTCCAACAGTGCGGATAAATCGATCATTGATTGGGTGCGCACGTTGACGGTGTATCCCGAACCGGATGCGTACACGGGCCAAGCGGCCAAAGTGCAAGGGTTTGTCATTCACCAGGCGGACTTGCCCGACAACTATTTGTTGATTTCGCGATTTGTCTTGACCTGTTGTGCGGCGGATGCTTACCCGGTGAGTCTGCCGGTGCAGTTGACCCAATCCCGCGCGGCCTATAAACCCGATACCTGGATGGAAGTAGAAGGCCGCATGATCACGGCGAATTTGAATGGTAAGCGGCAGTTGGCGATCGCGGCGAAGTCATTGAAACCGATTGCCGAACCGAAAAATCCCTACGATTATTAGGCTGCCCTGGTGGCCCTGGTCGGAACTGCGGCTCAGCCGCCACCGGGAACCGCCTGCCACGAGGGGGCACCGTGGGAGTGGCGCGATCGCCCACGGCCTGTCAGCAAGTTAATGCCCCAAATTGGTGGAGCAAGGTCATAATGGCAGAGGCAATTTGACGGCAACTCGTGGGAACTCGCATCAGCCAAGCAACGCCCCTGGGCCAAAACGATCCAAATAGGTGAATTGCAAAAGGCGCGCGATCGGGTATTGTGTTGAGAAATGTTTCCTGCGGGGTCTCATCCAAAAAAGTCAAGGCATTTTGCCAAGCTTATTGACAAGCCGTTATCCTGCTAAAGGTTCTCCTCTGTTCGGTTTAGGATTGTTCTCGGAGTGTAGGTGTGGTAGTACGCATGAAACCGTCTTATCAGCTATGGGCTGCTAGTGTAGGCGTATTAGTCGCGTGGGGGCAGGCTTTGCCAGGAATGGCCCAAACGTCTGCTCAGGCTGTCGCCGCCGCCGTAAAGCGGCCCAGTCAGCCCACTCCCCAGGGCGATCGCCCGGAACCAAATTTGGCTGATTTGGGCGATTTAAGGCAAGTTGGGGCGGCTTCGGTTCCGCTGGATACGTTGATTGAAGCGGCAATGCAAGCCCAGGCGCGATCGCAAAAACTAGCGGTTGTTCCCGCGCCCACGGCTCCTGTGGATGGCACTGCACCCACTGAGGCCGCTTCCACTCCCAAAGCGGATGCGCCCGCATCGGTCGAAACGGCGCAACAGACAATGCCAGATCCCTTTGCCGTGCCGACCCTGACCCCTGGGCGATCGCTGGGTGCGCCCCCGACTTCCCCTGATGTGCAACCCTCCCAACCCATTGGCCCTGCCAAAGCTGGAGTTGCCCCGGAATACCTTAACCCTGCGCCCAATCCGTTGACGTTTCCGACGAAGCCTGAAGAGGTAAAACTGCGGGGAATTCAGCCCATTACTTTAGACCAGGCGATCGAACTCGCCAAACGCAATAACCGCGATTTGCAGATTGCCATCAAACAACTGGATCGCAGTCGCGCTGCCCTGCGCGAACAAAAAGCAGCCCTGTATCCGACGGGGCAAGCCCAAGGCAACATCACGCAACAGCAGTCAGGCAGTGGCCAGTTACAAGAAGAAGCGGCCCAAAAAGCCCAAGAAAATCGTCCTCGCCGCTTGCGCAACGTCCCTGACTCTGACCAGGCCAGCCTTGCCTTAACCGGAACCGTGGGGATTAGCTATGACATTTATACCTCTGGGCGGCGACCAGCCTTAATTCGGGCCGCAGAACAGCAGGTGAAATCGGATCAGTTGCAGGTGGAAGTGACCGAAAACCAAATGCGCCTGGATGTCAGAAATAGCTATTACAACCTGCAAGAAGCAGATGAGTCTGTGCGCATTCAACGGGCGGCTGTCCGCAACTCTGAGGCCAGCTTAAGAGACACGATCGCCCTGGAACGGGCGGGGCTGGGTACCCGCTTTGATGTGCTTCGGGCTCAGGTGCAATTAGCTAATGCGAGACAAGACCTCACCAATGCCTTGGCAAACCAACAGGTTCGGCGGCGGGAACTGGCCCAGTTGCTTGCAATTCCTCCAACCCTGGATTTGGCGGCGGCGGATACGGTGAAAATTGCTGGGACTTGGGATTTATCGCTGCCTGACTCGATTGTGTTGGCGTTCAAAAATCGGGCTGAGTTAGACCAATTTTTGGCTCAGCGTGAATTGGCAGAACAGCAGCGAAAAGCGGCTTTATCGGCTTTGGGGCCGACGGTTTCGCTCCAGGTGCAATACAACGTCTTGAATAACCTGCGGGATAATCTGGGCTTTGGCGATGGCTATTCCGTGGCGGCGGGCTTTGATTGGAACTTTTTTGATGGTGGGGCTGCCCATGCCCGAGCCAAGCAGCAAGAAATTAATAAGCAATTGGCTGAAACCCGGTTTGCTCAAACTCGGGAGAATATTCAGCTTCAAGTGGAGTCAGCCTATGCCAATTTACGCTCGACCTTTGAAAATATTGGCACGAACCGACAGGCTGTGGTGCAGGCTCGGGAAGCCTTGCGATTAGCCCGATTGCGCTTTCAGGCGGGGGTTGGCACCCAAACTGAGGTGATCAACGCTGAAAACGATCTGACCCGAGCTGAGGGGAATTTGGTGACGGCGGTGATTGGCTACAACCGATCGCTGGCGGCTCTGGAGCGGGCGGTGACCAACCTGCCGATCGCCACAGGGGCAACTAAGCCCTCGATTCCCACGCCTAGCACGGAAACCGGGATCGAAGGAACCTGATGATGCCGCGATCGCCAAGCAAGATCCCCCGGCTTGAACCCATGTTTTGTTACCCTGAATTGAGTGCGATGAAATGCGAGGACTTGAGATGAACGGGCGAAGGTCATCTAGCCAATCTGAACTAATGGGATGGCAGCGATCGCTTCTGTTGGCAGGGGCGGGCTGTGTGAGTGCTTTCGGTTTGCTGGGAGTTGGTAGCGTTTTTTCTGGCCTTGCGGCAATGGCCCAAACCTTAGACGGCGACGCGATCGCCCCTGCTGAGGTTGCGCCTGCCCCGGTGGCCCCAGAACCGGTGGCCCCGGAACCTGTTGTGCCTGCGGCTCCAGAACCGGCCTTTCCCTCTGTGCCAGCGGTGCCTGAAGCGATGGCCCCTGCCCCTGCTAACGAACCCTATATCGACACGACAGATTACGCGATCGGCGCGACCCAACGCACCATTGACTTGCCCATCGTGACCGGGAGCGGTGCCAATGCTCGGATCGTTACAGGGGCAATGCCTTCTGTGCCAGATGGGGTTCAAGTGGGTGCCCCAGAAGGTGGATACGGGCTGGCTTCTGTAGCAGCCCCTTCCCTCAAGGATTTCTATCGCCGAACGCTGCGGCCTCCCGGTCGGTTGGGCAATGGCAACATGCGGCTCATCTTTCCTCTGTCCATTCCCGCCCCGATTACCTCTCTCTTTGGTTGGCGGGTGCATCCCATTTTTAACTCTGCCCGTTTCCACACGGGGACTGACCTCGGTGCGCCGATGGGGACTCCCGTATTGGCCGCCTATGCTGGACAAGTCGCCTTTGCTGACTTTTTGGGGGGATATGGTCTAGCAATTTCCCTGGATCACAACACAGGCAAACAGCAAACTCTCTATGCTCACTTGTCTGAAGTCTTTGTTAAACCGGGCGAATGGGTAAAACAAGGCGCGGTCATTGGTCGGGTGGGCAGTACAGGTAACTCGACTGGCCCCCACTTGCACTTTGAGTATCGTGAGCAAACGGCAGATGGTTGGGTGGCCCTGGATGCTGGCAGCCATCTAGAGTACGCTCTGGCCGAGTTGGTCAAGATTGTTGAGGTTTCGGAGAAAGGCATTGCCAACGCCCAAGGCTTAGGGATTTCGCAGAAGAGTGGCGCGGGCCTTTCTGGCAAAGTGGAAATTCCGCTGTTGGCCCAAAACCTGGCACCAACCTCGAAACCCGCTGCGATCGCGCCTAGTGGGGGCACACCAAACGTGGCTCAACCGGCCCCATTGCCAGCGGGACAATAAACCCAAACTGGGAGGCTCGGCTGAAAGGTAACGACGACAGTTAGGTTTCCTTTCAGCCGACCTTGTTTCGGGGCTGGACAGGACTCTGGAGACAGCGAATGGCCCGTGATTCTTGGCTAGGGGGGATAAATAGGGATGGCGAAACTCTTTGATTCAATTACCGAGGAATTGCAGCAATTTATCGCAGAGCAACCGCTGTTTTTTGTGGGAACGGCTCCCCTGGCTGCTACGGGGCATGTCAACCTTTCTCCCAAAGGCTTGGATTGTTTTCGGGTGTTGTCGCCCCATCGAGTCGCTTATCTGGACTTGACGGGCAGCGGCAACGAAACATCAGCCCATCTGGCGGAAAATGGTCGCATTACGCTGATGTTCTGTTCATTTACTGCCAAGCCCTGCATTCTGCGGCTTTATGGCCAGGGCCAAGTGGTTCTACCGGGTTCGGCAGCATGGGATGAGTTGAGTCCTCACTTCACCCTGCTCCCTGGTGCTCGCCAGATAATTGTCGCAGCGATCGATCGCGTACAAACGTCCTGTGGTTTTGGGGTGCCCTTAGTGGGGACAGTAGAACAACGCCCGGTTTTGCTGGAATGGGCGGCCAAAAAAGGGGCCGAAGGGTTGCAAGCTTATCAGCAGGAAAAAAACCGAGTGAGTATTGATGGCTTGCTGACACCGCTGGGGCGATCGCACCCTTAAGCCCGTTGGCGTTGAAGTGACCCATCTGGAGCCTTACTTACCAGTGCCGCCATTGCTTGTGTACCTGGGCCAAATGCCACATATAGTCGTTGATATTGTAGTCTTCGGCGGCGATGCTAATGTGTTTCTGCGCGAGGTCAGGGTGTTGGTTCACTTCGTAGTAAAGCCCTAAATAAAGGTGGGCATAAAACTCCCCCCGATCGCCCCCCAGCGTCCCCTGGTGCAGTAACTCATCGGCGGTGATTTCCCCAGCGTAAAAAGTATAGATGGCGGTCATGAACGGTCGCGGATCCTGACCGGGGGGAAGCAGAGTGGCTTGGGCTTCTGCCATGCCGCGACTGTGGGCAATGCACAAGAACCGCCAGATAGTTTCTTCGATATCTTGCCCATTGACCGTGAGATCAAGCTCAAATTGGGCTGCTCCGTCCTCGTAGCGATCGCCGTAATAGTACGCTAGCCCACGCTGCCAGAGATAGGGCGTGAGTTGGGGATTCAACTGTTCCGCCTGATCGAAGTCTTGAATAGCCTCGCGGATGTGACCTAGTTTGAAATGGGCCATTCCCCGCCGCACATAGGCATTGGGGTTGAGTGGATTGGCGCGTACCAGGCGATCGTAATGGGTAAATTCTTGTTGGAGCAACGGTAACAACAGCGTTGCAGACAGAAACAGTGCAGTCATATTGAGATAGGGTGTGGGAGGTTCGCTGTAAACACAGCTTTTAGTCTAGCAAATCCATTTTCCAGGTTTAGCTTAACTTAATGAAAGATACCGATAAATGCGCTATATATAGCGTCAGAGAGCGATCGCTTGGTCTATGGGCGGGGTTCGCTGGGATGGCGCAGTAAAGGGGGAGATTGGTGAACACAATGGTACGCAATGGGGTTGGCATTCGGACGGCACAAGCACGGGCAGAACGGCTCATTGGCCAGATCCACGTTTACGACGGCGCAGGCAAAGGCAAATCGCAGGCGGCTTTGGGGGTGGTGCTGCGCTCCATTGGGTTGGGGATTCATAGTGAATGTCCGACGCGGGTGTTGCTTTTGCGCTTTTTGAAAGGGCCGGGGCGGATGTATGACGAAGATGCATCGATTGAGGCACTCCAGCGGGGTTTTCCCCATTTAATTGACCAAGTGCGGACGGGCAGAGCTGAGTTTTTTGGGCCGGATGAAATCAGTCGGTTTGATCAGTTAGAGGCCCAACGGGGCTGGGATGTGGCCAAGGGGGCGATCGCCTCTGGGTTATATTCAGTGGTGGTTTTGGACGAGCTAAACCCCGTTTTAGACTTGGGGTTGTTGGATGCCAGTGAGGTGGTGCAAACCCTCAAGCGCAAGCCAGAACAAATGGAAGTTATTGCCACGGGCCGGGCGGCCCCCCAGGCTTTGCTGGATATTGCCGATCTCCACTCGGAAATGCGACCTCACTATCATCCGACCGCCCAAGCCCAGGGTATCCAGGGCATCGAAATTTATACCGGGGCGGGGAAAGGCAAATCGACCAGTGCTTTGGGCAAGGCATTGCAAGCTATTGGTCGCGGCATTGCCCAGGACAAGTCCCATCGGGTGTTGATTATGCAGTGGCTCAAAGGGGGCGTGGGCTATACGGAAGATGCCGCGATCGCCGCAATGCGCCAAATTTATCCCAGCCTGGTGGATCATCAACGGTGTGGGCGAGATGCGATCGTCTGGCGGGGGCAGCAACAAGAACTGGATTATGTGGAAGCGGAACGGGGGTGGGAAATTGCACGGGCGGCGATCGCCTCTGGGCTGTACAAAACCATTATTTTGGATGAACTCAACCCCACTGTTGATTTAGAGCTGTTGCCCGAAACGCCGATTGTCCAAGCCTTGTTACGCAAACCACGGGATACAGCGATCATCATCACAGGGCGCTGCAATCATCCTCCCGCCTACTTTGATCTGGCGAGTGTCCACTCGGAAATGATTTGCCATAAACACTATGCAGAGAAAGGAATTGACCTCAAACGGGGCGTGGATTTTTAGGCCAAGTGGAGCAGGCCGAGTTGGATCGCTGTGGTTTAGCGCGTAGGCTCAGAGGGCACAGGCTGCGTGAGACCGGGGCGATCGCCCCGCCAATAGGCGAGCCCATTAAACCCAATGAGCACCGCCATCAGCCAGGCCAACCCTGCCGCATACCCCGCCAACACGTCTGTGGGCCAGTGCACGCCCAGATATAGCCGACTGAGGCCAATCGCCACCACCACCAGGCCATACCCCAAACTGAAGGCCCAGCGATACTGGGGCCAGCGCCGCACTAGCCAGTAGGCCACTAACCCATACACCACCAAGGACACCATCGCGTGACCACTGGGAAAGCTGTAATAGTCTACGCTGACGACTCGCTCCCACAGGGCGGGGCGCGATCGACTAAACACCAGCTTGAGCCATGCATTGAGCCCGACGGCACCGCTGGCCCCCAACGCTAACCATGCGGCTTCGCTCCAGCGGCGTTGGCTCAACAAATAGCCAGACAGCAGCAGACAAATACCCAGCAAAACGCCCGGTTCGCCAATCCCCGTTACCGCGATCGCCACGGGGGTTAACCACGGTTGGTGATGTTGCCGCAGCCACAGCAAAATGCCCTGATCCAAGGTTGCAGTGGCTTCTTGAAAGACTTGTTCGGCCAGTTCCACGAAGCCCCACAGCGCAAAGGCCGCGATCGCCAACCCGCCCAGCCACAGTACGGGTAATAAGGCTGGCCACGATCGCCTGTCAGCGTTGTTCGTCTTGTTCTGCTCTGGTTGGTCGCGTGTTTCCTGCCACGGTTGCCCTGCCATGAATTGCTTCACCGTCAAATCATCGATCTCACGGTAGCGTTTTTAGCGCCGCCTGCCAGTGCGATCGCCAACAAAATGGCTAAATTGCTTGCCAGCGACTAGTGCCGATGCCTCGGTGCGCCTGCTTGTCACGGGCGCTGCACCCTGGTCAACCCTAGCAGCCGTAGTTTGTCCCATTAAACACAGGTTTCAGTTGGTCGCCCTGCAACGTGTGAATGCCAAAACTGTAACTTTCATAGCCCAGATTGCGGACAATCACTTCATCTCGCCCGTCGCCATCCAAATCCAGCGCATCGATCACCTCGTAGGGACGACGACTCACCGGAATTTCCCAGGCGGTCACCTCGTGGGCCAAAACCGTTGGCTGGCCAGTTTTATAGGTTAGCCAGACATTCATATAGGCCGTGGTTTGCGATCGCCCCCGCTCAGCCGTGGGCACCGAGTTTGGGGCCAGACCCTTCCGCACCGTTCCAACCACTTCCGGTTGGCCATCATGGTCGAGATCAAACACCTGCATCTGTTCAACCTCTGTGCCGCCTGCGATCGCTTGTGACTCTTTGGCCGCCGCAAATAACGGTGATGCCGCCGCGATCAAGTCTTGCTTGTAGGTTGCATCTGCCCGATTCGTCGCTAGTTGCATTGGCTTCACGGTGTATTGATGAGCTGCCAGTAGCCAGCGCGATGATTCATCAAACTTGCGATCGCTCAACTGGCCTTGATAAATATTTGTCCGATTGTCGGGCAAAGCCGCGTAGAGATCGGGCAATGCCGCCTCTTTGACCGCACCTTGGCCCACAACAAACGCCGAACACGCCAACGGTGTAGCTCCGAGTTGGTTAACCGTAAACCGCCCCACAGGTTTGGATTGATCAATCAGCGTGAATTCCGACACTGTGCTGAGGACACTGCGACTGGCCTGATTTTGCACCAAATTATTCAGTGGGATTGAATTTTGACTATCAACTGTAAGCTCCTGACTCACATCAACATATTGGCCATTTAATCGCAGCGCGATCGGCAATAATTCACCACGATAGTTCCCAGTCGGGTTATCTTTTTTGACAAAAAATAAACCAATCACATTATTTGTTGGGCTGGGGGCTTCGGTGGGTAAGGGTTCCGCCGGTTTAGGGTTAAGGACAGAATTAAATAGGGCGCAGCCAGAAAGCCCTGCAAGACCCAGAATTCCTACTAGCAAAACTGATACTTTGGGGTTCATAGAAACAGCGAAGGACAGTAAAAAATAAATATTTGAGAGCGCAAATTGCAGTCTATTCCAGCAAGCAATTTAAGCCCTACCTAAGCTTGAATCACCTGTAAATAGTTACTTTCCGCAGGTTTAGCGGTCAGGATATTCTAAATTCGGTAGTGCTATACAAGTAATGATGCGTTGTAGTCATGGATGAAATACCAGATCGC
>CAYYWG010000031.1:0-25913 GCA_964475335.1 uncultured bacterium
GAAGCTTTGCCACACGCTGGCACGCTCGGTGCGTTGCAGTGTTGTTGTCATAGTTTTGAATGATTGCGATTTACTTGGTGTACAAGTGGAATTTGTATGTATGTGTATACATTAACGAACTTCTTAAGTTTTGTAAAGACAAATGAACGAATGGGTAAATCAATAAAACTTATCTGCGTTATTAAGTTGCTTTATCAAAGCTCTCATCTTCTTAGATTTATTAGATTCATTTGATCTATCCAAATTGATTCAGCCAGATTGATTTATCTAGAAAACAGCCATGTCGTTAGCGATCGCAGCCTCGGTAACGTCCAAAGAAAAGTTACCTTGACTGGAAAATCCAGCAATACAGCGGCGCAACAGACGACGATAGAAGAGTAGAGTCTGAGATAGGCCCAAGGCCAGAAAGCCTGACCATGAAGTGGGGCAATCAATGGACTTCCACCCAAATCCAGCAGAAGCATCGCTCTGTAATTGGTATATCAGTACACATCATTCACGGACGATTGTGATAATCAATTACCAGTTTTGATTACATTTATCCCCAGTCCTAAAGTCATCCATCAAAAATCGAGATCAGGACATCAGGCTGAATGCAGTTTTTACCGCAATGGGTGCGATCGCCACTTTTAGTTGTCCGGCATAGCTATGGTTTAACGCCCATTAACTGCGGTTTGTTGCTTAAATCCCTGAGCCAGATCAAATTAAGCTCTAATCAACCCAAATCCAAGTTAGCTCGCCAACGACAGCACAGCTAACCGTATATGATGAGCGATGTAGTGGAACGGTAATGCTTATGAAGGTTGTGTACGATCCAGACAAAAATGTGATGCAAATTTCGTTTAATACCAGTGCGATCGCAGAAACAGCCCAAGTTACACCCAACCTGATTTTGGATTACGACGAAGATGGCTATGTCATCGGGTTAGAACTGCGAAACGCCTCAAAACGAGTTGCCAACCCTTATGCGATCGCCTACGAAGTGGGACAGGCCAATGTGGACAAACCCCAACCTTACGTCGCCAATCCATAGCCCCAGGGAAACAACCTTCTGCTAGTACCTTAGGAAGGTATCCCCCTGCCTCATCAGGACAGCCACAGGGGGTGCCCTTAGGGGACGAAATTAAGCGATCTGGCCACAGCAGCCACGCTCCAATGTTCAAGCTCCAATCGACATTAGATTCTGAGCCCAGACATGGGAAGAATGCGCCACTCCCTCTCTACCGACGCTTCCATTACCCCACGCAGCCTCAAGCCACCCCTCAGAATTACCACAAAGCCCACAGCACTAAGTTCCAAACCCCAGCTATCGAAGTTTTGTACTACCTATAATTCCGGGCCTTGCCAACACCGCCTACCATTGCCCAAAACCAAACTACAGGCTGAGAAAGTTCCACTCTCAGTTTTGGCGCTATCCTGTACACCATTTTGTAAGCGGCCTCATTCCCCTAAATCCCGTCAATGCACCTTACAAAAACTTGATTGGGTTTCACTTTTCACACCTCCGCTATCAGCTCTTGTGCTTCTCCCCTGGGCTTCAATTCATCCAATCCATTCAACTCATCCAAACAGTTCACCTAAGCAGTTCACCCAATCGGATGACCCTCGCTGTGCATGATCCGTTGACTTGACTCGTGAAAAGCAACAAGTCAATCAAGGAGATTCATCATGGCTCATACCATTCTGCAAATCAATCTGAACTATAGCTGTTCTGAACCGGAACTCAAAACGGCCTTCTCCCATGCAGCTCCAGCGATCGCCCAAGTTCCAGGTCTAAGCTGGAAAATTTGGATTATCAATGCCGAAACTCAGGAAGCTGGTGGCCTCTACGCCTTTGAAACCGAAGCAGCTTTGCACGCCTACCTCGCTAGCCCCATCATCACTGCACTCCGGGCCAATCCGATTGTCAGCCAAGTTCAAATCAAAACCTTTGCCGCGATCGCCCCGCTGACAGAACAGACCCGCGGACCAATTCCTGCACTGGTTTAAGGCAACGAGTGCATAAATCGCTGAGTCCCATCGTGAAACTCAACAGATAACTAAAGTCTCACATCACCATCATCCTAAGTCTCCTCCTTAGGAGCATCACTACAAGCAAGGAGAAACTTCAATGGCAACTAACGCAAACAATCGCTCTAACAATCAACCGAACCCTGGATTAGTCATCAATGGTCAAGACATTGCCGAACTCTTAATTGGCTCCGCGAAAGACGACACAGTAGACGGAAATCGTGGCAATGATTTTGCCCTCTTGGGCGCAGGCAATGACCTTTTCATTTGGGACCCCGGTGATGGGAGCGATACTGTTGAAGGGGGGAGTGGCAGGGATACCATGCAGTTTAACGGATCGAATGTTAGCGAAAATTTTGACTTTTCCGCCAATGACGATCGCCTCCGGTTTTTCCGTAATGTTGGTTCAATTGTCATGGATACCAACAGCATTGAACACGTGGATCTCAATACGCTTGGTGGAAGCGATCACGTTACGATCAATGACTTAGAATACACCGATGTCAAAACCATCAACATTAATTTAGAAGGAGTCAAAGGCTCCAAACTTGGCGATGGGGCGAAAGACTCAGTGACAATTGAAGGAACAACTGAGCGAGACAGAATTAAACTCTCTAGCGATGCAGAGGGAATTGCAGTCGAAGGTCTTGCTGCGAAAGTCAACATTACTTATGCCGAGTACGCTCAAGATATATTAAGAGTCAATACGAACGGCGGTAATGACTCTATTGATGCATCCAATTTAGGTGCAGACAAGATTCAACTCGTGCTCGACGGTGGGTTTGGGAATGACAAGATTATCGGGAGCCAGGGGGTTGAAACCGTCTACGGTGGCGAAGGCAATGATACTGTAGCTGGACAACAAGGCGATGACACAGCCTATCTCGGCCAGGGGGATGATATCTTTATCTGGAATCCTGGCGATGGCAGTGATGTGGTTGAAGGGGATGAGGGCAAAGATACCCTCCGCTTCAACGGGTCAAATGGTGATGAAGTGATGCAACTCTCTACCAACGGCGATCGCCTGAAATTCTTCCGTGACCTGGGCAACATCAATATGGATTTGGGCGGTATCGAACGGGTCGAAGTCGAGGCAAAAGGCGGCAACGACCTGATTTCAGCCAACCTACCCGGCAATGCGGCTCCCGCCAATGTAGAGTTCTACGTGGATGGGGGCGACGGCAACGATACGATCGCAGGCGGCAACGGCAACGACACCCTCTACGGCGGGGATGGTAACGACGTTGTTGACGGCAATCGGGGGAACGATACAGCCTACTTAGGGAAAGGCGATGACCTCTTCATCTGGGATCCCGGCGATGGCAGTGACTTCATCAACGGCGGAGAAGACTACGACACCATGCGGTTTAACGGCGCAGGCATCAGTGAAAACTTTGACTTCTCCGCCAATGGCGATTTCTTGCGCTTCTTCCGGGATGTCGGCGCGATCGTCATGGATACCACCAATGTGGAACAGATTGACCTGAACACGCTGGGCGGCAAAGACAACGTCACCATTAACAATCTCAAAGGCACAGATGTCAAAGCCATTAACATTGACTTGGGCGCACCCAACACCAACGGCGGCGACGGCGCAGAAGATACCATCACGGTGAACGGAACCCATCGCAAAGACACCATCGATATTTCGGGTGATGCCTCTGGGATTGCGATCGAAGGTCTCGCCGCAAAAGTCACAATTGTTGACGCTGACTATGCCTACGATCGCCTGGTGGTCAATGGCGAAGGCGGCAACGACAACATTGATGCTTCTGGCCTCGCAAAAGATGTCATTCAACTCTCGCTGAATGGGGGCGCTGGCAAAGACACCTTAACTGGGAGCCAGGGCAATGATGCCATCAATGGCGGTGAAGGGAATGACCTGATCATCGCTGGGTATGGGAATGACACGGTAACTGGTGGTACCGGTCGCGATGCCTTCCGGTTCAATGCACTCGATGAAGGCGTGGATACCATCACCGATTTTGTCAGCACCGAGGATGTCATCCAAATCGATGCCATCGGCTTTCAGCTCAACTGGCAAACAGGAGCCATCTCCGCCGATCAGTTCTACGTTGGGTTGGGGGCGGCTGATGCGAGCGATCGCTTCATCTACAACGACAAAACCGGGGATCTGTTCTTTGATGCCGATGGTTGGGGGAACGGGGCCGCCGTGAAGTTGGCAACCTTAACCGGAGCACCATCCCTGTCTGCCCAAAACATTGTGGTTGTCTAAACAACAGTGACCGCACTGCAATTTCAGTAACCCATGAGTGCTACGCGAGGGGCGATCGCCCCTCGTTTTTGCATTATTCACCTTTTGCGATTTGGGGTAAGCGGAAAACTACGGCGAGAATCTCCGATAATATAGAGTGCTGGCAGGTGGGAGAAATGCATGACCAAATCGCCGTCGTCGGATCCATCAGAATCACTCCGGGCAGAAATTAATCAGTTGCTCGATCGCGCCCCGCAGTTGAAGCATGGAGAGTTAATCCAACTCGCTTTATCCACAATCTTACGCATGGCTGATGATGAGGTCGATCGGCTCGATTGGAAAATTCTCAATGCCGCCTTGCAAGACATGGAGCGGGCTTTTCAGGTGTTTTATCCCTATCGCCATGTCCGCAAAATCTCGATTTTTGGGTCAGCCCGAATTGCACCAGGCACACCGGAATATCAACTAGCCGCTGATTTTGCTAAACAGATCGTTGATCTTGGGTTTATGGTCATCACGGGGGCCGGCCCCGGCATTATGCAAGCGGGCAACGAAGGAGCGGGCCGAGACAAATCCTTTGGAGTAAATATTCAACTCCCCTTTGAACAGGGTTCCAACCCATTTATAGAGGGCGATCGCAAACTCATCCCCTTCAAATACTTCTTTACCCGCAAATTGTTTTTCCTCAAAGAAAGTGATGCCCTCGCCCTGTTCCCCGGCGGATTTGGCACCCTAGATGAACTGTTTGAATGCCTCACCCTCAGCCAAACAGGCAAATCCTCCCCCATGCCCCTCGTTCTCATCGATCGCCCCGGTGGCCACTATTGGCACGACTGGCTCGCCCACGTTGATAAACAACTCCTGAAACGGGGCCTCATCAGTGCTGCCGATTACAGCTTGTTTACCATCACCGACGACATTCAAGAAGCGTGCGAGGTCATTTCCCAGTTTTATAGCGTCTTTCACTCCTGTCGCTATGTGGGCAACCGCCTCGTGATTCGCCTGAACACCGATATTACCGAGGAAACCGTCGCCAAGTTGAATGCAGAATTCAGCGATATCCTCCTCAAAGGCGAAATCGAAAAAAGCCACGCCTTACCCCAAGAAGCCCAGGATATGTCCATCGGCAAGTCCCGACTGCTGCTGTACTTCAACCAGCGGGATCTGGGCCGCCTGTATCAACTCATTGCCGCGATCAACCAAATCGGTGCGGCCAAAGCCCCAGAAGATTCCCAGCATCCAGAACGGAAGTAGCACACAATGCCCACCTTGAGCCAGGGGAAGCCGTGGCCATAAAAATATTTCATCCATTTAAGCTTTGCCTTCATGGTTTTCAATGGTGGGCTAAATGACTCGCCAACCACAGGCGCAACCGCTAAGATGGGATAAGGTTCTACTGCGGCGTTGGTGACTGCCAATAACGTTTTATGATCTATGTTTTTTGAATCTGGGAACCCTAAATGCCTGATGGCAGTAGACCGGGCTTGTACTCGGAAACTTTAAATCAGCGCAGCCGGTACCCACCTGGTTTTTACCAGGTCAAAAACTGAGGTAAGACGGCGTTGTGGTGAACTTTTAGAATTCATCTTGTACTCAAAGCCCTCTCTGGTTATTCTTCAGCAGAATGTCACTAGAGAGGGTTTGTGTATGGCTTCAGATCGCTGGGCGGGCGCTGGGCTAACCAGAACCATGCAGGCTAGGCGTGCAAGCGGCTTTGATACAAGGCTTTCACTTTTTCCCAGGCATCAGCGGCGGCTTCCGGGTTATAAGAATCCCGTTGATCGCAGAAAAAGCCGTGGGTGGCCCCTTGATACCGAAAGACCTGGTGGTCAACCTGGCACTGCTGCAAAGCGGCTTCAATTTCATCCGTTTGGTCATTGGGGATCAAGGGATCTTCCGTGCCAAAGAAAGCATAAAGGGTGCCCTGAATTTCGTGCGTCCGTGAGACGGTGGGTGGGCCGCCGCCGGGGGTCAGGGTCGCAATGCCTGCGCCATAGAAGGAGGCCGTGGCCACGATCGCGGGTAACGTTGCCGCCAGGTACACCACATGCCCACCAAAACAGAAGCCAATAGTGCCAAAGCGATCGCCCATCACTTTGGGGTTTGCCTGCAAGGTCGCGATCGTCGCCTGGATATCGCTCAATAACTCTGCCGCCGTGGTTTGTTCTTTATATTTGCGACCTTCGGCCATAGCCTCGTTGGTGTAACCCACTTCAAACCCCGGAGCCGTGCGCTGGTAAATCGCTGGCGCGATCGCGACATAGCCCTCTCTCGCAATCCGCTCGGTGACATCGCGAATGTGGGCATTCACCCCAAAGATTTCTTGAATCACAATCACACCCGGAAACGGGCCATCGCCCACAGGTGCGGCCAGGTAAGCATCAATCTGCAACTCACCATTCGGGACGTTGATCCAATTTGCTTGAATTTCGGTCATATCCAACCAGTGCCAACTACCTCGTTTAAAGTAAGCGATTCTGGGGCGATCGCCTACTCCAAACTGGCATTGACACTGATTTCGGCCCCTATGGTGCGGCCCTTCGTTGCGCTTGAATTCAGCTTAATGGGCTTTACGCTTCCACCGCGATCGCGCCCCAACTACACACCCCGCCATCAACGCCCCCAGGATTGTCGTGGGTTCTGGCACTGCCGCCGCCGACTCTTGCACACTCACCGCATCCAGGTACGACCCCAATGAGTCTGCCTGTTCACCAAAATTATCAAAACTCAAGCGGGTATTCGTACTGGTTGCCATCACGTCATAGCTAAACGTTTGCCATTGCGTATCGCCCACTCCCGTCCCATTGGCCAGCAATGCCGCCACAGGCACCCCACCCCACAGCACATTCAGCTTGTTATCAGCCACTCCAGGCCGCGCCGAAAACGCAAACGTCAGCTTATAGACTTGCCCCACCACAGTCGTTAAATCCTGATAAATCCCCGACACACCCGTGCCATCCAGTTCTACAAATTGCTGCCCACTCAACGGACTGCCCGCCACGTTATTTTGCACCTCAATGCCACTTTGGGAACCGGGCAACAGTTGCCAACCGGGAAGCTCGCCATAGATGCCGTAGGAGGAGAAGGGCAAGGTCGGGCTTTCAAAATCGCCATTGGCCACCAGTTCAACCGCTGCCCCAGGGGGAATAGCCCCGCCCAAAGACAACGCACCCAGCGCCACGGAACCAACAATGAACTGACCAATAGCTTTGATGGGGCTCAGCATGAGACGACTTTCTCCAAGGAGTGTTTAGGGTAGTCTTCAGAGAAAATACAGAGTCATCTGACAAATTTTCTTAGGATTCAGAGAATATTTATGTAAAGTTTTTCTGGATTTCTCAGTAAATCTACGCAGCAAGGCCAGAGTTACGGCTGGCTGAAGTTGAGGGCAAGGCTGTACCAGGAGCAACACTCCTGATGATCCAGGTCGCTGATAATAGGGCTCAAGTCCGTTTTCTTTGAGGGGTTTAACCATGTTGGTGACTCGACAGCCTGTGCTCAAGCGATTTTGGTATCCGATTGTGCCCATGACCCACTTGCACCAGGAGGCCCCGATCGCCTTTCAGCTTTTGGGCCAACCCCTTGTGCTGTGGTTAGATGCTGAGGGCCAACCCAGGGCGATCGCCGACTCTTGCTGTCATCGGTCAGCGCAATTATCAAAAGGCGTGGTCATCGATGGGTGTGTGCGGTGTCCATACCACGGCTGGGCCTACGCTGGGGATGGTCGTTGCGTCCACGTTCCCCAATTAACCAACGGCTCCATTCCCAAAACCTACCAGGTGGCGGCCTATCGCTGCACCGAACAGTACGGCTACGCCTGGGTCTGTCTAGACGAACCACTCCACCCCATTCCCGCCATTCCCGAAGCCACCGATCCCGGCTTTCGACAGATCCACGAGTTTTACGAAACCTGGAAAGTCAGTGGCTTGCGCGTGATTGAAAACTCCTTTGACAGTGCCCACGGTCATTTTGTCCATGCCAAATCCTGGGGCGATCAGGGCAATCCGGTGCCGCCACCCATCGACGATATCGTGGAAGACGAGACGGGTTTTGTCATGCAACATTGGGTTGAAGTGCTGAACCCTGACCTGCAAAAGAAAAACCTGGGCATCACCACCGACAAAACCATTCGCACCAACGAACGCCGCTGGTTTATGCCCTTTGCCCGGACACTCAAGATCCACTATCCCAATGGGTTAATTCACCTGATCTTCACGGGCTACACCCCCATCGACGACCAAACCTCTCAACTGGTGCAGTTTTGCCTGCGCAATGACACCGAGGCCGAGGCCAAAGCTGCCAATATCATTGCCTTCGATCGCCAGGTAACCCAGGAAGACCGGGAGGTGCTGGAAACCACAGATTACGATGCCCCCCTAGCGATCGCCGCAGAGCAACACATGGCCTCAGACAAACCCGGCATTATCATGCGGCATCGGCTGGCGGCACTGCTCAAAGCCAACGGTGAAACGGAACAGCGGCGACCCAGAGACTAAGCCTCAGCGCTGGCTTCCTTCTGGGGGCGGGGCGATCGCGCCCGTCGTTTTATTCGATGGTTCTTTTACGAATTACGGTCATGTTAGTCACGAAACAGCCTATCTTGCGGCGATTTTGGTATCCCGTCCTGGCGATCGCCGATTTATCCACCGAGCACGCACGCCCCTTTGAATTATTGGGCCAAAAGATCGCCCTCTGGTTAGATCTAGAGCAACAACCCGTCGCTGTTGTGGACTCGTGCTGTCACCGGTCGGCCCAGTTGTCTAAAGGGGTGGTGGTCAACGGTTGTGTGCGTTGTCCGTATCATGGTTGGTCGTTTAACGGGCAGGGGCAGTGTGTGCACGTTCCGCAGTTGGCCCCAGGGCAACCGATTCCCGCCAGCTACCGGGTGCGATCGCTCCAGTGTCAAGCGCGGTACGGCTATGCGTGGGTTTGCTTGGCGACCGATCCCCTTTTGCCCATTCCCACCATTCCCGAAGCCGAGGAGCCAACCCATCGGTTGATTCCCCAGTTTTACGAAACCTGGCAGTGTAGTGGCTTGCGGGTCATGGAAAATTCCTTTGACAATGCCCATTTCAGCTTTGTCCATGCGGCATCTTTTGGGAACCAGGCCCAGCCCGCACCCGCCACCTCGGAATTGATTCCGCTGGAATTTGGCCTGTTGGTCAAGGCGACCATCCCCGTTGTCAACCCTCCGGCCCAACAGAAAAACTTGCGGATTGCAGAGACCCTCACCGTGCGGCACGTGGAATCCACCTGGTATCCCCCGTTTTGCCGCACCCTAAAAATTACCTACCCCAATGGCTTGATGCATCTGATTTTCACCGCTGCCACCCCGATTAGCGATCGCGTCTCTCAAATTGTGCAATTCTGCATTCGCAACGATACCGAAGCCGACGCCAAAGCAGCGGATATTATTGCGTTTGACCGCCAAGTCATTACCGAAGATCGGGGTGTGCTGGAATCCACCCACTACGATACGCCCTTGGATATCACCGTGGAACAACACATGGCCTCAGATCAACCGGGCATCATCATGCGGCGGCAACTCATGGCCTTACTGAAACAACAAGGAGAACAGGAACAATGTCTGGCGTAGGAGCTGAGTACGGGCAAACGCCTGATGCAGGGGCAAATTATCTGATTCAGTCCGTTCTGATTCCGCAGGATGAAGGGTATGCCACCGTCGATGTGTGGCTCCACGCTGGGCACATTGCCGCGATCGCTCCCCAGGTGGAGGTCACCGACTCCGTCACCCTCATTGATGGCCACAACAAACTGCTGTTGCCGGGTTTTGTCAACGGGCACACTCATTCTTCGCAGGTTTGGCAGCGGGGCTTAATTCGGCCTTTGCCGTTGGAACTGTGGCTGGCAGAAGTCTTTGACACCGCGCCGAGTTTGGGCATCAAGGAGCTGTATTTAGGCGCGTTGAGTACGGGCATCGACACGCTCTTGTCGGGGGGGACGGGCCTGATGGATCAGGTCTTGCTGAAGCCGGGGCAAGAGGTAGAAAGCGTGGCGGCGATCGCCCAAGCCTATAAAGAACTGGGGCTACGGGCCTTCATCGCGCCGTTGCTGATGGATGAACCGTTTCTAGCGGGCTTGCCCCACGGGCGATCGCAACCCTCTTCCCCCTACCCCCGCACCGCTCAGGATCAGTTAGCACTTATGGATACGCTCATCCAGCAATTCCACCGCCCCGAAACCGGGATTCACATTGCCGTTGGCCCCACCGGGTTCCATCGATGTTCCGACGAGCTGTTGGTCGGGTGTGCCGAATTGAGCGATCGCTACCAACTCTGTCGCCATACCCATTTACTGGAAACCAAAGCCCAGCATCAGCTTGCCTACGAAAAATATGGTCGCAGTGCGGTGGCCCACCTAGCCGATCTCGGCTTTTTAGATCACCAAACGTCTCTCGCCCACGGCGTGTGGTTAGAAGATTCCGACTTAGACATCCTGGCTGACACAGGAGCCACCGTGGTTCACAATCCCGTCAGCAACTTGCGCCTCGGCAGCGGGATTGCGCCCATTCTGAAATGTCTGCGCCGGGGAGTTAATGTGGCCTTTGGGTGTGACGGAGCCGCCAGCAACGATGCCCAAGATTTGCTAGAAGCCATTAAATTAGGCACCATTTTGCATTCCGTCACCGATCCAGATTACCAACACTGGATCACACCGAAACAGGCGATCGCGATGGCGACTCTAGGGGGGGCAAAAGCCGTTAATCTGGCGGCCCAAACTGGCTCACTCACAGTGGGGAAACAGGCTGACCTCGTGCTGTATGACCTCTCTCAGCCGTCAATGTTACCCATGACCGACCCGATCCAGCTTTTAGTATTGGGCCGACCCACTCAGGTCGTTGATGCCGTCTGGGTCAAGGGTCGCCAACTCGTTGCCCAGGGCCAACTGCAAACTGTCAATCACCAGAATTTGTACGCTCAGTTCCGCGATCGCCTTTTGCAATTCAATGCTGGCCAACACCCCACCTTGGCCCAAGTCGAACCCTTTTATCGCCAAGTCATGCTGCCCTGAACAACAATGCAACCCTGCGATCGCCCAGTCCCGCTCACTGCCATCAAAAAATCGAAGAACTAGAAATAAAAAAAGGACGCAATACACGCCCTTAAACCAGAATTTCAATTGTCGTGAGTTCGCCTCAAGTCCAAACCAACCAGCGATCCACTAACAGCTTAGTAAGCATCCTGAAGTTCGTAAAAGTCAGGCGAAATGTAATCCTTCCGCAGGGGCCAACCCACCCAATCTTCTGGCATCAAAATTCGCTTCAAATTGGGATGGCCCTCGTACACAATGCCATACATGTCGTAGGACTCGCGCTCTTGCCAATCGACAGTCTTCCAAATCCAAAAAACAGAAGGCACCGATGGATTTTCCCGCGGGAGATAGACCTTGACGCGCACTTCCTCTGGGCGATCGGAGTTATCAGCAACTTTCGTCAGATGGTAGAAACTCACCAGACTGGAACCAGGGCCAGCATCATACGCCCCTTGGCATTGCAGGTAATTGAACCCGTAGGCATAGAGGGCGGTAGCGATTGGAACCAAAAAGTCGCGATCGACCTTTACCAATTCCACCCCAGCCGCATCTCGGCCTTCAAACTCGTGGTCAAATCCGTTCTCTGATAACCACTTGGAAACTTTGCCCGCTTCAACAATCGAACCTTCTGCCACGTTATGCCTTCTCCTTTTGCGCAGTGAGTAACGCGGGAGGTACCGGAACCCCCATCGCTTCCATCAATTCCTTCGGCGGCATCGACCGAGTACCAGTTTGCATATACTGCCCGGTCAAAATCGGGTCAACCGCTTTCATGGCGTGGGTTGTGCTGTAGTAACGGTGGGTTTGCCGCAGACTGCCCCGTTCCTGGATAGACTCATTGGAAATCTTTTTCCGCAGTTTGATGATTGCATCAATGATGGCTTCAGGACGGGGAGGGCAACCGGGCAGATAGACATCCACTGGGATCAGTTTGTCTACCCCACGCACTGCCGATGGCGAGTCTACGCTGAACATGCCACCCGTAATCGTGCAAGCCCCCATCGCAATGACGTATTTGGGATCGGGCATTTGCTCATACAACCGCACTAAAGCGGGGGCCATTTTCATGGTGATCGTTCCTGCCGTAATCAGCAAGTCGGCTTGCCGAGGAGTGGAGCGGGGAACTAGCCCGAAGCGATCGAAGTCAAAGCGGGAACCAATCAACGCCGCAAATTCGATAAAGCAGCACGCTGTGCCATACAGCATGGGCCAGAGGCTTGACAGACGCGCCCAGTTGTAGAGGTCATCCACAGTGGTGAGAATGACATTTTCCGATAAGTCTTGGGTCACGCTGGACTGCGCGATCGGGTTGATCAGGCGCTCATCGGGGGATAACAGACTACTTTGTGTTGACTTTGGGTTCATGACCATTCCAGTGCTCCTTTCCGCCAAGCGTAAACAAGACCCACCACGAGGATAGCGACAAAGATCAAAGCTTCAATAAAAGCAAGCAAACCAAGTTGACTGAAAGCAACAGCCCACGGGTAGAGAAAGACAGTTTCTACGTCAAAGATGACGAACACCAGCGCAAACATATAGTAGCGAATGTTGAACTGAATCCAGGCTCCGCCAATTGGCTCCATGCCAGATTCGTAGGTGGTGGCACGTTCAGGACCACGCCGACTGGGCCTCAATAGTTTTGCTGCGGTGAGGGCCAATGCTGGCACCAGACTACAAATCAGCAGGAAGCCCAATAGATACTCATATCCAGTGAGAACAAACACGTTACTTTCACCCTCAATTTGTCTTGTACGGAAAGGCGGTGACCTTCGCCCCTAGATAGTCTTGCTTGTCGTTAACATTATAAGGGGCTTTACTTTACAAAACGATAGAAGCTCTTCTTGCTTTACCTAAAACGTGGTCGATAGGTCTGGGGTTAGGGCGACGATCGCCCGTTCCACTGATCAACCGCGATCGCCTTCCCCGTTGGAGTTAGCCTCAAGATCATTTATGATCCTTGGTTCCGCCTGCGTCACTCTAGTTATCTTTCACTTTGACGGCAAAGACGTTTTTTTGTCCAGTGGGCCAACGCCATACCAAGGCCAACTTGCCAGCACCAAGGGCAGGCAAACTAGAGAATCAGAGCCTGGCACCGCGATCGCCCCCGTGCCCTGTGCGACTTCCCACCTTCCACCAAAATAACTACCAACAAAACCCACAGGGTCGTATCATAAGTTAATACAGCTTTCAGATTTCTCTGACTGTCAACGATGGTGGGTTCGCCCGTCATCCTGAGGTCATTTGTAGTGATTACTGATGCATAGAAACTGAGATGAGTACTCAAACAGCAGATCCAACGCTGGATCGTTACGAGTGTCAGGCTTGTGGCTACATTTATGAGCCGGCAAAGGGAGATAGTAGAAGTGCCATTCCCAGTGGGACTGCATTCGAATCGCTACCTGATGATTGGCGGTGCCCGGTCTGCGGAGCGCGATCGTCCCGGTTCAACAATGTTGGGACAAAAGGCTCACCTTCTGGCTTCAAAGAAAACCTGGGGTATGGCTTTGGGGTCAACACCATGACTCCGGGGCAAAAAAATATTTTAATTTTTGGCGGCCTCGTCTTGGCCTTCCTCTTCTTCCTGAGTTTGTACGGGCTGCAATAGCGGGAATCCCCCGATCGCGCCCAAAGTCGAGGTCGTAGCAACGATGCTGGTGAACTTAATTGAATTGCGAATCTGAGAGTCGGAAACGGTAATGCGTATAGTTACAAAGTGGTTGCAGAAAATTGTTGGGATGGTGGCGATCGCCCTGCTCTGTGCCGGTTGCGGCAACTATCTCTCTACAGCTAGTTTTAATCCCTGGCATTTGGTTCAAGTTCCTACTGAAGCCAGCTTGTTAGATCTAGCCTTCGTCGATGGCACCTCATCCCACGGTTGGGCCGTTGGCACCAACGCCGTCCTGTTTGAAACAACAGACGATGGCGAGACCTGGGTCGAGCGCACCCTGGAGTTGGATGAACCCTATAGTTTCACCGGTGTTAGCTTCCAAGGGAAAGAAGGCTGGATTGTGGGTCAGCCTTCCATCATGCTCCACACCGACAATGGGGGCCAATCCTGGTCGCGGATTCCCCTGAGCGAAAAGTTGCCCGGTGCCCCTAACACAGTCACCGCCCTTGGCCCGAAATCTGCCGAGATGACCACTAACGTTGGTGCAATCTACCGAACAACCGATGGCGGCAAGACCTGGAAAGCAATGGTCGAAGAAGCGGTTGGGGTTGTGCGGAATATTGCTCAATCACCAGACGGGGAATACGTTGCCGTATCAGCCCGAGGCAACTTCTATTCCACCTGGAAGCCTGGGTTAAGCGCTTGGGAACCCCATAACCGCAACAGTTCTCGGCGGGTGCAAAACATGGGCTTTACCGCTGATGGTCGCCTATGGATGCTGGCGCGGGGTGGCCAGATTCAGTTCTCCAGTGCAGATGGAGTGGATGTTTGGGATGACCCGATTAACCCAGAATTTTCAACCAGTTGGGGCTTGTTGGACTTGGCCTACCGCACACCAGACGAAATTTGGGTCACTGGTGGCAGTGGTAATTTGCTGCTGAGCCAAGATGGTGGCCAAACCTGGCAAAAGGACAAGGAAATCGAAGACATTCCATCCAACTTGTACCGAATCAAGTTCTTTAGCCCAGAGAAAGGGTTCATTATTGGGCAACGGGGCACCCTGCTGAAGTACGACAGTAGCGCCGCCGCCGCTTAGGCGAAGGATAGGATTCTGTGGGGAAACCGTTCGATTGTCCCCCTGGACTCGTATGATAGAAGTTAAGTTTTTAGACAAATCTGAGTGGAGGATCTAAATGGCTGGAACGACCGGAGAAAGACCGTTTTCTGACATTATTACCAGTATTCGCTACTGGGTCATTCATAGCATTACCATTCCGGCGCTATTTGTAGCTGGGTGGCTGTTTGTCAGCACAGGTCTAGCTTATGATGTGTTTGGCACTCCTCGTCCCAACGAGTATTACAGCTCAGTGCGTCAATCTGCGCCTGTGATTGATGGTCGCTTTGAAGCGAAGCAACAAATTGAGCAATTCATTCAAGAAAAGTAGTTTTAGCATTAGCTAAGAGATATGACTAGCAATACTCCGAATCAACCCGTTTCTTATCCTATCTTTACAGTTCGCTGGCTAGCGGTTCACACCTTGGCTGTGCCGACTGTCTTCTTTCTGGGCGCGATCGCCGCTATGCAGTTTATTCAGAGGTAATTGTTGTGGCACCACTAAGCAGAAACCAAAACCCCAACAAACAGCCCGTTGAGCTAAACCGAACCTCGCTTTACTTGGGCTTGTTGATGATCTTTACACTGGGTATTCTTTTCTCCAGCTATTTCTTCAACTAATTTTTTTAGTGAAAGTTGTGTCCAAATTCTTTTGTTGTGTTGGTTAGGAGGTGAGACGATGCTAAGTTCTGGACGAATTCCACTTTGGATTGTGGCAACCATTGCAGGCATGGGTGTAATTTTTGTCGTTAGCCTGTTTTTCTATGGTGCTTACGCTGGGATTGGGTCTTCGATCTAATTACAACGCTTGATTGCTCCATTAAATACGTTGTTGTAGCCTTCGTTGATTCAACGGGGGCTTCTGTTTTTGGTAGGCTCGCGCCGATGTGCAGACGATCGCCAAGGCAGGTGCCGAAGTCTTAACGCTAACTGTGTCGCGATCGCCGAGCCACAAACAATAAAACCGCCGATGGCGATCGGGCGGTTCTGTCATTCATATTTAGACGCTTAATTTAGAGTCGCCTGGTTAGATTCCACTGGGATCTTCACGCTCGATATAGAGGAAGAGAAGCCCCATGACAATTGCTGGCATTAACCAGCACACGACGGGAATCAAAATCCAAGGCAAAAACGAAGCTGCGTATGAACCTGTCATAACGAAATTTCCTATCTCATTAATTTCAGATTGAACTTTACCGACTTTACTGTGAAGTGGTTGCGAGTTGGACACTTCTTAGAATTCTTAATATTTTTGAGGAATCTTTGCAAAGGTTATTAGGGCAAAGCCACGCTGGGGAAGGGCGATCGCACACCAGCAGCTTACCCACCGTAGCAGTATCCAAGCCTCAATTCACAGCAACCCCCATAAAAATTTCACCTGATGGAACGAACAAACGAATTGGCAAACAGCCACACCATTGATCCGGCCCCATCAGATGAATTTCGTGAGGGGAGTTACCCCTACAATTGTGAGTAATATTTTTCTTTAACGACTTTCATTTTCTCACCAATACAGTGAATGTATTGAATGTTACGGAAAAAATTAACGTCATCTGGCCTTGCTCGTCCCCGTTGGTAGTAGGTTCACACGCAGCCAGCGCAAACAATGGAACACAGGCCAATTCAGGGGGCGATCGCGCAATAGCCACGCAGACCAACGGCAACAGGCCATCAACCCCGAACTGCCACCCCACGCCCCTCTCTCTGTAATATCCTCACCCCAAGCCCTAACCCAGGGTTAGCCGCCCGGTAAAGCGCCTCCAGTGAAGGGCACCCCTGCGCCACTCTAGGTAGTCTGGATGAGCTGGAAAAGCCGGCCACCCAGAATTTGACATAAATTTGACATAAAAAATGCCCCAGCGATCGCTGAGGCATTCCACTCAATCAAGAGGTTGAAACAACTCAATAAACTTTGTTTAGACAGCTTCCTGGTTTTTCTCACCAGTCCGAATCCGGATAATCGAGTCTACGGGTGAAATAAAGATTTTCCCATCGCCGATTTCACCAGTCCGAGCGGCAACGATGATCTTATCAACCACCATATCAACCTGCTCGTCTTCAATCACAATCTCAATTTTTAATTTCTGCAAAAACTCGACTGTGTATTCCGAACCCCGGTACCGTTCGGTTTGCCCTTTTTGGCGACCAAATCCACGGACTTCCGAAACGGTCATCCCAACAATACCGGCATTCACAAGCGCGATTTTCACTTCATCGAGTTTGAATGGCCGAATAATAGCCTCTACCTTTTTCAACTCCGTCACTCCTTAGATAAAACTGATGGCTCCATGATCTAGCATGACACTTCTATCACCGTCTCTGTCGCAGATTTTGTAGCCAAGAATACGTTATCTCTGGATGCGATCGCCTGATGACGTTTTGCGACCGTAGTGCCCTTCCAGAAATCGAGGATACAAGTGTTACGGCTAGAAGAATCGACTGAATTTTACGCAAGCTGGGTCTGAAGCGCAAGTCCCCGGCAAACATTTATTAAGCAATGGTGACTCAGGGAACGACCGTGAGGGCGATCGCCGCCCCCTGCCTGCCTAATGCCCCAACTGCGCCTTGCCGACAATATCCGCCCAGGGCGATCGCCCCCAGAAGTTTACCGGGACGGCAACAGCGGGCGCACGATTAAAAAGCCCGTACCAAACGCCGACAGAATAATGATCCCAATCACCATAATCAGCCACCAGGTACTAATTTCATTCGCCGCCTCACCAGCGGGCACCCCGTGAGGTTTAGCCTCCTGTTCCGTGTGGGTGGCCAGGGGGGCAGCCGTGGGCAGCAAGCTATTGGCCCCAGCCTGGGCCTCCGGAGCCAAGCTCATGTCATGGGTGGCGATCGCCGGGGCCAAGTCTTGCTCCATCCAGGGTACATCCGCCAATTGGCGCAAATGCAATGCCGACTGCACTACCCGCTCAATTTCCAGGCGCAACTGCTGGTTTTTTTGGACTAATTCTTGATTTTGGGTTTTCAGCGACTGCAACGACGTGCGCGTATTTTGCAGCTCACTCGCAACCTCTCGGTAGAGCGAAATTGGCACCGATGGCGATTTGGGCGGGGGCGGGGGCGGTGTCATGCTGGGATTGGGAGAAGATGACATATTTTTTGTCGCGCGTCCCTGCGGCTTGGTGTTGACGTTAGAGGCCATAGATATAGTGTGCTGTGCGGATTTTTTTGGGAATACGACCATAAAGATAGCTGCAATCTGAAAAACTGCACGTTTTTTTTGGGGCGATGGGTTGACTTTTACAAGCCTGTTCTGAGATGCCGACTGCACAAGCGATCGCCGCTATTTCCAGCCCAGCAAGAGACCACCACCGCAGCGCGATCGCCGGCCTCCCCTCCCCAGCCATTCACTCAGGCCCAGGGGCCGCGCAGTAAAATAGAGATTTGGTGCCAATCAAGGTTGGTCGAACCGCTTGCGCAGCCAACCCTGCAACCAAAGACCCTGGGTTAGTGCGCTTCGACCCAACTGAAGCCGCCCAACCCCAACTACACCCTAAAAAGGACACCCTATGAGCCAATCATCCTTTGCTGAAACCCAACAGCCCACCCCCGATCCCGCGACAGAACCCAAATACGGCGAACGGTTGATTGAAGAAGGCCAACTGATTACCTTCCCCAACCCACGGGTGGGCCGACGATACGATGTCCACATCACCCTGCCCGAATTCACCTGTAAATGCCCCTTTTCAGGCTATCCAGACTTTGCCACCATCTACATTACCTACGTTCCCGACCAGCGGGTCGTCGAGCTAAAAACCATTAAGCTCTATATCAATAGTTATCGCGATCGCTACATTTCGCACGAAGAATCCATCAACCAAATTTTGGATGACTTTATTGCCGCCTGCGATCCCCTCGCCATCAAAGTCAAAGGCGACTTTAACCCGCGCGGCAACGTCCACACCGTCATCGAAGTCGAACACCAAAAACCCGCTCCCTAGCCGCCTTACCCGTCGTGCGCGACACCTCATTCGCCAAACCCAGCCCCCGCGATCGCCACGGGGGCACCGCCCAAGCAAGGACATCCCCGTTGCCCCTCCAGTGAAGCGCAGGGGGTGTTTTCGGCATTTTGGCGTAAACCGATAGTGGAATTTCGCTCCAGGGCATACTAAACGTAATAACCCCTCACGGGAATCCTGACTTGCAGAGGGAAGGTTAGACACAATGGAGCCGTTTGAACTGCCACTGGATATCAGCACTGCTGAAAGTCTGCTACTCAAACTCCCCCCCGAAGCACGTCACTGGGCCGAGAGTTTACCTTGGGCAGAACGGCGCTACGTTCTGTCGCTGTGCCATTTGATGTGTGCCGCCTCCCCTGAGATGCGCGCCCAATTTTTGGATGATTACACAGCCGATGGGCTGGTTTCCAAAGTTTTGGAAGATCGGGATACCAAGCAAAAAGTTGGGCAATATCTTAAAGAATTTCGAGTTCACACAGATCTCAGTACATCTTCTTTGCGGCGTTACATTCGCCAGTTTTATGTGCATTCTGCCCAGGATATGCGCACCCAGCCCGATCTGTATCTAGAGTCAGCGCTGCGGTTGGTCATGAGCACCGAAGAGCGGAACCATGTGTTTTATTACATTTTGGGGTTCGAGCTGATTAAGATGATGTTTCGCATGAGTTGGCATCAGCACGAAAAACTCTATCGTCTCCAGCGGAGCCAAGAAGAGTTTATTCAGACTTATATCAAACCCATTCAACATACTCATCGAATTAACCAAATCATTGTCCCTAAAGATGAAAATCTGTTCTTCGCTCGTCGTGATTATTATGTGAAACAGCCAGTCATTTCTGAAAAGAAATTGATTGAATTAGCAATGGCAACCTTCACAACCGAAGTGACGACGGGTTTTGGTTTTTCCTTAATTCGGCATCCCCAAGCTTTAGTCTTTGATTATGCTTATATTTTTGAAATGGAATCAGATGCAATTTTTCTCCAGTCCTAAGGCGATCGCGACGATAGCGCGTGCTTGCGGGTTAGGCTCTCCGGCTAGTCTAGATTGAGTCTGGTAAAGTGCTGCTTGAATCACTGTAGTGGAGCTTTGAAACGCGATCCCAACCGCTGCACAAATCTCTTTCTAGCCTCAAATCACCTTTTAGAATAGACATACAAGCAACCAGCCACCCAGGGAAAAAACAGCCAATGACCAGTGCAAACCAGGCAGAAGTAGTAACCGAGTTAACGCAACTGGCCCAACGCTATGAACAGGCCCTCGGCGAGAATGACCTAGATACGCTGGATGCTTTATTTTGGGATTCGCCCGATGTTGTGCGATTTGGGGCGACGGAAAATTTGTATGGCATTGACGCGATTCGGGAATTTCGCCAGCAACGCCCAACCAAAAATTTGGCCAGAACTGTTTCTAATTTTAAGGTGGTCACCTTTGGGGCAGAGTCCGGGGCTGTCACGCTAGAGTTTTGTCGCTGGGTGGATGGGGAACCCCGCTATGGGCGGCAAAGCCAGATGTGGTACAAATTTCCAGAGGGGTGGCGGATTGTCTCGGCCCATGTGTCTTGGTTGGGTTAAATTGGGACATTGGCAACCGGGGGAAGACCACTGGCGCAAATGGAAGATGGATGGGTGAAATGGGCAGAATTGCACTAAAACAAGAACGGCAACAAGCAAGCTGGCGATCGCGCCACATCAACTCCAGGGTCATGTTCGGCCTGGTTGGCCTGAGTTTGGGGCTGCTCGTTGGGTGCAATCCGCCGCAACCGGAAGCAGCCCCCTCCCCGACAGAATCCCCCAGCGCGATCGCCAGTCCTTCGCCTTCTGACTCCCCCAGCCCCAGCCCCACAGGCACCCCCAGCCCCTCAGCCTCACCAACGGCCACCAAGCCAGAAGCAGTTGTTGCCGTTGAACAGCGCATTTCGACCCTGGTGGGTCAAGCAACCAACGTCACGATTGAAGCGGTGGAGTGTCCAGCGGCGATCGCAGAACAAGCCGGACAAACCTACGAATGCCAGGTGAAATCAGCGATTGGCCCCTTTGTAGTGATCGTGCGGCCCACAGGGCAACCCGGCAAATTTGCGTGGGGCACGCGCGGCCTCCTGCTCACCTCCAAGCTCAACACCTTCATTCAAAAAAGCGTGCAACCCCAAGGCAATGTCACCGTCGATTGTGGGACACCCGCCCGCATTGCCAAACAAGGCGAAACTTTTGACTGCAAAGTGACCACCGCAAATGGCAAAACCCAAACCGCCAAAATCACCGTGCGAGACGAACTGGGCAATGTTTATGTCGCCTTGCAATAAAAGCATTGCCATCAGAACGTTGCAATTCGGCTATTAGGCTCTGCAAAAACTAGCGCGATCGCACAGTTCTGAGGAATTTAGATGCGCTACTCTGAATATTCAGGGCTTTGACAGGAAAAACCTATGGCAAGTCAAGTATACGATGTGGTGATTGTTGGGGGTGGGGTTGCGGGGTCGGCTCTGCTCTATTCGCTGGCCATGTTTACCGACCTTAAACGGATCGCCCTCGTTGAAAAGTATGACCGGGTAGCTGCCGTCAATTCTAAAGCGACCAACAACAGTCAAACCATCCATTGTGGTGACATTGAAACCAACTATTCCTTAGAAAAGGCGCTCCGGGTACGGCGATCGGCCCAAATGGTGGTGCGCTATGGGATGCAGTTGCCCCCTAGCCTCCGGGACAGCGTGATTTACCAATTTCCCAAGATGGTGCTGGGGGTCGGGCCAGAAGAGTGTGCCGTGTTGCGAGAGCGGTATGAAACCTTTAAGCCCCATTTTCCGGGGATGGTTCTGTTAGAAAAAGCGCAAATTGCCGAGGCGGAACCAAACGTGGTGCGGGTGGATGGCCACGATCGCCCCGAAGACCTGGTGGCGATCGCCATCCAAGGGGAATATACTGCCGTCAACTATGGCACCCTGGCCCAGACTTTCATTGAACAGGCCCAAACCGTCTCTGACAAAACCGTTGACCTGAGCTTGGGCAATCCCGTCTTGGCGATCGAGCCCAGCGGCTCCAACTATCAAGTCAAAACCACCGAAACCACCTTGACGGCTCGGTTCGTCGTCGTCTCCGCCAGCGGATACAGCCTGCTCTTCGCCCATCGCATGGGCATTGGGTTGCAATATTCCTGCTTACCCGTCGCGGGCAACTTCTACTACACTCCGCAAAATCTCAACGGCAAAGTGTACACCGTGCAAAACGACAAACTACCCTTTGCGGCTATTCATGGCGACCCAGATGTGACCGCACCGGGCAAAACTCGCTTTGGCCCAACGGCCTTACCCTTGCCCTTGCTCGAACGGGGCAACCCCCACACCTTTATCCACTATCTGGAAGTGTTGAAGCTCGATCGCACCGTGGCCGAAGTCGTGTGGGATCTGTTCCGCGTCAGCGATATCCGGAATTACATTTTCAAAAATATTGCCTTTGAAGTCCCTGGCCTAAATCGCCGGCTCTTTTTGCGCGACGCTCGGAAAATCATCCCATCCTTGCAATTGGAAGATCTGGAATATGCCCACGGAGTCGGCGGCATCCGGCCCCAACTCATCGATCGCGCCCAACATAAATTGATCCTGGGACAAGCCGAAATCGATCCTGGCGATGGCATCCGGTTTAATGTCACGCCTTCCCCCGGAGCCACCACCTGCTTAGGCAACGCCGAACAGGATATTCTACGAATCCAGCAACACCTGGGCTGCGAGTTTGATCGCAGTTGGTTTGAGGCCGAAACCCTGCCCCTACCCGTATAGACACCACGATCCATTCCGGGGGGGCACCAGTCGTCGCACAAAAGCCCCCAGTTGCGCCTGCGCTTTTGGCCCCATCGCCCGCAAGCCCCACCCCAACGGCCCCAAGACTGCCGAGTGAAGAGCTGGGGTGCGATCGCCCAGTCTGGTGCAAGCCCAACACCCAATGCACCGGAATGCTAGCATAGAGCCTTGCTACGGCCTCCTGGCATTAGCCCACCCATTGCGATCGCCCCGCAGGCTTTTCTTGGCTCCTGCCGGAGAACTCAACCCCCTTGAGCCTTTGCCCTGCCGCGATCGCACCCAGGGGCAACCCCTCCAGCACGGTTTAACTATCCATAACAGAATTCCTGTAGTGTTGAAATATTTAGCCCGCAAACCCCATTTTCTTCAGTGGCCGACCCATGTTTTCACGTCTTGCCCAGACTAGCTCGCGTCAGCGCGAAATTGCCGAAGTCGTGCTACGGAACGGCTGGGGCTATATGCGCCGCTTACTGGCCGGCACCCGCGCCGAAGAACCCCAACTGCCACCCCCAACCGTCCTCCGCAACATCCTGACCGACCTTGGCCCAGTTTACGTCAAGTTAGGGCAAGTCCTGAGCACGCGCCCCGACTTGTTACCCGCCGAATATATCCGAGAGTTGACCGCATTACAGGCCGAAGTGCCCCCTGTGCCCTGGACAGAAATCGAAGTTGTCATTCGGCAGGAAGTCCGCCGCCCCCTCAATGAAGTGTTTGCCACCATCAACCCCAACCCAGTGGCAGCAGGCTCCATTGCCCAAACCCATCGGGCCACGTTGTTAGACGGTCGCGAGTTAGCACTCAAAATTCAACGCCCTGGCATTGATATCACCATCGAACAAGACATTGCGTTGATTCGTAGTTTGGCCGATCTAGTTTCCCGCACCCGCGTAGGCCAATACTATGACCTCCCAGCCCTAGCCGAAGAATTTGCGACAGCCCTGCGCGATGAATTGAACTTTAGCCGAGAAGCCGAACACACAGAGCAACTGCGGCGCAACCTCTCTAGCAGTCGCCTCTTTCCGCGCGATCGCCTCGTCATCCCCGAAATTTATTGGCCCCTCACCACCGAAAACCTCCTGGCGATGGAATGGTTAAACGGCGTGCCCCTCCTCACGGCCACCTTGCCCCACCTCACCGAGGCCGAATGCCAAACCGAAAAAAAGGCGATCGTTGACTTACTCATTCGCGCCTTTTTCCAACAGATTTATATCGACGGAGTTTTCCACGCCGACCCCCACCCCGGCAACCTGTTTTATCTCAACGATGGGCGCGTCGCCTTGCTTGATTGCGGCATGATTGGCCGCCTCGATCCCCGCACTCAGCAAGTCCTGACGGAAATGCTGCTGGCTATGGTCAACCTGGATGCCCAGCGCTGTGCCCAACTTACCTTGCAACTAGCCGAACCCATCGAACCCGTCAACCTGGCCCGCCTGGAAGCGGAATACGATCGCCTACTCCGGCGCTACTACAACCTCAACCTGTCCCAAATTAACTTCAGCCAACTGTTTTACGAAGTCCTGCAACGGGCCCGAGATAACGGATTGCGCGTACCAGGAAATATGGGACTTTACGCCAAAACCCTGGCCAACCTGGAAGGGGTCGCCCGCACTCTGGATCCCAACTTCAACCTCCCGGCCCAGGTCAAACCCTTGATGACCGATTTATTTCAGCGACAACTCGTTGGCCAAGCCCCCCTGCAAGCCCTCCTCCGCACCGCCCTAGACCTCAAAAGCCTGGGTTTACAATCCCCACGGCAAGTCGAACTCTTTCTAGAACGGCTCACCTCAGAAACCTTGCAGTGGAAATTGAACATCCGCGATCTCGACCTCCTGCGCCGTAGCGTCGATGACTCGGCCAATCGACTCTCGTTCAGCATTGTAGTCGGGTCAATGATTATAGGGGCTGCCATGATCCTGGCCAACGATCGCACAGGTCGCCTCTTTTGGGTAAGCAGTAGCCTCTTTTTTACCGCCAGTTTCCTTGGTCTGTGGCTTATTGTCAGCATCCTGCGATCGGGCCGACTGCGATAACAACCTCTGCCGCCATAGGACAATCTCAGCAGGTTGGAATCGCTATTTTGAGTTTGCTTTAGCTCGCAACATAGATTCGCTGCTGCACAGGGATCTGAATTAAAAATTCTGCCCCTTGACCCGGTACAGAACGACAAATCAAGCGACCGCTGTGTTTTTTAGCAATCATTTGGTGGCGAATAGATATGCCCATCCCCGTGCTTTTTCCAGCCGATTTCGTTGTAAAAAAGGGCTCAAAAATTTGGGATTGAATCGCTTTGGAAATACCCGCACCATTATCCGCGATCGCAATTTCTGCCCATTGGCGGTTTAAGAACGATGTACGCATAACGATTTGACTAGGTTGTGTTTGTCTATCTTGATGAGTTCGCGTTGTATGAAATTCTTCTAAGGCATCGATCGCGTTCGCCAAAATATTCATAAAAACCTGATTCCGCGACCAGTATAATATTCAACTAAGGGTAACTATCCATAATCTCGAATAATCTGAATTTCTGGCTATTCAGATTTTGCTTTCAGCCGATGGTGCAAGTTCCTCTCAAACGGAATAGAACTCGGTCAGGAAAAGATCAACATCTAGAAGCCGCCGCTATATCAGATTTCAATCTGGAATTCGATCGCGCGGCACCGTAATCCTCCACTACACCCTGATTCGTAGTTTGGTCGAAATTGCCTCCATAATATTCGACTGAAGGCAAATAACTAGAATTTTTCTCTCTCTTTTCAGATTTGTGCAAAAGTCAGGCACACTGGCAACTGAATGGGCTGAAATGGCCCTATGGCAGACAGTCGATCGCGCCATAGGTCAAGTGTACTATAAAAGCAGCGATCGCCCGGTCTAGATAAAAGCTGGAGCCTAATTCTTTCCCGTTTAAACCAACCTTAAGCATTAAAAGGTAACTTCACTTAACCTTGAAGTTAGCTGAATGTTTCTGGCGATGAATCTTAGCCAGCATTCGTGATGTCGCCAAAAATCATTGACAAAAATCAAATTTTCTAACAGACCATTTCAGTTCACTGCATTTTAACTGAAAGCAAGTTTCGGCTAACAATAAGAAGAATTTAGGGTAGTGCTCAAGATGTAATGATGGAGGCGTAGAGTTTTTACTGTTTTCCTACCA
>CAYYWG010000032.1:0-20894 GCA_964475335.1 uncultured bacterium
AAGCTTTGCCACACGCTGGCACGCTCGGTGCGTTGCAGTGTTGTTGTCATAGTTCCGTAATGAGTGCTAACGAATATGTACGGTTATGTATGTAACGGTTTATTTCAACCGTACATTCAAGTTAACACTACTGTTCAGATTTGTAAAGTTCTGCTAGCAATCCGTTGGTAGCTGGCTGACTCTAAACTCGTGAAGACGAGCGATCGCGCTTTCTCGCGGATCCGCGTGTTTGCTGGATTGATTGGCGTAGGGTGTTAGTTAGATATTTGATGAATTCGAACAACCGAACATTTTGTAACGGTTATCTTGTGTAAAGTTTCTGTTACGGTTGCTGATCCATGCATCCAATCGCCTTGGTGTGAGTGGCAACTGGATAAACGTCATGCGACCGGAGTGATGCGACCAGAAGGATACAGCGCATGGGATCGAACGCGGATTATGCTGGCTCTCAATTGACCTGCCCCCTGGCCTTCTAATGGGCCTAAATCCCTACTGCTCGACTTCGGGCAAGGCAGTTTTTATCCCGCACCACTTCAGTGTTCAGTTATGACAGTATGGGCCACTAGTGAGTCGCGTTGTTGCCGTGGATAGGCGCTTGGATGGACTTGAATTGGAGACTTAGCGATCGCTCGCTCTCTAGTTCTTGGAGCAACAGCAGTGGGCCACGCTACTGGCCTTCTGCTAGCTCAGAGTTTCTAGGGCGATCGTCGGACGGTACTGTGTCGGCTTAACTTGGTACTTCGCTAGATTAGCTAGCTCCTGAAGCTGGCTGATGGCTTCGGCCCCTTCGAGTTTCATTAGTTCGCGATCGTCACGCATCTCCGTCCAGGTAATGCCATAGTCCGAGACGAGGAAGCGAATTAGGTGGTTATCTGCCAAACTCACCATAAATGAGGCGCTATTCATTTGACCGCCGCAGGTATAGCACGATGCGAGATACCCTTGTCGTTCTAGAACCGTCGCCAAAGCTTGTAAGTTCATGACCAAGTCTTGGACGAACTGGCGATGTTGCTCTGCAAGTCGTATAAACACGTTTGTCCTCCAATCACCACACTTAATTCTAAAGCCTTTTTAAGATTTTCTTAAGAATTACATTGAATTATCTTGGAGGCTTGTGTTTGAGAAGCCGCTGGCAGGTTCCTCAAAAAGCCTTAGGGCCAGACTATCAATCTTTTTACACCATAGCTCATTCGGACGCGCCGCAACGTATCAATAGAAACAGTCAATCGAATGAGAACGATATTCTTACCTGTTGTAAGTTAAATTCAATAATTTGTAATTTGTGTTACGGCGCGATCGCTGCTATCAAGAAATGGCCAATCAAAACGCTAAAAGTAGATGACGTTGAACCAATGAATCAATTCAGAAAAAGTTATCCTCTTTCTCAGTGCTAAGTGTTAAAACGGTGACGAATTTAACCTCGAATATTGATTAAGCTCTAGGCTTCGAGATGAAAGATTTCATCGCTGCTGCTGTTGACTGTTAGCGGCGATCGCCAGTCTAGCCAGCATTCCTAGGCTCTATGCCGGAGGCAGCAAAATAGCCAAATTAGCTCACTTAAGGGAGCTTACTAACACCTACACCAAAATTAACTCCATTTCGGAACAAGCTCTAGATCGAGCTGGTGATGCTGCCTAGTATATTCATTTCTTGGCCTAATTTTTTCCTGATAGTGCTGAGTTGTACCATTTCGATTAAGCACTAATCAAGTGTAAAATTGTGTTGTGTTATTCCTTTCGCACCAGCAGGCGTATGTTGGCGGAAAGAATTCAATTCATATTTCTTATCCTTTCTTGTTTTGTCTCAAAAAACTTAGATTAAGCTCTACCCATCGGATGGTTTTTAACCCAGAATTGTAAGGTTTTGATTTAAGAAACTAATCACACTCTTCAAGTTTTCAAATCTTTTGTCTGGGTGCACCGTACTGTTTTAATGCCTCATCCCGATGAACCGTCTGATTGCGTGGAACATTTTTCGACCTTTCGGCGATCGCGCTATGCCCGATGCACTTGCAAGCCTCGATCCCTTCGCAATCCTCGATACAATGGAGCGAAACCTTCGCAGTTCATTTCGCAATCTATGAGGAGGCCCTATCGAGACAGTTCACGGCAATCTCCAAGGCATCAAATCCAGTCAACTCAAGCAACTCCAGCGCCTCTATCAACAACGACTACCCCGCGATCGCGTCACCACTTCCGAATTTGCCCAACGGTTAGCCGCGATTAGCACCGAGATCGGACAACCCGTTTGTGTCTATATCAATCGGCGGGGACAAGTGATTCGCGTGGGCGTGGGTTCCGTGCGGCAAACCCGCATTCCCCCTCTGGAACTACCACGCTATGGGGCTGAACGGTTGTGCGGTATTCGGTGCTTGGCCACCCAGTTAAAACCAGAACCCCCCAGCGAAGCCACCCTCACTATGATGGCTATTCAACGCCTGGATGCGTTAGTGACCTTGACCCTCAGCGGGGGCGGTTTTGAGCGACGCGGCGGTGGTGCGACTGGGTATGTGCAAGAGGCGTTCCTGGCTCATCTCGTACCCCATCCCGAAACGAGTTGGACAATTTCGCCCCCGCTCAAGCTTGACCTATTAGCCGAGCAAGATTTTTTGAGCTTGGTGGAAGGGTTAGAGGAGGAATTTCGGCGGGAATTTGTTGCCCAAGATGTTGATCCCAGCCACGATCGCGTCTTGTTAGTCGGCTTACACACTCAAGATATTTCCAATCAGCGCTTTCAGGATGGTTTGGCCGAATTGGCCCGCTTGGTGGATACTGCTGGGGGCGAAGTGCTGCAAACCTTGACCCAGCGGCGACCCCGGCCCCACCCCCAAACGGTGGTTGGCGAAGGAAAAGTGCAAGAAATTGCCCGCGTGGCCCAGACGATTGGGGCCTCATTAATTGTGTTCGATCGCGATTTATCGCCCGCCCAAGTGCGTAATTTGGAAAATCAAACGGGTTTACGGGTGGTCGATCGCACGGAAGTGATTCTCGATATTTTTGCCCAACGGGCTCAATCGGGGGCAGGCAAACTCCAGGTGGAATTGGCCCAACTGGAATACCTCTTACCCCGGCTGACGGGGCGAGGGCGGGCCATGTCGCGGTTGGGAGGCGGTATCGGGACGCGGGGGCCAGGGGAAACCAAGTTAGAAACGGAGCGTCGAGCCATTCAACGCCGCATTTCTCGGTTGCAACAGGAAGTGAACCAACTGCAAGCCCATCGCGCCCGGATGCGCCAACGTCGCCAACACGAGGAAGTCCCTTCAGTGGCGGTTGTGGGCTACACCAACGCAGGCAAGTCAACCTTGCTCAATGTGCTGACCAATGCCGAGGTTTATACTGCTGACCAACTGTTTGCCACCCTTGACCCGACGACCCGGCGCTTAGTCGTGCCCGATGCGGTGACGAGCGGCCCCACGGCAATTTTGCTGACAGATACAGTGGGGTTTATTCATGAGTTGCCGCCTTCGTTGATGGATGCCTTTCGGGCCACGTTGGAGGAAGTGACCGAAGCGACCGCTCTCCTGCATGTGGTTGATCTATCCCATCCGGCGTGGCAAAGTCATATTCGCTCGGTCATGGGGATTTTAACCCAGATGCCGATCGCCCCTGGGCCGGTGCTGCTGGTATTTAACAAAATTGACCAGGTTGATGGCGATCAACTCGCGCTGGCGCAAGATGAGTTTCCCCAAGCGGTGTTTGTGTCGGCCAGTGAACGACTGGGCCTGGAGACTTTGCGCACGCGGCTGGGCCAGTTAGTTCATTATGCGATCGCAGGTTGATAGGCGATCGCGGGTGAAGGGGGCGATCGCGATCGCCCTCGGTTTCATCCTGGCGAACAGAGGATATTCTTCTGCCGACAGATGCGCCATCCTCCCGTTTTCTGTAACAGTGGTTGTCAGCCATTATCGACACTAAGATTTATATGCGATTTGGGATTAATGAACTCAAAACCGTTAGCTTGTTGGGCTTGCTGAGTGGTTTGCTCGTGCTCGGTGGGTACTACCTTGTTGGTAATGAAACGGGCTTGTACATTGGTCTGGCGTTGGCGGCTTTCACCAGCATCAGCTCCTGGTATTTTTCCGATCAGGCCGCTTTAGCCGCCTTTCAAACTCGCCCACTCGCCCAGGCTGATGCGCCAGAGTTGTATGAACGGGTGGCCCGGTTGAGCGATCGCGCGGAAATCCCCATGCCCAAGATATTTGTGATTCCCACCCAATCGCCCAACGCCTTTGCCACCGGGCGGGATCCTGACCACGCCACCCTGGCCGTTTCCGAAGGCTTGCTCAAACTGCTGTCTTCAGAGGAATTGGATGGTGTCATTGCCCACGAGCTGACCCATGTGAAAAATCGGGATACCCTGACTCAGGCGATCGCCGGTACGATTGCCGGAGCTATTACCTATCTCGGTCAGATTTTGAGCTTTGGCTTACTCTTCACCCCTGTGGGCCGGGGTCGCCAGGGCAACAATCCCCTTGGCGTGCTGTTTTTGATTGTGTTGGCTCCCTTTTCTGCCTCCCTGATTCAACTGGCGATCTCCCGTACCCGCGAATATGCTGCTGATTTGGGGTCGGCCCAATTGACCCAAAATCCTCTGGCGTTGGTCAGTGCCTTGGAAAAGCTGGAAGTCGCCAGTCGGAAAACCCCCATGCAGGGTAATCCCACAATGGCTCCCTTGCTCATCATGAATCCCCTACCGCCCAAAGGCTTACAGGCGTTGTTCTTGACCCATCCCCCCACGGAGGAGCGCATTCGGCGGCTCAAAGAATTGGCGACCCAGTTGCAATCGGCACCGGGAGCGGAAACGCCGATCGCCGCTTAGGTTGATCCTTTCTATCCCTTTTTGGGTGGCTCAGCGTGGCTGGGCCATTTTTGTGGCTGAGATCGATGACTCAGTTTTAGGGCTGGGGTGCAGGCGCGGGTGTTACCCGTCCCCCCAGATTTTCGGCGATCGCCGCTGTGTTTGCCCGCATCATTTTGATGTAAGTTTCCCCGTCGCTGCCCGGTGCGCCAACGGAATCGGAATAGAGCTTTTGGGGCGCTAGTTTGACCCCGGCGGATTGGGCCACAGTTTGAATGAGGGTTGGATTCAACGTTGTTTCCGCAAAGATGGCCGGAATGCCAGCCGTTTGGATTGCGGTCACCAACCGTTGCACTGTTTGGGCGCTGGGTTGCTCTTCCGTGCTAATCCCAATGAGGGTGCCCGGCACCTTGAGGCCATAGGCGTTGGCGTAATACTGGAAGGCATCGTGGGTTGTAATCAGTTGCCGCTGTTTGGGGGGAATCGTTTGGATTTGTTGCGCAATCCATTGATCCAGTTGTTGCAAGTCTTGGGTGAGTCGGGCCGCGTTTTGGGTAAATCGGTCTTTGTCTTCGGGGGAAAGGGCGATGAGTTCATCCCGAATTTTGTTGACCATTGCGATTGCGTTTTTCACATCCCCCCACACATGGGGATCAGGGACGGTGCCTTTGCCTTCCTTCGTCATTTGCAGCGGTTTGACCACTTCTCCCACGGGCACTTTTTTGGCTTTTTGCCCCGCCGATTCCATCAACCGAATCAGTCCCGGTTCTAAGTTATAGCCATTGTAAAAAATCAACTGAGCCGATTCTAAGGTACGGCTGTCACTGGGTTTGGGCTCGTAAACATGGGGATCGGCTCCGGGTTGCAAAATGCCCCGATGGTTAATCTCGTCGCCTCCGATGGTGGCTGTCCAATCGGCCAGGATGGTACTGGTTGACACCACCGTGGGTTTGTCGGTGGCTGTCGGGCGTTGCACAGCGGAACACCCTGCCAGCAGGACGGCCAGCAAGGCCACGATCGCCCCTCGCCGCGATCGCCCAGAAGTGCCTTGGGGGGAGAGTGGGGGGGCCAGCTTCAGCAACGACCACGCAGTAGCGTCAGGAGGAAACACCATAAACCGATGGATTTCTCATTTCATTTTCACTTCATAATTCACTGTATAACAAGATTCATTTTTCTTTCATATTGCCTTTCATTTTTATTTCATTTTTAGCTATGATGAAAACCAGCCTTACTCTTTCTGCCTTGTTGGAATGACGGAGCGACGCCGGAGAAAGCGAGGGCCTCAACCGCAGACGCTTTACTAACGGAGAATGAATCGTGCTGAATGTAAATCATTTAACTGTGTCTTACCGTTCGGTGCGGGCTCTGCGGGATGTGAGTTTGACGATTCAGCCGGGGCGGTTGACGGGCATTATTGGGCCAAATGGGGCGGGTAAAAGCACGTTGTTGAAAGCCATGTTGGGATTAGTGGCGATCGACCAGGGCCATGTGAATTATGACCAGCAGCCGTTGCTCCAGCAGTTGCGCCAAGTGGCCTATGTGCCCCAGCGATCGCAGATTGACTGGACTTACCCTGCAACCGTGTGGGATGTGGTGATGATGGGGCGGATTCGTAAGTCGGGCTGGTTTCGGCGCTTTTCTCATGTGAGTCGTCAAGTGGCGGCAGCGGCCCTCGATCGCGTGGGGATGAGTGAATTTCGCGATCGGCCCATTGGGCAACTGTCTGGCGGGCAGCAACAGCGAGTGTTTTTGGCACGGGCTTTGGCGGAAGAAGCCGCAATTTTTTGTCTGGATGAACCTCTCACGGGGATCGACCAAAAGACGGAAGCCGTTATTTTTGAGATTTTGCATGACCTGGCCCAGGCTGGCAAAACGGTGATTGTGGTCAATCATGACCTGGGGGAAGCCATTACCCATTTTGATGATTTGGTATTGCTCAACCGGGAACTGGTTGCCTACGGGCCACGGCAGAGTGTGTTGCAACCAGAGCCACTCCAACGGGCCTACGGCGGCATGGTGCACTTTTTCACCACGATCGCGGCGTGATCGCCATGCTACACCTGCTGTTGGATCCGCTCCAGTACGATTTCATGCAGCGATCGCTGATTGTGGCGGCGATCGTCGGGGTTTTGTGCGCAGTGGTAGGCAGCTACCTGATGGTGCAGCGCTTGGCCCTGTTGGGCGATGCCATTAGTCATTCGGTCATGCCGGGGTTGGCTATTGCCTTTGCGGTGGGGGTCAACATTTTTCTGGGCGCGTTTATTTCTGGCGTGGTGAGTGCGGTGCTGATTGCCCTCATCCGGACGCGATCGCCCATCAAAGAAGATACAGCAATGGGTATTGTGTCTTCTGCGTTTTTTGCCTTTGGGATTACCCTCATTACCGTCATTCAAAAAGACAACAAAGTAGATTTGACCCACTTTCTGTTTGGCAATATTTTGGGGGTGAGTTGGGACGATGTCGTCAGCACGTTGGTCATTGCCGCGATCGTGGTTGTTGTCACCGTCCTGCTGTTCAAAGAATTGCAGTTTTATACCTTTGATCCGGCTGGGGCGCAGGCGGCGGGGTTGCCGGTGAACTTGCTCAACTTTGGGCTGATGATTTTAATCGCGCTGACGATCGTGGCCAGCCTTAAAGTGGTCGGAGTGATTTTGGTGTTGGCGCTGCTGGTCACGCCGGGGGCAACGGCCTATCTATTGGTGACGCGGCTCCACCAGATGATGCTGTTGGGGGCTGCCATTAGTCTGATCGCGAGTCTCAGTGGCATTTATCTCAGTTTTTATTACGATTTGCCCTCTGGCCCTGCGGTGGTGATGGTGGCGGCTGGGCTGTTTTGCTTGTCATTTTTGTTCAGCCCACGGCATGGCCTTTTAACCCATCCCCAGGCGATCGCGGCTCCCTCGCCGCTGTGGCAAGAAGTGAAAGGTATGTTGGCTAGGTTTAAGCGTTAGTCGTCATCCTGCTGATTGTGGGGGCATGTAAGACGACAGGCCAGGTGGCTGTGGTTTGGGGCGAAAGGGTTTGAACCTGCGATCGCAACTGGGGTAACTCAGCCTGGACGCGGGGCCAATACACCGCAGTAAACCGCTCATAATCAAAGGCGCACTCTCGCAAAGTGGTTTCGATCCGCCGATACCGCGCGATCGACCATTCTAGAAAAATTGCCCAAGAGGGATGGAGATCGGTGTGGCGGGCAATTTGGCGGGCTTTGCGCCGGAGCCGTGGCAAGTATTTATCCACCCAGAACTGCATCAGGTGTTGGTAGGGGGCCGCCGTTCGTTGGGCTGGGTCGAGCAGTGCCTCGCGGTGCAGGCCAAACTGGGCTAAAACCTGGGTTGGAAAGTAACACAGCCCTTGCTGCAAGTCTTCTTGGAGATCACGCAATTGATTGTAAATCTGATCCAGTCGTCCCCAGTAGGCGATCGCTGCTCGTTGATGGGCGGCTACAAAGGGAAAAACTTGAAAAAAGCCACCGCCCATATCGACCAAAAAGGTTTCATATTCCGCCAGGGTTGTGAATACCAATCCTGGCTGGTGATAGCGATGGATGGTGGTGAGGTAGCGCTCCCAGGCGGCGATCGCTGGGGCATCAAACCGCTGGCCATGTTGCCCAAACCAGGCTTGGCGCAATTCTTCTAGCAATGGGCGATCGGGATGGGCCGGTGGAGGGGTGCCCTGGATTTTTAACTGCTGCCAACCGGCTAAAAACTGGGTAAAACGGGTTGGGTCGGCCTGAATCAGGGCTTGTTCTGCGAGGCGATCGACCAGACGTAGCCACCGAATTCGCTGGAGCCAGGCTGCTTGTATGTCTGGGGCCAAATCCAACACCCACCCGGCATTATCTTCGTCTTTCAGGGCATCATCGGCAACGCCGCAGTAGCACGATGAGCCCACTTGTGTGCCAAGGGTGGAGCCTTGTGGCTCAGGGGGTGGTGTGAAACAAGGTGACAGCGGATTTTGAGAAAGCGAATCGGTACACTGACTGCCGGGAGCCAGTGCGGTAGAAATCTGCATAGAGGTTCAAAACTTGGTAGAGACCCGATTGAAGTGTGCCTCTAGAATGCCCGAACGATCGCCGAAAGTAGCACCGATGGGCTGGGGGGCGCAGACGGTGGGGCCGAGTTGAGTGGGGGCGATCGCCCGTGGCCGCTGCACTGCGCCAGATTCAGCTCCAGAATTGAGCCGCGATCGCCCTCCTAAACCAAACGTCTGATGGGGACGAGTGCCTAGACCTTGAACTTTTCGGTAATCCGTTGCATGGCGGTTTCCACATTGGCTCGACTGTTGAATGCCGAGATGCGGAAATAGCCTTCACCGGCTGCCCCAAAGCCAGAGCCGGGCGTACCAACGACATTACACAGTTGCAGCAACTTATCGAAAAAGTCCCAACTGGACAAGCCATTGGGCGTTTTTACCCAAACATAGGGGGCGTTCGTGCCGCCGTAGACCTGCAATCCTGCGGCGGTCAGTTGTTCCCGAATGATGCGGGCATTTTCCATGTAGAAGCTCACCAAGGCTTTGGTTTGGGCTTGGCCTTCCGGCGAGTAGACGGCCTCGGCCCCCCGCTGCACGATGTAGGAAACCCCGTTGAACTTGGTGGACTGGCGACGGTTCCACAGTTTCCACAATTCCACAGCGGAGCCATCGGCGGCCTTGGCCCGCAAAGTTTTGGGCACAACGGTCAACGCACACCGCGTGCCTGTGAAGCCTGCATTTTTGGAAAAGGAGCGAAACTCGATCGCGCAGTCTCTGGCCCCGTCAATTTCGTAAATGGAGTGGGGCAGGCTGGGGTCGGTGATAAACGCTTCGTAGGCTGCATCAAAAAAGATGATGGAACCGTGGGCGCGGGCATAGTCAACCCAGGCTTGCAAATGCTCTTTAGTTGCCGTGGCCCCGGTAGGGTTGTTAGGGAAGCACAGATAAATCAAATCCACAGGCTGACTGGGAATTTCAGCCGTAAAGTTATTTTCTGCCGAGATGGGCAAATAGACCAACCCGCCGTATTCGCCGTTGTCGTTGGCGTCGCCAGTGTGGCCAGCCATTACGTTGGTGTCAACATACACGGGGTAAACCGGGTCAGTGACGGCAATGGTGTTGTTTTTGCCGAAGATGTCGAGGATGTTGCCTGTGTCGCACTTGGAGCCATCAGAGATGAAAATTTCGGAGGCATCAATGTCGCAGCCTCGGGCCTGAAAGTCGTGTTGGGCAATTTTTTCCCGTAACCAACCATATCCCTGTTCGGGGCCATAGCCTTTGAAGGTGGCGCGATCGCCCATGTCTTCGACTGCTTTGATCATGGCCGTCCGGCAGGCTTCCGGGAGGGGTTCGGTCACGTCGCCAATGCCCAATTTGATGATGGGAGCATCGGGGTTGGCTTCTGCAAAGGCATTGACCCGACGGGCAATTTCTGGGAAGAGATACCCAGCTTTCAGTTTCAGATAATTGTCGTTGATGGTTGCCATAGTTTAGGTCGCTAGTGTTCGTGGGCTAGAGGCGTGATTGCGTGTCTAGCCAAACAGTCGTCATTGCATACAATCCCCTATTGTCCCTCAAATTCTGTCCGGTAAAGTTGATTCTCTGGCGGAGGCGGTGGTGCTGGGGCGGGGCGATCACCCGTTCCCGTTGTGGGTCAAAGCGGCGAAGGGGTTGGGGCCAGTGGCCGGATCGGAGGGGCTCGGAAGCGTGTAGGTTAAGGATGGTGTTTTGTGGGATGGAAGGACAGGCTATGCGATCGCTGGGATGGATGGTAACGGCTAGCACGCTGATTTTGGCGATCGCGAGCAGTGTGCGGCATGGCTTATTGCAGTCTAACGCTTGGGATTTGGGCATTTTTGACCAGCCCTTGTATTTGCTCAGCCAGGGTTTGCCGCCGATTTCCACCATTATTAACATTCACATTTTGGGCGATCACGCAGCCTGGATTTTTTATCCCCTATCGGTATTGTATCGCCTGGTGCCCGCTGTGCATTGGTTGTTGGCGGTTCAGGCGATCGCGCTGGCGGTTGGGGCAATTCCGACCTGGTACCTGGCCCAGCAAGCTGGCTTAAAACAGGCCCAGGCCAACGCAATGGCGGCGGTGTACCTGCTCTATCCCCTAATCTTTAACCTCAATCTGTTTGACTTTCACCCGGAGGTGATTGCTCTACCGTTGATGCTGACTGCAATTTACATGGCACGGGCTAAGCGTATTCTCTGGTTTAGTGTGTGCGTGGTAGTGGCGTTGGGCTGTCGGGATGCTCTGTCTCTGACGATCGCAGCGATGGGGATTTGGCTCTGGTGGTTTGAACAGCGGCGGGTTTGCGGGGCGATCGCCTTTGGGGCGGGGGTGGTCTGGTTTCTGGTGGCGACCCAAGTGATCATTCCTCACTATCAACCCCTGGGCATTCCCGGTGCCTCCCACTATCGCGAGTTTGGTAACTCCATCCCCGAAATTTTGCTCAATATCGTGCTGCGACCCGACATCCTAGTTCGGAGCCTCTTTACCTGGCCGAATTTGGGCTATCTCTGCGTGTTGCTAGCTCCTGTTGCCTGGGGGCTAAACTGGGGACATTTTGCCCCATTTGTAGCCGCAATTCCCCAATTGGCCATGAATTTATTATCGATTCATCTCGCTCTCAAGGATCTGGTGCATCAATATTCCTTGCCGATTCTGCCGTTTTTGCTTGTATCGGTGATGGGGGCTTTGGCTGCCGAGCGTACCTGGTTTCAGCAACCCCGACGCATTGTGTTATGGTCTTTGGCGGGGTTTGTGGCGTTGGGGCAGTTTTATCTGTTTGGGGCACGCTATCTCAGTACGATCGATACCTGGCAAGCCAGTAGAGCGGCGATCGCCCAGATTCAAACGACTGCTCCGGTCTTGGCTCCGGCGGCTTTGGTGCCCCATTTGACCCACCGCCCTGTCATTCATGTGGTAGCCAGCGGGGAGGTGGCGATCGCGGATTATGGTTATGTGTTGCTGAATCTGCGGCATCCGGGGCGGGTCAGTTCCCCCGAAGCGGCGGCCCAACTCCGCGATCGCGCCCAGCAGTCGTCTGGGTTTCACCTTGACTACGCTCAGGATGATGTGTATCTGTTTCGGAATACGGCGTTGGTACCCACACCACCCCAGGCTCCCCAGTAATTGCATGAGGTGTGCGCTTGGGCGATCGCTGGGGTTCCGCGCAGTGATTTGTACATGCGCTTAGGCTTCATCCCATTCCGTCGCCAGTTGGGCTTCGTCGGTTTTCAGTTGGTGTTCCACGTCGGGCCAGGGAATGGCCGTAGTGGGTTGGTCGCGACAAAGACTCCCTTGCTGGAGCATCAAAACGCGGTTGGCAAACTGCTGTACCTGCTCCAATTGGTGGTTGACCATGAGCACCGTCAGGTGATCCCGCTGATTTAACTCTGTCAGCACGTTCAAAACCAGGTCAGTCCGCCCCACATCCAGGGCTGAAGTCGGTTCGTCTAACAGCAAGACTTGGGGCCGCAGCATCAAGGCCCGCGCGATCGCCACCAATTGCCGTTGCCCCACCGACAGTTGCAACTCTGTCCGTCCTAGCCATTCGGTGGGAATGCGCAGGTGTTCCAGATGGGTTTGTAGGCGCGATTGGATTTCCTGCGGGGGAAGGCTCTGGAGCTTGAGCGGATAGGTCAACGCCTCTTGGACGGTCATTCCCAGCAATTTTGTCTCTTGTAACACCAGGACAATGCGCTGCCGCAGTTCGGTGGCCCGAATATGGGCATAGGGTTTTTGGTGAAACTCTAAGTGCCCGTCAGTGGGTTCGCTCAGCCGATTGAGCAACCGCAACAGGGTAGTTTTGCCAGAACCAGAAGCCCCCACGATCGCCACGCGATCGCCGGGAGCAATGGCAAACGACAGATCCCGCAGGATGTAATTGGGCGGCAACTGAGCCAAATCTCGCCTTTTGAACTGCCGCGACTTAAAGACATTGGGGGCAAAACTGACGTGCTGAGCCTGGATTTGGGGCGTTGCCCCATCTGTTGTTGGCATTGGGCGCACCTATCCGATCAGGAGACTAGGCTGAGCGATCGCCATCCCAATTGTCCAGGCATCCACTAACCACAGCAGCACCGTGAACCCCAGCAACGTCAGATACATCCACGGTTGAGACAAGGGGCGCACATCGGTTGTATCAATCCCCGTTTTGGCCTGGACGATCGCCACAAACCGCCCGAACCCAGCCATCCGCATCGGCAGGAGGTACGCCTGTCCACTGTGACTCAAGAAGTAATACACTAAGCCGCCTTGCCCGGTGGAACGGGGTTTAAGCGCTTTGATATCGGCCCAGGGCAGCAGCCAACCAGGGCGAAAAAACTTTGGCACCCAGGCGGCATAGCTGACTCGAATTCCTGTTTCATCCACCACGACCCGCTCACTCAAGGCCCCATACAGCGCGATCGCCCCCAGCCCAATGCCTACCCACAACAAACCGGGCGGTAGGTGTGGCCCCACGGCTTGGGGCAAAAATGGCAGCGGCACGGTCAACGCCCCATACAGCGCCAACAACGTCACCCGAATCAGAGGCGACAAATTGAACTGAGTCGGCTCAACGGACTCGGTCTGATCAGAATTGACCAACGGAGAAGTGGACTCTACCAAAACAACCCGCTCCAACGGCGCAACGCACTGCTTCTATTGTAAAGATGTGTTGCCAAATCCGCTGCCGCCCCGCCCAAGAAAGACGGCAAAAGGGCTAGGTTGCTTGTGTGCCTGAGCCGTAACCCTGCCTCACGGCAAATACTTTTGCACCACTTGCCAGCCGCTAATCGTCACGACGATAAAACCGACGAATAATAAGCCATTCACAACCAAATGGAGCGATCGCGCATGGGGTTGACGGGGGCCAATTTGCACCGCACTCCAGGCTGACAAAAACACCAGGTCAACCACGCCTAACCCGGCTGGTAAATGCCAGGAATGGCCCAAACTACCGTAGTGCCCAAGGGTACCAACAACCCCGATCGCCAACAGCACCAGCACCAACGCGCAGAGCGTCGCCCCCAAGACGAAATGCAAGGGGCGCAGCCAGTCTGGCCGAGGTTGCCGCGATCGCCGCAACCAAAAGATCCAACCACCGGAAATCGCGAGGATGATATACACCACATAGGACAGGCCCATTGCCCAGGCTGCAATTCGCCATAACCACAGAAATGAAGGCAGATCCACAGCACATCCCTCCGGACAACACACCCACCCACTGATCGGGGGGCACCTTAGCTATGGTAACGGGTGGATGGCCAGGTGAACTGTTTCCCCGGTGGAATTGGGGCGAGGGGCGATCGCTCCTTGGGCTTAACCGCCAACCGATGCTGGAGCCAGATTCGCTTCCCATTTACGGGGGGCACTGGCTCGCCGGATATTGCGCCAGATCTGCGTAGCGGCCAGGGTACCATCGGCCACCGCGATCGACACTTGGTTTAAGCCCTGTTTCAAATCGCCCACGGCAAAAATGCGATCGTGGCTGGTTTTGGCCATTTCATTCGTCACTAAGTTTTCGCCATTCCACTCCAACCCTGGAATGTCTTTCAAGTATTGGTTGTGGTACGTGGAACCCATGTTGATCAGGCCCGTTGTTGCTTCGACAACCGTTCCATCGACCAGGCGCACTCCCTTCAAGTGGTGATTTTCACCCAAAAATTCTGCGATCGCCGCCTCATACAACGGATAGCCATGCTCCGCCAGCTTTTGCTTCATTGCATCACTCACCGTAACCAGCCCGTGGGTCAAGACTGAAATATACGGTGTGAACCAATTCAACACAAACGCCGCATTAATTTGAGACTCAGTGCCGGCGATCAAAACTGCTTTTTGATCCCACATATCGAAACCATCACAGATCATGCAAACGTGCAGCGTATACCCGGCGTAGTCATACACATTCTGCATATTGGCTAACTGCGGTAGGACATCAATTACCCCTGAGGCCGCAATCAAATATTTGCTCCGGAAAACTGGATAACGACTGTTTTCCTTGCCCACTTTGACTCGCACAGCAAAGGTCTCCCCTTCGTCGATCGCCGCTTCAACGTAACCCCGCAAATAGTCCGCGCCCCAGGCCACAGCCTGATCAACCCCATGTTTCAGCATGTCGCGCCCTGGGGTGGTTGGGTCTAACCCAACGTAATTCCGCAAGTCTTGCATCCAAAACGATCGCCCCTTGCCCTTTTCCACAATCAAACACTTCAACCCATAGCGTGCTAGGTAAATTGCAGCGGACACACCACCCATCCCACCGCCCACAATAATCGCGTCATAGAGCGTATCCAGGCGTGTATCCAGGGTTTTACTCGAAAGTTTCATGGCTACCTCTGTGCATTCAGTTGGGTGTAAGGGGTGTAAGTAAGAATCAAAAAAAGTGACCCAGGTTTAAGGTTGTGCAGGGCAGAGACCGATTGGGGTGGACAGGTTCTTTGCCATGATTTTGCACCAATTTTGCAAGGCCCGCACACTAGAAAAGGCAAAGAAGGCGATCGGTAGAACGCTCCTTTGCCTTGAATTCATTCGAGCTTCGAATTAATTGAGCACGACCTTCGTAACAATTAACCGACGAATGCCAAGCGTGGCTCGGATACCCCAGCGGACTGTTCGCCCTTCAGGTAAGCCAGCATGGTGTCAGCATCGGAGACTTCGAAGGGGTCGGTGGGGCAGTTGTCAGCGTAGTCGGGTTCAACGAAGATTTTTTCGACGTTGCCATCGTTGACCAGCATGGAATAGCGCCAAGACCGCATCCCAAAGCCCAGGTTCGACTTGTCAACCAGCATCCCCATTTTCCGGGTGAATTCGCCGTTGCCATCGGGCAGCAAGAAGACATTCTTCGCACCGACTTGTTTGCCCCACTGGAACATGACGAAGGCATCGTTGACGGAGATACAAATGATTTGGTCAACACCCTGGGCTTTGAATTCTTCGTACAGTTCCTCGTAGCGAGGTAAGTGGTTCGAGGAGCAGGTGGGAGTAAATGCACCGGGCAATGAGAAGATGACGACTTTCTTACCGCCAAAGATTTCTTCGGTGGTCAAATCTTGCCAGCGATAGGGGTTTGGCCCTGGTACGGATTCGTCACGCACACGGGTTTTGAAGACGACGTTGGGTACACGCTCGATCACTGCCATAGTTACCTCTTTGACTTCTCTAGAAATGACGAAAGTTGTCTGATGCAGACATCATAACTCAGAATTATTCTGATTTAACAACGACTTGCAAAAAAGAGGTTTTATTTTTTGAGAAAGTCTAAAGGTTGATTCCGGTTCTGGGGTGGATCGGTTAACCTGGAGAGGATAGATAAGCCAATGCACCTGACCAACATGGAGGTTGAGAGTGGTGTTGAACCGAGGCGTGGCAGGTGGGGCATTGGGGCGATCGCTCATTGCATCGGAGCTAAATTCAAGCTCAACTGGGCTGTCAGTGTCGGCGCTAGCTGAAGAGGTCGCGATCGATCGCTAGCAGCGGTTAGTGTTCGGAGTTAAGGTATGGAGCGGCAGGTAGACAACGTTATTCAGGCATTACGGGCTAAAAAGCTGCGGGTGACGCCGCAACGTTTTGCGGTGTATACCAATTTGCTGGGGCGACAAGACCATCCCACTGCTGAGCAAATTCTGTGGGATTTGAATCAAAATGGGCCGCAATCCTCTCAGGCGACGGTCTACAGTTCCCTCCAGGCCCTGCGGGATGCGGGGTTGGTGCGGGAGGTGCTGCTGGAAGAGGGGGTCTGCCGCTATGACGCAAATGTTGCGCCCCATCACCATTTTCGGTGTCATGCCTGCGGCGAGATCGAAGACATTGAGTGGGATAAGGTGTCTGCGGTGGAGTTACGGGATTTGCGACCGGGCCTGAAGGTGGAAAGCTATGAGGTGACGGTGCATGGTTTGTGCGATCGCTGCAATGGTACGGCTTAGGCCTTGAATTCAGGGGCGGTGACGTTGGCTTTGCTTGACTGCCCAGAAAAAAGGGGCGATCGCGCGATCGCCCCGGGTCAAACTAACTCACTTCAACGTTATTCACTCATCCTGATTAATGATTGGCTCCTAAAGTGGGGCCACTGGGTTAACGGTTCCACCAACTGGTTGTTGACGTGCCCATCAACTGCTGCACCTTCGTTTTGATTTCACTATGCCGACTGTTGGCACTGACGTTTAACAGGTTATTTTGGCTGTAGCCTGCTGCCTGCAACAGCTTTTGGGCGATCGCGTCGGCCTCTCGGGTCATGCTGGCGGTGTATTTGGGTTTCAGCACGTTACTGAGGACATTCCCCACTAGGCCACTGGCGACGGTTCCGGCCACATTGCCTAGGACGCTGTTGTTCTTGTTGAGTCGGGGACTGATAAGGCTGCCTACCGTTGGGATCAGGTTGGAAAGCGTATTCGTCAAGTTACTGCGTTTTTCCAGGCGGGTGGGATGGGACAACATGGCGTGTCCCAGTTGTTTGGCGAGGATGCTGGCCAGGGCCGCCTCGGAGTTGGCATTGGCGATCGCCCCCGCGCTGACAAAGATTTTGCCCCCTGGCATGGCGACGGCCCCCGTGTCGCGATCGTTCACCACATAAAACTCATAGGGCTGGTTGGGCTGGTCTGAGGCAAGCACTAGTTTGCGGCCAACATCGCGGACGTAATTGGTGACATCCAAATCATTCAGCAAATTCACCTGACGCATCAACTCCCGTTCCAGGTTGCTTTGCGTGGGTGCGGTTTCAACCCCGCTAAGGCCGGGAAGAAGGGTGCCTAAGCTGCTTCCCAAGGGGGTGGAACCCAGGGTGGCAGTTGGACTTTTGCCCGTGAGCAAGTAGCCTAAGCCCGTGGTCAAGACGTTGTTTAACAGGGTGCGCTGGGCTGTGGTGTTGGGGCTTGATGGGGCTTTGCTCAGCTCGGTGGCTAGATTGGCGAATTCCGTTGCTATTGTGCTGTCGGTTGCTTTCGCGGCAAACTGGCGGGCTAAAATGGCAGCTTCGGTTAAGCGGTTGGTACTTTGCAGGGCGGCAATCAGCGATCGCATCAATTCAGGCTGCTGGGGATACAAGGCGGTGGCCTGCTCTAAGACGGCGATCGCCTCCAGGGTGCGGTCTTCTGTGGTTAATGCCTGGGCCAACCGCAGATGGCCAGGGATAAATTGAGGATACAACTGCACCAGTTGCCGTAAGGCGTTCAGGGTTTGTGGATTTAACCGTGTTGTGGTGTTGGCGACAACCTGCTGCCACAGGGTTTGGGCGGGGGTGGGGAGTAATGCCGGATTCGCGATCGCCTCTGTGCGGCTCAGGGGGGTAAGCCAGTTCGTGGCATCGGGGGCAGCCATTCCCGGCACAGCAGCGTTGACCAAGGGCCAGCCACCATACCCAGGTGGTTGCGGACTAACCGGGGGATAGGTTGTTGGGTATTGCATGGTGGGTAGATTCCCCGCTGCCACTCCAGAGGGCACAGGCGCAGGCATTCCACCGGGATAGGCAACGGCCCCAGGCAACCCAATTTGGGTGGTGACTTGTACCGTCATTCCTCCCGGTGTGGCGATCGGGGCTGCCGTGTAGGTTGGCTGGGCCAGGGGATAGCCTCCAGCGCCATAGGGCATTCCTGGGTATGGGTTTTGAGGATAGGGAAACGAGGAGACTGGCACCGGAATGTAAATTGGAACTTGCTGGAGTTGTCCTTGGTTGGTTGGGGCGGCTGGCGGGGTAGGGCTGAGGGTTACAGATGACCCTGCGGTGGTGGCCGTTGGAGTTTGGGTCAAGCCAGGAGCCACACTGCTTGGCTGCGGACTTTGCCCAGCGATCGAGAGAGCGGGATTGGGCGGTGTGACGGTGTTCTCCGCTGGGGGTGTGGGGTTACTCGGTGGGGATTCTGTTGGCGCTGTTTGAGCCACACTGGGGGATACATTAAGGCTCAGGAGGGCAACCCCTAAGGGCATGGCCCCAAGCAGCCGTTGGTGGAAGACAGAGTGCGATCGCTGTGGGGTCTGCAATGGCAGATGCCCCAGTGCCTTATCATTCGAGTTCATGAGAGTGGTTTGCCATAGAAGGTTGGTGTGGTAGGCACCCTAAATTGGCCCATACGCTGAACTGGTGTGATATTGGTAGCTGCAATATGGGGACAATTGGTGTCACGATCGCAAGACAAAAAAGCTCCATCCTCAACTTAGAGCATGGCACTCAAGGGGTTGAGTCTCTTTCTGATCTCCCTATTGCAAAGCCCATAGCGCAGATGCATGACCCTGTACCGAGCAACGATGGCTAACAATGTACAGAACGAGCCTGGATCGGTTCGGGCCAAGCGCACCAATATCAAGGGGGCGATCGCGGGGATGAAAGTCGGCAGCCAATTAGAACGAACTGGTTGTCTAACTCTCGGTGGAATCGGCTTTGGCTGGAGTCAACGGCTCCGGCTTACCTATCCAGGATTGCGATCCTGCACCGTTCAGCGTTTTGGTGGTTTACTGAGTGTCTAGATAGGGAAATTGCGGGGAATGTTCCATACATCAGATGAACAGTGCCCAAAATCTCGTTAATTCTACGGAATCCTTGTTGCATTGGGCGGGCAGTGGTGTTGGCAAAATGCCGTCACCGTGGCCATGTCGCTCGTTTGCTGGGGATAGGTCATGGGCGGGCGGGCGATCGTGATGAGGGGAATCCCCAAGGTTTGGGCCACCTGCCGTTTGATGTCTTCTCCGCCTGATCGCCCAGAGGCTTTGGTGACGACCAGCGCAATGTGCCAATGTTGCCACAGTGCTTGTTCCAGTTGGGCGGAGAGGGGCGGACGCAAGGCCAGAATTCGGTCGGGGGTAAAGCCAGCGGCGATCGCCGCTTCCAGGGCGGTGACAGAGGGCAAAATGCGGGCAAACAAGGTGGCTTGGGTTTGCCAGGGCAAAAAGTGGGCCAGGGGCCGATACCCCAAAATGAGTAATACCCGTTGGTTTACCAAGATCTGGCTGGCTAACAAGGCCGATATGTCGCTAAAGATGAGTTGATCGGTGGCGATCGCTGGCGGGGATGAGGTTAGGTCTGGTTCCAGGGGCGGGCGTTCGTAGCGCAGGTAGGGTAGGTTCAGGGCTGTGGCGGCGGCGATCGCGTGCTGGGAAATTTCTACGGCAAACGGATGAGACGCATCCACAATAGCCCCAATTCGATGCTGGTGCAAAAACGCGGGAAGGTCTACTGGGGTGAGCCGTCCGACCCAAATGCGGGCTGGGGGCGTGCGCGGATAGAGGGCGATCGCGGCCCTGGTGGTGACCGAAACCACATAAGGAATTCCCGCCTGGGTCAGCAAGGCGGCCACCTTGGCACTATCACTGGTGCCCCCAATCAGCCAAACATAGGGTTGCTGCACCGTCTTAACTGATGTTTCTCATGGGTAATCTCGTCCTTTTCTTGCGTCCAGGGAAGGCAGTGATTTGCGGTGATTTGCAGTGATTTGCGGTGATTTGCAACACCAGAGCTTGGCCGGGGGGCGTGGGCTGCTTCCAACGGGGGAAGTTAACCCTAGTTGCCCCTGCGAATGCGTTTCTGGAGCGATCGCGAGGGTTGACGTGGTTACTTTCAGGGCGCTGGGAGTGTAGGGGATGCCAGCTAGCGCGATCGCTCCTAATAATCATAAAGCGCCGTCTCTCTATAAGCTCGAGAAACAGCGCTTTATCATATTCACCAGGGATTTATAAGCTGGGTCTTTATTTAAGCTCGACCCGATTCATCATGTATATAGAATGCCAGGATTTTCCCCGACTCCTTTGATACGTAATGTTTTTTTTATATTTCCCAACATTCTGATTTACGTAGTTTCGTGTTGTGCTAACACATTACTTTACAGAGGTCGGCTTGGAGGAGAGAGTCGCACCCAAAGCCTGGGATACCCACACTTCGCAGGTACGCAAGGAGGAGTGGCGCGGGGTTTCGTTCGGGGCCACCATTGGCTCGACCAGGATGGTGAACATGCCCAGGCGATTGCCCGCTAAGACATCGGTAAACAGGCGATCGCCCACCATCCCAACTTGTTCAGGGGGCAGGTTCATCGCTTCGACGGCGCGGCGCAACTTGCGGCGGGAGGGTTTGCCAGCTCCGGCAATGTAGGGCACACCGAGGGTTTGCCCAATGCGCTGAATGCGCGCTTCGCTAATATTG
>CAYYWG010000033.1:0-16952 GCA_964475335.1 uncultured bacterium
TTGTCGGGGGGGTGTGCCAGCCCACGGCATCTTCCAGCACTTCGTTGATGACTGAGGTTGTCACCCGACGGCGGTGTTGTTCAGCAGCCCCATTGACTAAATCAAGGATTTTTTCGACCCGTTGCCCTGTTTTTGCACTGATGAAAATGCTGTCGGCCCAATCCACAAAATGTAAGCGCGATCGCACATCCCGCTCGTAGTCATAAATGGTGTACGAGTCTTTTTCGATCGCGTCCCATTTGTTCACCACCAGGACACACGCCCGCCCTTCGTCGGCAATCCGTCCGGCCAGTTTTTGGTCTTGCTCGGTGACGCCATCGATCGCGTCAATCACCAGCAACACCACATGGGCACGGGCGATCGCCTTAAACGACCGATTAATCCCAAAAAATTCTGGGCCATATTCCACGTTTTTCTTGCGTCGGATGCCCGCTGTGTCAATCAAGCGATATTGTTGACCATTCCGTTCGACCACCATGTCGATCGCGTCCCGTGTGGTGCCCGAAATGGGACTGACGATGGCCCGACTTTCGCCCACAAACGCATTGAGCAAACTGGATTTGCCCACATTAGGACGACCGGCGATCGCCACGCGGATTTCTTCTTCTTCCTCAACTTCGTCAACGGGGGGCAGGTGAGTAACAAGCTGATCAAGCAAGTCGCCCGTGCCGCTGCCATGAATCCCCGATACGGGATAGGGTTCGCCCAAGCCCAATTCCCAAAACTCTACCGCCTGGGTCACACCCTGCTCAACAGACTCACACTTGTTGACAGCCAGCAACGTGGGCACAGCTTGTTGCCGGAGCCACAGGGCAATTTCTTCGTCGCCCCCCGTCAGGCCCATTTGCCCATCCACTACAAAGATTGCTGCACTCGCCTCGGCCAAGGCCGCCATTGCCTGTTCGCGAATCAGGGGCAAAAATTCCGTATCGTCGTCAAACACGAGGCCGCCCGTATCGACCACCAAAAATTCCCGATCGCGCCAGTAGGCTCGTTTGTAGGTGCGATCGCGGGTCACACCGGGTTCGTCATAGACGATCGCTTCTTGCACCCCTGCCAACCGATTGACAATGGTGGATTTGCCCACGTTGGGGCGGCCAATAATGGCAACAATCGGCAAAGGCATAGCACAGCTTCCGCAAAAAGAGCAAAGGTTCAGTCTCTTATTCTAACGAACCTTGCGGAGCCACGATCATCTAACCTGAGTTTGTGTCAGGTAATGCGGAAATTTTATTGTTTGTTCACTTGCTTCCCCTAGACAGAGGGAGCGATCGCTGCTTTCGTGTCGGTGGCGGTAGCCGGAATCCACCGATTGGCAATTGGCATTCGCCAACCCACCCCAAAGGCGCGATCGGTCACTTTCAACACTGGGGGGGCCTGCCGCCGCTTGAACTCTGCCCGGGTAACGAGGCGGGTGATTTTGTTCACAACAGCGGGGTCATGACCAGCCGCAACGATTTGGTCAGGGCTTTGGTGATTGTGAATCAGGCGAGCCAAGATATCGTCCAGGATATCATACGGCGGCAACGAGTCTTGATCCACTTGCCCGGGCTTTAGTTCTGCACTGGGCGCTTTGGTGATGATGGGGGTGGGAATCACTTCGGCAGCAGTGGGGGCGTGGGGCACCGGGGCCGTGGCCAGAGTTGGCGTCAGTTGGGTATTGAGCCAGTGACAAATTGAGTACACTCGCGTTTTGGGCACATCGGCAATGACCGCAAGGCCCCCATTCATATCGCCGTACAAGGTGCAGTAGCCCACGGCCATCTCGGATTTATTTCCGGTAGACAGCAGGAGATACCCAAATTTGTTGGCGATCGCCATCAGTAGGTTCCCCCGAATCCGGGACTGAATATTCTCTTCAGCAATGCCAAACTCTGTCCCCGCAAACAGGGCTTCCAGGGTGTGGTCATAGCCAGTCATCAATTCCCCAATCTTCAGGGTTTGGGTTTGAATGCCCAGGTTGGCCGCCAGTTGCAGCGCATCATTCACCGAATGATCGGAACTATAGGGCGAGGGCATCAGCACCCCTAACACGTTCTCTGGCCCCAGAGCTGCCGCCGCGATCGCCGCCACCAACGCCGAATCGATCCCCCCGCTGAGGCCAATGACCGCCTTCGAGAAACCGCACTTCCGGGCATAGTCTCGCACCCCCAAGACCAGTGCCCCCCAAATCTCGGCGTCTTCGTTATCGGGCACGGGGGCGATCGCCTCCGGCACCGCCACTAAGTCCTGTTGCTGGGGGTCATACTGCACCAACACCAGGTCAGCGGCAAACATCTTGGCGCGACACACTAACTCTCCCTTGCGGTTAAAAGCCACACTACAGCCATCAAAAATCAGATCGTCGTTGCTCCCGACTTGATTGACGTAGAGCAAGGGTTGGTTGAAGCGGGTGGCCGAGTGTTTGAGCATGGCTTCCCGCAAGGTCTGCTTCCCGGCTGTAAAGGGCGAAGCCGACAGATTGATGGTCAAATTCACCCCGACCTGGGCCAAATCGGCGATGGGGTTAATTTCGTAACTGCGCTTGCCCCAAAACTCTTCGTCATTCCACAGGTCTTCGCAAATGGTGACCCCAATGTGCAGGCCGGAACCCGCGTCGGCGCGATCGCCACTACCCAACCAAAAATGATTAGCTTCCCGCCCCGATTCAAAGTAGCGATCCTCATCAAAGACGTCGTAGGTTGGCAACAGGCGCTTGTGGAACAACTGCTGCACTGCCCCACCCGCTAATAAAGCCGTGCTGTTGAACAGGGGCTTCCCCCCTTCGATGCCAGCGTTGGGATTAAGCGTCACCACACCGACCAGCGTTGTCAACGTCAGCGGCAAATCTTTGGCCAACCGGGCCAGGGTCTGCTGCATGGCTTCGAGAAAGTCTGGATGCATCAACAAATCCCGAGGGGGATACCCACACAGGGATAACTCTGGCGTGAGCAATAACTGGGCACCTTGCGCGGCGGCTTGCTGGGCGGCTTCCAAAATGTGCTGGGCATTACCAGCCAGATCGCCAATCGTCGGATTGAGTTGGGCGATCGCGATCGTCACCGGGGTTAAGGCACTGTTCATGGGTTCGCTCAGAGATAAGGGGTCAGCTTTTTTGTATTGCTATATTGTTAAATTTTTTATCACGCTCAATACACCAGCGGGGAGCTTAGGAGTCACTTTCTTCCCACAACCGCAGGATGGCCCGATTTCTAGCCAGTGCAGTCCCCAGATTGCCCACCGCGATCGCCCCACCCAGGTCAGCGTTCCGTCAAATAAAGACCAGGGGCTTATCTTTGAACGGGGCAAAGGCATCGGCATCGAACCGATAGAGACTGGCTGGACGACCCGCTCCACGGGAGACTTTGACCCCGGTATCCGCCAAAAAGCCCAACTTCAGCAAGCGGGAACGGAAATTGGAATAATCCGAAAAATTTTCCCCTAAGACCGTGGTGTAAAGCTGGTACAAATCGCTGAGCGTAAACACTTCCGGGAGCACTTCAAAGGCGACGGGGCTATATTCCAGTTTGTTACGCAAACGGCGATGGCCATATTCCAGCACTTGGTTGTGGTCAAAAGCCAGTTGGGGAACTTGATCCAACGGATACCAGGCAATGCCAGAGACGCGATCGGCAATCAGTTCAGCTTCAGCAAAGCGGACCAACGCAAAGTAACTAACCGAGAGATAGCGCGTGCCATAGCTCTCTGGGGCTTCGCGGGGATCTCGATTTGGCCCCCCAAAGGTATAGAGCTGCTCCAGGTAAAGGTTGTCAGCCCGAATTTTTTCGGCCAGGATGCGATAGGCCGCGTCTTCCAAGGATTCGCCTTGCCGGACGAGGGTGCCGGGTAAACACCACTGCCCGCCAAATGGGGGTTCGCGCCGCATCACCAACAATACAAGGAGTCGATTTTGGTCGGTATCCACAGAAAAGATGACGTTATCGACTCCGACTTTGAAATCGGCGAGTTGAGGCCGCTTTAGTGAACGGTTTGCTTTGCTCTGGGGGCGTCCCGGCATGAATATAGGTGCTCCCGGTGAATGTAATCCTCGACAGGGGGGGTGATGCTGGGGGTATGGCCATGCTCACGATAGGCGCTGGAGGAAGTATCTGGCCCGGTCAGATCCGCGATCGCCACCTGCGCCCCCCGTTGCCGCAAGTCGCTGAGGTCTGCCTCCTCCAAAGGATAGCCCGGTCTTGGAACAACGAGGAGATTTGCCAGATGGAATAACTCCTCAGCCCGATACCACCGGGGCAACTGGGGGACTAAATCTGACCCGATCACCAGCGTAAATTGGGCTTCTGGCCATTGTTGTCGTGCCAGTTCCAGGGTGTGGATGGTGCGCAATTGGCTTAACTCTGGATGCAGTTGCACATTGGGGCGAGGTGGGTCGAGATCATCGATCAACAAGCGCAGCATGGCCGTGCGGTGGGGCAAGGGCGTTTGGTGGCCCTTAAAGGGATTATCGGCAGCCCAAACTGCGACGCGATCGCAATGGTCAGCTAACCACGCGATGATGGCCTGATGGCCCGCTGTGGGCGGGTCAGCACTGGTACCAAAGAGAGCAATGTTGCACATAGGCGCACGGGATGAGAGATCAAAACGGAAATCAACACTCTGGAACACGCGCAGCTAACGCTCAGGCTGGTTTGCGTTGGGTCTGTTCGATCAATGCTACCAAAGCGGCAGAAGGCTCGACCGGAGCAGGAGCAGGAGCGGCGATCGCCCGGATCGCGAGGGACAAACTGGCCAGAGATTGGGCCGTACGCTGGGCGATCGCGGCGAGGGGTTCGGGCGGGGCTAAGGGTTGTCCCCCTTGCATCACCGGCTGGAGGAGGGAAATTTCTCCCGGTTGGGCCACATCGGTTGCCATCAAACCCAGGCGATCGCCCTTCACCATCCCCTGGTCAATCTGCCGAAAAATCTGCTTCCGCCCAGGATAGGTCACCTTCCCCGGAGCCTCCTTCATCACTGGAATGCCGTCAATTTCCACCAATTTGTACACTCCATTTACCGGCACCCCCGTCACCAACTGCGTCCCCAATCCATAGCCGTCAATGCAAGCCCCCTGGGCCTTTAGCTCCGTCATGCGGTATTCATCCAAATCCCCGCTGGCAAAAATGGGCACCCCCGGTAACAACTGCCGCACTTGCCGCGACAAAGCCGCCAAATCTCCCGAGTCCAGCCGCACCCCCGCGAGGTGCAGTTCCCCCCGTTGCAGTTGTTGGGCGAGTTGCTCTGCCGCCGCGATCGTGTCATAGGTATCAATTAACAACGGCGCACCGGGGAAATAGCGATGAAACGCCTCAAACGCCTGGGTTTCACTCCCCTCCTTCGCGGCCAACGCCATCACCAACGAATGGGCCATTGTTCCCGCTGGCTTTTGCCCCAACTGAAACGCCGCCAATACATTGGACGTTGCATTAAACCCCGCCGCCAAGGCTGCCCGTGCTGCCCAGAGCGATGCTTGGGGACTAAATGCCCGCCGGGTTCCAAATTCCAGTAACGTCGCCTCTGGGCCTGCCACATCCCGCAGGCGGGTGGCCCGCGTCGCAATCAACGTCTGGTAATTCAGCGTATTTAACAAATAGGTTTCCACCAGTTGGGCTTGCCACAAAGGCGCTTCGACTCGTAACAGCGGTTCGTTGGCAAAGATCGCCGTCCCTTCGGGAACCGCCCACACATCCCCCTCAAACCGGGCCGTGGCCAACAGGTGCCAAAAGGCTTCTGGCGCATGGGCAAAAATGCCAGTGGCCTGCAATTCCGCAATCTGCTCTGGGGTGAAGTGGAGCGTTGCCAGATAATCCAACGCTTGGGCCAACCCCATCGCAATGAGATAGCCATAATTCGGCGGTAGCCGCCGCGCAAACAGCTCAAAACTGGCCTGTTGCGTGGCTAAACCTTCCCCAACGTAACAAGCAGCCATCGTGAGCTGATACAAATCCGTCAGCAATGCGGTGTCAGTCGGCAGCAGTACCAGGGAGGAGTTCATTGCAGGAGACCTTGAGGTTGACACAGCCAGTCCATGAGTTGGGGATTACCAAACCAAACGCCGTTGCGATCGCATCGCAGCCAGCACCATCAATGAGTCAGCGTGGGGGCAACCCAGCTTCAGCAGAACGGCGATCGCGATGCAAACATGGAAACCAGGCTCACTTAATTATAGTAAAAAATACCATAATCTACCGATCGAAGCCAGGATTCGGCTTCTAGCCCGATGCTGTCTGGGATTTGGCTTATTGTCTTGCGGCGAAAATGGGCATTTTTACCAGGGGTGGGCGATCGCCGCCCAGATTTCATCCCCTCGCTCACGCTCTGGTCAATGAACTCTTCATGAAGAAATGTCGCTAAATTCAAACCTTCAGCCGAGCCAGTCAGAGCAAAAACCAAGGCAGACAAACAACGGAATCCCGATTGCCAGACGGAAGCAGCATTCTGATCCTTAGGAGCGATCGCGCAGCAGTTCAACCGTCGTTTACCAAAAGACGTAACGCTAGACAACAAAGTATCAACAAATACAACAGAAGTTTTGAACAATTAATGCAAAATCCATAGCGAAAACAGAATTTGGCATAATGAGGGTATAAGGCCAAAGAACAAGGATTTCACTCCTAAATAGATCCTCAATATAAATCCTCAAATCGAGACTTAATTTCGGGTTTGTCTAGCGGGTTGAAGTTCGCATTAATAGCCTATCTGGAGGTAGGGTTATGAGCATTCCCAAAGTCATCGACGATGTTATCCAGTTCTTTTCTGGAGCGATTTCTCGGATTTTTGCACCCAGTGACAACGAATATCCCAATACCGGGGTACAACCCTATGACGGTGAAACAGCCAAGTCACCTCACAGCGCTGATTAAATCTGTTCTCATGGGAATCCAAGCAAACTCTGTTTAAATCTCCCAGTTTTATCTGAGTAAAAGTGGCGGAGTGATAAGTCTTTTGGTTGAGAAGATCTGAGTAATCACGTTGTATAGCTAAGTTTAAATCACAGCGATAAGAAGAGTCCCACTACGGTGAGGGCTCTTTTTTCATCACACCTTTTCATTGCAGTTTCATTGCCTTTTTTCTTCTGTTTATTGATCCTAATTTTAGATACGGCTGAGGAGCAATCGGGATTGCGAACTTGCCCCCTTGAGCCTGCCATCGGATACCCCAATTGCCTACATTGGACGCAAAGACAGCGCTGGACGGGAAGCTTGGACGAGAACCTTGAGTGGCTTCTGGTAGGGGCTTCGGTTTGGCGTTCTGCCATTGGTGCGGCTGGGCGAAACGCCCCAACAGGCTCAGCCAAAGTTGACTAGGATGGAGAGGGGAAGGGCGATCGCGGGAGAATAGACCCTGCGATCGCCCTTCCCCCCGTCCCTTTCGGACTTGGGCAAGCAGGAGAAGGCAAGGCAAAATCTGGCTGATCTGCTCTGAGCAAGGGATTGAACGCACAGGCACCCAAGATATGTGCCCCTGGGCGTTGGGCTGGGCAGTTCTCATATTTTGTCCGGTCTCCGCGCTGGGATGGGTGTAAAACAGGGCAAGCCCCCAGACCAGGCCAGCAGGTTCAGGCCCCTGGGAATGGCAAGACCAGGGTGGGGATGGGCGATCGCGCAATTTTGCCAAAAGCCAAGACTCCTGGTAAGAAACAAGACTGTTGATGTTCACTACGGCTGAAGGATAGAAAAACGATGAAGGAGCTGCTGCAACGGGGCATAGTCGGGTTAACGACGCTGGTGCTGCTAGGGAATGCGGGTTGCCAAATGCCAAATTTGGGCCAGGAGAACAAATCCCCCCTTTTAGCCCAATCGGATGTGCCGACCCGTTCCCCCCGCCCGGAGCCAAACCTATCCTTGGATGCGGCCAGCCCAGATTACGTCGCCAAGATTGTGCAGGAAGTGGGGCCAGCCGTCGTGCGGATTGACTCTAGCCGGGTGGTGGAAGATCCCTTTGGGCAAATGGGTCTTGATCCGTTTTTTGGCGGACGCCCCCAGGCCGAGCGCGTGCAACGGGGCACCGGGTCTGGTTTCATTGTGTCGTCGGATGGGCGCGTGTTGACCAATGCCCATGTGGTGGAAGGGGCCGATGCGGTGACGGTCTTGTTGGAAGATGGACGGCGGTTCAAGGGAACAGTGGTGGGCACCGATCGCACAACGGATGTGGCCGTGATTAAAATTGATGGCCAGGGATTGCCCGTCGCCAAAACGGGTGATTCTGATAATTTATTGCCGGGGCAAGCGGCGATCGCGATCGGGAATCCCCTCGGCCTCAACTACACCGTTACCCAAGGGATCATCAGTGCCACGGGGCGATCGGGCGCAGACTTTGGGGGTTCCGCCCAGGTCAACTTCATCCAAACCGATACTGCAATTAATCCCGGTAATTCCGGCGGCCCGTTAATCAACTCTAAAGGGGAAGTCATCGGCATCAACACAGCCATTATCCAGGGGGCTTCGGGTATTGGGTTTGCTGTCCCCATTCGCACCGCCCAACGCATCGCCGAACAGATTATTACCAAAGGGAGCGCCGACCATCCCTATTTGGGCATTCAAATGGCCGCCCTCACCCCCCAATTGCGAGAGCAAATTAACCAGACCACCGATATGCAGGTGAACCAAGACGAAGGGGTGATTGTCATTGCAATTCAACCCAATTCGCCCGCTGCGGTGGGTGGTCTCCGGCCTGGGGATATTATTGAGGCGATCGGCAGCACCCCCGTGGCCACGCCCAACGAAGTTCGGAGTCAAGTTGCAATGGCCCAAATCAACCAACCGTTGGAAGTTCAAGTCAAACGGAGTGGCGCATCGCGCAAAGTCACTGTGAAGCCAGCCCCCATGCCCAATAACGCCAATCCCTGACCCCCTCGGAACAGATGCAGTAAAATTTGAAAGACCAACCGTGGTCATGAGGGGTGGGCCTTACCACCATCCTTACCCAGCTCTCAAATCATCGCGATTTGGGCATTCAGTCATGTTTGTAGGCAAGCGACTCACCGGGTTGGAGACGGACAAGGCAAACAGTTTGGCCAAAGGAGACGGGATTATGGAACAACCCACAACGGATTTGTTGGCCCAGGCGATCGCGATCGCTGCCACCGCCCACCAACGACAACGCGATCGAACCAATCATCCCTATGTGCTCCATCCATTACGGATGATGATGCGCGGCAACACTGATGCCGAAAAGATTGTCGCCATCTTGCACGACGTTGTTGAAGACACAGATTGGACTCTAGAAAAACTTGCTAAAGTTGGCTTTCCGCCTTATATCATCACAGCGATCGACTGTCTCACTCGTCGCGCTGGCGAAAGTTACGATGAGTTTATTGACCGAATTTTGACTAATCCTCTCGCAACCCAAGTCAAACAATATGACTTGGAAGATAATATGAATTTGACTCGTTTATCCACACTATCTGAAAAAGACTTAGACCGAATTCAGCGGTATCATCGTGCCCATCAACGAGTTATTGCACAGCTCAAAGCGATCGCGGCCTCCCATCGCTCGGATTAAGCCAATAGCCCGAATTTCCTCAGCGTCCTCTGTCCTTTAACTCACCATCTTCATGCCAGCAACCCTCAAAACAGCCATTAAAATCCTTTCACCAATTCTCATGTTGGGCATGATCGGCTTAGAAAGTTGGCATCTCTACACAGTCTTCAGTTCACTGGCTTTTCCAACTGTGTTACTCCCCGTGTTGCAATGGGGACGATTACCAGTCATTGCCCATTTAGTTGAAGCAGTAATTGCGATCGCGGTGGCTGTTCGGCGGGACAAAGCCCCAATTGCGGCGGGGGTGTATACCTTTTTGGTAGGCACAGTTGGCTTGCTCGAAATTCTGGAGTCTCAACCGGAAGGCGATCGGGCCGCGTCCTGAATGGTCAATAGTCGCGATCGCCTTGCCACAAACCACACCCCAAAACCAGGTTTCCCACACCCTTATTCCACAATTTCCACAGGTTCTCCACAAGCAGAAGCCCCTCTGGGCATCGATTAGGGACTGACCGACTATTAGCCTGTGGAAAACTCCTCACCAAATTCCCCAGGCCAACCGCTCCAGGCTGGCAGGCGATCGGGGACGGTTGCGCCATCTGAACCCGCTTCACGGCCACCAACCAAGTTGCCTCTGGCATCAATTCATAAATTGGCAACCATTGCACAAAAAAGGGCCATCTAATTGGCCCCATTTTGCTTACAGCACAGTCAAAAATTGGTAGTACCAGTAAGTGCTGAGAGACTTACTTCAGGAGATACAGCAGAATAAACAGCACAATCCACACGACATCCACAAAGTGCCAGTAAATCTCTGCGGCTTCCACTCCAAAGTGACTGGTATTGGAATAATGGCCTGATTTCAGCGATCGCCACAACACCGCCAAAATTAGCACCAAACCAAACAATACGTGGAGACCATGAAAACCAGTTAAGACATAAAACGTACTGGCAAACAAATTGGTCGTCAGACCAAACTCAAGATGAAAGTATTCATACAACTGCCCAACCAGGAAGATGGCACCCATTGCTGCTGTGATCCCAAACCAAAGCTGCAATCCTTTGACATCATTTTTTTTGATAGCAGTGTCAGCATTGTGAATCACAAAACTACTCCCGATCAGGATGATGGTATTCACCCCTGGTAGCAGTAACTCTAACTCTGGAGTGCCCTCTGGGGGCCAGGTTGGCGCAACGGCCCGAAACGTGAGATAGGCAGAGAACAATCCCAAAAAGATCATGGCCTCTGCGATCAGAAACACAATGATCCCAAAAATGCGATGGTCAGGATGCCCATGATGCCCGTGGGCAGTTTCGGCGGCATGATAAACAGCCGTTTGATTATCCAGTGCAGAACTTTGCATAGTGTTGGATGCGTAAAGGTCACAAAGAAAGGGAAATGAGGCGCGATCGCCAAGGCCATTTGATCAGGCCAACCAAGGTCTTCGCCATCAAGCTTTGGCTAGCCCAGACGCGACCATGGCCAAAACCGGGCCAGCCGCCACAACTTCCTTCGCCTCCTCGGTGCCATACTCATAGGGGCCAATGGTCAAAACGGGATCGACCTCAAAGTTTTCGACTGGCGGTGGCGAGGTCGTCAACCACTCAAAGGTCAGCCCACCCCAAGGATTGCTCGGTGCCCGGACACCTTTGTAAATGCTCCAGGCCATATTGATGAGGAAGGGGAAGGTGGAAACCGCCAGAATATAAGTCCCAACGGTACACACAAAATTGAGCGTGGCAAACTTCGGATCGTACTCCGCAATACGGCGGTTCATGCCTTCTAGACCGAGTTTGTGCATGGGCAAAAAGGCCAGATTAAACCCAATGAACGTGAGCGCAAAGTGGATGCGGCCCAGGGTTTCGTTGGCCATGCGCCCACTCATTTTTGGGAACCAGTGATAGGTCGCAGCGTATAACCCAAACACACTGCCCCCAAACAACACATAGTGCAAGTGTGCCACTACAAAATAGGTATCGTGGACGTGAATATCAAACGGCACTGCCGCCAACATCACACCGCTGATGCCGCCGATCACAAACATGGACAAAAAGCCCATCCCAAACAAGAGCGCACTGTTTAAGCGCAACTTGCCGCCCCACAGGGTTGCTAACCAACTCCAAATCTTGATCCCGGTGGGAACGGCGATGATCATGGTGTTGATCATAAAAAACATCCGCAACCAGGGAGGAGTGCCGCTGGTGAACATGTGGTGTGCCCAAACAATGAGGCCCAAGAAACTAATCGCCAAGCTGGAGTAGGCGATCGCCTTGTACCCAAAAATCGGCTTCCGGGCATGAACGGGCAGAATCTCGGAAATCAACCCAAAGATCGGCAGAATCATGATGTATACCGCCGGGTGGGAGTAGAACCAGAACATGTGCTGATACACGATCGGGTTGCCGCCCCCCACGGGGTTAAAAAAGGCCGTGCCCACAATCAAGTCAAACGCCAGCAGAATCAACGCCCCCGCCAATACAGGCGTGGAAAGCAAGATCAAGGCCGACGTTGCGAGCATCGCCCAGCAAAACAAGGGCATTTTGTTAAGGGTCATGCCTGGTGCCCGCATTTTCAGCAGCGTCACCAGGAAATTCACAGCCCCCAAAATGGAAGAAGTCCCCAAGAGCAACACGCTCAAAATCCAGATCGCCTCACCCGGTTTGTTGACGACCAGACTCAGCGGTGGATAGGAAGTCCAGCCAGCCCCCGGCGCACCGACAAAGAAACTACACAGCAGCAAGATCCCACCGGGGGGAATCATCCAAAAGGCAACGGCATTGAGCTTGGGGAAGGCCATATCCCGTGCGCCAATGAGCAACGGAATGAGGTAATTGCCAAACGCACCAGTGGCCGCTGGCACAATCCACAAAAAGATCATGACCGTGGCGTGGACGGTGAAGAGGCCGTTGTAGACTTCGCGGCTGACAAAATCAACATCTGGGGTGGCGAGTTCGGTGCGGATGGCGGTCGCCAGGGCACCCCCCACGAGATAGAAGAAGAAGGAGGAAACGAGGTATTGAATCCCAATGACTTTGTGATCAGTGCTGAAGGTAAAGTATTTGCGCCAGTTGCGCTTACTTTCAGGGGTATGACCAAGTATTGGGGCTTGGCCCGTTTCTTCTTGGATAACCTGGGTCATAAGAGAAGATCCAACAATCGATAATTCAAGAACAGTTGAGCGGTAAAACAGTTAAGCGATCGCCGCTGGTGATCGCACTCCCCGGCTTGGGCGGTGGCTAACTTTTGGCGATCGCCCCGTGCTGGGAATGGAGTTGGTGCGCCATTTCTGGGGTGAAGCCCATCTGGTGCACAAAAGGAGCTAGGAACTCGTCTGGGGTTTGCGCCGTTGCCGGTTTTGCCGTTGGAGACAGGGCGATCGCCGCCCCATCCACATCACTACTGGCAACTTTTTGGCTGTCCAACCAGGCATTGAACTCTGTCGGCGTTTGAGCCACCACCACCGACTTCATCGCGCCGTGATAGGGGCCACACAATTCTGCACAAATGACGGGATATTCACCCGTGCGATTGGGCGTGAACGTGAGTTCTGTGGTTTGCCCCGGAATGGCATCTTGCTTGAGGCGATATTCCGGCACCCAAAAGGCGTGTAGCACATCATTCGCGTTGATTTTGAGGTGAACCCGCGTCCCCACAGGAACGTGCAATTCGCCCGCGACCACCCCACTGTCGGGATAGGTGAACAACCAGGCGTACTGCAAGGCGGTGGTTTCAATCGTCATTTCGGGCAGGGTTGTGGGGGTGCCCGGAATACCATCTACTTCACTGACATCCGCGATCGCCCCGTTGGGATCCAGACTGGGAGCCGTGCTGAGGGGGGCTGCGATCGCCGCGCCTGGTGCCGTCGCGACGGTTGGTGCCGTGTGATGATGGGCCACAGAATGATCCATCGGATTCATCCCCCCCATAGAGGTGTACACCTCAAAGCTATAAACCGCGATCCCCAAGACAATAACCGCCGGAATCGAAGTCCACAAGATCTCTAGGGGAATATTGCCTTCAATGTAGGGGCCATCGGTGTCATCGCCCGGTTTACGCCGAAATTTAATCGCAGCGTAGATAATTGCGCCTTGAACAATGAGAAATAAACCTGTGCCGATTGTCATCATCAAGTCAAACAACCCATCGACCAACGGGGCCTCAGCTGAAGCTTCGACTGGCATTAATCCGTGATTTTGGCCATACCAAAAACTCGCTGCCGTGATGGCAATACCAATGAGCAACGTTGTAATTGAACTGGGAATGTTCACAACAAATCTCCGCGTAGAAGCTAGTCAAAAAATTAAAAAATGATTAACAAAGGGCTGGGCAAATCACGGATTCCATGAACCCAATCCAACAGGTACGAGCGATCGCGAGGGTCGTTATGGCATTGCTGAAAATATTACACAACTGAGTTCAATCAGGCCCCTAGCTAATACTAACGATCAATTCAAATTTAAGCGGGCACAGCCTCCGAAAAACAGCGACCCAGGACACAGAATCAGTCCTTTTGTCAAAGCCACGGGTGAGGCTTGAGCGATCGCCGTTGGGTCAATACCAATCAGGCCGACTGCCGCACCACAAGGCTTTCCACAATCAGCCAACTCAAATTACACCCTAGACCAGTCGGGCGTTGGGGTCTGGATTCTGTTTGTTTTTTTTAATCCATCTTCATCAAACTAGGCGATCGCCATTATGACCGCCCCAAACCAGCGCCACTCGTCACCGCACAGTTCAAGCCCTATTTTTTAGATTTTCTTAAGGAACAAAAGGGCGATACAAAATGCGACAGATTGTTAAGAAAAGCTTTAATTGTTTAGCGATCGTAATTAAAACATAAAGTTTTGAAGTGTAGTTTCCGATACCTAACTTGCGACCGAAAACCCTTAGAAAGACAGCAATCTAAAAGAAAACCCTAAAAGGGTTCTCGGATCTAAACATCATCACTACAGTAATAGCAGAAGGGCAATTGAGCGAACGACAACAGTAATGCCTGATCGATGCCGTGTTAGCGAGTTCTGACTTGAGGCTTTATGAAGAAACGTTGCAGTTTGTAGACGTAGAAGGTTGTACCTATGGTTGATATAGCGTTTCATCCGTTGCACACCAAAACCCCAGCCACTCCCCGTGAGTGGATTGGACGGTTTGTCCTGGGGATGGCTGCCGAAACCTTATTTTTGATGGCGCTGGGGAGTGCAACGCGAGTGATGAATGCGGGTTTGGCCTGCCCCGATTGGCCCCTGTGTTATGGCGAACTGATCCCCCAAAAGCAAATGAACTTCCAAGTCTTTTTGGAATGGTTTCATCGGCTGACGGCTTCTTCGATGGGGTTGTTTGCGATCGCCCTTGTGGGCTTGTGTTGGTGGTATCGGCGCGAACTGCCCAAGTGGGCACCGTGGACAGCGGGCCTCGCCCTTGCCCTGGTGGTTTTTCAAGGCGTTCTGGGTGGGCTTACCGTCACCGAACTCTTGCGGTTTGATATCGTGACCGCCCACTTGGCCACGGCCCTCCTGTTCTTCGTGACCCTGCTGTCGATGGGGCTGGGCTTACGGGCTTACACCGGGACAGGCACAGCGGGCAAACTCCCGTGGATCGCCTGCATCGCTGCGGTGTTTGTGTTTATCCAAAGTATTTTGGGGGCGTTGGTCGGGTCGCGCTGGGCCGTTCACCAATGTCTTGGTGGTTCCCAGTTGTGCACCGTCATGAACAGCCACCTGATTGGAGTAGTGCCTGCGACGATCGCCACTATCACGCTGGTTGGCATGGCCTATCGGACTCCGGCCCTGAATCCGCCCCTGCGCCGGCTCGCACACCTGGCAGGCAGTTTGGTCGTCCTGCAAATTGGGGTGGGCATCGCCACCTTAAAGCTCCGGCTCCAGGTTGAACCCCTCACGGTTTCCCATCAGGCCATTGGGGCATTGCTTCTCGGCACTCTGGTCGCTTTTACGGTACTGGGCCTACGCGATCGCCATCAGATTAGCGCCATCCTCCCAACCGCAGATCCGGCCCACCCCATGACCACCGCCCAAGCCACCTAAGGCAGACCCACCCGCATCAGCCCCGATCTCGCAATTGCCTCGCGATCAAGCTTGACCTTGGCGGGCGATCGCCCCCTTGTTGATCGGCACCGGCCCCCAGCTCAGCGTCGCTCTGCCCCCTTGCGCCCTGCTAGCGCCCAATGTTTACCTCAGTGAGGACTGATTTTAATGCAAGAAACAATGTTGACCGGAACCAGCCGGCACCACGAAAATTTCCTTCAAGTCCTGCAAAGCTACTACCAACTCACCAAACCTCGCATCATCTTGCTGTTACTGATCACCACGGCTGGCGGCATGTGGGTTGCGGCTAAGGGCCAGGTTGATCCAGTCCTTCTGTTAGTGACGTTGCTCAGTGGGGCCTGTTCTGCCGGAGCTGCGAACACCATTAACTGCCTCTACGATCGCGATATTGACTACATTATGGAGCGGACTCGCCATCGGCCTTTACCGTCTGGTCGCGTGCAACCAGCCCATGCCCTCGCCTTTGCGATCGCCCTGACGATCATCGCCTTTACCCTGTTGGCCATCTTCGCCAACTTCCTGGCGGCCAGCCTTGCCATGTCGGGGATTGTGTTCTACGTTCTCATTTACACTCACTGGCTCAAACGCCACAGCACCCAAAACATCGTCATTGGTGGTGCCGCCGGAGCCATTCCGCCCCTGGTGGGTTGGGCCGCAGTCACGGGTGATCTCAGTTGGGCGGCCTGGGTTTTGTTTGCCATCATCTTTGTCTGGACTCCGCCCCACTTCTGGGCACTGGCCTTAATGATTCGAGATGACTACGCCAAAGTTGGAGTGCCCATGTTGCCTGTGGTGAAAGGCAATGAACCGACGGCCTTCCAGATTTTTGTCTACACTGTGCTGCTCATCCCGATCACCCTGCTGCTCATTTATCCACTGCACGTCATGGGGGCGGTGTATGGCGCGATCGCCCTCGTCCTCGGTGGCATTTTTGTGCAGAAAGCATGGCACTTAATGCAACAGCCCCATGATTTGCAAGTAGCGCGATCGGTATTCAAATACTCCATCTTTTATCTCATGTTGCTCTGTGCTGGCATGGGACTGGACAGTTTGCCCGTCACCCAGCAACTTACCGCCCACCTGGGGGAAAATCTCCAAGTTCTCTTGAGCCAAATCCCCCACTAAACTGTTAGCTTTCGCTTTCCATCTCACGGTTCTTCCTCTTCAACGGCATAAACCGAGATTACCGACCGGGATCTCGGTTTTTTACTGTCTTCTGTTTGAGCTTTTAGCGGCGATCGCCCACCGCCTAACCGACCATTACACAATCGCTTGTAATTTCACCACAGCCTCATTCAACTGCTCGGCACTGGAACGAGTTTGGCTGATCCCAGCGACATAACGAATCGACTCGTGGTTTAAAGTGGTCATCGCCTCCACTAAGTAGCTAGCCGGAATTAAACTTAAAACGCTTCAGCGAGTATTCACCCTGT
>CAYYWG010000034.1:0-13807 GCA_964475335.1 uncultured bacterium
TAAGGGCTACAGCAAGCTATCTAAAATTCAGTTGGTTAACTGGTTGCAGGAGGCGGAACGTTTCAGCGCCTTGCAGGTTGCTAGTGCGATCGCGAAGCTCCGACTGTTGCCACCGAAGGAGGGAGGCCGCCAGGAGCCTAACCGCCAGGGCGCGGCCTAACGCCTAACCCACTCCCCTCACCGATCATTCGGTGGGGGGTTTAGGGTATTGCGTGAGCCAGGACAGTTTGTATCGACGGCGGGGCAACGATAGGTTGGGCGTGGTCTGCGATGCAGCCAGAACAACGACAGCATAATCGGTCTGAATTTGCTCGATTTCCCAGATCGCCAACAGTTCAGCCACCGATTGATTGCACCCCTCGCCAGTGAGGACAGCCCAAGCACCCGGTTCAAGTGGGGCCGTCATGATGCGATCGCCAGTGCTAAGACATCCGGTGGCACCATGCGCCTAATTTCGGCTCTGATTTCGTCCGTGTCCGCCTGCGCCCACCAGTCCCGTACATCGGCAAGGGAGTCAGGGTTTCTCCAGCCTGCTTCTTCCGTGGGGATTTGGCGTGTTTCTGTTTTAGGATCACCCGTCTGATTTTTGAATATTAAAGGGAGGGGTGATCCTGGTTCAGAAGCTTGTGATTGCAGCCGCGATCGCCGTGCTGCCCGTCGCTCTAGAATGGCCGTGAGCAATTCCCACCGGGCCGCCTCCAACCGATAAACTCGGTGTTTGTGTTTGCCTGTGCCCTGCCAGCGAGAAATGACTTTTAAACCCAACTGTGAGAGCAACTGGTGCGCGATTTGGGTATCGGAAAGTTTGTCGCTGGGGCTGAAGTGGAGCACATCTTGAATGACTTTGAAGTGGCCACGGGCCAGGGCGGCGATCGCGGCGTTGTCCTCGCCTGTCCATTCCCGCTCCGGATCAAGATATTGGTCTAATCCCAGGTTCCGGCGTAATTCTGCCCGGAGGGCCGCGCCCGAAATATCCCACGGGCACACCCCCTGGTTCCAACCCAACTGCTTTTCTAACGCTCTGACCGTGCGATCGACGGCCACATTTTCGTAGAGCATGGATTCCAGGTTCAGCAGTTCCCCCCGTCGCCGCCCGTCTGCATCCCACAGCACGAACTCAGGAGTCAGTGACTCCGGATCGATGGCGTAAAAATCGCACAGGTAAAACCGCTGAATTGCCTGCTGTTCGGCTGGGGTGCGGTGTTCCTTCTGTTCTAGGAATTTAACCTCAGCGTAGTTCAAGCTGTCAGCGTTGGCGATCGCCTCAGCCGCCTGCCGTTTCTGCTGAGTGGCGGCTTGCTGATAGAGGAACCGGGCCACCGGGTCATACTCTCGATCTTCCAGTGTGACCTGGTGCCCTTCCAGCTTCAGCCGCATGAGCACCGCATCCCGCAGGTTCTGCATGGCCCAATTTTGGTCAGCGGCAATCCGACACCACAAGTTCAAGTGGGGGTCGTTTTGGTAGTCGATATTATCGATCGCTCCAATCAACCCGGCGATCGCCGTGGTGCGCTGCATCAACGACTCTTTGACCTGGAGCGGATTCGTTGACCGACTGACCCGGTTCCAGTTACGGCCTCGATTAGCCACCCACACCACACGGGGCACGGGTTCCCGCACACGGGCTAAAGCTTGCAAAATATCAGCATCCGTTGAACTGACCCCAGTGAAGATGCCATAGACCTTGCTGATGATGCCCTGAGCTTCAATACTGACCCCCGTCGCAAGACTGGGGGAGGCAATAACCAGGTCGTATTCACCCCGCCGTAAGACCGCATCAGGATTTTGAATGAACTCGCGTTCAGCTTCGCCGCCGCTCGTTTCGGAGTTAATGACCAACACCCGTTTGTCAGGACAACTGTTGGCAACCAACCGGGCGATCGCCTGGGTGGTGCGCTTGTTGTCAGTGGTGACAAAGGTGGCTTGACCTAGCGGTTGATGGTGCAAGTCGTCTAATAGGTCAGACACCACAGATTCAAAGCTATGGGTCTGAACCAACCGCACCGGATAGCCTGCTGCTTGGTAATCGTTGCGAATCAGGCAGATCGGCGCGCGATCGCCGCGCAGGTCTTGGAAGTAATGCAACGTAGCTTTGTCCAAGTCAGCGTCAGCCAGGATCACGCGACGGGCTGTTTGCACCAGCCGCGCGAACCGGGCTAATAATGCAGGGCGCAACTGCTTACAAGTTTCGCTCGTCAGCAAATGCCTGACCACTTGCACGGCTTCGTCCACAATCAAATCACAGTCCTCGAACTGTGCCGGATCGAAGGCTAACAGAGCATCTACACAAGTGCCCACGCGCAGGGTGTAAGCAGTGCCAGCGATAAACCGTCCGTCTGGAGTTTTGTCCAAATCGCCGCGATAGTCGATGCCCAAGCGATCGCACAGGTTGCGGCCCAAGGCGATCCGATGGTTGGCACACAGCACCTTGTCAGCGCCTTGCACCAGTTGCCCAATTAACTTGGTTTTACCCGTACCCTTGGGAGCCGCGATCGCGATAATACCCGTAGCTGGGATTTGGTCAGTGGTCAGCGTCGATAGGTCATGAGTGCTGACCTGGATTGAAGGTGTCCCCGGCAACCGACTGTTGAGCCGTTGGGCAATCTGCCAATGCTTGAGGGCTAAGGCTTCTGCATAGGTACAGTCCCAGGCCGCAGCTCCACCATTCACAATCAGATCGTCTACGCCTTTGCCCTGGTGCCTATCCCAGGTTGCCACCTTGACCAGCCCACCGGAACGTTCTAGCAGGCCACCAAAGCGCGACAAAGCCGCATTCACTTTGTGACGAGTTTTGAGGTGCTCGTCCTGGTCAAAGGCAAGAACATGCACCCGGCCTGGTTGCGCGAACCGGCCCACATCAGGGATCAGTTCGCGGGTATCGTCGGGAAGTTTACGATAGCCACCGTTGACCCCGTAGAGCGAGATCGCCACATAGCCCTGACTCAGGAGTGCGAGAGCCTTTTTGCCGCCTTCCGTCCAGATAATCTCGATTTCGGAATGCTGCTCAAGCCAAGCCCAGAAACTACCATCTGCCGGGATTTCGCACTGATACCGCTGGGCGATCGCCTGTCTTACGCGATCGGGAATAGTGGGCAGAAAGGCCCGTGCCCCATTGCCTTTTGGTGTCTGGTATTTCTGAATCTTGCCTTTACTGTCGGTCAGTGGGTGTTCTGGCTTGACCTGCCATAAAGAACCGTCCTCATTTTGCAGCGCGGCCAATATCCCAAAGTCGTGCGGCTGGCGAGTTTGCCAAAACCGTGAAACCTCAAACCCTATGGCCTCGTGGGTTTCCCAGCGCCCGGTGTCTTCGATCAAGCGGATGGCTGATTGAAACAGATCCGGACCGATCGCGCTGCCCTGGCAAAATTCCTGTTCAATGCGTTGGCTGAAAGGGATCATGGTTGCCCCTCCAGCAGTTCCAACTGTGCGGCGATCGCCATCGGCTGGGGTAAATGCCGTGCAAAGGCTTGGGCTTGATATTGGGTGAGACTCCGCAGCACGCGATCGCAATCCTGACAAACTAAAACGGACTCAACCGCGCGCGGTTGGATTGCGAGGTTGAGCGATTTGCAACGGTTGCATCTGATCGTTAACATGCCGTCCCCTTACCCCGTAAGGCTTGGGCTTGCTGCTGGTATCGAGCAATGATGCGCTTTTGGCGATTCCCGAAAATTGCACCTTGAGCTTGTCTCTGAAGGAGGTGTCTGGCCTTGCGATAGAGCCGAGAATCAATAAACCAGTTTGGCAGTTCAGAAGTATTCTTTGCGCTTTGATTGTGTTGCGCTAGACTAATTTCAGACATAAAAATCTGTCCCGCTACGGCGGCGGGTTTGAGTAAATAATTTCAAAGCGATTTAGTCTGGGCGTAGGAAACTTGGAACTAAGTCGCTTTTGGTTTTGAAGGGGCGATCACAGTACTACCGGGCGTAGGAAGATTTGACTAGTACGTGCGATCGCTTGATTAAAAGACTAAAGCAGATCCTCCTGAAAAACACACAAAAAGTTTAAGCCCTGAATCGCTTACTGTGCGCTGGCTCTAGAACATTAAGAACAGGTTAAGACGATAACAGGCGTGGATTTTGTAGTGCCTCCGCGACTAATGATTTGTTGACGAGAAAGGGTATCATGCCTTTTCCTGAGCCAGATGATTTTCTTAGTTTGCCTGCTTCGATTTGCAACACGCTCCAGCCTGGACTTGAAACGGTTTTAATCCACTTACTGTAGGCGTTTAGATAAGGCTTCCAGTAATCAGATCTAAAATTGTTGCCCCGATCAAGCTGATAAGCCAGTTTCAGGCTTGCGGTTATTAATTGGCTAATAGCCTGATATGAATGGGCAGGCGGGAGCGGAAACCTATCTGGAATCGCTATACGTAAATTTGCTTCATCAAATGGATTTTCATGACTACGCATACACCCAGAGATCTTGCGATGAAATTGTGAAAGCTCGGTTTTATTCAAGTGGCCTTGAATAAGTTGGCTGTTGGATTGGATTGCAACAAACCAGTCTGCCGCATTTTTATACGGTGAATGTGTTTGTATCGCATGAATTTGAATGCACAACTCGAACTCGCGAAACAGCAGCTCACCATAAGGCTCAATTTGTTTCACTAGCGTTCTGTGTCCTGGAATCCTATGCCTTGCCGCCCATTTTTTTCTGATCAACCAATGGACTCCCAGTTCCCAAACGACTGCATTTAAATACTTCAAATCGGTATCTGGATCTTTACCCAGTGGTTCTTCAACCTGCTTTTGGAAAGTTAGTAGTGCTTCTTCAAACTCAGGGTCTACCTTTGTTAGTGCTTTAACTAAAGACATTTGTATATACCAACTCTTAGGCTTAGTGGTTAATCACGATCGCTCCCTTAGTTTTTTGCCAACAGGCGATCAACCGTTGCCTGTTGCTGTTGAGCCAACGCGATCAACTGCGCAATATGGCTCGATTGTGCTTCGGTCACAGTCGCAATGCGATCAACCTTGTCACCAAGGGTATCGATTTTGTCGCCTAAACTGCTCATCTGCACGGCCAGGTCATCAATGCGATCAACCAGCCGCCGATTGGATTGCTCAATTGCAGTAGTCAGGTTTTCAATACTTTTGTTTTGCAACGCCGCAAAATCAACCAGCGTGGCTAACGTTCGTTCAATGTTGGTTGGTGGTGCCATCGCGATCGCTCCCTACTTGCGTTTTTGTGCAACTTTGGATTCTTGCTGCTGAACCCAGCCGTCGATTAGCACTGTCATGACCTCGCTTATCTCTAGCTCTTGCATGGTGCAAAAGCCCTTGAACTTAAGAGCTAAAGGTTTTGGAATATAGCCCGATACCTGCTGGTAATCGGGATCTTTGCGCTTGCTGGCTGCCATCGACTCAACCATTTAATTTCCTCCATGTTGACATACTGCCCTTAAAAGATCTCTATTTCGTGTTGACTAATCAGCGTGTCATCATGTTAGCATGACACGTAGAAATGAAACTCATTGCCGCCTCATTGGTTTCGTAATCAGACCGGATGACGCGGCAATAAGAACCGGGAAACCATGCTGATTCAAGTAACACAGCCCCAAGGTCACACTCTCAAAGAACTAGCTTGGCGATTAGCAAGAGTGAGGCGCAAGCCTGTCCCCGATCGCACGTTGCGATGGTGGATTGAGCAACTTCATATCGAGCCAAACGCCTACGGCCTCTATGACGATAGTGATTTGGCCACCCTGACCAGTCTGGTGCTGTTCCTGAAACGCTGCCGATCGCTCGATAAGTTCAAACAACTGTTACTGAAGGAAATCGAAAGCCATGCCGATTAACAACGACAAACTGAAACAAGCCGCCCAACTGCCCAATGTGAATGGGCACCGCCCCCAGTCACTAGGCGATCGCCACACGCAGGCGAACAACACCGCCCATCAATCCACCGTGCAGGACAAAGCCGTCCTGGCCAACCGCACCCGCGAGCAGTTGGGCACCCTCAACAGTAGCTTGCAAAAGATTAAAACTGACCGCAACAACGCCGTTGAGCAGGTTTCCGATACCCTGGCCTATTTGTATAGCCCCCAAACTTTCCAGGCCGATGTCATGCGGCGCACCTCCGAGAAGCTGGGCTTAGGCCAGAGCAATGAGCCAGAACCGCTGACCCTGGATAGCTTGGCGGATTGCTTTGCAAATTTTGCCAACACCGTCGAGTATCCCGCGATCTCCCCCAGTACCGTTGCTGGTGCATTGCCCATGTAACAGGAGGGCGATCGCTAGCCCTGAGAAAGTCAGCGATCGCCCCCTATGTCCCACTTGTAAAGGAACTGATCAATTATGTCACTCGATTTAGAAGACATTGCCGACTTTGCCGATGAGCACAAAACCTGGCTGATTATTGGGGTTTGCGGCCTGGTGATTGGGGCCAACTTCGCGCTCGGCGGGGCCGCCCAACTCCAAGGCCAGATGGCTCGACAGGCCACGGATGCTGCCGCCAAGCAAGCCCAACAACGGGCAGAAACTCTCTTTTTCCAGCAAGGCTGCATTGCTCAAGCCATCAGCCAGCGCACCCAGACCAGTAACTTTGTGCCAGGGGACATTGCCATTGACCCCATGAGTCTCACCCCAGAGAACCCCAGTGGCACAGTCATCAACAGTGGCTACTTATGCTCAACCGATGGCTCCCTATTCCGCACCGAGAATGGCCTGGTGGTGGAACTCATCGGCACCAGCCCAGAGATCCGCCGCTATCTGGTGCAAAAAGGGTTCGCCGCCGAAACCCTCAAAGTCCGCGATCGCGTCCAGCAACTCTATGGAGGGTCGGCCAATGAAGCTCCCTAAACGCCCGCGCATCCATTACCCCCAGCCCAGTCCTAGTCCTAGCTCTAGCCCCAGTGCCACCCCCAAAGATGAATATGGCTTCATTGCCCCGCCGCCCCGCCGCCGCCCAGGACTCAGTTGGCTCAAGTGGCCTGTGTTTTTGTGTTCCGGCTTGGTAGGGGCTTTCCTCCTGTACCGGGCCTATGGGTTGTATCAGGTAGCGTTTGAGCGGTTCGGCCTCACCGGCATTCAGGGCGTGTGCTCCCCTTTGGGGTTCGTCCCGTTCCTAGGCGGTTGGCTCCAGACGGCCTGTGACTGGCTAGCTGATTTCATTGTGGGCACTCTGGCTCTGGTCGCTTTGGCAGCCCTCACCACCTTGCAGCTCCTCCCCACCCTGCTCTACTTCCACCCCCAAACCATCGCCACGATGGTCGAACAACTCCGAGCGAATCAACGGTCGCGCTCTCCCCTGGAACCACATCAAGGCGACAACACCGAAGTGCAAAAGCTGGTGCACCGCCACAACCAGATGGGCGATCGCGCCCTCAAAACGTTGTTGATTTTCAGTGTGATTGCCTTCGGCCTGGAAGCCTGGATCATCTGGATAGCGCGAGCTGGCAATGCTGACTTGGGGCCAGTCCTGGTGGACGCCTTGGCCCTGGACTTGTTGATTGCCGCCACCCTGGCCTTTGGCAATGCCTTCCAGGCCAAGCCTACCACCGCGCGGCAGTACGGCAGTTAAGGAGGGAACACGATGCTGTCAGAACTCCAACCCAAAAAGCGGCGGGTGCCTCTGATCAAACCCCAATCCAGTGGTCTAGTGGAACGGGCCTTAGTCGTCGGCGGTGGCCTGAGTGTGGCCTATACCTTTGCCGCGACGCTGCCCATCGCTTCCATTGCGGCCCTAGTGGGCATGGGTGCTTACTTTCTGCAAGAAGTAAACACCTTTCAGCCCCGTGACAAAGCGGAAGAATTGCGGGCCATTTTCGAGGCCCAAACTCCCTTACACCCTAGCCTCAAGTCCTTGCGGTCAACCCTCCGCAAGCAATACCCAACGGAGGTGGTGAACGCGGCCATTGAATCCATGCTGGGGCACACAGGCTTAGTGGTCTTTAATCCGGGCGACACTCACCCATTGGCTCGGTTTGGCCAAGCCTACTGCTGGATCAATCCCCACGACCCCACCGATGTGCAGCTCCCCGTGCAACGGCTGGAAGAACTGCTCAGGCAATGGGGGGTGATGCCCACAGTGGCCACGGACGCAACCCCAGTCCCAGCCCCGGCGGCAGCCGTTGAAGCTGCCCCCAACCCAGACGCAACCAGCACCCCGGCGACGGGCGCTCGCCAATCGCTCGCCACCCTTTACCCGCAGTTCCGGTTCCGCCCGACGCTGTTATGGGGTGGCCAGGGTTCTGGGAAAACCACCCTGGCCAAAGCGATCGCGGCAGATAAGGTGGCCAATGGGCAACAGGTGGTGGTGGTGAATCCACATGGGTCACGGGCCGCTTGGGATGGCTTATTAGTGATTGGCAGTGGCCGCAACTATGCGGCCATCAATGCCTTTCTGGCGCATTACATCGAGCTGATTAACCAGCGGTATCAGCAATTCAATGCTTCTGGCTTGCAAGAAGACGAGTACCTCCAGCAAGTGATTGATTCTGGCCAAGCCTGCACGGTCATTTGCGAGGAGATGTCCGGCTGGGCGCACCAGCTTGATCAGGACTTGCTCCATGAGTTTGCCCAAACGGCCCTGACGGAATCCCGCAAGGTGGGCTTACCCCCGCTGTTTGTCGCCCACGATCCCTCGCTCAGTTTCCTGGGCTTGAAGAAAGGGGCACGGCTCCGGGATGAGGGCATGGTGATTGTGGCGCTGGATCCGGGTTTACCTGACGCTCAGGGCATCTTGAAAGGCACTGGGCAAGGGACATTGCAATTGCCCCAGCAAAAACCGATTCCCTTCCAGTTTGCGCCCGTGACAGTGGCACCCCAACCTAACCCCGTGCCGCAGAGCGCGATCGCGGAACTGGATGATCTGCTGATGGGTGAACCTGCCCCCGTGGCAGTGGAGTCCAAACCACCAATGGTGAGTGAACCCACCCCACCGCGATCGCCCGTCGAACGCTTGGAACAGGCTTACAAACTGAGTGCCCCCGATGAGTTCCCAACGGAACAACAGCCAACAGAACTGCCCCCAGAGTTACCCTTTGACCTTGAAGCAATCTTTCCAGAAATGCGCCCAATCGCCCAATATTCAGCCCGTCATGGCTGGGTCAAGGCGATTGATATTAAGCGCAATGTCCGGGCCTTCAAAGGCATTTCTACCGAGGTCATTCGCGAGTATTTCTTAATTCTCAAAGGTCAAGGGTGTGGCACTTGCAGGGGCGAAGCAGAAATGCTTGAATACAGTGCTTTAGGCTGAAGCGGTGTCACCCTGTGACAGCTTGTGACGCAAGTACAGTCAGGGGTGACGCTGCCACGCCCAAATTTATGTCACAGGGAGTGACGCGCCCTTGCCACCTCACCCATCACCCCCAGCCACACCCAACAAAATGACAAAGCCCCTGGCGACAAACCAAGGGCTTTTCTATTAGGAAATCTGGAGATAAGTGAGGGCGATCGCTATTCCTTCAGTAATTCTTTTTTGGCCGCTTCAATTAATACCCGCCGCATCCAATCGGAGCGATTAGGCAACGGCCTGATTAGCGCATCAAATTCTAAAGGCAGTTTCACGCACAATGGCGATCGCCCCATCTCCACATCTTCAAAGCCTGATGCCTTGGGCTTGATATGTTGCTCGAATTCCTTTGTTCTCACGGGGTCTGGATTCCCCCCCGGTGTCCCTTTCTTTTTCGGCATAGTCGATCTCAACTCTGCCCCTATCTTATTCGAGTATACCGGGAAATATCTATCAATTCTGCTTATCAAGAACCTGGTATACCGGGTAATATTCTGATAGCCTAATCGTTGTATCTTCCTGGTATACCGGGTAATATAGAAATTGTAGAGGGCACCCGCTCAACGCCAATCGAACCGGATGCCCACCCCAAACGAGGTAAAAACCATGATTGCACAAACACTGACCACCGACTTAGACGCTCCGGTTTCGCTCAAGGTCTACCGCCATCAAATCACCCTGGTAAACCCACACACCGACCATGAGGTGAGCCTGGTTGTCGCCACCCTCAGCGATCGCTTCGCAGAAGTGCTCAAGGCGATCCGGTCTGAGCGGGCCGCACTGGGGCTGAAGGGCTGCTACGAACTTTTCGAGTGTTTACCACTCGCTTAACTAGCAGGGGGCAGTAATGCCCCTATCCCTTACCCTATAAACAATTGGAGATTTCGATCATGGCTAAAGTAGTAACCCCAGTGACGGCAAAAGTTGAGTTCATCACTCAGGAAAAACAAGGCGATTACGGCCCCTATCGGTCGGTACTGTTCTTAAATGAGGTCACTGGAGACAAGATCTGGAAGTCCTTCGATCCCGACTCAGAAGAACTGGCCCTGCTGACCAAAGGGGCACGAGTACAGCTCATTGAAACGGGCAAAAGCAAGTCAGGCAAAATCAGCCACAACATTGTGTTACTAGAGCGGCTCCCAGCGCCCACCATTCCGGCTACAGCCCCCGCCCCCGATCCTTTACCCACTCATCAAGGCATCGTGTTACATCCTGACGAAAAACGGGCGATCGCCACGTTTGGGACAGACATCATCAAAGCCTATGGCTTTCTGTATGGGGAAGCGAAACGGGTCTTAGAACCACTGGGAGCCAGCGAGGAAACCATCCGGGCCGCTGCCAGTTCCGCCCTCATCGCCTGCCAGAGAAAGCTGAGTTTCGATCGCTAACCAGATAGATGAAAGCCCCCAAGCGTTGCTGCAAGGGGGCTTGTGTCCAAAATTTTCTAGTTTTAGGATTATGCGACAAACAACCCAGTTAGTACAAGCGTGTCAGTGTAGCGATCGCCGAGTCCAGATTGAATCCCACCTCAAAAGTATTGATCATTGTCGTGAGTGGATTTCAATAGCTTGTGAACAGTTGCAAGCTTCCTACCCTGAGAGTAAGCGGTTTGATGCCGCGATCGCGCTTTTGGTGCAAGTGGAGTCGATCTTAGACAACTTGGGCGATGACTTAAATTACTTGACCAACCCCAACGATCGGGCTTGAGCTGCGAGTTGATCGAGTTGGGCTTGCAGTCGAGCCATCTGTTTTTGAATCGTGGCCAGCTCCCGACCACGCGCGATCGAAGCCGCATATTTATCAATGTCAGCCAGTGCCACATACTGGCTTTTTCTGCCGTTGGGCAACGTGCCCCCCTTACCAATTCGCAGCCGTGCATACTTGCTCTCAGCTTTCGCCCGCTTGCTGGCATTGCCCCCACTGGGCGATCGCTCTAGCCGCACCCCAATCAGGCAACCGCCCTCGCTCCTGATCTCCGTGGCCCTGGCCTCTAGCCTGGTGAGTTCTGCTTGCAGTTCAATGATCGACATTGCGGCTATTCGTGGTACTTTAGGTGCCTTTGGATTGAAAGTAACACGAATAGCAATACATCTGCACTATCGCGATCGCTGGACTAAGGAAAATGGCTGGAAGTGCTGGAATTTCGTTGACTTATTGCTATCACCGCAATTAATCAAGGATCGGAAAAGCCCGACAAATCAAGGGTTGTGGTTAGACTAAAAAAAATTGGACTACGGTTGGACTAGGCCAACATTTTAAGGTGAGTTTTTTGGGGCATCCTTGAAGGGTAAGGATTCATCAGTTATCCGAATTAATCCCATGAAGATGGCCCATATTGCCGGAAAAATTCCCCAGGATTGGCACTCTCAAATTTTAGCAATCCGCGAAGCCACTGGACTGAGTGAAAGTGAAGTGCTGCGAGAAGCGATCGCCCTCTACCTCAAACGAGCCAAAGCCCCCACCGTGCGATCGCGCTTGGACGCGCTGGAAGCCAAGATCGAAAAACTCACCGCGATGATATTGCAGTAATGCAGTAAGCTTTTACTTACCTACTGCATTACTGCAATATGCCCATCATTTCCTTTACCAATCAGAAAGGGGGCTGTGCCAAATCAACCACGACCGTTCACCTGGCCTACTGGCTCCAGCGTCAGGGCCATCGGGTGACAGTGGTTGATGCCGATGCCCAACGCTCTAGCTCAATCTGGCTTGAGTCTCTAGATACTGACATCCCCTATCAAGTCCTATCGTCGCCAGACGAACTGCTAGAACAAATCCCGTTGCTGTCGGAGCAGTGCGATTACCTTTTAGTTGATGGCCCTGCTGGACTGTCTGAAGCTACCAGGGCGATTCTATTTCGCTCCGACTTAGCCCTAGTGCCTTGCCAACCGACCGGGGTTGATTTGCGATCCGCTTCCGATGCCCTCCGCCTTATCAAACAGGCTCAATCTGTCCGCAAAGGGGAACCCTTGGCTGCTATCTTTCTAAGCCGTGCCGTGAAGGGCACCCGATTGCTAGATGAGGCGATCGCCCTGCTGAGTAAATCTGACGTGCCTGTACTCAAAACAGTCTTGCACCAGAAACAAGCGATCGCCGACTGTTTTGGGCAGCAAGCCGTGATCTGGGAAATGCCGGGGAGAGCGGCCACTGAATCAGCCAGAGAGTTCGACAGATTATTTGCCGAAGTAATGGAGCTGCTACCATGACCCGCAAACCTCGTAAGCCATTGGACGACACTGAAGCACTGGGGTTTGTGTTTGGGGCACAACCAGATCCCGAATCCGAGCGATCGCAGCCAGCGGTATCCCGTAACCCACCCAAGCAACCTAAGCAGACACAAGCCAAAGCATCAGAACCACCCAAAGGAAACTTTATGAGCCAACTGCTTGCAACCCAAACCGAGAAAGAAGCCACAGTTCGGATCACTGTTGACTTGCCCAAATCAATGCACCAGAAGCTATCAATTCTGAGTGCTACCAGCGGCATGAGCAAAGCCGATATTATCCGGGGCTTGCTCGACGAAGCCTTACAGCAAGTTGATTTGTAATTAAGTACTGCTTGCAGTAAGTAATGCAGTATTTACTAAAAAACGAAATCAAACGTACAATCGCTTCACTGGCGATCGCTTAAAAGTTTGAGGGATTGCGGTTAATAACGGTTAATAACGGTTAATTGCGGTTAATTGCGGCTACTAAATCCGCTCATCGCGAGTGAAGCGATCGTTTCGGTTCTTGCCGGGTATCGTCGGGTATCGTCGGGTATCAATTTTTCAAAGCATTGCCGTTAATTGCCGTCAATTGCCGTTAATTCTCACTTCTCCAGTTTTTCGAGGCGATTTCGGGGTCAGCCATCCGGGGCGCGGGTCGATCACACTCCCCGATCGCATCACTCGCCAACAAAAAAAACTTTACTGCCCCCACTCGCGCGACTACGGTAACAGTCCGTCACTTTGCAGTTGCTTGAGCACGGCGGCACGGATGTAGGCACTGCGATCGCGCACCAGAGTCTTATCCCGCAAGATGGCATCAACAGCAGCCGGGAATTTCGTGCTGATCGGCTGTTGCCCGTGGGGAATGTCGAGGCCCGTGCTTTTAAACTGGGTGTCTGATTTAGGCATCACTACGGCTTATTACTACCCCTTGATTATAATCCGAGTACACCCGGATTATTTCCGTATTCTTACGGATGTAATACCGGGTACACCCGGATTATATTTAGGACATAAGGCAATCGCAACACGCTTTATCGGGAACCCACCTCACCCGCTGTCTGAGGTTCACTCCAAAGGATTGAGACCATGACTGTTCAATTTCAATTGTTCGACACCGCTGCATTGATCGACAATTTACAACTGGCTTTTGAGTTGTCTGCGACTACGGGTGAAACTGTTGAGCTTGAGGAAACCTATACACCCGCTCAAGTGAATGCCGCGATCGCGGCGCTCAATGCCTTGCCCAAGCAACCAGCCGCAATGACCATGACGGAACTTCGCTCCCTTGCTAAAGCCAAAGGGTATAAGGGCTACAGCAAGCTATCTAAAATTCAGTTGGTTAACTGGTTGCAGGAGGCG
>CAYYWG010000035.1:0-12589 GCA_964475335.1 uncultured bacterium
ACAATTTGCTAGAGGAGTTCGTAACATCTTACATTTAATTGCAGCCACCTACTTAGATTATTCTCCTGGAAGAGATACGCGATCGCGGACTGAATCACCTCCTTTAGTTAGCCCAACTTATATTTAGGGGGTATTGCTCAGGATTCTAGCTGTAATATTTCTTCTTGAATCTAAAGGCAGAAGGCTTTGTTGGCCTGGATTGTGCTAGTTGGATAGTGGGGGTTAACTAGATACTCCCATCGTAGTGGGTGCAAAAATTTCGACTTGTTGCAAGGACAAACCTCGCTCAAAGATTTCGTCGATGGGCAGCATTTGGCCCTGGGTAGTCATGAATTTGTGGTCTTTGGTGGCGCGAATGGTAGACCCGTCTTCAAGTTCGTATTCAAAGACTTCTTGCTGGCCGCGATCGTGCCATTGCACCACGGGTTGGGTGTAGACATAGCCTGCTGGAGTCATGGTGTAGACGGTGCAGCGTAGGCGTTGTTCGACCAGTTTGCCAATGGGCACTGGGCCATATTCCACCGTCAGCACGGGGGTATCGTAGCTCAGGCAATACTCGGCGAACTTGATCATTTGTTCAAATAGTTCTGTCGCCACTTTGGGATTGACGCCCCGTTCTTTCGCGCCGCTGACGAAAATTTCCTGGTGCTTTTGCATTTCAGAAACTTTCTTTTTCCCCATTGCTCGTCGCAGCAAATCTGCTTGGCCCAGGGAATACCCCGCCATATCCTGGGCGATTTTCATGATCTGCTCCTGGTAGACCATGATGCCGTAGGTTTCGTTGAGAATGGGTTGCAGGATTTCGTGGGGATAGTCGATTTTTTCGCGCCCGTGCTTGCGGTTGATGAATTTGGGAATGAGGCCCGCATCCAGTGGCCCCGGTCGGTAGAGGGCGAGGACAGAGGAGATATCTTCCAGGCCGGAGGGTTTGAGGTCGCGGACGATTTGGCGCATTCCGGAGGATTCGAGCTGGAATACGCCTTCGAGTTCGCCCCGAGCCAGGAGTTTGTAGGTGGCGGGGTCATCCAGGGGGATGCGATCGGGGTCGATGGTTTGCTGTTGTCCAGTGGCGATCAAATCCACGGTTTTTTGGATCATGGTCAGGTTTTTGAGGCCCAGGAAGTCCATTTTCAGCAGGCCCATCGATTCGATGTCTTCCATAAAGTACTGGGTGAAGACGGCTCCGTCGGCGTTGCGTTGCAGGGGCACAATTTCGTCGAGGGGTTGGGCAGAGATGACGACTCCGGCGGCGTGGATCCCTACACTTTTGTTAGTGCCTTCGATGCGCATGGCCATGTCGATCCATCGTTGGTAGGTGACGGGGGGTTCGGTGCCGGGAACGGTCAGGTTTTTGTCGTATTTTTCTTTGAAGTCTGGGGTGGGGGTGTCGCCGGAGATCATGACCTTGAGTTTGGTGGGTTTGCCCCGAACGACGGGGATCATTTTGGTCATGCGATCGCTCTCGCCGTAGGGCACATTCAGCACCCGGGCCACATCTTTGAGGACGGCGCGGGAGGTCATGCGGTTGTAGGTGATGATTTGGGCGACGCGCTCGGTGCCATATTTCTCGGTCACGTATTGGATGACTTCATCCCGCCGCTCAATGCAAAAGTCGGTGTCAATATCTGGCATGGACTTCCGTTCGGGATTGAGGAACCGCTCGAACAGGAGACCGTGATGCACCGGGTCAATGTTGGTGATGCCCATAGCATAGGCCACGAGGGAACCCGCCGCTGAGCCGCGCCCCGGCCCGACAGGAATGTTGCGATCGCGGGCGAATTTGATGTAATCCCACACGACGAGGAAATAGGTGGCAAAGCCCATTTGCTCCATCATGTTGAGTTCGTATTCCAGGCGATCGCGATAGGTTTCGTCGATCTCCTCAAACGTGCTCACCTGTCGCCGTTGGATCAGGCCGTCGGTGGCGACTTGGCGCATATACGTGACCGCAGTATGTCCCGCTGGAATCGGATAATCAGGAATGCGGGGTTCGCCCAAAATGTCGTAAGTTGCAATCTTTTCGGCGACTTCCAGGGTTGTGGCGATCGCCTGTTCTACGACTTCTGGCGGCAAATGATCGCGAAACAGCAACCGCATTTCATCGGCAGATTTCAGATATTCCGTGCCGCTGTAGCGCAGGCGTTTATCTTCCGTAATCAGCTTGCCAGTTTGAATGCACAGCAACGCATCGTGGGCTTCCACGTCATAACACGACGTAAAGTGCGAGTCGTTGGTGCAGACAATTTTGATATCTAGTTCTTGGCTAATCCGCACAATATCGGGGTTGACCACCCGTTCTTCTGGCAGGCCGTGGTCTTGAATTTCGAGATAGTAATCGTCGCCAAACAGGTCTTTGTACCACTGGGCGACTCGCCGCGCCACTTCGGGCCGTCCCTGCAAAATCGCCTGGGGCACTTCCCCCGCCAAGCACCCTGACGTGACGATTAGCCCCTCGTGGTATTGCTTAATCAAGTCTTTGTTAATGCAAGGCCGCGAGAAAATGCCTTTACCCTGCACCCCTTGCAAATGGGAAACCGTGGTGAGTTTCACCAGATTTTTGTAGCCCAGGTCGTTTTTGGCCAGCACCACTTGGTGATACCGGGGTCGCCGCTCTTGCTTGGTGATGTCGCCGTTGATGACATACATTTCGTTGCCGATGATGGGCTTAATCGCGCCGCCTTTGGCTTTGCTGAGTTTCAGGAGTTCGATCGCCCCATACATCACCCCGTGGTCGGTCAGGGCGATCGCGGGCATTCCCAGCTCGATCGCCCGATCCAGCAAATTCGCAAGCTGACTTGCCCCATCCAACAGGCTGTAGTCACTGTGATTATGGAGACCGACAAAGGACATAGCAACTCAATCTGGCAACGACTGAGGTAACAATACGCGATATCCGCCCAGAACACCATATCTAGTGGATTTTGTTAAAATCCCTCTTGGAAACACTAGATTAGTGAACCTTAAGACGAAGCTTAAAACATAGTAAAATTGTACCGTTTTTGAGCCGAAATTGCGAGACAAAAGTGGGCCTGGGGGGGATACTGCCAGGGTTGGGCTTGAACGGGCGATCGCCCGTCCCTTAGTCTGATTTGCCGCCTCGGTTGCACGCCGCCTTCCGCCATCTGGCGCGACCAATAGCCAATTTCTCGGAAACCGGGAACCCTGGCACCCAGAATGGCCCACCGTACACTAAAGTAGACTTCAGCCTGGGTGCGACGGTCGTTGATCGCGATCGCCCGTCCCAGCCTGTGTATGGCATCCCTTCCAGTGTTCTTGCCCGCCCCCATCCCTGCATTAGGTTCAGTTGGCAGCGAGCAGCCATTCTACCGTCATCAATTGCTATTGACCAAGTGCCTTATGGTTTTTCCTCCTCATGTTCGGATTGCTCGCTTCTGGTTGCTACTGTGCCTCAGCAGTTTCGCGGCCATTAGCCTGGCCCAAGCCCCGGCCATTTCGCAAACAATTCCGGCTCCCGGTGCGGCTCCACCGCCTGGGGGCGCTCCTGTCTCCACCGTCCTTTCCCTCACCCAGTCCGTGAAAAAGACAGTTTTGCCCAATGGGTTAACCGTGCTGACCAAAGAAGTAGACTCGGCCCCAGTGGTGAGTGTGCAAGTGTGGTATCGCATTGGCTCGCGGAACGAGGCTCCGGGGGTGAATGGCATTGCCCACCAACTGGAACATTTGATGTTTAAGGGCACCCGCGATCGCCCCGTGCAATTTGGTCGATTTTTAAGTGCCTTGGGCAGCGAGTCCAATGCCTTCACCAGTTATGACATGACGGCCTATTTTGGCACCGTGGAGCAAACCAAACTAGCCGCCCTGCTGACCCTGGAAGCCGATCGCATGGAAAATGCCATCATTGGCGCATCCGAACTAGAAAGCGAAAAACGAGTCGTCATTTCGGAATTGCAGGGCTATGAAAATAGTCCTGATTATCGGCTAGAACGAGCGGTGATGCGGGCCGCCTTGCCCAACAGTCCCTATGGTCTGCCCGTTGGCGGCACCAAAGCCGATGTCCAGTCCTTCACGGTGGAACAAGTGCGGGATTACTACAAAACCTACTATCGCCCCGACAACGCCACCTTAGTGATTGTGGGCAATTTCAAGACCGCCGAGGCGTTGCAATTAGTGGCCCAAACCTTTGGCCAAGTGCCCCTGCCGCCCACCCCCTTGCCGCCGCCCCTGCCGCCCCCGCTCCCCCGCCCCGAAACCAAAGCCCCACGCCAGCCCATTGTCTTGCGCGAACCGGGCAGCGCCGCCTTACTGAAAGTGATTTATCCGTTGCCCAGTGTCCGCCATCCGGATGTGCCCGCATTACACGTGTTGGATTACATCCTCACGGGGGGGCGCAGTTCCCGGTTGTATCAAGCGCTGGTGGAACAAGGATTGGCCAGTGAGGCCACCGGGTATGTGGCGAATATGATCAGCGATGGTTGGTATGACTTTTCGGTAACGGCTAACCCTGGGCAAGATTTGCGGGCGATCGATCGCGAGCTCCAGGCGTTGATTGCGACCCTCCAGACCCAAGCCGTTGCGCCGGAAGAACTGGCCCGTGCCAAAAGCCAATTGCGTGCCGCCATGATTCTCCGGAACCAGGATATCAACAGTCAGGCGATGCAGCTTGGGGATGACCAAACAACAACGGGTGATCATCAATATACCGATCGCCTCTTGGCTGACATTGAACGGGTGAGCATTGCGGATGTGCAACGGGTGGCCAAAACCTATTTCTGGCTGAACGAACGAACGGTTGGCTTTTTTGAACCGACAACGTTGGAGCCTGGGGCAAATCGCATCCCGGCGAAGACACAGACTGGTGAACAGTTCACATCGGGGGAGCCCGTGGATCCGGCGGAGTTGGTGAAGTATCTGCCGGCGATCGCTGCGCCCAGCACTCCCAACACGACCCAGGCATTACCCGAAACGCTGACCTTGAAAAATGGGTTGCGCGTATTGCTCTTGCGCGATCGCAGTACCCCCACCGTGACGCTCAGTGGGTTTGTCCAGGCGGGGGCGGTGTATGACCAACCCCGCACGGCGGGCCTTGCGGAATTAACGGCGGATAATTTGCTGAATGGCACCACGGGCCAAAGCGCCTTGGAGATTGCCAAAATCCTGGAAAATCGTGGTGCAGAACTCCAGTTTCAGAGTGGCCGGGAAGGAGTTAGCATTCGTGGGGCGGCCCTGGCAGAAGATTTGCCGACAGTGGTGGATGTGGTGGCGGATGTGGTGCAAAATGCCACCTTTCCTGCGGACGAGTTGGAACTGAGTCGGCAACGGGCGTTGGCGATGCTCAAAACCACGCTGGATACGCCCGGTCAACTGGCGCGGCGGGTTTTTCAGCAAGCAGTGTATCCGGCCAATCATCCTTACCATGTGTTGGATACGGCGGCTAGCTTGCAAGCCATTACGCGGGAACAGGTGGTGCAATTTTACCAACAGCACTATCGGCCTGATGCCACGGTGCTGACGTTGGTGGGCGATTTTGATCCGGCGGCGGTGCGATCGCTCTTGGCGCAAAAGTTCGGAAATTGGGCGAATCCGGCAGACTCACCCACCTTAAGTTTCCCAGAGGTGCCGTTGCCGATGGAGACGGTGCGCTTGTCTGCGGCGTTACCGGGTAAAAGTCAGGCTGTGACGTTGATGGGCTATGACGCGATCGCCCGAACTGACTCGCGGTACTACGCGGCGGAAGTCTTGAACCATATTTTGGGCGGGGATACTCTCTCCAGCCGTTTGGGCACAGAAATTCGCGATCGCCAGGGGTTGACCTACGGCATTTACAGCATGTTTCAGGCCGGGAAGCATACAGGCCCATTTTTGATTTATATGCAAACGGCTCCAGAAGATGCAGACCGGGCGATCGTCAGTACTTACCGCCTCCTGCGCCAATTGCGCGATCAGGGAGTCACTGCGGCTGAGGTGGCAACGGCTAAGCGGGCGATCGCGGCTAGCTATCCTGTGGAGCTGGCTGCTCCCAGCAGTTTGGCTGAGACGTTGCTGTTAAATTCGGTCTATGGCCTCACGCCGGAAGAAATTCGCCAATATCCGGCCAAAATTCAGGCGGTGACTCATGCCCAAGTCAACCAACTGATTCAAAGCGTCATTCATCCAGAGCGGTTGGTGATTGTGACGGCTGGCCCCCCAACAGCTAAACCCTAACGTGAATTGAGCCCATCAGTTGATTGAAGCTAACCGCGATCGCCCCGTGCGATCGCGGTTCAATAGGGCTGGAGTTATCACTGCAATAATAAATCCAAAGCCTCTGCGAGCTGAGTTCCATAGACGTGAGGCCCAAGATCGTTCACAATCAATTCATACAGTTCTGTTGAAATCTTGATGGAATATAAGCTGAGTATAGTTGGCATAGAAAAACGTCAATTGATTAAATGAATTCCTTAGACGTGTTGTGTTAGCAAAACTCAGTTAAAGCTAGCTTCTAGTCCATTGCATTGGCTGAATCAACTGGTGTTTTCAGTGCCATGCTATTGATGCTTGAAGAAGCAGCTATAGGTTTATTCACAACTTGATGTGATTTTAGTAACTGAGTTTTTTAGTAATGAAAAGCTCTGTTGAAACTTATGGCTTAATCAAGTTATTTAAACCTGCTGTATGAGTCCTGACTGTTTTTGAGATTGAGTGTGTGATGAGTTCTATGACCACAATGCAGATTAAGCAATTGATGCTCCTGGGTCGAGTTGCTGGTGTTTTGGCCAGTATTTTGGGCTGTGCCTCAATCGCCTCTACCGCGATCGCTCAAACTTCCTTACCTGATACGTCAGAACAGCCCAGTGTGCCTGAAAATCAAGTGTTACCGGAGCTGCGATCGCCAGTTCTGCCTGCTGCACCTGCCTCAATGACCCAGGTGACTTCCGTATCCCAGCTATCCGATGTCAGACCGACAGATTGGGCGTTTCAGGCGCTCCAATCCCTGGTTGAGCGCTATGGCTGCATTGTGGGCTATCCCAACAAAACCTACCGGGGCAATCAAGCCATCACGCGCTATGAATTTGCGGCGGGTCTGAATGCCTGTTTAGATAAAATCCAAGAACTGATTGCAGCGGCCACGGCAGATTTTGTCAAAAAAGAAGACCTGGAATCAGTCAAGCGTTTGCAAGAAGAATTTGCGGCGGAACTGGCTGCCTTGCGGGGGCGCGTCGATGGCCTGGAAGTTCGCACGGCTACCCTGGAAAAACAACAATTTTCAACCACAACGCGCTTAAGCGGTGAAGCTATTTTCAGCCTATCCAGTGCTTACGGTGCTTATCCCGGTGGCAATCTGGCCTTTGTCAACAACAACAATACGGGTGTGTTACAAGTGCCTGGTGTAGCGACGCCCCTGGTGCCGCCACGGGCGGGCCGCGATGCGGAAGTGGTCTTCAACAATCGGGTGCGGCTCAATTTGATGACCAGTTTTTCGGGCAAAGATCTGTTGATTACGGGGCTGCAAGCCTATAACTTTGGGGCCAGTTCCCTGGTGAGTGGTCTGGGCAGTGGCAACAGTTTGGCAAGCACGTTGGGCTATGGAGATGTGCTGTTTGGGAGTTCCAGCAATGCACGGCTTGCGTTTGAACCCCAGTTCCCCACGACCAATCCCCAAAACTTAAGCGATCGGGGGAACAATGCTGTTCAACTGTATAAACTGCTCTACATTTTCCCCGTAGCCAATAAATTGACGCTGTTTGCCGGGACAAATGCGGAAGTGAACGATGCGTTTCCGTCGCTGTTGCCCTGGGCGAATGACGGTCAGGGGGCGATTTCGCGCTTTGGGCAGTTGCCTGCTGCGCACCGGGTTTCGGGGGGCACGTCGCAAACGGGGCTGGCCTCGGCGGCAGGCTTTATCTGGAATATTGCCCAGGGTGTTGATTTGCGGGCGTTGTATGGCAGCGTGAATGCGGCGATTCCTGGTAACGAAGGGTTTCCGGGCACACCGCTGGGGGCAGGGCTGTTTAATGGAAGCTATGTGGTAGCGACTCAACTGACCCTTTCTCCGGCGAAAAGTGTGGATATTGGGCTGAATTATGCCCACAGCTATCACCAGGCAAATTTGTTGGGCACAGGGTTGTCCTCTGCTGATATTGGGGCGATTTTGTTTGCACCGAATGGGGCTGAGTTGGCGCGGGCTGGCGGTGTGCCGTTGTTTGCGATCGCGGATCAAGGGATTCAACTGAATACGTTTGGGGCGACGGTGGCATTCCATCTTTCCCCCAAAGTGACCTTGGCCGGATCGGCAACCTATATTCAAAGCGAATTATCCCGTGTAAATGCCTCAACCAATTTCTTGAGCTGGCTTGTGGGGCTTCAGGTTAAAGATGTCTTGACGAAGGGTGGCTCCGCAGGGCTGTTGTTTGGTAGCCCACTCAACCGGATTGCTACGGATGGTCGGGCTGTGGATCCGGAAACGGCGACGCCTTATCACCTGGAAGGGTTTTTGAATCTGCGGCTCACGGATAACATTAGCCTGACACCGGGGCTGGCTGTGATCTTCAATCCCGAAGGCTTTAGCGAGAACCGCACGGTGTATATGCCCGTTATTCGGACAACCTTTACGTTCTAGCGGTAGCCTTTCCGCTTTTTTCCAGGGCTGCTTTTGCCCCTGGAGCATGGCAATGATGGGTTGATCTATACCTAGGTGGCATGGGCCGGGGCGATCGCTTCGGCCCTATCCTTTTGGCGATTCGACCAATTTTGCCCAATCCGTTCTTCCAAAATGACAAAATGAAGCATTGCCCCCAGTCAAGGGATAAAACCTGGTGGGGGTGGCGATCGGAATGATCGGCATTGAATAAGCAGGAGTGACGCTGATGCAAATTCCCGTTGGGTTGAAATGGAACAGATTGGAGTGGCAGGCTGGGCTGGGGCGTTTGCGATCGCTGGCGCTGATGGTGCTGGTTAGTCTCTGGGTGTGGGGCGGTGGGCTGGGGGGCAATGGCGCGATCGCCCATGCCAGTCCAGTTGACCTGGCCAAACAGCCCGAAATTCAAGTGAGTGTTAGCCTGGGGAATGCGGCCAACGACCTCAAATTTTTTCCGGCAGATACCGAATTTGTGGCAGGCAAGCGGTACAAACTGGTGTTGACGAACCCCAGCACCATGAAACATTACTTTACAGCCAAAGATTTCGCTGACAATATTTGGTCACAAAAAGTGGAAGCAGGGCGAGTGGAGGTTAAAGGGGCGATTCATGAGTTGGAACTGAAACCAGGGGCGATCGCTGAATGGGTCTTTGTGCCCATCAAAGCTGGCACCTACGAGTTGCACTGTTCTATTCCTGGCCACACCGAAGCCGGGATGATTGGTCATCTGACGGTAACAAACTTAGCCAAATCGGTCTAAATTCCCCAGGGTAAAGATCGGCGTAGACATGAAAATTAGGTTAATTTAAAGATCGGCAAGATTCCCTGGTCGGTCAATCGATCTTCTAACGTTCTTCATTTTGCAATCTTCATGAATATCCTCACGCAACTGCTCAACCAGCCTGCGCTTCCGAGTCCCAAACGGCAACGGCGGGGCGTTGAAATTAAGTCAGCTCGCGAAATCGAAACCATGCGGCAAGCGGCAAAAATTGTCGCCACGGTGCTGAAAGAAATTTCTGAGTTAGTTGAACCAGGCATGACGACTGCCGACCTGGATGCCCACGCCGAGAAGCGCATCCGCGAGATGGGGGCAACGCCCAGCTTCAAGGGCTACCACGGGTTTCCCGCATCGATTTGCTCTTCGATTAACCACGAAGTGGTGCACGGCATTCCGAGCCGCCGGAAGCGGATTTGCCGGGGCGACGTGCTGAAAGTCGATACAGGAGCTTACTTTGAGGGGTTTCATGGGGATTCATGCATTACCATCGCCGTTGGTGAAGTGACGCCGGAAGCTGCCCGCTTGATCAAAGTTGCCGAAGAAGCCTTGTACAAGGGAATTGAGCAAGTCAAAGCCGGAGCCTTTTTGATGGATCTGGCGGGGGCGATCGAAGATCATGTCAAAGCCAGCGGATTTACCGTGGTCGAAGATTTTACCGGGCATGGCGTGGGGCGTAACTTGCACGAAGAACCCTCGGTCTTTAATTTCCGTACCAACGATATGCCCAACGTGAAGCTCAAAGCTGGGATGACGCTGGCGATCGAACCGATTGTGAACCAGGGCTCGCGGTACACCAAAATTTTGAGCGATCGCTGGACGGCAGTTACGGTGGATAACGCGCTGTCGGCTCAGTTTGAACACACGGTTTTAGTCACGGAAACAGGCTACGAAATTTTGACCGATCGCACCAAGCTGTAAGCCAGTCGCCCTGCTTTAGGGGTCTAGCCATCGCCAATTGGGACGATTCCATTCATAAATCCCCTGAATCTCATACTCTGCGCCGCTGTCAAACCGGACGACGCACCGGGTGTGAGGTTTGGGGGAATTCGCTGTCAGGGCTTCGGTATGGGCTTCCGGGGCAGTCTCCTCGTCGGGGTCGGGGGGTAGCCCAATCACCGTACACGGGAACCATTCGCGGCTACAGGGGCCACTGTCTTGCACCCATTCCCACAACCCATTGGAGACTTCAATGCGATCGCCAATTTGGAGGCGCACTAGGGGGCCATTGTCGAGTAAGTCCTCATACTCGGCCAGATGTCTGGGGGTGACTTGCTCTAACCATTGCAAGCCATAGCGATCGCGCAAAAACTGGACTGAACCCGATGCCCGCCCCTGGAGCCAATCGGTTAACAACACCCGCTTCCAGCCTTGGCCCTGTTGCTGGCAGTGGTGAACAAATTCCAACAAAGCTTGCCGTTCGACCACAGATAACTGCGCCAAGGGATTGCGGGCTCGGCCACGGGCATCTCCAACCCCCAGCGATCGCCGCAACAGTTGCTTTTGCTCGACCGTCAGCGGGGCTGCCGCGCGATCGCAGTCCTCAAACGCTAATTCCAATGTTGCTTCCAACTCATCTGGGGTCATGGTTCTCCGTCCGCAGAGCGAACCCCAGAGGGTGACTCAATCCGTCGCACACCGCCGTCCCCCGCTGCCCGCTCGGTTGCTGTGCTTATCCTCCAATTATGCCAAACTTTCCCACGGGCCTGGGCACCGAATTCGGCCCAAATTCAAGATAAGCTGGAAAGAGTGCCTCCCCTGCGGGGCACGATGTTTTGCACCAATGGTCATTCAGGACAGTTCGTATGCGATCGCACCCCATCCTCCGCAGCCTTACCACCCTTTGTCTTGTTGCCGTGCTTTGGCTGGGCTTTATTGTCGTTATGCCTGCGGCCCAGGCCCTCACCCAAATTCGCCTCTTTGACCTGGATTATCATGAATGCCCGCCCGAAATTGGCGACGGCAGCGTGACTCCTGGTAGTTCGACGGTCGCCAACTGCTTTCTGGTCACTGGCAAAGCCGAAAACAAATCGGGTAAACCTGTGGTGAATGCCGATATTTTTGGGCGTATCTACGATGCCAATAACAACCCCGTGATGCAAAATCGGACTCGGCTGGGTTCCATTGACGAGGTGCCCCCTGGGATTAGTGACTTCGAGTTACGGATTTCCGTTGCGGCCAACCAGCCGACCCCCCTCCAACTCGAACAGTTTAAAGCTTCGGGGTTCACGGGAGTTGTCCGCCGGTAGCCCCCCGCAGGTGGCTTACTGTTCCGCTCGCGATCGACGAAAAAGCAACCGTAAAGTTCCCAAACAATGATCCTGACTACTTTTCAGGAATCGCAAGTGGCTTGCGTGGATCCAAGCTTAGTCTTACCTGAATGTTGGTCATCATGAAAGTTCAAACGTTGGTTTTCTCGATCTTCACCGCCACGATCGCCACGGCTGCTGTTGCGTTACCAGGTTTGGCGATGCCTGCTACGCTCATTGCTCGTGATAATGGTAGCCGCATCAACGTCCGGAGCGCCCCGACCACCACAGCCAAAGCACCGCACTATGGCATTGCGGGCGATCGCATCGAAATTACTCGTGCCGTCACGGGCAACGACAATTACCGCTGGCACTATGTCAAATTCCCCTCCGGGGCCGCAGGCTGGGTGCGCAGTGATTTCGTCAGCTACAACCCAGAGGCCGACTTTGGGATTTTAGCGGGCAATTCGGGCGATCGCATCAATGTCCGGTCGGCTCCTTCAACCAAAGCTGACTCGCCCCACTTTGGCTTGCAAGGGGATGTGGTGAAAATGGTGCGGCAACGCCGGGGTGGTGATGGGTATACCTGGCACTTTGTCCAATTTACATCTGGTGCTCAGGGGTGGGTTCGGGGTGATCTCATCAATGCAATTCAGAGCGGCTATTAACCCTGGCGCTCTGCTGGGGGCCAGCACCACAGCACAATTTTGTTTGAACTTGGGGCGCGATCGCAACCTGCTGACTCTGGCTACTGCGATCGCGCTTTGGTGTGTTTGGAGAGTGGGTGCGATCGTGCATAGAAACTATCCTTCTAGATGCTGTAATGTCGCCAGTTGTAGAGTGCTGTTAGCGATCGCGTAATGCACCCCAGTTAGGATAATTAGTGCGTTCAGCGTTGCCCAACCTACACTACGCAATCATGATGACTCCTTAAAGTACAGCGTGTTGCGGAACTAATTGGTACAGTAACCGCAGTGAGCAAAGTAGTTT
>CAYYWG010000036.1:0-9835 GCA_964475335.1 uncultured bacterium
ACTTGCGACCGGCTGATTACAAATCAGCTGCTCTACCAACTGAGCTACACCAGCAAACCAACGCACAAAACAATGAAAACACTGTTTTGTGCTTGTTTCTTTAATATACTACACCAGCGGCGGGGGCATCGAAATGAAAATTAAGAACGCTGCTAGTGGGCGGCGACCTATTTCTGTGGTTGCTTGTGATCAGGGGTCGATCGCGGGGTTTATTCTGTCAAGATGCAGCCACTTCTGGCGGGGAGTTGGAGGATGAGGTCGGCGTTTTCCCACTGGACGGTGGCATTGCCATAGCCTACGTGCCGGGGTTGGGCGGGTAAGCCTGCGTGCTGGGGTTGGCAGGTGATGGTGAGGGGGTGGGAACTGGTGTTGACGGCAATAATCAAGGTTTCTGTGGGGAGCGATCGCGCGAAGACATAGACCAGTTCAGTTGCATAGAGCACGCGATAATCGCCAGTCCGCAACGCTGGGTAGGCGTGCCGGAGCGCAATCAGTTGCCGATGATAATCAAGGACGGGTTGCTCCCAGTGGACTGTTGCGGGGAAACCACGCCGTGCATCAGGGTCAAGCCCGCCGAGCAAGCCAACTTCATCGCCATAGTAAACACTGGGTGCGCCGGGGAAGGTAAACAGCAACAGGGTGGCTAGTTCGACACTGGCTTTGTCGCCATTGGCGATGGACAGGAGGCGGGCCGTGTCGTGGCTGGCCAGTAAGTTAAGTTGAGTCAGTTGAATTTCCCAGGGATAGAGGGCCAACAGGGCTTGGATTTTGGCCGCGTAACCGGGTGCATCCAGGGCGGGATAGGGATCGTAGGAGCGGTCTTCGACCAAGGGCAACAGGACGCGATCGCCCGCGGTAAAGGCGATTGTAGGGGCGGTGAATAAGTAATTCATCACGCCATCAAATTGGGTGCCATCCAGCCATTCCCGCGAGTCGCCCCAAACTTCTCCGACGATGTAGGCTTCGGGATTAATGGCTTTGACGCGATCGCGAAACTCTTGCCAGAAGCCTGGTGTTTTAATTTCAAAAGGCACATCCAATCGCCAACCATCAATGCCCACTTTGATCCAATGTTCGGCGATTTCCATGATGTACTCGCGCACTTCGGGATTGTCGTGGTTAAACACGGGTAACGCTCGATTCCCGGCCCAACCTTCATAGTTCGCTGGATAGCGCCCATCGTAAGCAGACAATGGCCAGCCCTGAATTTTGAACCAGTCGAGCCAGGGGGAGTGCGGCCCATTTTCCAAAATATCGTTGAAGAAAAAGAACCCCCGGCTGGCATGGTTGAATACGCCATCTAAGACAACTTTAATCTCCCGAGCGTGGGCCGCCTCCAGTAAGGCTTGAAACGCGGCATTGCCCCCTAACAGGGGATCGATTTGGTAGTAGTCATGGGTGTGGTAGCGATGATTGCACGCCGACTGAAAAATAGGCGTAAAGTAAATGGCGTTAATGCCTAGATCTTGCAAGTAATCTAGTTTTTCGATCACGCCCCACAGGTCGCCGCCTTTGTAGCCCTGGAGGGTGGGCGGTGCGTCCCAATCTTCCCAGGTGTAGTGCTGCAAATATTTGGGCCGAGTTTGCCCTTTGGCAAAGCGATCGGGAAAGATTTGATAAAAAACCGCGTGCTTAACCCAGGTCGGTGTTTGGATTCCCATGCCATAGTCCAATGACTTCCATCGTCAGGGTAACGAAAGTTATCAAGTTCAGAGTCTATCCTTTGGGGAATTCACAATATTTCGTAGCACTCAGGACGGCTTGGGGGGATTGCGCGATCGCCGTGACTATTCACTGACGGTTAAACAGCCTATCTTTTTCACCGTAGGGGCAAGCCCGTGTGGTTGCCCCATATCAGGATCGTTCAACCAGTCTGTCTTTTCCGCCGTCAAGGCAATTCCTTACGGTTGCCCCATATCAGGATTGTTCAACCAGTCTGTCTTTTTCACCGTAGGGCAATCCCGACCCGCAGGAGATTGGGCAAGATCTAGGTGAGCAGATTGCTGACGACCAAGTTGCCGACGGAATAACCCGTAATTAACCCGTCCCGATTGGCTGACTGCACATGAACTCCGCCATAAATCCGGCTGATGCCGTTGTCTTCCGCTGCCCGCGTGAAGCTGCTATAAGCGCGGTAGACTCCGGGCATTTCTTGGGAGGTCACTTGGAACTGGTAGTTGTCGCCGTAGTATGCGGCCAAAACCGCAGCAGCAGCGGCCCCAAAGGTGGAGTGCCCGGAGACGTAATCAGGGAAGGGCGGGGTGGGCAAGAAGGATTGCCATGTCGGATCGCCAATGGTTTGGGGATTACCATCCGAGTTGGCTAAGTGGATTGCGGTGACTGGGCGCAATTGGTCGTGTTCAAATTTGGCGGCCCAAGCCAGGATTCCGGCATCGGCCTGGGCGATGTTGAGGTGGGCAAACAGGCGGGCGTTTTGGATGAGGGTGTTTCCTGCTTGCAAGGCAACGGTTTGCGCGATTTCGTTCCATTGACCGGGGGGACGGAAGGTATCGGCGCGATCGTAGGCCCAGAAGGTGGCAACTTCAGATTGATCGGCGGTGCGGATAAAGCTATCTCGACCACCGAGGGCTTGCACCTGGTTCAACTCGTTGGCATAGGCGGCACTCCCATAGACGGGTGGCCCATCAATGACGATATTACTGTTCCCCCCAAAGCGGCTCACCTGGCCCCAGGTGGGCAACAAGACAAATCCATCGGCAGCGGTTGGGTCGTACGCGCCGGGAGTGGTGCCGGGAAAGTAGGGATTGGTCTGGTAGTTCAAGGTCGCTTGGATGGCTTGGGCCACGCCGTCATTGCTGCGACTGTTCAAAATGGCGTTAGCAACAAAGCGACCAATATCAATTCCACGGGTTTCGGCAAAACCATCGGGCACTTCGGCTAGCGATCGCGCGAGTTGAGCATCAAACTCGGCTTGTTGGGTTGGATAAAGCACAGACAACGCTTGGTGCGCCGCTGCTGCTGCTGCCGCCACAATCGATGCTCCGGCAGTTTGGAAGGCTGGGAGATTTAGGTTTGGCAAGTAGGATGAATAGCTGCGATCGATCGCATTTACTGCCTCAAAAATCGCCGCATGGACGATCGCCTGGTTGCGAGCGGCGACGGGCGGGGCGGCATGAATATTAATCGCCAGATTAGGATTAGACCCCACGGCCTGGATCGCATTTAACAACGTGGCGTTCCAATCGAGGACAACATCGGTGCCCGGTGCCGAGGCATGACTCGACAAGAGATTGTTGGTTTCATTCGTTTCGGTCACGGTCTGGTCAGCATCAATGCGGGCTAACAGATAAAACGAGCCCGGCGCAACGACGGTCGGCGCATCAAAACTGAAGTTGAAGGTTTGGGCTTGGCCGCGCTGCAAATTTAAGCTGAGGGTTTGGCTATCTAACAACTCATCGTTGCTGTCAAAGTTAGCATCGGTGGAAGCATAGAGCCGCACAGTGACGGGGCCAGTGGCGCGGGCCAAACCTGTGTTGGCGACAAGGATTTGGGCGTTGCCGGTGCTGTCGGCTAAGCGAATATCTGGTAATTGGACGGTGCCAAATTGACCGACGAGATCAATGTTGGAGAGTGGACTCTCGACTTGGGTGGCGCTGAGTTGGAGGCGATAGTGCGTGTCGGCTGTGTCGTAGCGGAAGACTTCTGCCAGGTAATCTCCGGCATCTAAGATTTGCGCGATCGCTTCCGCCCGGTTGAGGGCATTTTCGGAAAAGTCAATGAGTTCACCGTTATCGATGCGACCATTGCGATTCAAGTCGCGACCTAGAAATAAATCAGCATCGTCACCTAAACCAAATAGGCGTAGATTGACATTGCTGGTGCTGTTGAGCGAGAAGCGATAGACATCACTGGGACTGCGATCGCCAACAAAACCAGTAAAAGCTTGGGCACCAGTCAATGTGCCGACGTTAAACACATTAGCGTCGTTGTTCGGTGTAATGCTAAGGGTATAGTTGGTTGCGGCGTTGGGTGCGCCTTGGATGACATCAACGATATAAACTCCAGGCCCCAAAATACGGTCAATTGTTTCCGCGCTACTACCGCCATTGGTTGAGGCTGAAATTAATTCAATTGGTTCTAAATCACCATTAAAGCTGCGAGCGTGAAACAGTCGTAAATCAGCGTTAGCACTTAAACCTGTGAGTGATAGGTTGAGATTTTGAGTGGAACTGAGGGTGAAAGAAAACCGATCGAGGGAGTCAACTCCGCCTGAAAAATTACCAACGAAGTTATTCACAGTTTGGGCAGATGTGATGCCACCAAGATTCATTTCGACAGTCATAAGGCTTCTCGCTCACTAGGGGGACTTGGGCACTCAAAACGAGCATGAACAAGCGGCAGCAACTGCGATCGCAGTGCCTGAGGTTGGCAAAAATTAGTAAGAGGCATGAATACTAAGAATTAGGTGTCAACTCAGACGCTGCATCAGCGTTGCGGAACCGACCTGTTGTTTTCCTATCCCCTGGAGCCAAGGACTTTATGCAAAATAATTAAACTAAAAAGAAAAAAGAACGCAGGGGCCAAAATGCTAGCGAGTGGGTATTAAAAAGTCGCCGATCGCGATCGCGTCCGGGCCTTGACTGCGTTTTAATGAAGACTGGATCAGACTAATTGGAATTCTTTTAGGGCTGGCAGAAAGTTATGGTTTTCATGGCCAGAGCGACTGAGCTTGATCAGGGCAAACCGTTGCACGGGACTGAGGGTGGCCCATTGGGTTGGGGTGAGGAGGGTGGCCACTGCTGCCGCTTTAGTTTGAACGCTGTCGGGAATGATCTTGGAGTTGGCCCAGGGCGGGGCGGGATCAATGGGTAAATCAGTCGCGATCGCCCCTGTGCGGTCAACAACCATCTGTTGCAAGGCAGTGCGATAAGCCGTAATTTCATCCGGTGTTTCGCAGGGCTGATCCACCAGAGTTTGGCGATCGCCTGGGGTTAACTGGTGCCACTGGGCTAACTTGAGCTTGATGCCACAGGTGTCGAGCTTGAGGCGCACTTGCATGGGAATACAGCGGAGCGAGTCCACAAAATCAGCTTCAAAGGCAAAAAAGGTGCTCATGACATCCCGCTTTTTCGTTGCAATTAATGGGAATGGTGCGAATCGTTACCGCCATCATTACTGGTCTGCCGATTCATCCGCCGAATGAGCCAGTAACTAAAAGAGAGGGCGGCGATCGTGGCGGCCAGGGCGATCAAGTCAAACCCTTTGGTTTTTTCCAGGTCTAAGATGATGATTTTCCGCGACACCGCAATCAACGAGGTGACAATGACCAACTCCACCTGGATGACTTGTTTTTTGAGATAAGCGGTGATGTTTTCCAGCAATTCCATTGCGATTAGCACATTCAGAAAAAGCCCAAAGATTTCCGCGATGGTGACGGTAAATGCGCCTTTGGGTTCTGCAATGAAGAGATCGGCAATCAAAAATTTGACTAGATCGGCGACGGCAACCACGATAACGATCAGCATGGCGATCGATAGAACCTTGGCAATAATGCCTTCAAAGCCACCCAATAGTTTGACAAAGGTGTCATCACTGGTGTGTTTTTGAAGTTGTCTGGATAGGCGTTGCCAGGGTTTCATAGATTCTCTGCTGGGGAAATGATTGAATTTACTCTCGCGATCGCAATGGGGATGGTGAGAGCATACTAAATTGGTGGATAGGACGCAATGGATTGTTCGCTTCGCTACATTGATTGAGCCTGCATCGTTCATAGCATGGCAATAGTCCAATTTCGTGTTCACCTCAAACCCGATCCTTTACCAAATCGTGCAACGAGCTATGGAAAATTTGAGTACACAGTTAAGTCAATTTCTGGAGCCGATCGCGGCCTGGTTTCGTACGTTTAATATGCCGGAACCCATTATCCACTGGGGGCATCCGGTGATGATGGGGATTGTTGTCCTCGTGTTGGGGAGCTATGTCGCGGCCATGGGTTGGCGCGGGAAGTTAGCCACTGACAAAGATGCCCAGATTAAAAGTCGGGCAGATCATCGTAAACTAGCTCCACTCATGACTCTGTTTATTACCCTTGGCTATACGGGTGGGGTGTTGTCTCTGGTGATGCAGCAACAACCAATTTTGCAGAGTGCCCACTTTTGGACAGGGACAGCCGCCGTGCTGCTGCTCTGGACAAATGGGCTGATTTCGTTGACAGGCTTTGGGGGGAATCAATTGGCCTTGCGGATGACCCATGCCTACATTGGCACCTTTGTGATGTTGTTGTTGCTGGTACATGGGATCTTTGGTCTGAAGCTGGGTCTGTCAATCTAGGCTAATTTGTCGCCTCAGCGAATTTGTTGCTTGCCTTCCTCTTTCTGGGCATTCTGAGCAGAGCCTCAAGCATGAGCTTGGGGCTTTTGCAATGATCAGGGGTTCACGTCTAGCAACAGTGGGGTGCATCATGGAGTCTGCGATCGCCGTCATGCTGGGTGGTGCGTTTGCAGTGGGTTTATTCAGTACCGCTTTGCCTTGGGGGCTGGGGCTGTTGATTGGGCTGGGCGTGGTCGGCGCGATCGTGGCTCCCTTCGTTCGTCAACGGTGGCCCCAATGGCCGCGATCGCGGGTGTGGCTTTTGGCTGGTTGCATTGGGATTGCGGCTAGTCTGTACTTTCAACTCCGCTTGCCCCGTCCGGCCTCGACCGATATCAGTCGCTTTGTCTCTTCGTCTGAGTCTTCACTGGAGGTTCTAGTCACGGGGAAAGTCACGACCCTACCCCGCCGTACCCGCAGTGATAAGGCCCAATTTTGGTTGAAGGCCCAACATATTGCCCCGATCGACGATGGTAAGCCAGTGACAGGGAAGGTGTATGTTACTGTCCCCAAAGAAGTTGGCTTGGGAGTCCAGCCGGGGCAAATTGTCCGCATTGGGGGTGTGCTGTACTTGCCGCCCACGGCAAAGAATCCGGGTGGCTTTGACTTTCGGCAATATCTCTTGCAAGAAGATTGCTTCGCAGGTTTGCGGGGCCAACAGATAGATCTGCTCCAGGGGGCGAAGGGGTGGGGGTGGTGGCGTGTGCAACAACGGATTGTCCAGGCCCAAGCGGCGATCGGCGCACCCGAAGGGGCCTTGGTGAGTGCAATGGTGTTGGGGGGACGGACGGTTGATTTGGCCTACGAGGTTAAAGATGCCTTTGTGCGGGTGGGGTTGGCCCATGCTCTAGCTGCCTCTGGGTTCCAAACGTCGCTGATTCTCAGTGTGGTGTTGACCCTCACGCGGCGGCGATCGCCTCGGCTTCAGTTTCTCGCCGGGAGTGCAGCCTTGGTGGGCTTTGTGGCCCTTGCAGGGGCTCAACCTGCCATTTTACGGGCGGCAGTTATGGGCTTTGGGGGCTTGCTGGCTCTGGTGTTGAATCGTCGCACTAAGCCGCTCGCTTTGCTGCTGTTGACCGGCATTGGGCTTCTTGCGCTGAAACCACTATGGGTGTTTGATTTGGGGTTTCAGCTCAGTTTTTTGGCAACCTTGGGGTTATTGGTCACGGTGCCGCCGTTAACACGCCGCTTAGACTGGGTGCCCAGCGCGATCGCTCCCCTGATTGCGGTGCCTATTGCCGCTTACCTGTGGACTTTACCCGTGCAACTGGGAGCGTTTGGGGTGTTGTCTCCGTACAGCATTCCTGCCAATTTGGTAACGACACCGTTGATCTCCATTCTGAGTCTAGGCGGTATGGCCAGTGCCTTGGCGGCTTTAGTGTGGCCCCCGACGGGGAGTACGGTGGCCTGGTGTTTGTTGTATCCGGCCAAAGCGTTAATTGCGATCGTCGAGGGCTTTACTCGGTTACCTGGCAATGCTTATGCTGTTGGTACGATTACGGTTTTTCTGGTGTTGGTTCTATATCTTTTGCTGGGGCTAAGCAGTTTTCAGCCCTGGTGGCAAAAACGGTGGCCCTTGGCGCTGGCGATCGCCCTGGTGGTGCTGGCAATTCCTCTGGGGCAAGGGGCAAGGTTAGTTCAGGTCACGGTGCTGGATACTCAAGGCGAGCCTCTAATGGTTTTGCGCGATCGCGGACGATTTGCCATTTTGGGTAGCAGTGATGCTAAGACAAGTCAATTTACCTTGCTCCCCTTTTTACAAAAAACCGGAATTAATCAAATCGATTGGGCGATCGCCCCTGCGGCCACGATGCGATCGGCTTGGGCTACCCTCGCCCAACGCTATCCCGTGAAATATTTGATGACTCCTGCTATCCAGCCCGCGAAGGGCGACTGGGTGACGTTGCCTTCTACCACCAAAGAGATGCCGTTGCCGTTGCATCAACTGGCTCACGTGGGCCAAATGGAAGTGCAGTTGCTCAGTGCAGAACCGGCGATCGCCCACTTCACATTTCATGCCCAAACCTGGCTTTGGCTAGGCAACCTGTCTGCGACCCAACAACAAAATCTAGCCCTGCTTAAAAATTTGCCACCAGTCGATGTCTTGTGGTGGTCAAGCAAAACCCTAGACCCGGATCTGGTTATGCAAGTTCGCCCCAAAGTCGCGATCGCCTCCCACCACAGCGTTGACACGGCCACTGCCCAACTGTTGCAGCAACGTCGCATTCCTCTATATGTCACGGGTCAACAGGGGGCCATTCAATGGACAAAGCAAAATGGATTTCAAACACAGTTAAGCGAAGGGGAACTAGGACTGTAGAATAGGAAAAGATCCACCAGGAGAGGTGGCAGAGCGGTTGAATGCGCTTGACTCGAAATCAAGTTTGGGGTCACACCCAACGGGGGTTCGAATCCCCCCCTCTCCGTTACTTTCAGCCAATTCGTATGGCAAACCAGCTGGGCCAAGTCATCAGTCTTGGCCCACAGATAACATGGCCTAATCCCACAGCGATCGCCTAGGCTACTGGTCTTTCAATGCATTACATATAGAAACCAAACCTAGCAGGATGTACTTGGTAGCGGTCTTGGTCAACTGCCTTGCTGCAAAATGCGCGATCGACTTAGCCCACGGGCTTGCCTGCAAGGCAGTCTCAGCAATTTCTTCACTGCCGTCTATCGAGGCTGTTGTTTGCCGCGTTATCGAGCAATATTCAAGGTCAGCAGCCAAGACCTTACCAATTCAACGGTCATCCATTGCCTCTTGCCAGCCCAGCAGGAAGCTACTTTATTTTCTTTGCAGCCAAAAATTTCTTTGGCGCGGCTTTTGCCCCTGCCGCTCACAATTACCGTCTAAGCAGCCCAACGGTTATCCCCAAGGCCAGCGCGATCGGGCACCGATAAACGGACAAATAGATAAAAACAACGCAGCTTCATGGCCCAGTCTCAACGACAGCCCGCGTCTGAATCATTCCTACTTAACCATCCGGCAGTTCTCAAAAGGCTGCAATCCCCTCAACGCAGGAATTTCGCCTTAAACATCACCTCAAATCGAAGACTTTTCAAAAAAAAGATCGAAAAAGGTATTCACAAATCGGTTGAATGCGTTATAGTAGTAAAGCGCGAGTGAAACGGCGCTACACCTGGTGAAAAGCTCAAGAGCAAACACTATAGGTGGTGTCTAAAGCCTAAACAATAGTTTGACTTGATAAATCACTCGAGCAAATCTGAACCAAGAAAAAAGAATCGTTTGAAAGCTAAACAACGCCTAAACTTGTATTAAGAAACAAGTCTAGGTTTACCTAGAGTCAAGCTTGTAGATGACTTAAGTGCAGTCAGTTTGGTTGTAATTAAGTTTGTAATCTAAGCTTCTAGACTCTGGTACCCTTGTCAAAAAAAGAAGTCGAAACAACGGATACTGTTTCGGAGTCAAACAATCAAGCTCAACAGCTGATAATATGGAGAGTTTGATCCTGGCTCAGGATGAACGCTGGCGGTATGCTTAACA
>CAYYWG010000037.1:0-9003 GCA_964475335.1 uncultured bacterium
AATCAACTGTTGAAGAGTGGAAAGTTTGAACATCGCGCCAATTCTCCCTATGGCGAAAATTTAGCCTGGGCCCAAGGGCAACAATTAAGCCCAGAACAGGTGGTTCGCATGTGGGGCGAAGAAGTCAGCGATTACAACTATGAGACGAACTCTTGCAAACCGGGCAAAATGTGTGGGCACTATACCCAAGTTGTGTGGAAAAAAACTACTGAAGTAGGCTGTGGGATGGCGCGGGGCAACGGCCAAGAGATCTGGGTGTGTAACTACAACCCACCGGGCAATTATCGTGGGCAAAAACCCTATTAATGCCCCAGTAGCGGAGAGGCGCGATCGCCATACAATTTACGATTTGGGCGATCGCCCGCCCACCAAACATTTTGCGCCCCACCGTGCGAGTTCAAAAATTCTGGGCATTCTATAACCATATCTATCGATGCACTTCTACCGTCTTAACCGTTTGTATCTGCCAAATCAGCCAGCGCAGGCAACCTCCGTCCCTCCAACGAGATAGGCGGAGCCGTCGCGCCAACGTGAGTTTGGTCATGTCAACCGCATGGCTAAACGGGTGCCCTACCTGTTCACAGCATTATGTTGCAACAGGAGACGAGCGTTGTTTACCCAAGAGGAGTTACAAGCAGGACTCGGCCAGTTTAACCAGGTCGATGGTTGGTACCAGCATTGGCTGAATAAATTTGTGTTTACCGACGGGGTGAAATGGCTGTGCGACCAAACCCAAAGTCGGTGGTTAATGAATGAAATTGCCCTTTATCAAGTCAAGATTAAGGCTGAGTATGTAGACCTTGAGCCTTTTCAGATTTGGCAAATCACGCGACTTTCTGCTAGTTCAATCCTCTTAGAATGTCGGCAGAAACCCACTCAAGCCGCCATCATTCAGAAAAAATTTAAAGCTAGCAATTTTTTGCTTGAACAAGTCTCCCTGTGGTTGGTGAATGGAATTTTGATGTTGCCCAATGAATATTTGGGGTATCGCCAGTAAGGCGATCGCGCCTGGTGCAACCCCCAATTTCAAAAGGGTTGTAATCAAGTTGGCTAACCAGCAGGAATCATGCGGGTGAGGCAGACTAACACCGACCCTAATTTCACTCAGCAACCAAACCCGTTATTTTCGGCTGTTGCCCTCAACCAAACTGAATATTAAAAACCGTAAATTAAAGACTGTAACTTTTCCCGAATCCGCGATCGCCAAGGGGAATCCTAATATAGGTAACGGTTTTCAGTTCCATTCACTTGCACTTTTTAAGTCAGCACTGGACAAATTTGAAAATCATGCTATATGTAGAGGCTCGAACTGAGGCTTAAGGTTTATATCGCTGCATGTGGTGTTGCCTTAAGCGTTAACCATCGCATTCAACGGTGACTCCCATGTTGACAACAACCGAACGCCAAAAAACGAAATCGGCCAAGGCCCAAGCCCAAACCCTCGCGAGCAATCCTCCCGGCGATCGCACCACACCACGTAAACAGAGCGGGGTCACAAGCCAATCATCGGCCATTCGCCACCACGAAGACTTAAGTGACTGGAGCAATGCCTCTTGAGGAAATCGGCGCAAACGCCCAGGCCACAACACCCACCTGGGTTAAGCCCCAGGTTCAGGAATCGACTACGTGGGCGATCGCGTAAATAATTTCATCTTCAATCCCCGGCACCGAATGCCAAGCCAACCGTTTATAGGCCCCATCTTTACAGCGATACCGATTTTCAAGGTGGGTCATGGGCATTCCCAGCAGGGCTTGATTGAACACCATCGCCGTCTGCTGATAATCATCAGGATGCACAAACGTCAAAAACGATTGTTGCCGCAAATCACTTGCGCGATAGCCCAACGTTTGCTCAAAAGCGGGATTCAGCCGATAGAAGGTGCCGTCTAGCTTTACCGTACACAGCAAATCCTGAGACAGGTTAAAGAAGCGATCGGGTTGATAGGGACAGACCATCTTAGGGTCAATTTGGGCAATCGGACAGCGATCGCTCAACCGTTTGAAGAGTTTTGCCCGTTCCAATCGATTCACAATGCGCGTAATCAACTCCGGCCCCACAATGGGTTGACTCACAAAATCATCCGCCCCCACGGCAAAGAGTTGGTTGACCGTAGCCGCACTGGTATCAGCAGTCAAAATCACGATGGGTAGATAACTCCAGCGATCGTCATTGCGAATTGCCTGACACAGATCCAGGGCTTCAGTGGGGGCACGGGCCGCATCCAAAACGATCAAATCGGGCGGATTTTGCGGCAACGCTAGCCATACTTGGCTGGGATTAGGCAAGCAGGCGATCGCCAACCCCCAGGGCATCAACAAGGTTTGCAGGGCCTGCAAGGTCGTCTGCTCGCTCCCGACGAGCCACAGTTTCGCGGTGGGTTGGTCAGGGTCGGGGAGGGGCAACGCCGGGGAAACTGGTAGCGCACCAGAGACAACGGGCACCGATTGCAGACTGGGGCGATCGCGCTTAAACCGATCTAGCACATTGGCGATCGCGCTCAGGGTTTCGGTTTGCAGTGCATGGCTGGCGGGTGTACTCGTTGCACAGTGGGGTTGGGGTGCAGAGACAACGGCAGCAGACGGGCGATCGCGCTGGAGTAACTGGGGATTCAACCGATAACCAATGCCATACACCGTTTCAATGAAGTCGCTTGGGGCACCGACATTTTTCAGTTTGTGCCGCACCCCTTTGATGTGGGTTCTGACGGCATCTTCCCCCGGAATTTCGTCATACGCCCAGACTTGCTCCAAAATTAAGGCGCAACTAAATACTCGATTTTGATTCCGCAAAAGGAGTTCAATCAGTGCATATTCTTTAGGGGTTAAAGTCAATGGTTTTGACTCAAATTGGACTGTATGGGTACTGGGATCCAGCGATAACCCAGCATAGGTTAAGATTGGGTTTGCATTCAAGTTGCCGCGTCGCAGGAGTGCCCGAATCCGCGCTTCTAGCTCTTCTGGATCAAAGGGCTTTACCATGTAATCATCTGCGCCCGCATCTAAACCAAGCGCCATTTCATGACCATTGCGATCGCTCGTCAAGACTAGCATTGGCATCTGATGTCCCCGCGATCGCACCCGCTGACAAAACTTTGATTCACTCCACTCCGCCAACCCCCGATCTAACACAATTAGATCAAACAAAAATACGTCTAATAATAACCAAGACTCTTCCGGCGTTTTGACTAACTCAATCACATAGTTTTGATGGGCTAGGGCAGCAATTAAAACTCGAGCAGTCGCATCATCAGCTTCAATCAATAAAATCCGCATCGCTTTAAAGATGAATCCAATCTTGAAGACAATTTCAACTGAAAATTAGTCACTTAATAGGGGCAGAAAACAGCGCGATCGCAACCGATTGAGCGCCTAACGGACAGAAGAAAACTCGGCCCAAAGCCCCATCAGCTAACGGGAACCGCCTGCCCCAAGGCCACGTTATTCAGTACCAAACCCAGCCCTCAACCAGCGATCATTGCGACACGATAAACTTCAACTGGGTCACTCGCCTGATTCGCCAGATCGATGCAGTTCCAGCCAGTTAACCTCTCAAATATCAAGGTTTGATGATGGGTTTCCCGTCAATTTCCTCATTTTCTTTTTACTGGGTTCTTGCCCGTTGCGCCAGAACTTTTGGGCTTTCCTCAACATAAATATATAGCTGATATAGCTGGGGCCAATGGGCCTGGGCACGGGCAGCAATCAGAACGACAGGCCAACTCAGGCACGTCCAATGCCCAACGCTACTTATTGAGGCTGCGGGCCAACGGGAGTGTAACACGGAATTGTAGGCTCCCAAATCCCAGCATCGTCAACCGCTGCGGCAGATTTGACCAGTTCTATGGTGCCATTGGCCGCGATCGCCCAACTGCGGGCTTCGGCAAACCCCAACGGCCTGGACGATTCAAGGCCAGAAGAATGAGTCGAAGGTTGGCGATCGCGCTGAGCGGTAGCCTGGGGCAACACATCCGTCAGCGAGACCAGGGGTTGCCCCGGAATAACTGAGTCCGGTTGCTCTGGTAAGCCCCCCTTCCCTATCCGCACAAAACGGCTCATCGGCTGCCCCAAAGACCGAGTGGGGGCACATTGCGTCGAAATTTGATCGGTCGAGTCCAGCAAGTTAGACGGCAGGGAGGCAAGGCCCCGGTTGGGATCCACATTGAGCGTATTCAAAATCACCGTACCACTCAACCCAAATTGGGAACTGGCCGTAATATCGCTGAAGGGGGTGAGTTTAGGCTGAAACAATAACCCAAAAATGGCGTTGGTATTGATGACAATGCGGCCTCCGCGCCCGCTAAAGGCATTGGCCGTGATGTCGCTATTCTCCCTTAAGACACCGATGATAAAGGGCGTGGTAATGGTGATATTGCCACCATCGCCCCCAGCCTGCGCATTGCCTGCGGTGGCCGAAATCAAACTGTTGCGGCGCAACAGCAAAATATCACGGATATCCAGGGTAATGTTGCCGCCCTGGGCGCTAGCAGTTTCCGCCGTGATGGCACCACGACGGTTGAGTTCCAGGCGATCGCTTTGAATGGCAATACTGCCCCCCGTGCCTGTCCCCCGACTATCCACCGCGATCGCGGCATCATTCTCAATCAAAACCCGGCGCGCCGCCGTCAAGATGCTACCCCCATTGCCGCTAGAATTGACCGTCGTACTGGCAAAGACTCCGGTACCGCTGTCGGTCAAGCGCAAGGTCTCGCGGACATTCAACCGTACATCACCTGCGGCCCCGCTGCTACTGGTGTTGCTTGCAATTCGACCGCCTCGACTCAACTCGGCCTGGTTAGTCTTTACCGTCACACTCCCCGCCCCCCCGCTGCCTGCGGTTGATGCCGAAATTTCAGCCCCAGACGTGAGGAAAAGACGATTGGCCGCTAGATTGAGACTCCCTCCTGGCCCGGTGGAACCAGGTTCCGTATTAGCCGAAATGCGGGTTCCGTTCCCTTGCACCGTCAGGCGATCGCCCAGCACCACATTCACACTCCCTGCCCGTCCGCTCCCCGCCGTGGCCGCTACGATTTCGGCCCCATTCCCCAGGCTCACTTGGGTTGCGCCCACATTAATACTGCCACCAGCCCCGGTTGAGCCCATGCCTGTACTGGCCGACAGCCGAGTGCCTGGGTCTTGAAGCGTTAGCCCATCGGCGATCGCCCAATTCAAGCTACCGGCCTGTCCTGCCCCCGCTGTATTAGAGATGACTTGTCCTCCCTGGCTCAGGGTCGCCGCCTGCGCTTGAATCACCACATCCCCTGCATTGCCCCCCGTGGCACCACTACTCACGCTAACCGTCGCCCCCTGAATGTTAAGCAAGCCACTGGTTGTGAGCCGCACCGTACCCGCAGCTCCCGCCTGGGTTACCGTCGGGGCCGCATCCCTGATCCCCGTCGTCGCCTGCAAACTCGAAGCGGCATCCAGCAAATCAATGCCTCGTGTTGCCCCAACCGAGATATTGCCACCACCGCCAGCCGCATTGGTTGCCGTCGTAATTTCGCCCCCCCCTTGCAAGGTAAATTGCCCCGTTGCCACAGTCACATTCCCGGCCCGCCCGGTGCCATCGGTTTCCGAGGATAATTCCGAGTTGTTAATTACAACGGCATCACGGGCATTCACTTCGATATTGCCCCCTGCACCTGGCCCCGTAGTCGAAGCAGATACCTCGACACCGTTTTGCAAGCGCAAGCGTTGTGTTTCAAATTGCAGGTTACCGCCACTGCCGGAGCCGCTAGTTTCAACGGCGACCTGGCCTGCCCCGTCCAGGGTAATCGAACTGGGGGCGATCGCAATCACAGTCCCCCCCCGTCCACTGCCACTGGTCGAGGCCGAAATCCGGGCATTCCCTTGAAAGTTCACGGTGAGATCGGGGCCACCCGCTTGCAAGACAACATTCCCACCGGGGGCTGCACCTTGGGTATCCGCCGAGATGCGGCTTGCTCCGGCTAGGCGAATTTGGTTGGCCTGAATGGTCACATCCCCGCCGTTGGCTGTTGGATTGGTGGAATTACTAGAAGCCGAGATGGTTGATTGATCAGTCAGGGTTAACTGTTGGGTCGCCATTGTAATGCCCCCGGCACTGCCCGTCCCCATTGTTTCAGAGGCGATCGCGCTACCCCCTGCAAGGGTAATCACATCAGCATTGGCGATCGCGATCGTCCCAGCCCGTCCAGTGCCGCTGGTGCTGGCTTCAATTTGAGCGTTGTTTGTTAACGTGAGCGATCGCCCAAACAAAGTTACATTCCCCCCATCCCGCGAGTTCCCTGCCGTTGCACTGGAGATGAGGCCGTTGTCAAGTTCAATCTGGGCCGAGGGATTGTTTGCGGTGCCAATCGCGATCGTGCCAGCTTGCCCGCCCCCAAACACGTTACTGGTAATCTGTCCGCCTCTAACGCCCACAGTCCCCGCTTGGATAGTGATATCCCCAGCCGCGAAATTGGCCGCAGATTGGGTCGAGATCAGCCCCCCCTGGGTGACTTCCACACGGTTCGCAGTAACTTGAATATCTCCGCTGTTGCCCAGCGCGTTGCTTTCTGTCGTGGATAGCAAGCGAGCGCCATTGGTCACCACCACCGTATCACCGCGAATATCAATTTTGCCCGCATCACCCACGCCGCGATCGAAGGCAACTAGCGCAAAAATATCACTTCCCGGCCCATCAAACCGCACTTCGCCCGTCGCGTTAATGACCACATCTCCGGCAGGCCCATTTCCAAAGGTAGCGGAGGTGAGTTGCCCTGTGGTGTTCCCCGGCACTCCAGTCGCTAAAAATGACCCCGTAGTAATGCGAATATCCCCCCCGGCCCCTTGCCCGTCATTTTCGAGCCGACTACGGGCAAAGCCACCATCAAACCGGACATTCCCACCGGGGGCGTTAATCACCACATCCCCCGCCTGCCCCGTCCCCCCAAAGGTCACGCTTGAATTGAGTTCTGAGCCACTGGTGATGTTGACAGTTGGAGCGTTAATTGTGATGCCGCTGCTATTGCCGATCGCCCCCGGTAAGATCAGATTTTGCACCTGGCTACCATTAATCAGCGATGCGGTGCCATTGGCTGTAATGTTGATTGCGCCCGTATTCAGTTGACCAAAAGCATTGGACTGAATCAACGCTGCATCTAACAACGCCGATTGCCCCGTTAGGTTAATATTGCCCCCGGTGGCTCCTGGTAAATTCCCAAAACTATCGTTATAAATATTCGCGCCCAAAACACCCAGCGTGGCTTGACTAGCAAGGGCGATCGTCCCCCCCAAAGCCCCACGGGAACGCACTTCCGCCCCTGTCGCAATGATCAAATCTCCTTGCGACAGCATCGTAATGTTGCCACCGTTCCCCAAAACAGCAGATGACGTGACCGTGCCAGTCACCCCCAGGAGGCCACGCGAGTCCATCACCACGGCACTGCCATTGGCCGCCCCCGTCAAAATTGAGGCATCGATTGTATCCACCACAATGTCACCACTCAAGTTGGGGTTCGGGCGATACTGGTTGCTGAGAAAAACAAACCCCTCGACATCGACAGGGGTAAAAATTGTGTCAATGACAATATCAGCACTGCTCGGAACCGCTGTAATCCCGGCTGGCGCAACAAAAGTCCCTGTCCCGGTAAGACCCGGAATCCCAACGGCGGCTGGCTCTAGCCCTGCCCGAACATCCAGGGTTGGCGTTGTTTGACCATTGATATTGACCGTGGTGCCATTGGAGAGGGTCACGGTTTCAACCACGCCATTGATCGGGTCAGCCCCAGTAATATCAACTGTGCCCAAAATCTCGACACTGCCCCCAGCAAAGATATGCAATGAGCTACCTGTGTATCCGCCCAACACCACATCCCCCAGGGAACGAATCACCGGGTCATTGGGACTGAAGAGAATCCCCGGTTGTCCATTGAGTTGTTCAAAGCTGATGTTGCCCAAGGCGTTGTAGTGGGCGTCACCCACAATGGGATGCTGCGATCGCAGCACCAAGTTCCCCCCGGCCCACAGCCCACTGACAGGATGATTCAAGGCAAAAATGTCCACACTTTGATTGCCCTGAATGGTGAAGTTACCTGTTGCCTGGGCAACAAACGGGACGAGCGCCGAGTCCCGAATTTGAACCGTGTTGTGACCGTGTAATGTTAAATCGCGGCCCGCAACGAGCTGCCCTTGTAAGTCAAGGCAATCGGCTTCCAGAATTAAGTCTTGTCCGACGGTTAAGTGACCCTGATTCGCGATCGCACTCCCTGGCTGAATCGTGCCTGTTTGCAAGCCGGGTGCAATGTTAATACTCAGGAGCGGTGGAGCCTGGGGGTTCGTAGCACTAAACTCGCTGCCATCTGAAAACTGAAACCGATTTGCGGTGCTGGCTACCAAAGATCCTCCAATCTGAAGCCGTGCATTAGGGCCAAACAGAATGCCATTGGGATTTAGGAAAAAGAGGTTTGCATTGCCATTCGTACGAAGCAAACCATCAATATTTGAGGGTGAAGCACCAGTGACTCGGGTAAAAATATTTTGAATCTGCGCGCCGTTGTTGAACCAGGCAGAGCCATTAGTGGGAATCGAAAATTCGCGAAAGCTGTGATACAAGTTAACGCCGCGTTCGGTGCCGCCCTCAATCAGACAATCCATGCAGCCAGGAACCACCCTGGAATTCACAGGCAGAGTTGTATCGGGAACGATTTGAGCAAGGACTGGAACCGTTGCCAGATGCCCCAACAAACCCAGAGCGATCGCAAAGACAGCACGCATAGGCGCAGTTATGGATGACGAAGAATATTTTCTACTTTATTCGGAAAAAATTCTAAGCGTCCGCAAAATGTAATGAACCCAGTCATAAAATTCAATACGGCTAGCCCCTATCCCCCCTCACGAACGATAGGGCGCGATCGCGATCGTTCCAGACTGCACAAGCCCCAAACAGCAAAAAGCGCCCCCCATTGGGGGGCGCTGATTCAGTCAAGCCCTAGACGAGACGAGACTAGCCATTGATGGCAGGTGCAGTCAAAGCTACCGGAGTCG
>CAYYWG010000038.1:0-8014 GCA_964475335.1 uncultured bacterium
CCATTCTGGGCCTGGGGAGTTGTCTGTATCCGGACAGGATTGGGGGCTATTGATAGGCGTTAGCTAGTGGTGTATACGAAATCCAGAGTATATAGCTGAGCTTTACTTTAAACGGTTTTTGTTAACTAGGCGGTTAGCTGATTAGTCTTGTCTTCTCTACCAATTGGTGTACGTGAAGTTGTGTGGCTTCATCCAGGTGAATGAAGAAAAAAAAGGAAGATAGTGCAACACTAGAAGAAGATAGAGAACACTAAGGTTGATGCTTGCACGAGAATATTCTGCTGTGTAACCGATGTGTTTGTGTCTGCTTACTACACTCTTTTAGTTGGTCCAGTTTGCTTATGTGTTCCGTAGATCCTTGAGAAATCTGTGTAGTAGCTTACTGACGACCCTGCACTGGAGGAGGCGATCATGAAGACTGTGATGATTTCTACTATTGCTCTATTGGCTATGATGGCAACCCCGTTTATAGCGAAGGCAGAGGATCCAGCTCATGTAAAGCAATTGCTAGAGACGCGGGCGTGTTATGGTTGCAATTTATCTGGTGCGAATTTACGTGAGGCCCATTTAATCGGAGCGGACTTGCGGAATGCTAATCTGCAAGGGGCGGATTTGACAGGCGCGAATGTTGAGGGCGCTGACTTTACAGGAGCAAATTTAAAGGACGCAAACATGGCGAAATCTTTTGCCACGAATGCTATTTTTGATAACGCTAATTTGACGGGGCTAAACCTTACTGAGGCCCGGATGATCAATGCGCACACTTTTGGTGCGACTTTAACTGATGTTACTTTTGCCGGGGCAGATATCTACGGTAGTGGGATTGGGGTTGGTGGCGAACAACCTTGAGCCATTGTGTACTAGGTGTTCAAACATTGTGACTGCTGGGATAATTTTTTGAGCTTATAAGCTCAGTTCCCAGGTTAATGTGAGTTGATTCTAAAAGGGAGGCTCCGGGGGCGATCGCCACGCTCTTCCGGAGCTTTCGGCCTTGTATGGATGTGAACTCTTCGTTTAGACCAATAGGATTTTACCTGTATCCAGGTCATAGCGACTGCCAACGACTTTAAGTTGATTATTTTGGATGCGCTGGGCCAGTAAGGGGGACAGTGCCGTAATTTGTTCTACTTGGTAGCGTACGTTTGCGACGACAGATGCTTCAATGGGATCGTCGATAGCTGCTTTACTTTTGGTGATGGCGGGCGAGATTGCTGAGACAAAGCTGCTAATGTGCCCAGGAAAATTGCCACCCTGAACGGCTGCTGTTACGGCTCCACATCGTTCGTGGCCCATCACCATAATTAATGGACACTCTAGCATCATCGCTGCATATTCCAGACTGCCGAGGACGGCTGGGGTGACAATGTTGCCTGCAACCCGGATATCAAACAAATCGCCAATGCCTTGATCGAACAAGATTTCAGCCGGTACCCGTGAGTCGGCGCAACTCAGGATAGTGGCAAAGGGCGCTTGGGCTTGGGCAACTTCTAATAAGCGCTCTGCTGTTTGGTGGGGATGTTGCCCTTGTTGTTGAATGAACCGTTGGTTCCCTTCGAGTAACGCTGCTAAGGCTTCATCGGGAGATACAGCCGTTGCTTGAGTGGGCGGTGAAACGTTGGCCCATGCTGATTTGAGGGGGGTTTGACTAAGGGTTGCACCGATCGCGATCGCCCCAAACCCTCGAAGATAGTCGCGCCGACTGAACTGTGAGTGAAATGGCATAATTCCAAGCCTCAAAACGACGAGATGCAACGGACTGAACGAATTTCTAGCGCGTCAGAAATCCAACAAGAGCCACCGAACTTGTTGAGAATTGGGCGGATCACTTCAATCACAGGTTTCACGATATCGGGATTGCAGAACGCAATGACATAGGCATTGTCCAACATCGTGACGGCTGAATCATCAAAGACGGTTCCCCGCACGCCCTTTCCAGCCACGTTCCGAATCACGGTATAGCTGGAAACTCCTGCCTTTTCCAACCCATCGATGATTTTTCCTAGTTCGACTGAATCAGAAATGATCTCCACTCGTTTAACTTCGTGCATGATTTAGCTCCAGAGTAAGTTAATGCCATATAGATACAGCGGAATCCCCACAATGATGTTGAACGGAAAAGTAACGGCTAAGGCGGTTGAGATATACAAACTTGGATTTGCTTCTGGAACCGTGAGGCGCATTGCTGCTGGGACTGCGATATAAGAAGCACTGGCACAAAGGAGGGAAAAGAGGAGGGCATTCCCTTGCCCCATGCCGATCGCCCAAGCCAACGCGAGCCCAATACTGGCATTGAGAATAGGGACTAGGATTGCGAAGGAAATGAGAAAAGCCCCAGTTTTTTCCAAATCTTTGATTCGTTTGGCGGCGACCAAGCCCATATCGAGTAAGAAAAAGGCGAGTACCCCGTAAAACATATCTTGGGTAAAGGGCGACAATACTTTCCAGCCGTGTTCTCCTGTGAGCGCGCCGATGATTAAGCTACCCACCAGCAAGAAGACCGAACCATTCAAAAATGCTTCTTGCAAGACTTCTGGCCAAGAAAAGTCTCTTTCTTCATCTTGATCTGCGGTAAACAAATTCACCAAAATCAGGCCGACGATAATGGCCGGCGACTCCATGAGGGCTAGGGCCGCTACCATGTAGCCATCAAAGCTGATGCCCAGTTGCTCTAAGAACGAGCTGCCTGTGATGAAGGTGACAGCGCTGATCGAACCGTAGGTGGCGGCGATCGCGGCTGCATTGTATGGGTCGAGCTTAATTTTGAGAATAAAGAAGGTGTAGATGGGAACGGCGCAGGCCATCGCCATCGCTGCTAGCATGGTCAAAATTACTTCTGACCCAATTCCACTTTTGACCAATTCCACCCCGCCTTTGAAACCAATTGCAAAGAGCAGATACAGCGAAAACAGTTTGGGAATGGGCGGTGGTACTTCTAAATCTGACTTCACAAAAATCGCCAACATCCCCAAAAAGAAAAACAAAATTGGTGGATTGAGGATATTCGACAATATTAGGCTGGTATCCATCCTCGGCCCCCCTGCCTGCAACAGTTGGATTGACAGTGTTGAATCATAGCGTTGATGACACTCTCGACGAATGCTTCAGTGGCCTAGGCAAAGCGGCTATCCCCAGCCTATCCAGGCTAGTTGGACAGCTTGACCTAAGTAGGACTACTGTAGAGTAATCCCGCCCAAAAAAAGATTGCAATTATATAAAGCTTGGTGGGGAGCGATCGCGGTGGAGCACTGACCAATTAAGGGCACTGCCGTAACTGGGCCAGGGTTAACACCATCTCATCCATCGCCGAACGTACAGTGGTTACTGAGGCCCCGGAATAGTTCGCTAGAATACTAACGACCACGGGTGCATAGTTTGGTGGTGTTAGGTAGCCAGACAAGGACGTGGCCCCAGTCAAGGTGCCGGTCTTACCAGCAAAGCGACCTTGAACGCCAGTATTGCGAAAGCGACTTTTGAGGGTGCCACTGGTGCCCGCGATCGCCAAAGAATTCCGAAAAGCTTGGGCGTTTGGACTTTGGGCCATTCCTTGTAAGGTTTGCACAAAGGCTTCGGCACTGGCACGATTGCGGCGCGATAACCCCGAGCCATCGGCCATGCTATAGCGATTCGGATTGATCCCGAGTGGGGCCAGCACTGACTTAACTGCGGTGCCCCCACTGGCAAAAGCATCGGTATTGCTAGGGTTTTGGGCTTTGCCCACGGATTTAAATAAGGTTTCGGCAAAGACGTTGTTACTTTCCTGGTTCGTTTCTTTGAGCAGGTCTGTGAGGGGGGGCGATTGCCAGGATGCCAGTTCAATTTCTCCGGGCGGGGCGGGGGAGGTTTTGACAACAGTGGTCTTGGCCACATTAATTTGAGCTGCGGTCAAGGCATTCCGAAATTTTTGAATTAAATAATTGCCGGGATTGGCAATTGATGCAGCGGCAAATTCAGGGGCTGCGCCTGCTCTAAGTTGTCCTTTGACATAAATGACGCGGCCCGTGCGATCGCGATACACGTCCACATACTCGCTACCGCTGGGGGAAACCGTCACCGATTGATTATTCAGTCGCCAATCCTGGGCATCGGTTGGGTCGTCCCACTGAATGCGTAGGGGTTGGCCTTGGCGTTGAGGAATTAAGGTCAGGCCGATCGCGTTCTGGTTGAGCATGAGGCTATTCACCGGTGCCCCATAACCCGCTACGGTGTCGTCTGGATCCCAAGACGGGTGAAAGTCTGCGCCACGAAAATAAGTGTCATCCCCAATGAGTAGGTTGACCTGTTGTACCCCCCGTTGCCGAACTTGCTGGGCCAACGTGTTGAGGTGAATAGTTTTGAGGGTGGGGTCGCCCTGACCAATAATCCGCAACGTGGTGAGATTGCTCCCTGAATTGCTGGCTGTCACGGTCGTTTTCATGCGGTACTGAGGCCCCAGGGCTTGCAATGCCGCTGCGGTGGTTAACAGTTTGTTGTTGGAAGCGGGGATCAGTTGGGTTTGGGCATTCCAGTTATAGAGATTGACGCGATCGCCAGGAGCGCCCTGGGTTTGGGCCAAAATGCTCCAAGAGACACCAGCGTTGCGTTTGACAATATTTGAGAGGCGGCTGGATACTTGCGCCGGACATAGCCCCCCCGCCTGGGCGATGCGAGGGGGCGGGGTTGTTTGGGCGATCGCGGGCCAAGCCGCTCCGCTTAAACTGGCCAATACCAGCAAACATCCCGTTATGGGGGCAACAGCATGATTCATAGGTTCCTTCAATCGCATAAGCCAAGCGACTTGTCACTGTTGCATTATGTTCCACACAAACATCTCACGGGGCAATAGGGCGCTTACCCCCGCCAGCGATCGCAAGCGTCATCGGTTAAGGCGGTGCTGGGTTCCTGTTCTAAATGCATTGAACTGCGATGGGGCCACCCCTGTGAGGCGCTGACGAGAGAGGCTTTACAGTAGAGCATTGAGGGATTGGATCGCTGGATTGCGGCGTTTTTGGGTAATCCGCAGGTAAATCATGGCTAAGGATAAAGAGGCTAAATCTTCCAGTGCGGCAGCGGCTTCCGGCGTGGCACAGGGTTGGGATAACACATCCCACTGGGCTGACTTAAAAAGGTTTGTGGCGACTTCTTGAAACAGCGCTGCATCCCAAGGCGCAGACAAACTGCAATCAGTTCGGTGCATCTGTAAGCGTTGTTTGGCTTTGTCACAAATGCTGGCCTGGACTGGGTAGATGGTCAGAGTCATAGCGGTGAGGTGCGCGTCTAATGGACATGTAGTATACAAGTCCTTTGGGCGAACTCAGCGAAAACTCACCGCAAACGGCGCAAGATCCACGGAATTGCTCATCTAGGTTGAGAGATTTGGCCTAGGCTGGTGGGCGCATGAAGGCTCGATCGCTAGGCTTCGTCGTAGGCTTCTAAATCCAGTAGATGGAGATAGGGTTCAGCCAGTTCAGGCCGTTGGAACGCGATCGCCCGCAGCAAATGCCAGTCTTCTAACCCTTCAAAGGCGTTGGCATAATCATCCTGTTCAAGCCGTGCCGCTAGCCGATCAACTTCTTCGGCTGTGAGTGCGGAAACTCTTTCTTTTTCGAGATGTAATGTGCTCATCACCGTCTTCCCCCTGCCTGATGCGCGACTGAGAACCCGTCCAAGCTAGATCTGTGAATCACGATTGAATTAACTTGCCACGATTGACCAACAGCTACGAACCGATAACACGGCCATCGCTGTCAGCTCAACTCTGCACTCAACCTACCGCTACCATCCCCCGTTGTTTGCTGGTGAACTGCGGCCCCCGGCGGAGCAAGGATTGAGCGATGAAGACAACAGTTGCGAGCGAATCCTGAGTGACAGTCAACTGATCTAGCTTGTTCACATTCCCGCTTACGTCTATTTTATGGGATTTAGCGACGGATGAGGTCAGTGTTTACGGCAGATTAATGCGCTGGGAGGATGTCTTTAACGAAAGTTTGTATCTTATCCAGTACGGCTGGGCGGATTTCGTGCCCCATTGGATATTCTTCGTATTGCAATTGGTGGGTTAGGGGTTGCAGGGTTTCGCGCACTTGCCATGCCGATTGGATGGGTACGACTGCATCTTGGGTGCCGTGGATGACGAGGGTTGGCGGAACGGTCTCTTGTTGGGGTTGCAAGGGGGAATGCAAATACCCACTCAGCACCATGAGGCCAGCTAGGGGTAAACGAACGCCTACATCCAGGGTCATTGCGCCGCCTTGGGAGAACCCACCCAACACGATTTTGGAGAAAGGGATGCCTGTGGTTTGCGATTGCTCAGTCAGGAGGGCCAGGAGGTGTTGGCGGCTCGTGCTTAAGTCGGGGCGATCGCCAAATTCTGGGGTGCCCATAAACCGATACTCTTCGGGAAAGGCGTACCACATGCGCCCAACGGGATTAAATGGGTGGGCCAGAGGCGCATTGGGAAACACCACTTGATAAGCGCTCAAATCCATATATTCGGCTAAATCGACCAGGTCGTGATAGTTAGCCCCCCAGCCGTGTAGCAAGACCACAATGCCTTGTGGCGGTTGGCTATTGGCTGGTGGAATGGTGATCGCTTCTAGCACTGACTACTCCCACATTGCATGAACCCCTGTTGATTCTACAGTGTTTGGCCTGATGGACGGATAATAAGGATGGGGTTGGTTAGTGTTGATCAAGGCACAACTCAGCGCCAGAAACGGTTTCCGGTGTTTTGTCCGTGGCCCAGGGGTTTGGTTCTTTGCGGTGGTGCGGTATGGTGGGAAAAGGGAGGCTGGGACGGGGTTTGGGTGTTTGGGCAATGGAGCGTGCTGCAAAGGGGAACTTTTTGCGATAAAAAGAATCTGAAGATCTGCAATCGGGTGTTTTCAATGCGCTCCGTGCGCTTAATTGACTCAGTTGTGTTCAAAAAATTACGGGTTGCGAAACGACTTATGAAAGGCTCGATGCTTCAACCGGGGGGCTTTGCTGCTGGCGCGATCGCGCTGGGGTTAGTGATGCTACCGGCCCACCCTACCCGCGCTCAGGAACCATCTGCACCGGCAACGTCATCGGAATTGACGGAGTTGGGGGAGCGGTTTAAGCTCAACAGTCAGCAGCGGCAGGCGATCGGGGCGATCGGCGAACTGGCTCTTGACCAGATGGAAATGATGCTGTCGAATGGGCTGGATCCGCAAAAGCTGGATCGGGTGGAAACCCAGCGCAAAACAGACAATATTCGCCAGATTTTTTCGACGTTGAAATTGGATGAGCAACAGAAGGCGGCGCTCAAAACGATTTTGCGATCGGCACGGGATCAAATTCGGCGGCAAATGGAAGCAGATCGCTAACGCGCTGCAACTCTGTGAATCTGCCGTTGTCAATGGAACGTCCTCTTGTAAACTAATTGAGGACTATTGGGAGCGATCGCGTTATGGCACGGTTGGCATTGCTGAGTGTTTCAGACAAATCAGGCTTGGTAGAGTTTGCCCGTCAGCTCGTTGAGACTTTTGGGTTTGATTTGATCAGCAGCGGTGGAACCGCAACGACACTGAAAGCGGCGGGCCTGCCTGTGACCAAAGTGTCTGATTACACGGGGTCGCCCGAAATTTTGGGTGGACGGGTCAAAACCTTGCATCCGCGGATTCATGGTGGCATTTTGGCACGGCGGGATGTGGCGCAAGATGTGGCCGACCTGGAAGCCCAGAGCATTCGCCCCATCGATCTTGTGGTTGTCAACCTTTACCCGTTTGAGCAGACGATCGCGAAACCCGATGTCACTCTGGCGGAGGCGATCGAGCAAATCGATATTGGTGGCCCTGCGATGTTGCGGGCGTCGGCCAAAAACTTTGCCCACTTGACGGTGCTGTGCAACCCCAACCAGTACGATGCCTATTTAGCGGAATTGCAGCAATCTGACGGGGAAGTCTCTTTGCAGTTTCGGCAGGCAGCCGCGCTAGCCGCGTTCCAGCATACGGGAGCCTACGATCGCGCGATCGCGGCCTATCTTGAGAGCCAAGCTGAAACCGCAGCGACTCTACCC
>CAYYWG010000039.1:0-4655 GCA_964475335.1 uncultured bacterium
CCATTCTGGGCCTGGGGAGTTGTCTGTATCCGGACAGGATTGGGGGCTATTGATATACGAGGGAAAGAAGGTAGAAGATGCAAAGAACACCTGGATACTTCCTCTCCCCTTGATATACGGTTATTCGGAAAGACCCTAGTGCTGCGTCACATCTAGGAATTAGGGTTGGCAAGTTTGTCCAAATCAGCGAAGTTGTATAAAGTACGAGGTCACTTTATGCAGAAGAAGTACATTGTCCGGCTCAGCGAAGATGAACGCCGCCAACTCCGGGAGGTGATAAAAAAGTTGAAGGGCAGTAGCCAAAAAGTCAGACGTGCTCAGATTCTGCTAAAAGCAGATATTGAGGGAGCAAACTGGACGGATGAACGCATTGCCGAAGCCTTCGATTGTCGGACCAAAACGGTGGAAAATATTCGGCAACGGTTGGTCGAGAAGGGCTTTGAGTATACGCTCAACGGTGCTCCTCGCTTGAACCCTCCGACCTCAAAAGTGCTAGATGGGGAACAGGAAGCCCACATCATTGCGATGCGTTTGGGGCCACCGCCTAAAGGATTTGCCAACTGGTCACTGCGGTTGTTGTCCCGAAAGGTTGTCGAACTGGGAATTGTTGATAGGCTCAGCCATGAAACTCTGCGGCGTACTCTTAAAAAAATGGTATGACCAATTGCAAAATCCAGTATTGGGTCATTCCGCCAACCCAAGATGCCCAGTTTGTAGCAGACATGGAGGCGGTACTGGATACCTACGCTCAGCCCTACAACCCAAATCGTCCAGTCCTCTGTATGGATGAACAGCCCGTGCAGTTGCAACGGGCTGTTCGTACACCGATTGCAGCAACAGCCAAACACCCCAAACGAGTCGATTACGAGTATGAGCGTGCGGGAACTGCCAGCATTTTTATGTTGACTGAACCTTTGGCCGGTTGGCGGGAGGTGAGCGTCCGTAAGAGACGAACAAAAGCTGATTGGGCAACTGAGATCGCCCACTTGCTGGAGGGGCGTTACAGGGATTGTGAAAAGGTGATGCTGGTATGTGACCAACTCAACACTCATACCAAGGGGGCATTCTATGAAGTCTTTGAGCCTGAGCGAGCGCGTCAATTAGTGCAGCGCATCGAATTTTGTTACACCCCTAAGCATGGAAGCTGGCTCAACATTGCCGAGAATGAATTAAGTTCGCTGACTCGTCAATGTGGTGCGGATGAACGCTTTGGCGACATTGAAACTTTGCGTCAGGCAACGGCAGCTTGGGCAAGCGATATTAACAGCACTCAACGGGGTGTTGATTGGCAAATGAAGATCGATGATGCCCGATATAAGCTCACTTCTGTCTACCCTAAAATCAAGCTGTGACACACCACTAGCCTTAAAAATCGATCGCCTGTGGGGCGCGGGGAAATGGAATGACGTCTCGGATGTTGCTCATTCCGGTGATTAACTGAATAAGGCGTTCAAAACCTAGTCCAAAGCCTGCATGGGGGACAGTGCCGTAACGGCGAAGGTCAAGATACCACCAGTAGGCAGATGGATCAAGCTCAACGGCTTGCATTCTAGCTTCTAACGTTTCTAGGCGTTCTTCGCGTTGAGAACCGCCGATAATTTCACCAATTTTGGGGGCAAGAATATCCATTGCTCGGACGGTTTTGTTGTCGTCATTGAGCCGCATGTAGAACGCTTTGATATGAGCGGGATAGTCGGTAACAATGGTCGGTTTTTTGAAGTATTCTTCTGCGAGGTAACGCTCGTGTTCGGATTGCAGATCGAGGCCCCATTCAACGGGGTACTCAAAGGTCGTTGCTGATTTTTCTAGGATGGCGATCGCATCGGTGTAGGTGATTCTGGCAAATTCGTTGTTGATGATGTTATCTGCGGTTTCTAAGACCGACTGATCAATCCGTTGATTGAAAAATTCCATGTCTTCGGGGCAGGTTGATAGCACTGATTTGAAGACGTGTTTCAAGAAGGCTTCGGCCAGTTCCATATCCCCTTCTAGGTCGCAAAAGGCCATTTCGGGTTCTACCATCCAAAATTCAGCGAGGTGGCGAGAGGTGTTGGAATTCTCGGCGCGGAAGGTTGGCCCAAAGGTGTAGACGTTGGAGAAGGCCATTGCCATGATTTCGGCTTCGAGTTGGCCGCTGACGGTGAGAAAGGCTTGCTTGCCGAAAAAGTCTTGACTGAAGTCAATGCTTTGCTGGTCGGCAGTGCGTGGCAGTTTAGTGAGATCAAAGTTAGTGACGGTGAACATTTCTCCGGCCCCTTCGCAGTCGCTGGCGCTGAGGATGGGGGTGTGAATCCAGAGAAAGTCGCGTTCTTGAAAGAATTGGTGGATGGCGGCAGCAGCGGCATTGCGAACGCGGAAGACGGCACTGAGGGTGTTGGTGCGTGCGCGGAGATGGGCGATTGTCCGCAGGAACTCAAACGAGTGCCGTTTTTTTTGTAAGGGATAGATTTCGGGGTCGGCTTCTCCAAAGACCGCGATCGCTGTGGCTTGGAGTTCGAGCCGTTGGCCTTTGGCGGGGGACTCGACGAGGGTGCCGGAAACTTCGACGGAGGCTCCGGTGCTAATGCGCTTGAGGGTATCCCCGTAGTTTGGCACAGCCTGATTGACGACGGTTTGTAACCCGGCCATGGATGAGCCATCGTTGACTTCGACAAAGCTAAATTCCTTTTGCTCTCGCTTTGTCCGCACCCAACCTTGAACAGTGACAGTTTCACCAGGTTGGCCATTGCGAAGGATATCAGAGATGCGTCGAGTCATAGATTCGGTTCTAGTTTGGTTCAATTAAGATGTCGGGCGACACAAAAGATGCTCTGGCTCATTATATAGAGCGGGGGGAACTTCTGGGGGGCGCAAGAGGAAGGATGCGCGGGCTTACAGGGGTTTGGCGGTGAGTACCAGTTGGAGTTTGGCGTGGATGAGGTCAAGATTGGCAAGACCAAGATCCACGTCACCTTGCAACACAACTCCTGTATTGAGGAGGCGATCGAGGAGTTCCAAGATTGTGGGACTGGATGAGTGTTCCCCAGGGTAGTAGCTGCTGTTTTTGGGGAGGAGGGTGCCCACTTCACCCAGGTCAATATTTAAATCTTTGGGGTCTATTTCGAACAAGTCACACATTTGCACCACTTGTTCTTCCAATTTGCGGAGGCTTTCGGCAGCGCGATCAAGCTCTGCATCACTGAGTTCACCGTCTTCCATGCGGCGGATGATTTGGGCTTCCATCAGTTGGCGTACCAGTTCCACAACGGTGAGGAGGAGGGGGGCAAGACCCGCTTCGTTGCTGGTTTTGGGCTTGGGGGTGATGGCCGGAACTGACGGGTCAAATGAGGTCACGGGTCGTGCGCTGAAAGGCTATGGGATGGTTCCTATCTTTATTGTGGGGGATTTATCCAACCCTGACTGCTTAATCTTGGGCGAAAGTCGAAATTGGGAGGGGATGAGGAGTAAGAACGGAGGAAGGCTTGCATAAGAAATGACAGTGACTTGATGGCTTTTCCTAAGGCGCATCCAAATCACTGTCAGTTATCCACCCAAAGTTAAATACTTAAAACCCGTTGGCTAAGGTCTCTAGGGATAGGTCTGGTGGGGGTGGGAGCGATCGCTGGGCTTTGAGTTCGGCTTCCAAACTTTCGATGCGGGCCTGCAATTGGCGGTTGGCTTCGAGGAGATTTTGGGTTTGGGAACTGAAATGGGGATTGTTTTCCCACCAGTTAATGCCGATTTCGCGGGCTTTATCAACGGAGGCGACCAAAAGCCGAATGCGGATATTAAGTAACTCGGTATTGGCAACGGAAACGGAGATATCGCCAGCAATGACGATGCCTTTGTCGAGTACCCGCTCGAGCACGTCAGCGAGGGTTGAGCCTTGGGTGGAGGTGGTGATGGCACGGGCCGAGTCTTGGGTGAGGATCGGTCTGGCGGTGTTGTTAAAACTGGTTGGGGTTGCCATTAGGCTTCATCCTCCTGCAAAACGTAGAGGCGGTAGCGCTGAGCGACTTTGCCTTGTTCCATGAGGGCACGGAGGGTATCGACGGTACGGAAGCGATCGAGCTTTAACGCTTTTTCAATTTCAGTCAGTTTGGAACTACCATTTTCTCGCAAGAAGGTCAAAATCTCTTGTTCCCATGTATCTTCGGTTGCGATGGGCTGGGAGGTTGGGGGTTTGCGAGGTTTCTTGGCGCGAGTGGTTTTAGCATCTGCTTCCAAAGCTTCCAATGTTTGCGCGATTTCATCGGCGCTGGGTTGGAAGGTTGGCTCCGGCGGGGGTGGGATGATGGATGGGTGGGCGATCGCGCTATCCAACGGCTTTGGTTCTGGTGCCAGGACAGGAATGTCTTCAATACCTGTTGCGACAAACTCGTTTAAGACTTCCCAGAGGGCTTTGGTCGCGGCTTCGAGGGATAACCCCGCCCGTGAGAGGAGAATGTCGGCGCAGACATCTCGGAATTCAGGATTGTTGGGAGCTACGCCTAATTCATGTTCTTGGCAGATTTTGGCCAACATGAGGCATGACCGCAGCCCAGAGGTTGTTGCGGCTCCCGTTTTGCGCCGAAAAGCACGAACCAGGCGGACGATGAGCAAGGCACTGGCGCGATCGCACTCCGTTTTTTGGACCAAAATTTCTTGCTGAGTCAGCTCATCGGGTTCGGGAATAT